>NZ_JBHXVK010000011.1:0-148216 GCF_042672305.1 Gordonia sp. NPDC127522
GATCCCCCCGACCGAGTTCGAAACGCTTCACTACGCTGGCCTCGGCCCCGAGGACCAGCCCATATTGGAGGCGGCACAGAACCTAGGGTGATTCACCTGTCCATGCCCGGAGTCGGTGACATCACCGGCGCCCGGATGCTCGGCGAGTTCGGGGACGACCCCGAACGCTATGCCACCGCCAAGTCTCGCAGAAACTACGCCGGCACCTCACCACGCACCATCGCCTCCGGCAAAGGACACGTCGTGCTGGCCCGCCATATCCGCAACACCCGACTCAACGCCGCCGCCATGTGCATGGCCCAAGGCGCGCTGACCGGCAGTCCCGGCGCCCGCGCCTACTACGACAGTCTCCGCGACCAAAAGAAATCCCACACCCAAGCCTTGCGTGCGGTCGCCAACCGGCTCGTCGGCATCCTCCACGGCTGCCTGGCCCACCGCACCCTCTACAACGAACACACCGCCTGGAACCACCGCACCAACCTCGCCGCTTGACACCTTGCACCCCTGGGATGTCTTCGTGACGCGCCCTCCGCAAGCTCCGGGCGCTCCTCAGGGAGCGGTGGGGTAGCGCGCTCCGCAAGCTCCGGACGCTCCTCAGGGACCAGGGGTTTTGCGGTTCTTTCGGATCAGGGAGCAGGGCTGACGCCCTCCCCGAGCTTCGGGCGCTCCTCCGGGAACAGGGCGGGCGAGTGGGCCGTGATTCTTCTGGAGAAGGGAGCGTGGACCATCTCGTTGCGTACGCTTCCGCGCCTAGGGCGCGGAGGCGTCTTGTCGCGCACCTCGGTCGCAAAGGGTTTGTCCCTCCGCGCGGCCGGGCAAATGTGAGATCCTGACCGATCGGGGGTGTGAAGAGATGACGAACAGCAACACAGCGCGGTCGGGTGGCGATGACGCCGGTGACGAGACACGCTTGAGACTCTTCGGTTTCGAGTACGACGGGGCCGGTTACCGCGCGGAGGTCCTCGACTACTCCGGATGTGATGTGACGACGGTGATCTCGGACGCGGATTACTTCTTCACCGATCAGGACAAGTTGTGGTCGCTCGCTGTCGTCGACGATCGAGCCGATCATGAGCGATTGATGTGGCTGTCGGGGTACGACTATCGGGAGCCCGCTCGTACACGGGTCGAGCGGGCAGGGCGAGCCGAGATGCAACTGCGATATCTTGCCTCCCGCTCCGCAGAGTCACGACCGGTGGTGCTTCCCGACGGTCTGCGGCTCATCCGCATGTTCCCCGAGTGAAGCGCCGGACCACTCTGGGAGAACTTCACCGAGAACTACCCCGCCGACCCAGTGCGCCTGGGCCTCGACCCCGAGTTGGCAGCGGAGCTCACCGAGTGGAACGACGTGTGGAACGCGCGTTCACACGACGCCGACCTCGACGACGAACCCGGATGGACAGCCGCCGGACTCGCTCTACACGCTCGCGTCCAGTCCGCGCTGGCCGGCGTCGCCGAGGTGACCGCGCAGTTCGTGTTCTAGGCAAGGCCCACGCGGACGCGACCAGAGAAACCCCACGCCACAAGCACATCGCCCCGGATCCGTTTGCATCCGGCGGGAGTTTTCCTCGCGGAGAGGGAAACTCTGGTCGCGGGGGTTCGCGATGTCTAGACATGCACGGTGACCTTGTTTGTGGACATCACCCCGGACGAAGCGGGTGGTGGGGCGGAGCGCACGTCGCCCGGCGGTTCGTCTCGCGCGCGATCACTGTTGACCCGGGTGGGACTCCCATTGCTCTCGGTGGTGGTGTTCGCCGCGGTGTGGCAGGTCGTCGCCGTCAGCGGGATCTGGAGTGAGACCTTCGTGCCGCGTCTGGGCACCGTGTGGCAGGCCTTCGTCGACATGTCCACCACGCACGACGGCATCCGCGGCTATGCCGACTACTACTGGTGGGGACACCTGTACATGACGCGCCGCGAAAGATGCTGAGGTGAAGGATGTCGCGGTCGCATGAGTGGCCGGCCTTTTCCTCAGCGTGGGCTCAACCCTGTGCGGTGGCGCGGCGGCCGGTTAGAAAGTGGGGGTGTCCTCCGTTCCAGCGTCGCCCGCCACCGCAGTGGCTTCGACTCGGCTCGTCGCCGGCTCAACCAGCGGAAATACGCGAGGCGCGTTCGGCTCGATCAGCGGACACCAGGGCACCCTCCACTCGATGAACTGGGGGGACGGATCGCATCACGGTTCGCCGCCGGCGCACCCCGCTCCGACCCCAGCCTGCATCGACCTGGAGAACGATCCTCATGACCACCACCTCTCGCCCCGTCGCCACCACGCACCGTCCTGACGCCGGAAGCATCTCCGGCGGAGTCGAATTCGACATCGACGAGTTCGGCCCGAGTTTCGGTGCCGAGATCCGCGGTGTCGACGTCGCGTCCGCCACCGACGCCCAGGTGTCCGCGCTGCGCCGGGCGCTGATCGACTACAAGGTCATCGTCCTGCGCGATCAGCACCTCGACGACGAGGCGCACATCCGGTTCGGAAACCGGCTGGGAGACCTGACCTTCGGGCATCCGGTGTGGAACAGCGGCGACGTCCCCGGCGAGGTCTACTCGCTCGACAGCGCCGACAACGGCTTCGCCGACGTGTGGCACACCGACGTCACCTTCATGCCGCGTCCGCCGATGGGCTCGATTCTGCGTCCGGTTGTGTTGCCGCGCAACGGCGGTGACACCAACTGGGCGGACGCCGAGCTCGCGTACCAGTCACTGTCGGAACCGGTCCGGCGGATGATCGACGGACTCAGCGCGGTACACGACGGCAACCGCGAATTCGGGTACTACCTCGAGCAACGACGCAACGGCCGCGGCAACACCTGGGACGGTGAGGAGGTCACCGAGCTGGTGCCGGTCACCCATCCGGTGGTGCGCATCCATCCCGAGACGGGCCGGAAGTCGTTGTTCGTCAATCCCGGTTTCACCTCGCACATCGACGGCGTCTCCGAGGCGGAGAGCCGTGGCATCCTCGACCTGCTCTACGCGCACATCACGAAGCCCGAACACATCGTCCGCCACCGCTGGCGTCTCGGCGATCTCGTGCTCTGGGACAACCGGAACACGCTGCACTACGCGAACCGTGACTACGGCGACGCCCGCCGGGTGATGCACCGGATCACCCTGCGCGGCGAGGCGCCCATCGGGCCGGCCTGACCGCGGCCTCCCGACGATCCCGAACTCCCACCATCGGCCACCCGGCCGGCGGTGGGAGTTCTCGTATGCCCCCTCGGTTCGTCTTGCACCGCGCTTAACCGGACCTGCTTATTCAACCGGGGGGTTGACAACGTCGTCGGTCCGGCGCACCATCGTATTCAACCAAACGGTTGAGGAGGTCGGATGGCAGACGAGTTGTCCAAGGTGTTCGCCGCACTCGCGGACCCGACACGGCGCGACATGGTTGCGCGGCTCGCGGTCTCGGATGCGACGGTCAGTCAGCTCGCCGAACCGTACGACGTCAGCATCCAGGCCGTCTCGAAGCATCTGAAGGTGTTGCAGGACGCCGGTCTGGTGACCCGAACCCGGGAGGCCCAGACCCGCCCGGTCCATCTGGAAGCAGAGGTGTTCGACCTCATGACCAAATGGATCGAGCGGTATCGGAAGCGGGCGGAGGAGCGCTACCAGCGCCTCGACGCGTTGCTCGCCGCGATGAACGACGGCCCCGAGGCCCAGCATCCGACGGTGTCGGACCCCGAGGTCGAACAACCACCCCACAAGGAAGGAAAGGTGTCATGACCGCAACGCAGACCCGCTATCCCGAGGCCGCCATCGAGGCCGACAAAGAGGTGCCCCTCATCCGCATCACCCGCGACTTCCGCGGGACGCCCGCGCAACTGATGAAAGCCCACACCGACCCCGAACTCTTCGTCCGGTGGATCGGACCGGACGCGATCAGCAGCCGGATCATCGACTGGGACGTCCGCGACGGCGGCAGTTGGAGCTATGTCTCCACCCACGAGGGGCAGGAGTTCGGATTCCGCGGGTGCTTCCACACCGTGGGCGAGGACAAGATCGTGCAGACGTTCACCTTCCTCGGCATGCCCGATGCGGTGTCGCTGGAGACCCTGTGGTTCGAGGATCTGGGCGACGGCACAACGCGGCTCCACGCCCAATCCCTGTGCGACAGCTTCGAAGCGCGCGACGGTTGGCTCGCCTCGGGCATGGAGGTCGGCGTGAACGAGGGATACGCCGCACTCGACCGCATGCTCACCGAGGGCGCGATCTGACCGTGGCCGACGTAACTCTGTCCGCACTCGACGCGTCCGGCCGGCACCGTGAGGTGGCGTCCGACTTCGCGGAGGCCATCGCCGACGTCCGCGACTGGGAGGCGCCGACGCCGGTCGACGGGTGGGTGGCGCGCGACGTCGTCGCCCACCTCGTCGACTGGTTCACCGGCTTCCTCGCCGCCGGTGGGGTGACTCTGCCCGCGGGCCCCGCTGTCGCCGACGACCCGGCCGGGGCGTGGTCACAGCACGCCGCCTCGGTGCAGGCACTCCTCGACGGGCCGGCCGCCGAGGACACGTTCACCCACCCGATGGCGGGCGAGCATCGACTCGTCGAGGCGATCGACCGGTTCTACACCGCCGACGCGTACATGCACACGTGGGATCTCGCCCGATCGCAGGGCGTCACCCCCGACCTCGACCCCGGATTCGCCGGACAACTGCTCGAGGGCATGGCGTCCATCGACGACATCCTCCGCAGTTCGGGTCAGTACGGTCCGAAGGTCGAGGTGGATGCCGATGCCGACCCGGTGAGTCGCCTCATGGGATTCATCGGCCGGGACCCGCGATGGACGCCGGCGACGAGGAGTGATGACGAGCACGCGCTCGACAACGCGGAGTAGCCTCGATGAGGTGCCAGAGGACAACTTCACCACGCATGGCTCCCAGTCGACCGAAACCCGGCATCCGTCACCCCGAACCCTGGGTGAACTGCGTGCCAGCGGTCACGTGCAGCGCAGTGTGCGCGACGAGATCCGCAACAACCTGCTGTCCGCACTCCGCGAGGGACGCGACCCCTGGCCGGGCATCGTGGGCTTCGAGGCGACGGTCATCCCGCAGTTGGAACGGGCGCTGATCGCCGGCCACGACGTCGTCATGCTCGGCGAGCGCGGCCAGGGCAAGACCCGCATCCTGCGCACCCTCGTCGGGCTCCTCGACGAGTGGACGCCGGTCATCGCGGGTTCCGAGCTGGCCGAGCATCCCTACGAACCCATCACCCCCGGGTCGATCCGAAAGGCCGCCAACCTGCTCGACGATCTGCCGATCGAGTGGCGTCACCGTTCGCAGCGCTACAGCGAGAAGCTGGCCACGCCGGACACCTCCGTGGCCGACCTCGTCGGTGACATCGACCCGATGAAGGTCGCCGAGGGACGCAGTCTCGGCGACCCGGAGACGATCCACTTCGGGCTCATCCCGCGCTCGCACCGCGGCATCGTGGCCATCAACGAGCTGCCCGATCTCGCCGAGCGGATCCAGGTGTCGATGCTGAACGTGATGGAGGAGCGCGACATCCAGGTCCGCGGCTACACCCTGAGATTGCCGCTCGACGTCCTGGTGATGGCCAGTGCCAACCCGGAGGACTACACCAACCGCGGCCGGATCATCACCCCGCTCAAGGACCGCTTCGGCGCCGAGATCCGGACGCACTACCCGCTCGAGCTCGACGACGAGGTGTCGGTGATCGAGCAGGAGGCGGATCTGACGGCCAGCGTCCCGACGTTCATCACCGAGATCCTGGCGCGGTTCACCCGCTACGCCCGTGACCATCCGTCGATCGACCAGCGATCGGGAGTCTCCGCCCGCTTCTCCATCGCCGGTGCCGAAACCGTTGCGGCCGCGGCGCTTCACCGGGCGACGGTGACGGGCGAGGACCAGGCGGTGGCACGCGTGGTCGATCTCGAGTCGGTGATCGAGGTGCTGCGCGGCAAGATCGAGTTCGAGTCCGGCGAAGAGGGCCGGGAACTCGAGATCCTCGAGCACCTGATGCGCAAGTCCATCGCCGACGCGGTGCGGGCCCACCTCGGCGGCGTCGACATGGCGCCGCTCGTCGCCGCCCTCGAGAACGGCGAGCCGGTGGTCACCGGCGACCGGGTGCGTGCCGACGACCTGCTGGGTTCCATCCCGTCGCCGGACACCACCTCCGGCGTTCTGGACCAGATCGCCGAGCGCCTCGAGGCGGACTCGGACGGGGAGCGTGCCAGCGCGGTCGAGCTCGCGCTCGAGGGACTCTTCCTCGCCCGACGGATCGGCAAGGAGGCCGACGAGACCGGGCAGACGATCTACGGGTGAGCGGCACCCTTCGTGGCTCGCTTCGCTCGCACCTCAGGGAGCAGGGCTCGCTGCGAGAGCGAGAGTGCAGGAACCGCCTTTGCTCCCTGAGGTGCGAGGAGCGTTAGCGACGAGCCACGAAGGGTTCGTGACGAAACGAGGAGAACACATGGCGCGCAAGAGCTTTCACCGTTCGCGCTACCAGCGGTACAGCGGCGGCCCCGATCCGCTCGCGCCGCCGGTCGATCTGCGGGAGGCGTTGGAGACGATCGGCGACGATGTCATGGCCGGCGTGTCGCCGCAGCGGGCGCTCCGAGAACTGCTGCGTCGCGGGACGCCGAACATGCGCGGACTCGACAAGTTGCGCGAGCAGATCAACCGTCGCCGGCAGGAACTGCTGAAGAAGCGCAACCTCGACGGCACCTTCGCCGAGATCCGTGAACTCCTCGACCGTGCGGTACTCGAGGAGCGCAAGCAACTCGCCCGTGATCTCGACGACGACGCCCGCTTCGCCGAGATGCAGATCGGGAGTCTGCCGCCGTCGACCGCCCAGGCCGTCGAAGAGCTGTCGGAGTACAACTGGCGCAGTCCGCAGGCGCGTGAGGACTACGGCAAGATCAAGGACCTGCTCGGCCGGGAATTGCTCGACCAGCGCTTCGCCGGCATGAAGGAAGCGCTCGAGGGGGCGAACGAGCAGGATCGGCAACGGATCTCGGAGATGCTCGGCGACCTCAACGAGCTCCTCGCCGCGCACAACCGGGGCGAGGACACCACCGAGGCATTCGACGAGTTCATGGCCAAGCACGGTGAGTTCTTCCCGGAGAACCCGCGCAACACCGAAGAACTCATCGATTCCCTCGCCCAGCGCGCGGCCGCGGCACAGCAGTTCTACAACTCGCTGACCCCCGAGCAGCGGGCCGAGCTCGACCAGCTGACGCAGCAGGCATTCGGATCGCCGGACCTCATGAATCAACTGGCGCAGATGGATTCGCAGCTCCGGGCGGCCCGGCCCGGTCTCGACTGGGACGACGCGCAGTCGTTCTCCGGCGACCAGCCGATGGGACTGGGCGAGGGGGCCGCGGCACTACGCGACATCTCCGAACTGGAGGCGCTCTCCGAGCAGCTGTCACAGCAGTATGCCGGCGCGCAGATGGACGACATCGATCTCGACGCGCTCGCCCGGCAGCTCGGCGACGACGCGGCGGTCGACGCGAGAATGCTGGCCGAGCTCGAGAAGGCGCTGTCCGAGCAGGGTTTCTTCGACCGCACCGCAGACGGTCAGCTCCGGCTGAGCCCGAAGGCGATGCGCCAGCTCGGTCAGTCGATCTTCCGCGACATCGCCGAGCAGCTGTCGGGCCGCCGGGGCGATCGCCAGACGCGCCAGACCGGACTGCTCGGCGAGCCGACCGGCGCTTCCCGGGAGTGGGAATTCGGCGACACCGACCCCTGGGACGTCACCCGGACCGTGTCGAATGCGGTGCTGCGCACCGTGTCCGAGACCCACGAACCGTCGCTGGCGACGTCGGAGATGGCGCGATCGGGAGTGCGTATCGACGTCCGCGACGTCGAGGTCTCGGAGACCGAGAGTCGTACGCAGGCAGCGGTGGTCCTGCTCGTGGACACGTCCTTCTCGATGGAGATGGAGGGCCGGTGGACGCCCATGAAGCGCACCGCGATCGCCCTGAATCATCTGATCTCGACGCGCTTCCGCAGCGACGAACTCCACCTCATCGCGTTCGGAAGGTATGCGCGGTCGATCGACATCGCGGAGCTGACCGGTCTGCAACCGCGGATGGAGCAGGGGACCAACCTGCATCACGCACTGTTGCTCGCCCAGCGACACCTCCGGCGGTTCCCGAATGCGCAGCCGGTGGTCCTGGTGGTCACCGACGGAGAGCCGACCGCGCATCTCGATCCGAGTGGGGAACCGTTCTTCTTCTATCCGCCGCACCCGCAGACCATCGCGCTGACGGTTCGGGAACTCGACCATGTCGCGCGAATCGGCGCCCAGGTCACGTTCTTCCGTCTCGGCGAGGATCCCGGGCTGGCCCATTTCATGGATCAGATCGCCCGCCGGATCGGCGGACGCGTGGTGGCGCCGGACGTCGACGGTCTCGGCGCCGCCGTGGTCGGCGACTATCTGCGGGCCCGGAAGGGACGCCGGCGCGGCTGATCGAGGCCCCGTCGATGAGCGCCGCGGCGACGTCGGTGCGAATGTGTCGACGCGAGAATGTCAGACGGTCTTCGGCTTTCGGCCGGCGATGATCCAGAGCACGATGCCCACCAGTGCGAGCAGGCCGCCGAATCCACCGCCGACGACTGCGAGCAGCACGCCGCCGACACCGCTGAGGATGCCGGACGCGTCGATGGATGCGACGACGGCCGGCGAATCGCACTGGAACGAGTAGGTGCCGGATTCCACGACCTCGAACGAATCGAACGATTCGACCCCGGAACCGTCGAAGGTGAACTCGGTCGTCGAGTTGGTACCCGACGCCAGCGCAGCGGGACCGGTGATCTCGCAGGCGGGTACGCCGTTCGTGCTGCTGCTGAACAGCTGGAACTCGTCACCGGCGTCGTAGTACTGCTCGGCGGTGGGGTTGACCTCGAACGCCTTGTCGGCCACGTTCCCGATACCGGCGATCGCCATGACCACCCCGACGGTGACCGACAGGACCAGGATCAGCACACCGAGCAGGGTCAGGATCTTGCCCCACCGTCGCATCCCGGCGCGGTCCTTGCGCGGGGCGGGGGGTGGCGGGTAGCCCGGGTACGCGGGTTGTCCATAGCCGCCCGATGGCGGGTGACCGCTGCCGGGGAAGGGCGACTGCTGATGGTTCGGCTGACCGTACGGGGACTGGCCCGGATCGTAGGGCTGACTCATCTTCGCCTCCGATGTACGCCGGTCGGCCGTCCCGCCCGGACGTGTTGGATTATGCCGCTCGGGCGGGCCTTTCGTCGGGCAGTTGGCCGGAGGGGTCGTCGGTGCGAGGCACCGGCCCGACGACTCCTCGGGGTCGTCTCCGGGGAAAGATCAGGGTGGTCGTGCCGGACTCGGGCAACTAGGGTTTCCAGACGTGACCCAACCCGGCGATTCACCGATGCCCGACGACCGTCGTGCCCGACTCCGCGCCGCGGATGCGGACCGCGAACTGGTCCACGAGATCCTCTCCGCCGCCATGGCGCACGGCAGCCTGTCTCCGGTCGAGTACGAGGAGCGAGCCGGGAAAGCGGTCCTCGCCAAGACCTTTGGTGACCTTGACGCCCTGACCGACGATCTCCCGGTGGCACAGCTCGGCGTCGCGATGCCTGCGGCCAGCCTGTCCCCGGGCCCGCGGGTGACGGGCGGCAGCGCGGACACGGCCGTCCGCCACCGGTTGGCCATCATGTCCGGGAGCGAGCTGTCCGGGACGGCGGTGGTCGCCGATCAACTCACCGCCACCGCCATCATGGGCGGGGTCGAACTGGACCTTCGCGAGGTGGAGTTCACCGCGCCGGTGCTGACGGTTCAGTGCGTGGCGATCATGGGCGGGGTCGAGATCAAGATGCCCGACGGAGTGACCGTCGAGATCGGGGGACTGGGCATCATGGGCGGATTCAGCGGCCGGTCGCAGAAGGCGTCCCGGCCCGGCGCACCGGTGGTACGGGTGACCGGACTGGCTCTGATGGGCGGCGTCGACGTCAAGTATGTGCCCCGGGACGAGCCCGACGCCTGACGAGTTCAGGCGAGCAGCAGGGCGATGATCATGATGGTGGGTATCGACGTGAGCGTCGTGATCAGTGCCGTGTCCCGGGCGAGGATCTGACCGCGCCGGTAGCGGGTCGCGTACACCAGGACATTCTGTGCGGTCGGCAACGCCGCGATGACCACTTGCGCGAACAACGCCTCGCCGGTCTGCCCGAATCCCCAACGGGCGATGGCGTAGACGGCCAGCGGCATGACGATCATCTTCAGCACGCTTGCCAGTGCGATGTCGCGGCGGGGGCTCGCACCCTTCTTGAACACCGCGACGCCGGTGAGCGACAAGCCGAATGCCAGCAGCGCCGCCGGCACGGAGGCGTCACCGAGCATCTTCAGCGGAGACATCAGGGCCGCGGGCGGGGTCCAACCGATCAGCGAGACCGACAGACCGGCGAGTCCGCCGACGACGATCGGATTGGTGATCGGGGCGACGAGCGAGTCCCGCAGCAGCGATCGCCCCGAATCCCGGTCCAGCGCGGTGAGATCCAGCGCGAGCAACGCGATCGGTGAGTAGATCAGGATCTGGAACAGCAGCAGCGGTGCGATGAACGACGCGTCGTCGAGAACGAAGATCGCGATCGGAAGACCCAGATTGACGCTGTTGACATACGACGACGACAGGCCGCCGATCACGAGTTCGGGAACCGCGCGTCGAAACCACAGTTTGGCGACGACGACGTACACCGCACCGATCAGAAACGCGCTGCCGCCCGCGATCACCAGCGTCGAGGAGAAGACGACCGACAGATCGGAGGTGACCATGGAATGGAACAGCAGCGCCGGGGTGAAGACGAAGAACACCAGGCGGGAGAGGACTTCGTGGGCGTGGTCGCCGATGACACGCGTGCGCCCGAGGAGATATCCCACCCCGACTACAATGAAGATCACCGTGAAGCCGGAGATGACGCCAGACACCGGTTGAGTCTAATCGTTAGGCTGGTGAACACATCGTGTCGGATCTACATGGGGGTTGTGCGTGAGTTATCCACCGGGACAGGGCTCGGGCCAGGGCCAGGACGACTGGGGTACGGTGCCGAGCTCGGGATCCTCGGGCAACTCGGGTCCCGACCTCTCCAAGGGTGACCAGGGCCAGGGTGCCGCACCGGAGTACGCGCCGACCGAATACGGCCAGACCTACCAGCCGGGTCCGTCGTCGGACCCCTACGGCCAGAACGCCTACGGTCAGAACCCGTACGGTCAGGAGCAGTACGGCCAGAGTCCGTACGGATCGCCGGCCGGCAACCAGGGCTACGGGACGCCGAGCCAGGATCCCTACGCACAGCCGCCGGGTGCGTCCTACGGTCAGGTCAACGATCCCTACCAGGCGCCGGCGTACGGCGGCGCGTACGGGTCGCAGAACCCCTACAGCGCGGCGCCCTACGGCGGCGGTTACGGATACGCGCCGCCGCAGAAGACCAACGGCAAGGCGATCGCGGCGCTCATCTGTGGCATCGTCGGCGTCGTCTCGCTGATCGCCTGCTTGTTCTTCTCGTTCTTCCTGTCGATACCGGTCGGCATCGCGGCCGTCGTGCTGGGGTTCATGGCGCGACGGGACATCGAACAGTCCGGTGGCACGCAGAGTGGTTCGGGGATGGGCTTGGCCGGGATCATCACCGGCGCGCTCGCCATCGTCGGTGGCGTGGTGTGGACCGTTCTGTTCATCGTCCTGATAGTCGCAGGCGACACGAGCTCCTCCACCTACTACTACTGAACGAATATCGGGCCGATCCGGGGTCATGTTCTTCGACTACGGCCCAGTTCGGAGCCCTTTCTCACTAAGCTGAGCCTGATGCACGGCCGGTTGGTCGTGCACGCATCTCCCCGCGTTTTCCCGCTGCGGCACAGCTTGTGAAAGGCATCCGATGACCACTCCGACCGGGGGTAGCGATCCGACGGATCCGGCCCAGGCACCGCAATCCCCACCATCCGGCCCACCTTCGGAAACCTCGGCAACCGACCCGTCGCCGTGGGAACCGACCCAGAAAGCGGCGGTCCCCGAGGCGGTGCCGGACTCGGTGCCGGTGACCTCGACCCCCGGGGCCGGACCGGATGACACGGAGATCCCCGAGTCGCACAGTCCGGCCGACGGTGTCACCCGGGTCATCCGCACCGGTGGACCGTCGAATCCGTCCGCTGCACAGCCGGTTCCGCCGCCACCCGCGCCCGGTGGCCCCGGCGGCCCGGGTCCGGGTGGCCCGGCCCCGTCCGGTTACGACGCCACGCGCGTGATCTCGACGCGGTCCCCAGCGGGAACGCCACCGAGACAAGCCCCACCACCTCCCCGGCCGGGATTCGGTCAGCAGCAGGGCTACGGACAGCCGCAAGGTTACGGACCACCGGGTCAGGGGCAACCCGGCCCCGGCCGGCCGGGATACGGCCCCCCGCCGGGGTACGGTCCGCCCCAGCAGGGTCCGCCCCCGGGTCGGCCCGGGCAACCGTTCGCCCCGCCCGGCGATGCCCGATCCCCGGAATCGGCGTCCGCCGAGTCCCGCGCCGAAGACGGCCGGCACGTCGACGCCGACGGCCCGTCGACCAACAAATTGGCCGTGGCCGCGCTGGTGGCCTCCCTGCTGGGTCTCCTGTGCGTCGGGGTCGGCGGCCTCGTCGGGCTGGTGCTCGGCATCGTCGCGCGGAAACAGATCGCGGCGTCGGGTGGCAGGCAGACCGGCGATGGGGTGGCGCTCACCGCGGTCATCATCGGGGCGTTCATCATCGTCGTGTGGGTTGCATACTGGGTGGCCATTGCGTTGACCGACCTCCGATCGCCGTGGGGCTACCTCTGAAGCAGGCGACCCCGGGCGCGTGCGGATCGGCCATTTTGGAATCGGGCGTCCTCGCCAGGTAGTCTGGTCGGGTTGTGTGCCGCGGCCGCGCCGGGTCGAGGGGTGCACTGATGGGGCCGATCCAGTGATGCCAGACGTCACCACCGGCCACGCAGACCACAGTAGGAGAAGGGCTCAACCATGGCTGTACCGAAGCGCCGGATGTCGCGGGCGAACACCCGTAGCCGTCGTTCGCAGTGGAAGGCGGAAAACCCCGCACTGCAAGAAGAGAAGGTGAACGGCGTCCCCGTGCGGATTCCGCGTCGACTGGTCAAGGCGGCTCGCGCCGGCCTCATCGACCTGGATCGTCGCTAGCCTCGTTCGGTCGCCGTATCGGCGCCGCACTGTCATACCGATGACCGCCCCTGGTTCGCCCGGGGCGGTCATTCGCGTGCTGACCGACCGGCCTGTCCCTGGATAGCGAGGTGATCTCGTGGTGCTCGATGTGCTCAACTTCGCGGGTATCGCGGTGTTCGCGGCGTCGGGGGCGATGCTCGGGGTCCGCAAGGACTTCGACATGTGGGGGATCATCACCGTCGGCGTGCTCACCGGGGTCGGCGGCGGCGTATTACGCGACGTCCTGCTGGGGATCACCCCGCCCGCGTCGATCAACGGGTGGGGTCCCATCGTCACCGCGACCGTCGCCGGCCTCGTCGTCTTCTTCTTCCATCCCGCCTTCACGGCACTGCACCGGTCGATACTCGTGCTCGACGCATTCGGGATGGGGCTCTTCGCCGCCACGGGTGCGAGCATCGCCCTCGACGTCGGGGCGAGCCCGTTCGCCGCGACGACCGTCGGGCTCCTCACCGCGGTGGGTGGCGGCATGCTCCGCGACGTGATCTCGAATGAGATCCCGCTCCTCCTCACACCCGCCGACCTCTACGCCGTACCCGCGGTACTCGGTGCCGCCATCGTCGCGGTCGGCGCGACGTACACCTCGGCGGCGCACTGGATCTGGCTCGTCGTCGGATCGGTCCTCGCGACCGCGCTCCGCCTGGTGAGCCTTCGGTTCGCGGTGCGGCTCCCGACCGCACGACGCTGACCTTGCTGCAAACCCACCCGTTCTCCGTGAACCCACCCGGTCCGAGCGCGGTGGATCTACGGAAAAGGGGTGGGTTTGCGGGTCACTCGACGCCGCCGAGTCGAAGCGCCTTCGTGATCTGCGCCTAGAAGCGCGCCTTGTCGGCGAGGTCCGGCCATGTCCACCGCACGAGGGCGTACCCCTGCGCGCGCAGCCTGTCCTCACGCGTCTTCTCTTCGACCACCGTCTGCCACGCGGGCTCGTCGCCGAGGCCGCCGCTGTACTTGATCATGCCGTCGAATTCGCCTATCACCCTGTTCGCCAGCAGGAAGTCGACGCGAGCGATGAACACGCCGTGGTCGTCGAAGATCTTGACCTGCTGTCGTGGGATCGGCAGGTCGGGGAACTCGAGCATGACTGCGCGACTGAGGGATTCGCCGATGCTCTCCGACAATGCGTTCGCGTGTGCCAGCGCGCGGCGGAGCATCTCGACCCCCTTGAATCCTCGGCACGAGTCGAGGATCTGTCTCATTCGGTCCGGATCGGCGTCACGTCGAAGCGCGGCGTCGAGCACCGCGAGGGCCTGCCGGTTGGTTCCCAGTCGGGCGACATCACATGCCGTGCGCTCGATGGATGTCACCGTGACCCCGTCGATGACGTCGATGTCCTGCGGCTTGACGGTGGCCTGATGTCTGACGATGTGCTTGGCCCGTTTTCCGACTTTCGGCGACGTCACATGGACCTGCGACAGGTCGGGCCACAGCATCGGCAACCTATGCATGGCAGCTGACGAAGTGTGACTGAAGATCCGACCGGGTCGTCCAGCCCTTGCCGCAGCAATGACGGTCAAGCGGTGCTTCTCGACTGCCTGGAGTTCGCTGACCGCGGTGAAGTCGGCCAACGCGCCCGGCCAGAGCCGCACGAGGGTCTTGTTGCCGACCATGTGCTGCAACTGTTCATCACTGATGTGGGTGCCGGCGGTTTCTTTGCGGAGAATCAGGCCATGCGGGTCGGTGGGTAGGTCCATACGAATCAGACGCACGAATGCGCCGTCCGGACCCACCTTCCGACAAACCCACCCCTTCTCCGTAGACCCACCTGGTTCGAGAGTGTTGGGTTCACGCAAAAGGGGTGGGTTTGCGAGTGGGGGTGGACTACTGCGCGATGTACTTGTTGACTGCCCGGTTCAGGAAGTTCGGGATGAACTTGGCGGCGTTCTGCAGGAACAGGGTCTGCGCGCCGACGGAGTAGCTGGTGCGGTGGAGCAGTTTGTCCTGACGGGTCGGGTGCACCGACTCCCAGATCTTCTCGGCGACCTGTTCGGGAGTGATCCGGATGCCCAGGGTCTTCGTCGACTTGGCGCCGCCGGTGGCGAGGGCGGTCTTCGCCCACAGGGGCCAGATGCTGACGACGCGGATGTCGTCGTGCTCCCATTCCAGTTCGAGCGCCTCGGTCAGGCCCGCGACGAAGAACTTCGTCGCCGAGTAGACCGCGATGCCGGGCTGGCCGTAGATCGCCGACGCCGATCCGATGTTCACCAGGTGCGCGCCCGGCGTCTTCTTCAGGTACGGGTATGCGGCCTGGGCGCCGAGTGCGACGCCGAGGGCGTCGATGTCGATCTGCCGCTTGATCTGGTCCGGCGTGATGTGGTCGATCTGGCCCTCGTGGAGGATGCCGGCATTGTTGTCGAGGACGTCGAGTGTGCCGCCGGTGTGCGAGGTGAACTCGGCGAGAGCTTCGGCCCACTGCTCCGGCTCGCGGACGTCGAGGGTGCCGGTGATGAAGTCGGGATGGTCGGCCTTCACCTTCGCCAGCGCGTCGGCATCGACGTCGTAGACGCCGACTGTCCACCCGTCGCGGCCGAAACGCTCCGCGGTGGCGAGACCGATTCCGGCAGCGCCGCCGGTGATGAAGATGGAGGGCATGGAGAACTCCTTGCAACTGAACGGACGGCTTCGACGCCGCTGACCTGCGAGGACGATCCTCGGCGCTGAACTTACCGGTGAGTATATTCGTCGATTCGTTTACTCGGTCACACGGCGGTGCTATCTTGACAACACGCATTGTCATTACATCGATCATTGTCACGATCGACGACGACCGGGAAGCGAGTTCTCCATGACCGCCGCGATGGAACGATCCGAGAATGTCATCAGTCTCCGGGACCAGGGCACCGAAGAGGTCTCGGCGCGGCTGTTGGCGTCGGCCGCCCGGCTGTCGCGCAACGCGATGACCGAGATCGACTGGTCGAAACCAATGGACCCCACCAAGTACGGGTGCAGTCCGGAATGGTCGTCGCTGTACGGGACCGCGTACTGGGACGAGCTCACCGAGGAACAGCGGATCTCGGTGACGCGCCACGAGTTCGCCTCGATCATGAACATCGGGATCTGGTTCGAGATGATCCTGCAGGAGATGGTCATCCGCGACCAGTACCTCGGCGACTACCACGGTTCGGAGTTCCAGTTCGCGCTCACCGAGGTCGCCGACGAGTGCCGGCACTCGCTGATGTTCGCCAAGGCGTCGGAGAAGATGGTCGGCGCCTCCTACCATCCGTCGAAGAAGGTCTCGCGCCTCGGCAAGATCTTCATGCAGACCGCGAAGAACGAGGTCGCCTACGCCGGCATCCTGGTCGCCGAAGAGGTCCTGGACGTCTTTCAGCGCGGCTGCATGCGCGACGACCGCGTGCTCGACTTCATCCGCACGGTCAACGAGATCCATGTGCTCGAGGAATCGCGCCACATGAAGTTCGCGCGCGAAGAGGTGCGTGACTCGCTGGAGGGCGTCAGCTGGGCGCGCCGCCAGTTCAGTGCGTTCGCGGTCGCCGTCGGTGCCTACTTCATCGTGACGAGTCTGGTGCAGCCCAAGGCCTTTGCCGACGCCGGGCTCGACGTCGACCGCGCGGTCCGAGAGATGCGCAGCAACTCGCACTTCCACTCGATGATCCGCAGCAGCTGCGCGCACCTCATGGAATTCCTCGACGAGGTCGGACTGTTGACCAAGCCCGCCATGCGGTACTACCGGAAAGCGCACATGCTCTGATGTTCGTCATCACCCAATCGTGTTGCAGTGACGCAGCATGCGTCGCCGTGTGCCCGGTCAACTGCATCCATCCGACACCCGAGGAGCGCGGCTTCGGCAGCTCCGACATCCTGCACATCGACCCCGAGGCGTGCATCGACTGCGGCGCATGCGCCGATGCCTGCCCCGTCGACGCCATCTATCCGGCGGACAAACTCGGCACCCGCGACAAGGTCTTCATCGACATCAACGCGGACTACTACAAGACCAACCCGGAGGTTCGCTCGGGATGGGCGCCCATCGGTGACGACTCCGCGTCGTCGATCACTTATCCGGACGTGCCGAAACTGCCTGCGGGACTTCGGGTCGCGCTGGTCGGAACGGGTCCCTCCGGCGGGTACGCCCTGCGCACGCTGCTCGACCGCACCGAGGCGCAGGTCACCGTCATCGACAAACTCCCCACTCCCGGTGGGCTCGTGCGCGCCGGCGTCGCCCCGGACCACCCGGGCACCAAGGGCGTGCTCCGCGGGTTCGACCTGCTTTACCGCGACCCGCGCGTCACGATGCTGACCAACGTGACCATCGGGGACGGCGCCGACCAGATCACCCCGGCCGAACTCGCGGAGCATTTCGACGCGGTGTTCTACGCGGTCGGTGCCAGTGAGTCACGGCGCCTGGGTATCCCGGGTGAGGACCTTCCGGGTTCGACGTCGGCCACCGATCTCGTCGCCTGGTACAACGGCGTGCCCGGTGTCGATGCCGGGCCACCGCTGCGCCGCGGAACCGCCGACGAGCCGGCGACGGGTCGAGCGGTCGTGGTCGGTACGGGCAACGTGGCCCTCGATGTCGCGCGAATCCTCGTGTCCCCGCCGGATTTGTTGGCCACCACCGATATCGCCGACCGTGCGCTCGAGCTGCTCGCCGAGCAGAACGTACACGAAGTGGTGCTGCTGGGCCGTCGTGACCAGGCGTCCGCGGCGTACACCGCGGCCGAATACCGTGCGCTGTCGGAGATCCCGGGTGTCGAGGTCGAGGTGATCGAGGACGCCGAAGGTGCCGATCTCGCCCGGTTCCGTCAACCCGCCGACCCGAAGCGCCGTCGGATCGTGTTCCTGTTCCACAGCAGTCCCGAAGAGATCACCGGTGATTCGCAGGTCGAGTCGATCACGGTGCGCACGGGCGAGGGGCGTCACCACGTCGCCACCGACCTCGTGGTGCGCTCGATCGGCTATCGCTCCACCCCGATCCCCGGCCTCACGTTCGACGACGCGCGCGGCGTCTTCAGCAACGTCGACGGTCGCCTCGTCGACGAGACAGGTGCGATCGTGCCGGGCGGATATGTGCTCGGCTGGGCCAAGCGCGGACCCAGCGGCGGCATCGGCGCCAACAAGATGTGTGCGACGCGGACTGTCGAGGACTTCATCGCCGACGCCGCGGCGGGCCGGCTGCCCCGGACCGAACGCGAGCCCGGAGCCTTCGGTGCGTTGGTGCGCACACGCGTCCGGACGGTGATCGGCTACCGCGGGATGCGGGCCATCGACCGTCGCGAACGGCGTCGCGGCCAAGAAAAGGGCCGGCCCCGTGTGAAGTTCACCCAGGTCGCCGAGATGGTGGGCGCCGCGGGATGGCGTCGGACCTGACGGCCACCGCTCCGGTTTCGGGCCGGGGTGTCGCTCTGCCGTGCCACCATCGAGGTTCCGACACGTCGAGGAGGGCCTGATGACCACCGATTCCGACCAGAAGTGGCGAGAGCGATCGTTGTTCGTCGTCTTCCTGTCCGCGCTGGTCACGCAGAACGCCATCGCGATCCCCTACGTACGACAGAACGGGCCGGGGTCGGTCAAGGACTTCTTCGTGGGGGACATCCTGAAGACGACGCCCGGACGGTTCGCGATGGTCGACCTGACGTTCGTCGTCATCGGCTTCCACGTGTGGGCCCTCGCGGAGGCCCGCCGCCTGCGCATCCTGCCGTGGTGGCTGGCGTCGGTCGTGCTGACCTTCGGCGTCGGCATCGCCACCGCGATCCCGTTCTTCTTCCTAGCCCGGGAGCGTGCGCTGGGTTCGCGGTAGCGGAACCGCGCGCTCGGTGGCGCTCTCGCGGGCGGGCCGGGCCGGTGAGAACCAGACAACGTCGCCGTAACACCGAGGCAAGTCGCATTTCATGCGCCTCGCGGATAGTGGCGGAATGTCGAGCACTCCACAATTCCTGCAGGGTGTCTACGCGTTCTCCGGCTCGGGCCTGTCGAAGCCGGGGCCGATCGATGCGTCGCTGATCTTCGTCGTCCCGCCCGGGATGACGGCTCAGCCGTTGTACTTTCGCGGCGGCAACAGCTCCGACGAACTCATCTGCGTGACCCTGGTTCGCGACGGCACGCCGATGCGGATGTTCCCGATGGGCGCGAGGTCGTCGGTCAACGTGCCGTTGCGGGTCGTCGAAGACGTGGAACCCGACACCACGCTGGAGCTCCTCCTCGCCGCGCCGGAGGGCGCGAGCGGTGAGGTCGTCGTCGATTTCGGGATGGTCATCTTCTGATGGGCGATGAGCACGTGACGCCGCCGGTTCCCACGCGTCGGCTGGTCGTGGTCGGCAACGGCATGGCCGGCGCGCGCACCGTGGAGGAGATCATCTCGCGCGGCGGCCGGGAACAGTTCGCCATCACCATGATCGGCGACGAGCCGTACGGGAACTACAACCGGATCATGCTCAGCCATGTGCTGGCCGGGGAGACCGCGGTCGACGACGACGACCTGATGCTCAACCCGATGGCGTGGTACCGGGAGAACGACGTCACGCTCCACTCCGGTGATCGCGCCGAGTCGATCGACCGGTTCGCCAAGACGGTGACCTGCGCGAGCGGACGGATCATCGAGTTCGACGTGCTGATCATCGCGACCGGGTCCCACACCTTCTTCCCCAACATGGACGGACTCCGCGAGCCCGACGGCAGGCTCGCACGCGGCGTGTTCGGCTTCCGCACCATCGAGGACACGAACGGCATGCTGCAGATGGCCGAGTCGCGCGACAACGTGCGTGCGGTGGTGATCGGCGGCGGGTTGCTCGGACTCGAAGCGGCCTACGGACTGCAAACGCAGGGTGTGGCCGTCGACGTCGTGCACTCGCCCGGGCACCTGATGAACCAGCAACTCGACGAGCGCGGCGGCAAGGTGCTGCGCAATCAGATCGAGGCGTTGGGGGTCGGCGTCCACACCGGCAAGCGGACGACAGCGGTGTTGCGCAACGACGACGGGACCGTCGCGGGAGTCGGTTTCACCGACGGGGATTCGCTGCCCGCCGACATGATCGTGGTGACGGCCGGCATCCGTCCCAACGTCGAGATCGCCCGCGGCGCAGGTCTGGTCGTCGAGCGCGGCATCGTCGTCGACGACCAGATGCGTTGCGAGGACGAGGCCTTCATCTACGCGGTCGGGGAGTGCGCGCAGCACCGCAGTGAGGTGTACGGTCTCGTCGCACCGCTGTGGGAGCAGGCGGTCGTGCTCGCCGACGTCCTCACCGGCGCGAATCCGGCTGCCGAATACCACGGTTCGCGACTGACCACCAAGCTGAAGGTCGCCGGTGTCGACGTCGCGGCGATGGGGGTCAAGGGACCGGAACGCGAGGACGACGAATTCGTCCAGTTCTACGAACCACGCAACGGCGTCTACAAGAGCGTCGTGGTCCGTGACAACAAGCTCATCGGAGCGATGCTGCTCGGCGACATCTCGAAGGTCAACTTCCTCACGCAGGCCTTCGACGACAAGGTACCGCTTCCCGACGAACGCATCTCGATGCTGTTCGACCTGGGCACCCCCAGCGCCGAGACCGGGGCGGCCGAGCTCGCCGACGACGTGCAGGTGTGCAACTGCAACGGGGTCACCAAGGGCGACATCGTGGCCTGCGTGGCGTCGGGGTGCACGAGCGTCGGTGAGGTGTGCGCGAAGACCCGCGCCGGCAAGGGATGTGGTTCCTGCAAGGGGCTCGTCGCCGACATCGTAGAACTCGCAGCGGGGGACGAGCTCACCGCCGACGCGTCCGCCGATTGGTACGTCCCGGCCATCCCGCTGACGAAACCCGAACTGATAGACGCCATCCGACGGCAGGACCTGCGGTCGGTCAGCGAGGTGTTCGACAAGCTCGCGCCCGGCGGCGAGGACGCGGCGGCGAAGATGCCGCTCGCCTCACTGTTGCGGATCATCTGGGGTTCGGCGTGGAAGCGCGAACCCGGTGCGCTGTTCGTCAATGACCGAGTGCATGCGAACATCCAGCGTGACGGCACCTTTTCGGTGGTGCCGCAGATGAAGGGCGGGGTGACCTCACCCGAGCAGTTGCGCAAGATCGCCGACGTCGCGGAGAAGTACTCGATCCCGATGATCAAGGCGACCGGTGGGCAGCGACTCGATCTGCTCGGCGTGAAGAAGGAAGACTTGCCGAAGGTCTGGGAAGATCTCGGCATGCCGTCGGGGTACGCGTACGGCAAGAGCTTCCGGACGGTCAAAACCTGTGTCGGCACCGACTATTGCCGATTCGGTCTCGGCGACTCGACGCAGCTCGGCATCGACATCGAGACGCGCTACCAGGGTCTGGAGTCGCCGGCGAAGCTGAAGCTCGCGGTGACCGGGTGTCCGCGCAACTGCGCGGAGGCGCTGTGCAAGGACTTCGGCGTGGTCGCGATCGGTGACGGCAAGTGGGAGATCTACGTCGGTGGCGCCGCCGGCGCGCACATCCGCAAGGGCGACCTGCTGGCCACCGTGGATTCGGCCGACGAGGTGATCCGGTTGTGCGGCATTTTCATTCAGTACTACCGCGAGCAGGGCAAGTGGCTGGAGCGGACGTACGCGTTCGTACCGCGCATCGGCATCGAGGAACTCCGCGCGATCATCGTCGACGACCGCGACGGACTGGTCGCCGGGTTGCAGGAGGGGATCGACGCCGCGGTCGAGGCCTACGTCGATCCCTGGCTGGACCGCGCCGAACCCAAATCGCCCGCGCAGTTCACCTCGGCGCTTCCGCTGCTGCCGCTGCCCCGGGTGCCGGTCCGATGACCAGTGTGTCGGCGGACGCCGGCGTCGTCGTGGGGCAACTGGACGACCTGCAGGTCGGCGAGAGTCGAGCATATGCGATGCAAGACAGGCAGATCGCGGTATTCCGCCTGACCGACGGGACCCTGCGCGCCACCGACGCCGTCTGCCCGCATCGCGGGGGACCGCTCGCCGACGGTCAGTTCGATCTGGGCAAGGTCGTCTGTCCGTTGCACCAGTACGCCTTCGAACTGGCCGATGGCCGATGCACCTCGGACGGTATCGACTCCATCGGCGTCTACCGCGTCGAGGACCGGGACGGGGACATCGTCGTCTGGTTGGACACCGCACGCTGACTTCGAAGGGTCGTCACCCCCCGCTCCCTGAGGAGGCCCGGAGCTCTGC
Organism: Gordonia sp. NPDC127522; assembly: GCF_042672305.1. Lineage (NCBI taxonomy): Bacteria > Bacillati > Actinomycetota > Actinomycetes > Mycobacteriales > Gordoniaceae > Gordonia > Gordonia sp. NPDC127522. Next base: position 22,288 of record NZ_JBHXVK010000011.1, read on the forward strand.
GGAGGGCCGTCACCCCGCCGCTCCCTGAGGAGGCCCGGAGCTTGCGGAGGGCCGTCACCCCCCGCTCCCTGAGGAGGCCCGGAGCTTGCGGAGGGCCGTCACGAAGGGTCCTCGCAACCACAGCGATTGCGCCGACCGTTCGACCCAGCGATGTGGACCAACGCGACGAAGCCATACATTCATCCACAGAGGTGTGAGCACGTCGTCGGTGGTCACTTCCGCCCCGAGTATGGGTGGATGGCATGGGTCTATCTTCTCGAGTGCGCCGACGGCCTGTTCTACGTCGGGAGCACGCGCGATCTCGACGAGCGAATGCAACAGCACAGTTCCGCGCGAGTGGGGTTCACTTCCCGACGGCGCCCGGTGACACTCATGTGGGCGGCTGAACTCGAGTTACAGGACGCGTACGCTATCGAGCGTCGAATTCACGGGTGGTCGCGTGCCAAGAAGCGCGCCCTGATCGACGGCGACGTCGACCTCCTTCGACAGCTGGCGAGCCGCGCCCGCGGCAGCATCTCGGTCCGCTGTCGCCAAGACCCTTCGTGACGGCCCTCCGCAGGCTCCGGGCCTCCTCAGGGAGCGGGGGGGGTGACGGCCCTCCGCAGGCTCCGGGCCTCCTCAGTGAGCGGGGCAGGGTTGCGTGGACCCTTCGTGACGGCCCTCCGCAAGCTCCGGGCCTCCTCAGGGAGCGTGTGTGGTCACCCTCCGCAAGCTCCGGGCCTCCTCAGGGAGCGGAAGGCGTTGCGAGGGCTTGTCAGTACACGTCCCGCACATAGCGTTTGTCGGCTGCGAGTGCCTTGACGTACGACTCGGCGCTCGCGGGCGAGCGGCGACCGTACTGCGCGACAATGCCTTTCAGTGTCGCGTCGACGTCCTTGGCCATCCGTGTCGCGTCGCCGCAGACGTAGACGTGGGCGCCGTCGTGCAGCCACTGGTACAGCTCCTCGCCGTGTTCGCGCATTCGGTCCTGGACGTAGATCTTGCGATCCTGATCGCGCGAGAACGCGACGTCGAGGCGGGTGAGCAGTCCGTCGCCGAGCATGGTCGTCAACTCGTCGCGATAGTAGAAGTCAGTCGCCGAGTACTGCTCGCCGAAGAACAGCCAGTTCTTCCCGGTGTGCCCCAGGGCCTCGCGTTCGCGGAGGAAACCGCGGAACGGGGCGATGCCGGTGCCGGGGCCGATCATGATCATCGGGGTGTCGGGATCGGCCGGCGGCCGGAAATGGCTCGTGGAGGTGACGAACACGCCGATCTCGTCGTCGGCGCGGTCGGCCAGGAAGGTCGAGCAGACGCCACCGCGCGGCGTGCCGAACAGGTTGTAGCGCACGGCCGACACCGTCAGTTGGATCTCGTCAGGACTCTCCAGGGGGCTCGATGAGATCGAATACGACCGGGGGACCATCGGTTTGAGGACCTGCATCCACTCCGAGGCGTCGGCGGTGACGGGATGATCGGCCAGGACATCGACCGACTGTCGCCCCCACGCCCAGTCGTTGAACTGCTGTTTGTTCCCGGGTGCGATGAGCGTCTTGAGATCGGCGGAACCGGTACGGTCGGCGACGAAACGGACGAGATCCGGTGTCACACGAGCGAATTCGATGCGGTCGCGCAGGGCGGTGTGCAATGCGACCTCATCGCCGGCCACGGTCACCGACGTCTCGGCGTCGAGGCCGGTGCGGTCGAGGAACTCCTCGACGAGCGTCGGGTCGTTGCGCGGCCAGACCCCCAGCGCGTCCCCGGCCTGGTACGGCATCGTGCCGGCGGGCAAGTGGAACCCGAAGTTGCGCACGTCCTTACCGGACCCCTCGGAGTTGAGCTTGACGTTCCGCACGAGCGAGGTGAGCAGCGGCTTCTTTCGCGAATAGGCCGGCGCGGAACGTACCGAGGGTGCCGCCGCGGAGTCGGCCGGTTCACTGACCACGGTCACCCGGTCGCCGGTCACCCCGGAGGTGGGTGCCCGGTTCGACATGCTGATCGCCCGGATCACCTCGGTCAGCCAGCCGCCCGCCGTCTCCTCGAAGTCGGGTTCGCAGTCGACGCGCTCGAGCAGGCGACGGCCACCCAGTTCACCGATGCGGGTGTCGAGTTTGCGTCCGTGGCCGCAGAAGTCGTCGTAGTTGGAGTCGCCGAGCGCCAGCACCGCGTAGTCGACACCGGACAGGTCGGGTGCGTCCTCGGAGTTCAGCGCGTCCCAGAACGACGTGCCGTTGTCCGGCGGATCGCCGTCCCCGGTGGTCGAGGTGACGAACAGGGCCGTGCCCTTCAGTTCGCCGACCTCGACATCGTCCATCGACCGCGCGTCGACCCGGAGGCCGCTGGCCTTGACGCGCTCGGCTGCTTCTGCGGCGAGCTCCTCGGCGTTGCCCATCTGCGAGGCCCAGAGCACCGTCACCGTGTCTGTGTCCGGTTCCGACGACGATGAGTCCGACCGGGGGACAGCGGGATCGGGTGCGGCGGCCGCCCGGGAGTACAGGCCGGCGAGAACACCCGACACCCAGACGCGGAGCTCGGCACCCAGCGGCGCATCGGCCGGGAGCACCGGACTCCCCGCGGGTGAGTCGCCCACGCCGGCCACGAGGCCGGCGAGGTACAGGCGCTCCGCCGGCGACATGGCGGGCGGTACGACGCCCGTCACTCCCAGTGCTGCAGCCAGTTTCGTCGGGCCGGCGGCGACGACCGGCGCGTCGTCGACGTCAACGCGCGAGCCGGGCACCCGGATCAGGGTCACCGCACACACTTTCAGCTCCGGTTGCTGCGACAACGGATCCACCGCGTCGGACGTGACGGCATTGATCGCCAGGTGTTCACCGAAGACGTCGTTCCAGTGGAACGGTACGAAGCAGTTGCCGGGTCGCACGCGGTCGGAGATCCGCGCCGGCAACACCGCCCGGCCGCGACGGGACGCCACCTCGACCTTGTCCGCGCCGGTGATGCCCAACCGGTTTGCATCGTCGGGGTGTATCTCGACGAAGGGCTCCGGGTTGAGTTTGTTGAGCTTTGCCACCCGGCCGGTCTTGGTCATGGTGTGCCACTGGTGGGGCAACCGGCCCGTGTTCAGCAGGAAGGGGTAGTCGTCGTCGGGCATCTCGGCCGGGTCGAGGTGGGGGCGGGCGAAGAACTGGGCGCGGCGGCTGGGGGTGGCGAACGCGAGGCGCGGCGTCGACCCGTCGTCAAGGCGGTGGAGAGTCTGACTGCGACCGTCGTTGAGATATCGGATCGGGTTGCGGGCACCGGTGTCCACCGGATCGGGCTCGCCGTCTTCGGCCGGCGGGCACGGCCATTGCATCGGCGTGCGGCGGAGCCGGTCGTAGGTCACCCCGCGCAAGTCGTAGCCGGTGTTCGGGTTCGCGAACCGTTTGATTTCCTCGAACACCTCCTCGGCGCTCGCATAGTCGAAGGCGTCGGCGTACCCCATCTCGGCGGCGATGCGCGCGATGAGCTGCCAGTCCGGGATCGCCTGTCCGGGGGCATCGAGCGCGGGTTCGAACAGGGTGAGGTTGCGTTCGGAGTTGACCATCACACCGGTCGACTCCGACCACAGCGTCGCGGGCAGCACCACGTCGGCGTACTGGTTGGTCTCGGTGTCGACGAAGGTGTCCTGGGTGATCACGAGCTCGGCGCGTTCGAGTCCCTCGATGACGGTCTTGCGATTCGCCACCGAGGCAACGGGATTGGTGCAGATGATCCAGCATGCCTTGATCTCGCCGTCGGCCATCCGACGGAACAAGTCGATGGTGCCGCCGCCCACGTCGGTGCGCAGGGTCCCGGCCGGAACACCCCAGACGCCCTCCACGAACTCACGGTCCGCCGCGGACACGACAGCGCGCTGGCCGGGCAGGCCCGGGCCCATGTAACCCATCTCGCGTCCGCCCATGGCGTTCGGCTGTCCGGTCAGTGAGAACGGTCCGCTGCCGAGCCGGCAGATCGCGCCGGTGGCGAGGTGGAGGTTGATGAGCGCGTTGGTGTTCCAGGTCCCGTGGGTGGACTGGTTGAGGCCCATCGTCCAGCAACTCATCCAGTTGGCTGCGTTTCCGATGAGCTCGGCCGCGGCCCGCAGGTCCGACGCCGCGATCCCGGTGATCGATTCGACGACGTCCGGCGGGTACTGGGCGGCGAAGTCGGGGATCTGGTCGAAGCCGTCGGTGAACGATTCGATGAACTCGGTGTCGGTGTGGCCGTTCTCGATGAGCAGGTGCAGCAGGCCGTTGAGGAACGCGAGGTCGGTCCCGGACCGGATCTGCAGGAACAGGTCCGCCTTGTCGGCCGTCGCCGTGCGTCGAGGGTCGACGACGATCAGCTTCGCCCCGGCCTTGACCCGGTCCATCATGCGCAGGAACAGGATCGGGTGACAGTCCGCCATGTTGGCGCCGATGACCAGGAAGACGTCGGCGTGGTCGAAGTCCTGGTACGACCCGGGCGGCCCGTCGGAGCCGAGCGACAGTTTGTATCCGGTCCCGGCGCTCGCCATGCACAGCCGCGAGTTGGACTCGATCTGATTGGTGCGCAGGAATCCCTTGGCCAGTTTGTTCGCCAGGTACTGCGCCTCCACGGACATCTGGCCCGACACATACAGGGCCACCGCGTCGGGCCCGTGCTCGTCGACGATGTCGCGCAGGCGTCGCGCGGTGTCGGTGACGACGGCGTCGAGTTCGGCGGGCCGGAGCTGGCCGCCCCGGTCGTCTCGGACCAGCGCGGTGGACAGGCGCCCGCCGGCGGCGAGCATGTCCGCGGTGGTGGACCCCTTGGTGCACAGTCGACCGAAGTTCGTCGGATGATCGGGCCGGCCGATCGTTTTGGTGACGCGGTCGGAATCGTCGTCCAGCTTCATCTCCATGCCGCAACCGACACCGCAATAGGCGCACAGCGACATCACCGATCGGGACACGACAGATCGAGTCGGGGCAGACAGGGTCACGGGTTCCAGCGTCGGAGGTCGATGTTTCGCGACCCGAAGCCCGGCGTTACGCATCCATCAACTTGACCTCACAGAACTAGGTCCCCGATGTGAAAGGCCGCCGGAACCGCAGGTGAACGCCGACTCCGTCACTTGAACGGGTGGGTTTCGGCGTTGCTCAGCCGGATCTCAGCCGGGGTGGATAAGACTGTAGCCATGCGCATCCTCGTGGTCGATGACGATCGGGCCGTCCGGGAGTCGTTGCGACGGTCGCTCACCTTCAACGGCTACAGCGTCGAGACCGCGGGCGACGGCATCGAGGCACTCGAGAAGATCCTGGCCGACCGGCCCGACGTGGCGATCCTCGACGTGATGATGCCCAGGCTCGACGGCCTCGAGGTGTGCCGCCGACTCCGCTCTGCCGGTGACGACCTCCCCATCCTGGTGCTGACCGCTCGCGACTCGGTGTCCGAGCGGGTGTCGGGGCTCGACGCCGGAGCCGACGACTACCTGCCCAAGCCGTTCGCCCTCGAGGAACTCCTCGCCCGGTTGCGGGCGCTGTTGCGCCGTGCCTCGCCGGACGAGGACGCGGATTCGGAGACCCTGACGTTCGCGGATCTGTCGCTCGACCCCGTCACCCGCGATGTCACCCGCGGCGAGCGCTCGATCAGTCTGACGCGCACCGAGTTCGCCCTGCTCGAGATGCTCATGGCCAATCCGCGCCGGGTGTTGTCGCGCAGCCGCATCCTCGAAGAGGTCTGGGGCTACGACTTCCCGACGTCGGGTAATGCGCTCGAGGTGTACGTCGGCTATCTCCGGCGCAAGACCGAGGCCGACGGCGAACCCCGACTGATCCACACCGTGCGCGGGGTCGGGTACGTCCTGCGGGAGACGCCGCCCTAGTGATCGGCAAGTCGTCGAACTCGACGTCGCGACACCCGAAGACCCGGGATCTCCTCCGCGACCGCCTCACCCGGGCGATCACGGGGCACACCACCGGTGTCGGGTCGGACGAGAAGGAGATGCGGGCGCCGATGCCGCTGATGCGCGCGGTGTCGCTGCGTACTCGCGTGACGATCCTGTCGGCGACCGTCGTGCTGGTCTCGGTGAGTCTGATGGCCGCGGCCGCGTATTTCGTCGTGTATCGCGCGATGTACAACGATGTCGATCAGCAGCTCGAGAGTCGCGCCGACGGGATGGCCGCGCTCGCTCGCGCGGGGGTCCTGCGTACGCAACCCGAGCAGCTGGTGGCCGGAACGGTGTTCTCCACCAACATCTCCATCGCGCTGGTGACCCCCAGCGGCGAGACGTATCTCATCGGTCAGGTGCCGTTCGACGACGTCGAACGCGGCATCGTCCGCTCGCCGTCGGTGCCCGGTTCCACGCAGCAGAGCCTGCGCACCACGCGCAATCAGCGTGTCCTGACCCGCAAACTCGACGACGGCAACACCCTCGTGCTCGCACAGAGCCTCATCCAGACCGACCGGGTGCTCAAGCGTCTGGCCTGGGTGCTCTTCGTCGTCGGTTGCGGCGGGGTCGCCCTCGCCGCCCTGGCCGGGACGACGGTGGCGCGAGCCGGGTTGCGGCCGGTCTCGCGTCTCAACCGCGCCGTGGAGCGGGTCGCGCGGACCAACGACCTGACGCCCATCCCGGTGACCGGCAACGACGAACTCGCCAAGCTCACGGTCAGTTTCAACGCGATGCTGCGCGCCCTCGACGAGTCCCGGGATCGGCAGGCACGTCTGGTCGCCGACGCCGGACACGAGCTGCGGACCCCGTTGACCTCGTTGCGGACCAATCTGGAGTTGCTGATCGCCGCGAGTCGTCCCGGGGCGCGGGCGGTACCGGAGGAGGACATGGTCGATCTCCGTGCCGATGTGATGGCGCAGATCGAGGAATTGTCCACGCTCGTGGGCGATCTCGTCGACCTCGCCCGCGAGGACGCGCCGGAAGTGGTCTACGAGGAGGTCGATCTCGCCGAGATCGTGGAGCAAGCCCTCGAACGAGTTCGACGCCGCCGCAACGACGTCGAGTTCGAGGTCGACCTCGCCCCGTGGTTCGTGTTCGGCGAGGCACATGGACTGTCGCGCGCGGTGCTGAACGTGCTCGACAACGCGGCGAAGTGGAGTCCTCCCGGCCGCACGGTGCGCGTCAGCCTGACCCAGATCGGGATGTCGACCGCGGAGCTCACCGTCGCCGATGCCGGTCCCGGAATCCCCGAGGAGGACCGGGGTCTCGTCTTCGAGCGGTTCTATCGGTCGACGCAGTCGCGATCGATGCCGGGATCGGGTCTGGGACTGGCGATCGTGCGTCAGGTGGTCGAACGACACGGCGGCACCGTGGTCGCCGACACGTCGCCGCTCGGGGGAGCGCTGATCCGGATGACCCTGCCGGGCCGGGCAACTGCGGCGGAACCATCCCCGCAGGTGATTCGTCAGTAGAGGAGAAGCGGGTGGCGCCGGGCCGACGACTCGGTTGTCGACGACTGCGAACAGCCTTGAACTCGCCCGGTGTGACCTGGTCTCGGATCACCTAGGGTTGACCGAAGGCGCAGTTCGGGTACGACGATGCCGAGGTGTTGCGGTCCCGGCCCGGCCACTGACAACAAGCACCGGCGCATGGCCGGGCCGACGAGGAAGAGACGAAGATGACGACTGGCGGTTCGCACGGTGACAGCTCCTACGGGGGCGGTCAGCACGGCGGTGGTCAACACGGCGGTGGTCAGCACGGTGGGGGCCAACCGGGCGGGGGTCACCGCGCGGCGTCGGGCAACGAGGCGTCGGGACAGGGCGGTCCGTTCGGTCCGCCGTCGGGCTCCTTCCCCGCACCGGGCGGCCAGGGCTACCCGGGTACCAACGCGTCGACATCGTCGTACGGCAGGCCCGGGACGAGTCCGTTCCCGCCCCAGGGCAACTACGGTCCGGGTCCCGCGTACGGACAGTCGGGCCAGCCGCCGTTCGGCTCCCAGCCCGGCTTCGGGAACCAGGGCCCGGACGGCCCCTCGGCCGCACCCGCCAAGAAGAAGAGTGGCGGACGCCTCGTGGCGCTGGGGGTGGCCGGACTCGTCCTGGCGTTGGTCGCGGGCGGTGTGGGTGGCGTGGCCGGATACAACCTCGCCGAGTCCGACGGTGGTTCCAGCTCCAGCAACGGTCCGCTGGGCGGCGATCCCGGCAACGACAACACGACGCCGGTCGCCGCGCCGGCCGGTTCCGTGCAGGAGGTCGCGGCCCGGGTCACCCCGTCGGTGGTCTCCATCGAGGTCGCGTCCGGCGGGGCGATGGGTTCCGGCTCGGGCGTCGTCCTCAGCGAGGACGGCGTCATCATGACGAACAACCACGTCGTCAGTGCCGGCGGCAACGGCCCGGCGTCGAGGGTCGCGGTCAACTTCGCCGACGGTTCGCGGGCCGAGGCCCGTGTCCTGGGCGCCGACCCGATCTCCGACATCGCGGTCATCAAGGTCGACCGCGACGACGTCACGCCGATCACCGTGGGCAACTCGAACAACCTGGCCGTCGGGCAGGACGTGATCGCAATCGGTTCACCGCTGGGACTCGCGGGCACCGTCACCACCGGCATCATCAGCGCGCTCAACCGTCCCGTGCTGACCTCCCGTGACCCAGGGACCAACACCACCTCGGTCATCGACGCCATCCAGACGGACGCGGCGATCAACCCGGGCAACTCCGGCGGTGCCCTGGTGAACGCCCGGGGCGCGCTGATCGGGATCAACACCGCGATCGCCACCCTCGGTGGGGGCGAGCAGCAGGCCGGTGGCAGCATCGGACTCGGGTTCGCGATCCCGATCGATCAGGCCATCCGGGTGGCCAGGGAACTCGAGGCCACCGGCAAGGCCAGCCACGCCAACATCGGTGTGTCGGTACGGCCGAGCGGCGCGTCCGACGCACCCGGGGCCGTCGTCACCGCGGTGACGCCCGGCGGTCCGGCTGCGAACGCGGGCATCCCCGAGGACGCGGTCATCACGAAGGTCGACGACCGCGTCATCTCCTCCGGGGACGCCCTCGTCGCCGCGGTCCGGTCGCACGCCCCGGGCGACACGGTCACCGTGACCTACGTGGACAACGGCGCCACCAAGACCGCCCAGGTGAAGCTCGGCACGCTCGCGGCCGGCTGACCGACCACCACAACTGCATCGAGGAGGCTGTTCCGGCGCCCACCGCGGGCGCCGGCACAGCGCAGCACGAACGACCGTTTCGACGGTCCCACCCATCAAGAAAGGGCCTGTCATGTCCGACGCTGCTCCGCGCAACCCGGGTACCACCGCCGTCTCCGCCGAGACCGATCTCGACGAGAACTCATTGGACGTCCGCCTCGCGGGCGGGCCGGGTCCGGTCGACCCCGCCGACGTGGTCGCGGCCGACGCCGCGGCACGGGAGTTCGTCGCGCGCCACGAACAGGCCGCTCACCGCCCGCAGGGCGAAGAGATCGGTCGTGCGCTGGTCGTCGTCGTCGACGACGAGGCGGCCCACGGTGAGGACCAGCGTCTGCTCGGGCCGCTCGTGAGCGAACTGCTGGCCGAGGCGGGGTTCCACGTCGACGCCGCCGTGGTCGTCTCCGGGGACGAGGTGGAGATCCGCAATGCGCTCAACACCGCGGTGATCGGCGGAGTGGACCTCGTGGTCTCGGTGGGCGGCGTCGGCGTCGGCGCCCGGGATGTGACGCCCGAGGCCACCGAACCCCTTCTGGATCGGCGTCTGCGGGGTATAGAAGAGGCCGTCCGCAGTTCCGGACTGGCGGCGGGAGCCACCGACGGCGGACTTTCGCGCGGGCTGGCTGGAATCTCCGGACAGACACTCGTGGTGAACCTGGCCAACTCGCGGGCTGCGGTGCGCGACGGAATGGCAACTGCCGCGCCCCTCGCCAAGTACGTGATCGAGTCGATCAGCGAGTTCTGAGCCTGTCGCTCGGCAGGGCCTCCGAGCGGCCCCGAAATCTGTTCAGCAATACAAAGAAAACTCCTGGTTAACAGGGTGACGGGCCACTTTCGATGGGATATCCGACCGGTGGGAACAGAGTCTTCAGAACCCCGGAAATTGCCGATGAGCAGCGATGATGACGCCGCGCAGCACCGAGCTGCGCGGCGTCGTCGTCTCGATGCGGTGTTCGGAAACGCCCTTCCTGAACTGACTTCAGACGAGAGTGACGAACATCACACAGGGCGCTCTAAGGATTGGTACGAGGCGCAGCGGCCGCCGCATCACGGGTGATTTCGCTCTTTACGCACGTAGTCACATCAGCGTGTTTTCCTGTCGTTAACTTTCGCCGTTCTATCGTTGGCGAATCCGAGATTCACGCTGGTGCGTGGCCTCTTCGTGACACGCTCGAGTCCTCCTGTTGCTCGACTTGAGACCGCTCCGATAACGTTCGGCTCGACGACACGCCGGTCCCCAGAGTCGGGGACCGGGGGGAGTCCTGCGATCTGTCGCGAGTGACGACGCAGCAGTGACCAGGAATTCGATGGATTCTTAACGACGGCTAAGACATGCGTAAGAGCAGGCTTAGTGGTAACTGTGTGGGAGCCCATCGAACGTCGTGGGTCATGACTTGCGGGTGTGAGTGCATTCCGCGGGGTAACAGCCGAATCCTGTGAGAGGGAACGAATGAGCAAGTTCAGCAAGCTTGGGCTGCGCCGCGCCGCGGGCGCGGTCGCGATCGCCTCGGCCGCGGTCGTGGGCCTGGCCGGCATGGGCGTCGGCGAAGCGGCAGGTGCGCCGCTGCCGAACGGTTACAAGAACGCCACCGGCATCGACGGCGAGTCCATCCAGACCTGGCGGACCGGTGAGAACTCGTACCCGATCCCGACCGTGGCGAACAACCCCGCGTCGCGCGGCTTCGTGATCTCGGGTACCTACACCGCCAAGGCATCCGCCGGCGTCGGTGGCAAGCTGGCCGTGAAGTACATCGTCGGCTGCCAGGTCGATGTCAGCGGCATCACGCTGGACCTGGCTGGAGCGATCAGCCTCGAGGCCACCACGCTGTCCGGTTCGCTCGGCCTGCCGCTGGCTCCCGGGCAGGTCGCGGTCGTCGACATCACCGACAAGGACTTCTCCGACTCGGGCGTTGCCGCGATCCAGTTGTCGCAGCTTTCGTTCAACCTCAACCAGTGCGGTGGTTACGCATCGGCCCGCTCGGCCGTCAAGACCATCGGCGCCAAGGGCTACAGCACCGACGACGGCAAGGTGAGCGGCGAGGGCACCCTCATCCAGTCCACCCTGTACGGCAAGCCCTTCACCATCGGCTGATCAGCTCAGATAAACCAGCACTACCTGACTTATCTGCCCTGAGCAGATCGATATTCCACGAAGGGGAATCATGAAGAAGAACATCACGCGTCGCGTGGTTGCGGCGGCCGGTATCACCGGTGCCGTCGCGATGGGCCTCACCAGCCTCGGCGCTGGTGGAGCCACCGCCGGTCCGCTGCCGGGCGGCACCATCACCAAGACCCTGGTCGACGGCACCCCCGTCACCGTTCAGCTGTTCGACGAGTCGGTCAGCGTTCAGCGTCCGATCAGCAACGTGCCCACCACCCGTGAGGTGTGGCTGTCCGGCAAGGTCCGCGTGACCGTCGGCGGCAAGGCCGAGGGCGGCTCGATCAAGGTCGGTTACGACGTCGGTTGCCAGGTCAATTTCGGTGGCCCGGAAATCAGCGTGCCGGGTGTCTCCGGTGGGATCGACTACAGCGACCCGTCGAACATCACCGCTGGCGCCGGTATCGACGGTGAGTCGGTCGGCGGCGGCGTCTCGCTCGGGCCGGGTGAGGTCAAGCGCCAGTGGCTCATCAATGAGACTTCGGGCTCGGACAAGTCGTACGACGGTTACGAGGTCACCGCGTACACCTTCAAGGGCCAGAAGGGTGGCGTCGCCTACAGCCAGGAGCAGTTCAAGGTCGAGAGCTGCGCCGGTTACGCCGCGGCTCGGGCCTTCGTCCAGGTGACGGTCAGCACCGACGCCGTCAAGGGTGTCGTGGTGCTCAACGGAAAGCACTTCGGCCTCGGCTGATCGACTCTTCCCTCACGCCGCGGGGCGGGAATCCGAGAGGATTCCCGCCCCGCGGTCGTTGTTGTGGGGTCGGTTCGGTGTCGCTGTGAGTTTGCTGTATTCGCCTGTCTGACAGTGAAACTCATCAGTCCTCGGTCGTAGTCTCGGTGCCGGCGGTGCTCATCCCGCCGGTGAGGAGCCATCGACATGTCCACCGCCACCGAACCGAGGCCGGTCGACGATCCGAGCGTGGGCGACGTGGGCCCACGCGTCCCGACGTCAGAGGCCCTACCGGTCACTCTCTCGGTGCCGGCGACCGTCCGCCGTTTCGCGCCCCTGGTCGTCGGACTGCGATGGCGCCTCGCGGTCGCTGTCATCTGCCACCTCGTGCAGGTCGGCACCACGGTGGTCACCGTCGCGCTCTTCGCGCACATCGTCGACGACGTGCTGGTGACCGGCGATCTGAGCGCGCTGTCCACCCCGATGACGATCTGGGTGGCCGTCTCGCTGGTCGGCGCCGTGTCGTCGTATGCGGGCGGGATCCTGACCGCAGGTGTGACCGAGACGGTGCTGCTGCGTCTCCGGGGTCAGCTGTACGCGCACATCCAGCGACTCGCGCCGCACACGCGGGACCGGTTCGGTGACGGAGACCTGGTGTCGCGTACCACCGCGGACGTCGAGGCGGTCGACAGTCTCGTGTCGTCGGGTGTGGTCTCCGGCGTCGTCGCCGCCGTGAGCCTCCTCGTCTACGGTGCCGCCGCCTGCGCGACCAACTGGCAGTTGGCCCTCGTCGCCGCCGTTCTCGCGCCTCTTCTCTGGGTGACGGCCCGCCGGTTCGGCGCCGTAGTCAAACGTGCGTCGCGGCGCGAGCGGCAGGCCGCCGGCCGGATCAGTTCACTGATCGCCGAGGGGATCGGCAATATGGTGGCGTTGCAGGCCGACAACCAGACCTCGCACCACCGAGCCCGGGTCCTGGAGCAGAACCGCCGATGGCGGGAGGCCCGGTTGGCGGAGTCCCGCGCCGGGGCGGCGTTCGCCGAGGCGGTCACGGTCGTCGAAGTGGTCTGCATGATCGTCGTCATCGCGTTTGGGGCGTGGCTCATCGCCGGCGGTGATGCGCAACTGGGCACGCTCATCGCCCTGACCGGATATCTCGGGTACCTCTACCCGCAGATCCAGACACTCGGCGGTCTGCTCGTCGAGGTCACGTCAGCGACCGCGAGCGCCGAACGGGTGGCCGAGGTCCTCGACGCACCGGCTGGTGTCGCCGAACCGATTACGCCCGAATCGATGGCGTCCGAGTCGATTTCGTCCGAACAAGTGGCCATCGACCCGTTTCCGGCCCGTCGTCCGGTCGCGCCCGCCTCGGTGAGTCTGTCGTTGGCCGGGGTGTCCTTCGCCTACCCGGACCACGGGTCCCGAGTCCTCGAGGACGCCCACCTGGAGATCCGTGCGGGCGAGACAGTGGCGGTCATGGGTCCCAGTGGTGCCGGCAAGAGCACCCTGACCCGTCTGCTGCTGCGTCTGTACGACCCCGACGCTGGGTCGATCCGACTGAACGGCACCGACATTCGCCACCTCGACGTGAGCGACCTGAGAGAGCACCTGTCGGTGCTGCATCAACGGCCGGCGTTGATGCGTGGCACGATCGCGGACAACATCCGCTTCGGCTGCACCACGGCGACCAGAGCGGACATCGCAGCTGCCGCGCGGGCCGCAGGTGCCGCCGAATTCATCTCGCGGATGAACGGCGGCCTCGACGCCGAGGTCGTCGAACGTGGGGAGAACCTGTCCGGTGGTCAGCAGCAGCGAATTGCGCTGGCGCGCACGATCCTTCGAAACCGCCCGGTACTCGTCCTCGACGAACCGACCACGGGCCTCGACGACGAGACCGTCAGCGGGATCCTCGAACCACTCGCCAGGGTCGCGTCACTGCGGACCACGATCCTCATCACCCATGATCCGCGTGTGCTCGAGCTCGCCGACCGGACAGTCGAGTTGCGCGACGGACGGTTCGCCGAGGCGGCTCCGGTGGCGCCGCGGTCAGGCGAGGGCGCGCTCGTAGAACGACCACGAACGGTGCAGCTGGTCCTGCCAGTACAGCCATGAATGGGTTCCCGCGGGCGGGAGGTCCACCGTCGCCGGGATGTTCAACTGTCCGAGACGATTCAGGAGCTGGACGGTGCAGCCCAGGGTGGCGCCCTCGATGACTCCGCCCACGACGATCTGGTCGGCCAGGGTGTCCGGGTCCTTCACGTAGCGAGGATTGTCGTACTGCCCGGGCAGACCGCCGGCGTTCGAGATGTAGAGCTTCTGGCCACGCAGCTTGGCGGCGTTGACCACGGGATCGTGGGCGCGCCAGCCGGAGCCGCCGTACGGACCCCACATGTTGGTGGCGTCGCCGTCCCCGCGGATCTCCACGACGAGTCGGATGTACTCCTGACCGAACGGGTCGGACGTCGTCGGACATCCGCTGTAGGAGCCGACGGCCTGGTAGAGATCGGGATGCTCGATGGCGAGATTCAGCACCGACGTCGCCGACGACGAGATCCCGCCGATGGCGTTGCGCCCGGAGGTGTTGTAGGTGGCATCGACGACCGCGGGGAGTTCCTTGCCCAGGAAGGTCGACCACTTGTGCACGCCGAGAACCGGATCGGGCTTCTGCCAGTCGGTGTAGTAGCTGTACTGGCCGGCGTTCGGGATGACCACGTACAGGTTCTTGTTGCGCGTGAACTCGACGATGTCGGTCTTCTCCAGCCAGTTGGCGCGATCCTCACCGCCGCCGGCACCGTTGAGGAGGTAGAGCACCCCGCGCGGCTTGGACTCGTCGGCCGGCTTGATCACGGTCAGCGGTACATCACGGTTCATGGCGTCGGAATGCACGACGATGTCGGTCACGCGCCCGGGCGATCCGGCGTCGACGAGTCGTGGTGTGGCGCTCGCCCCGCCGGTCATCGGAGCGACGAGCGAGACACTGAGGGCGACCGCCGCTGCCATCCCGAGTTTGCGCAAACCTCTGTACACGTTTCCTCCTGATCGGGAGACGACGGGCCGGTGGTCCGACTCGCGCTTGCTCCTGCCTTCTGTCACGGGTCCGACCTCGCGTCCGGACCGCTGGGACTGCTGCCGCTCACACTCTCGTCGTCGCCGGCCGTGGCGTCCGCCGGCGGCAGTCCGCACCGTCGGGCGTAGATCCCGCCCGCCGCGAGCAACTCCTGGTGGGTCCCTGCCTCGGCAATCACCCTATCGTCGAGGACGACGATCTCGTCGGCCAACGCCGCGGTCGCCATGCGGTGGGTGATGAGCAGGGTGGTGGTCCCCGCACGCAGACGGTGCAGGGCACGTTGAACGAGCAACTCGGTGCGGGGGTCGGCGGCGCTGGTCGCCTCGTCGAGAATGAGGATCTTGGGCGACGCGGCAATCGCGCGCGCGACGGTGACCAGCTGTTTCTCGCCGGCGCTGAGATTCTCGGATTCCTGGCCGATCACGGTGTCGATGCCCTCGGGGAGTGCGGCGACGATCTGCGCGACGTGGCTGTCCGTGAGAGCCGCGTCGACGGCACGGCCGTCCTCGATGCCGAAGGCGATGTTCTCGCGGACTGTCCCGGTGAACAGCCACGGTTCCTGGGTGACGACGGCCATGTCCGCCCGTACCCGGTGCGGTCCGAGTTCGACGAGATCGACGCCGTCGATGGTGATCGAGCCCCGACTGGGTGCGTAGAACGCCTGCAGGAGATTGGTCAGCGTGGTCTTGCCCGACCCGGTGGTCCCCACCACGGCGGTGGTCGTTCCGGGCGCCATCCGGAAGCTCACCGAGTCGAGAACGGGGTTGTCCTCCTCGTAGGCGAAGCCCACGTCGTCGAAGACGATCTCGGGTGGGAGCTGGTGCCGCCCGGACGAGACGGGCACCGGCTGGCCGGTGTCGGCGCCGCCGTCTTCGGGAGCTTCGAGCACCTCGCGGACCTTGCTCGCCGACACGGTGCCGGACTGCACCTTGGTGACGAACCCGGCGAGTTCGCGAACCGCGCTCGTCAGCTGCTGTGCGAACACCACCACCACCTGAGCCGCCCCGAGACTGAGGTGCCCGTCGACCACCATGATCCCGCCGAGGACCGCCAGGATCAGGAACACCAGGGCGTTGACCGCGGTGAGGACCGAGGGCAGGGAACCGCCGATCCACTGGGCAGAGCGCACCGACGCGAAGAGTTTGTCGTTGAGGTCGTCGAAGCGGCGCGCGGCGGTCGGTTCGGCGTTGTACGCCTGCAACATCCGGCGCGCGCTGAGTTCCTCTTCGATGTGCCCCGTGAGGGCGGCCGTGGTCGTCCAGCGGGACTCGAGGTGCGGTCGTGCCCGGCGGGCGAGCAGGACCGCGGCCAGCGCCGACACGGGTGCTGCGACCAGGGCGACACAAGCCAGCACCGGGGAGATGACGAACAGCACGGCGGTGACGACGACAAGCGTCAAGGCATTCGTCGGAACGGTCACCAGCACTGGTGCGATCACCGTCGCGGCGTTGTCGGTGTGGGCTGTCAGCTTGCTCACCAACACACCGCGTGTGGTGTTCTCGAAGTAGCGCAACGGAAGACGGTGGATCTTGTCCTCGATGCGTGCGCGCAACCCGGCCACCGACCGCTGCACGGCGACGGTCAGTAATCGGCCCTGGGCGAGGCTGCAGACCGCGGCCGCCACGAACACCCCGACCTGGATCGCCAGCAGCGTCCAGAGCAGTCCCCAGTTCATCGGCGCGTCGCCGACCGTGCCGTCGACGATCACGTTGGTGACCGCACCGAACAGGATCGGCGCTACGACGCCGCCGACCGCGGCGAGGATCGCGAAGAGGGAGATGGCCGTCCCGCGTCCTCTGCTCAGGTCGAGTTGCCGGACGATCCAGCGCAACGATCCATCGCGCCGTCGAGGCGTCGGTCGGTCTGCCGACGACTGCTTCCCCTTCGGCCCGACCGCCGGCGCCTGCGATCTCTGGTCAAGCATTGGTCACCGCCTGCGCGTAGGCGATCTCCCGATAGATGTCGCTGCGTGACCGCAACTCCGAATCTGTTCCGAGGTCGACGATCCGTCCCGCGTCGAGCACCGCGATGACGTCCGCGTGCTGGACCGACGACACACGCTGCGCGGCGATCAGGACCGTCGCATCCGGATCGGTCCGGCGCAACCGTCCGATGATCTGGGCCTCGGTGTCGACATCGAGAGCGCTGAACGGGTCGTCGAGGACGTACAGCGCGGGCCGGCGGAGCACGGCACGCGCGAGTGCGAGCCGTTGGCGCTGACCACCGGAGAAGTTGCGTCCCTCCTGCGCCACCGTGGCGTCGAGAGCGCCGCGGCGAGCCGAGACGAAGTCGGCCGCGGCGGCGACCTCCAGGGCGTCCCACAGCTCGTCGTCGGTGGCGGTCGGTCGGGCGATCCGGAGATTGTCGGCGACCGTCCCGGTGATGAGCTCCGCACCCTGACCCACGAAGGCGCTGCGCGCGCGAACCCAGGCGGGCGCCAGGGCGGTCACGTCGGCGGCATCCCATCGGAGCACGCCCGACGTGGGGTCGGCGAACCGCAGGGGTAGGGACAGCAGCGTCGACTTGCCGCTTCCGGTTCCGCCGAGGACGCCGGTCACCGTGCCGGGTGCGCAGAACAGGGAGACCTGGTCGACGGTGGGGGACTCGGCGCCCGGATAGGCGACCGACACCGCGTCGAAGACGATCGCGGGCGGTGAGGGCGCCCGGCCGTCACCGGGGTCGCCGGGGTCGCCTCGGTCAAGCGGCTCGGTGTCGAGTACCTCGGTGATTCGTCCGGCGCTGGTCACCGCACGCGGGATGACCCCGGCGATCATGGTCAGCAGCGACACCGCCAGCAGGATCTGGGCGAGATAGCCGACCGTCGCGGTGATCTGGCCGATCTGCATCTCACCGCGGTCGACGAAGATCGCACCCAGTGCGGTCACCGCGACCACGGCGAGGTTCGAGACCACGGTGACCAACGGCAGCATCAGGACCTGCAGTCGGCCGAGGCGCAGGGCCACGTGGGTGAGTTCGTCGTTCTCCACCGCGAACCGGGCGCGTTCCCGGTCCTCTCGCCGAAAGGTGCGGATGATCGCGATCCCACGCAGCTGCTCGCGCAGCACCCGGTTCACGACGTCGAGGCGACGCTGCAACTGCGCAGCCCACGGCACCAGACGCCGGACGAGGACGGCGACGAGGACGACCAGCACCGCCCCGGCGACCACCAGCACGGGCGCCATCCGCCAGCCCTGCGCCAGCGACAACACCAGCGCGCCGAACAGCATCAACGGCGCGGTCACCACGACGGTCAGGCTGATGAAGAGGAATCCCTGGATCTGGCCCACATCTCCGGTGGAGCGCGTCAGCAGGCTCGAGAGGCCGATGGAGTGGACCTGCGGATCGCTGAAGGCGCTGATTCGACCGTGCACACGCGTGCGGAGGTCGCGAGCCGCGGTCGCCGAGATATGGGAGGCCAGGAATGTGGCACCGATCGACACCACCAGGTTGACCACGGCCACCACGACCATGAGCACCCCGACGCGCTTGATGGTCGCCACGTCACCGCGCAGGATTCCGTCGTCGATGATCGCGGCGTTGAGAGCGGGCTGGGCGAGCGTGGTGAACACCGACGCGAGCTGGAAGACGACGAAACCGGCGCAGGCCCAACGGGTTGTCCGGAGCGCGTCGAACAGAAGCGCGAGCAGCGCGCGTACCTCATCCTTGCTCATCGAGCGGGTGACGGGCATCTGGTGAGGCTACTCCGGGTCGTCGTGACGCTGGCCTATCGTGGGTGCGGAACTCCCACTGATATCGGTTTCGTGTGCGTGCCGTGAAGTGTTCCGAAGTGTACATGCGGCGGTTTCGTGCAGGGTGAGCCCGGATATGTGGGCCGCTGATCTCGTCGCTTCATCGCTAAATACGGATGAACAATACTTCGGGAATTGCTGTCGGAACCATAACCGGAACAGACGAAACCGCCCCGGACGCGTGTCCGGGGCGGTCGAGTCTCGATTCGAGATCTACACGGGTGCTTCTTCCGAACCCGATTCGATTGAACCCGTGACCAGTTCGACGATCGCGTCGGTGATAGCGCCCTGAATGATTTCCGCCATGAGATCTCCTTCGTCAGTGATGAGATGCTGGACGGGTATCGCATGCACGTGATCCACGCCCCCGTCGCAGACCTATGGATCATAGATGCTGAATTCGCCGCAGTGCTCGACCGATTGATGAACGAATTTCAAATCTTTCGTTCATGATGTCGCTGCGTCGGCTAATCAGCGCGCAATGCCGAACCGGCCCCGGAGTGCACCTGCGGAGCCGCTTGGCATCGGGCAACTGTCAGGCAGGCGGAGGCGTCGTCTCTTCTTCCAGTGAACCGCTGAAAACGTCCTTGAACAGCTCGTTGAGGTTGATCTCGATGCCAGTGGCCATATCGGTTCTCCTTGAGTCGGTTTGCTCGCTGTGCGGGATCGGGTCGACGTCTCAGTCGACCTCGACCTCTTCTCCGTAGTTGTCATCCGAGCCGCTGAACAGCGCCTTCAGCGCGTCTTCGATGGAACCGCCGTAGATTTCGCCCATGATGTTCTCCTAGGTGTTGATCGCTTTCCGGAAATTTCTGACCGGAGTAGATGCCTGCGCCGTCACGATCGGAAACGATCGAAAACGGCGAGAGTCGCTGTGCTTGCCTTACTCCGCTGCGTACGAGCCGAATCCGTCGTCGCCATCCGAATCGGTGACGATTTCCTCGAGGTAGAGGCGGATCCAGGAAATGCTGATCGCGTCGGACATGCGATTCTCCTAATGGGTGTCGACGATGTCGTTGTCTAGCACGGTCGTTCCGTCGCGAGGACGGCAACGCGGCTGACAATACCGCACGTTTCTACGCCTGTCCTGACCAGACAAGGTTGAATTCTCAATGAACTCATTCGGTTCTGACCCACGGAACGGTCCTGCCGGTCGCCGGTTGATGACTGGCCGTCGGCGATGTGAATGTGCTGGTATGAAGCGGTGACGCAGCGCGTGGAGGTGGGAGGCACGACGTCCCGGCGATTGGTCGAAACGGACATGGAGACGGCGCTCGACTTGCTCGAACGAGGTCTACGCGAGGTCCCGGTCTACCGCTGGCTCATCGGCGCTGACGCGGTCGCCGAGGCGTACCGCTGGTACGGCGAGATCCTGTTCATCGAGTACCTACCTGGTCTGCGGGGTGTATTCGACGAGAACGGAGAGCTGATCGCTCTGATCGCGGTCTCGGCCCCCACCGACGAGGCCGGGCGAATTGACGATGACCTCAAGGAGCGGACCAAGCAGATCGTGCAGGAGCTAGACGGCTTCATCCACCGCTTCACAGAGTTGCAGCAGAAGTCGGAGGAAGCGCAGGTCGCGGAGAATCCGATCAAGGTGATCTTCGCGCTCGTCCATCCGGATCATCGGCGAGGCGGGACCCTCGCCGGGCTGGTCGACCCGGTCATCGAGCGTGGCCGGCGCCAAGGCCTGCCGGTCACGTGCAGCACGAGTGACGAACAGCTGTCGGCCCTCTACGCGCGCCGGTGGGACGCGCAGGTCCGGGCTCAGTTCACCCTGACCGACGGGCCGACCGTCTGGGTGCAGCGCGTCGATCCGCCGGCGTGAACTAGCACTGCCCCTGAGGTGCCCTCCCCATGCTCCCTGAGGTGCCCTCCCCATGCTCCCTGAGGTGCGAGCGAAGCGCCCTCCCCATGCTCCCTGAGGTGCGAGCGAAGCGCCCTCCCCAGCTCCCTGAGGTGCGAGCGAAGCGAGCCACGAAGGGCTGACGAGGTAAGTCGCCAAACCCTTCGTGGCTCGTCGCTTGCGCTCCTCGCACCTCAGGGAGCAGAGGGCAGTGGCTTGCGCTCGTCGCACCTCAGGGAGCAAAGGGCAGTGGCTTGCGCTCCTCGCACCTCAGGGAGCAGAGGGCAGTGGCTTGCGCTCCTCGCACCTCAGGGAGCAGAGGGATCTGCTGGACTTCCTGATCGGAGCGCGTTCAACTCGGTGTGGTCAGCTACCGAAGAACCACGGGAACGTCCTGGGGCGGGCCTGCGCACGCGGTTGGGTGCGCTGCTGCGGACGCGCCGGACGCCGGTTCTGGGTCTGCGACTGACGGTTCGGTGCGGGCTTGTTCGGCATTCGTTCATCCTGTTCTCGTTCGGTCGCACCGGTCTTTCAGGTCCGGTGCGGTCGCACGTTCCGGCGACGAATCCCAAAGTAGGGGGCCGACCTTCGGGTTCGGATGGCTCCCGCTGTCAGCTTCCTGGGAGACGGGGCCCGCGTGTCAGCGCGAGTGACGCCCCGGCGCGTCCGGGCCCTCACCCGGGAAGTCGCCCGGGTATTGCTCACCGGGATAACCGCTTCCGGGGCCGGGAGGCGGGTAGTTGCCGGGGCCCGGGTAGTTCCCGGGCGGCGGGTAGCTACCGGGTGCCGGCTGCGGCGTCGGATACGGCTGGCCCGACGGGCTTCCCGGCGGCGGGCCCTGCGGAGGACGATTCTGCGGGACGGACTGGGACGGAATGTTCTGCGGGGGAACCGATTGCGGGGGAGTGGGGTGCGACGGCGGGCCCTGTGGTGTCGGCGGAGCCGAGATGCGTTGCGTCGTACCGGCTCCGGCGGGTGCTTCGTACGGGGCGAAGGAGCCCGACGGCGGACCGTACGAGTCGCCGACCGGACCGGACGGATCGGAGAGATGCGCCGGCAGATCACTCTCGGCCTCCGCCTTGGCCTTCGAGGTGCCGTCGGGGTCCAGCAGATCGCGGATCTCGGACAGCAGGGCGATCTCGGTGACCTCCGCCTTCTTGCCGAAACCGCCCAGCTCGGCCAACTTGTTGTACGGCAGGATGATGATGAAGTACACCACCGCGGCGATGATCAGGAAGTTGATCACCGCGGTGATGACACTGCCGAGGTCGACGAATGTCGATGGGTTGTCGGTGATCTGGAAGCCGAGTCCCTGCGCTGCGTCGGAGCCGACGGGAATCGAATTGATGATCGGCTGGACGATGCCGTCGGTGAACGCGGTGACGATCGCGGTGAACGCGGCGCCGATGATGACCGCTGTCGCCAACTCGACGACATTGCCCTTGAGTATGAAATCCCTGAATCCCTTGAGCACGGTGTACGGCCTCTTTTCGGTGATGTCCTGCTCTTGTCCGGTGATTCTGTGCACGATCGGAGCAAATCCGACATACGCTGTGCGAGCTCGTACTACCCTATCCACGATCGTGAACGAACCGATCCATTTGAGTTGATTGACTCGGCTGTGTCGTCATGCGGTGACCCGCCCGTTCGTCAGTGCAGGACCACCGCGAGCGCCGTATCGAGCCCTGCCGCCGCGACCCGATGGGCGGATGCGGCGTCCATCGCGAGCAGCACCGGGGCGGCCGCGGTCCCGCCGGGAGCGATACCACCCGACTGTGATTCGGCGGCGTGGAGTGCGACAACGGCGCGGCGGGCCAGCACTTCCGCCTCTTCGGTCAACACGTCGACAACGTCGCCGGGTCGCAGCAGCGCGGTCACGGCCTCGTCCGACAGTCGTATCGGTACGAGCCGGGCATCGTCGTCCCCGGTCAGGTCGGCGGGTAGACGTGACGACAGCAGGCGCGTGTCCGTCATGATCTCGCCCCGGCGGACATGCCCGGTCACGGTCTTTCCGATGGCCGGACCGGCATCGGCCAAGGCGCCGCCGGGAACTGTGCCTGCCACAATCCGCCGCGACTGCAGATCACCGACGTCGA
Organism: Gordonia sp. NPDC127522; assembly: GCF_042672305.1. Lineage (NCBI taxonomy): Bacteria > Bacillati > Actinomycetota > Actinomycetes > Mycobacteriales > Gordoniaceae > Gordonia > Gordonia sp. NPDC127522. The sequence goes on from NZ_JBHXVK010000011.1 coordinate 44,933, forward strand.
CCACCTGACCCGGCCGCAGTTCATGTGCGGCCACGACGACCTCGACATCGCCGTCGGCGCGTGTCCCGGTCACCCCGACGACGACAGCCGCGAGGACGAGCGCCGCCGCGACGACGCGTCGGACCAGGAGGCTGCGGGTCCATCCCGGCCGTAGTGCGGTGCCCAGCCGGTCGCGGAGCCGGGGAGCGAGGGAGTCGCGGTAGCGGTGCGTCGACGCCGGAGACATGTGGCGAACGGTAGGTCGGTGGTCGACGGCCGTCGGCCATCCGCCCCGCCTGTGGACAGAGCCGGGCCGCACGGCCGGCCCTGGGGAGAGCGGTGCCGCGGACGGGGTGCGGTGGTGCGCCGCGACGCGGTGGAGGAGAATCGTTCCCCGGTGTGCCGGGAAGTCTGGTCGGCCGTCGCCCGTGCGGGTGGCGCGACGATGACTTGTCCACTCGATCCAGAGGAGCGCGATGACCGACCAGACACCAGGCGATGTCACCGACGGCCCGGCACCGGCGAGCGGACGGACAGACCGCCTGCGGACATGGGCCGCCCTCGACACGACGAGTGGAGCGTTGCTGCTCGTGGCTGCGGCGGTCGCGGTGCTCTGGGCCAACTCGCCCTGGCGGGAGGCCTACGACTCGCTGCTCCACATCGAGGTGGGGCCCGAGGCGCTCCACCTCCATCTGTCGCTCGCGCACTGGGCCTCCGACGGCCTGCTGGCGATCTTCTTCTTCGTCGTCGGTGTCGAACTCAAACACGAGTTCGTCGCCGGGAGCCTCCGCGATCTCAAACTCGCTGGTGTGCCGATCGCGGCCGCCGTGGGTGGCATGGTCACCCCGGCCCTCTGCTACGTCGTGATCGTGGCGATCGGCGACCCCGAGGGACTGCGCGGCTGGGCGATCCCGACGGCCACCGACATCGCGTTCGCCCTCGCGGTTCTCGCGATCTTCGGGCGCGGGCTGCCGCTCGCCCTCCGGACGTTTCTGCTCACGCTCGCCGTCGTCGACGATCTGCTCGGCATCATCGTGATCGCGACCTTCTACACCGAGGAGATCGATTTCGTGATGCTGGCGGCCGCGCTCGTCGCGGTGGCCGTCTTCGCCGTGCTGGTGCGACGGGCGTGGAGGTGGTGGCCGCTGCTCATCCCGGTCGCCATCGCGGCCTGGGGGCTGATGCACGCGTCCGGTGTGCACGCGACCGTTGCCGGCGTCCTGCTCGGCTTCACGGTGCCCGCCGTCGCGATCCGCGGAGAGAAGCAGCCGCGCACCGAGAGGCTCGACGACGCGGTCCGCCCGTACTCCGCCGCGATCGCGCTGCCCGTGTTCGCGTTCGCCGCGGCCGGGGTGAGCGTCGTCGGCGGCGCAGGGTCGATCGTGCAGCCGGTGTCCATCGGGATCGTCGTCGGCCTCGTCCTCGGCAAGGTCGTCGGCGTGATGGGTTCGACGTGGCTGATGACCAGGTTCACACCGCTACGCCTCCCCGACGCGGTGGGCCTCCGCGACCTGCTCCCGGTCGGGCTGCTCACCGGCGTCGGGTTCACCGTGGCGCTGCTCATCGCGGAACTGAGCTTCGAGGCCGGCTCCGATGATCATGCGGCCGCGGCGAAGGCGGCCATCCTCGCCGGGTCCGTCGCGTCGGCGATCCTGGCCGCGATACTGCTGCGGTGGGACGCCCGCCAGGCGCGCGACCCCGACATGAACCGAGACAACATCCCCGACATCGACAAGGACGTCATCGGGGGATGAACCCGCGGGCCTCGGTTCGAGGCCCGCGGTTCATGTAAGACGGTCCTACTTCGCGACCGTGACCTCGTCGGCGCGTTCGTCGGTGCGACCATAGGATTCCCAGAACGTCGCCCCGACGATGCCGAGGGCGACGGGATCGAAGATCGGATCCTTGCCCTCTTTCTTCTGCTTCTCGTAGTCGCGCAGCGCCTTGAAGGCCGGCTGCTGCAGGATCAGGATGCCCACGATGTTGAGCCACGCCATCAGCCCGACGCCGATGTCGCCGAGAGTCCATGCCTCACTCGCGGTGGAGACGCAGCCGATCGCCACCGACACCAGGATCAGCGCCTGCAGGACCAGCGTGAGGTTGACGCCCAGCGTGCTGCGCAGGGGGCGGATGTAGAGGGTGGCGGACTTGCCCATCAGGAACCGCAGGTTGGTCTCGGCCATGTAGTAGTACGCGATGATCGTCGTGAGGCAGAAGAACGCCAGCGAGATCGCCACGAACGTCGAACCGGCACCGCTCCACATGCTGTCGAAGCCGACCTGGACGAAGGCCGGACCGACCTCGACGGGGCCGTTCAGCATCCCGCCGTCGGAAAGCACTGCACCGTCGGCACTCTCGCCCTCGAAGACGCGGTAGGCCCCCGTCGAGATGATGAGGAAGCCGGTCGCGGAACAGACGAACAGGGTGTCCACGTAGACGGCGAAGGCCTGCACGAAGCCCTGCTTGGCGGGGTGCGAGACCTCCGCGGCAGCGGCGGCGTGGGGTCCGGTGCCCTGCCCGGCCTCGTTGGAGTAGATGCCGCGCTTGACGCCCCACATCACGGCCGCGCCGACGATCGAACCGAACACGGAATCGATGCCGAAGGCGCTGGCGAAGATGAGCCGGAGGACATCCGGGATCTGCGAGGCGTTGGTGAAGACGACGACGAGCGCGAACAGGATGTACAGGACGGCCATGAACGGGACGACGATGGTCGCGAAGGTGGCGATGCGCTTGACGCCGCCGATGATGACGAACGCCAGCACGATGACGACGCCGATCGCGACGGCCCAGTCCGCGATACCCCACGCCTGGTTCATCGCGATGGCCATGGAGTTGGACTGCACGCTCGGGAGCAGCAGCCCGCAGGCGAGGACGGTCACGGCGGCGAAGATGAGCCCGTAGACCTTGAAGAACGGGGCCGCCTTGGTGTGGGCCAGCGCCTTGCTGAAGTAGTAGGCCGGACCGCCGCGGTACTCGTTGGTCAGCGGATCACGGGTCTTGTAGATCTGGCCCAGCGTGCACTCGACGAACGACGTCGACGCCCCGAGGAAGGCCATCGCCCACATCCAGAACAGGGCGCCGGGACCGCCGAAGGCGATCGCTGTGGCCACACCGGCGATGTTGCCGGTGCCGACCCGGCCGGCCAGCGAGATCATCAGCGCCTGGAACGACGACACGCCGTCGGGGGAGCTCTCGCCGTGCCGCATGACCCGGATCATCTCCGGTACGTGCCGGATCTGGAGGAACCTCGAACGGATGGAGAAGTAGACCCCGACACCGAGGCACAGGTACACCAGCGGATTGCTCCAGATGATGCTGTTGAGGTCGTTCAGGAAGTCGGTCATGGGACTCCAGCGTCGTGCGGGCGGCCGCTCAGGGCGTCGCTATCGGTCGTCATGCGGTGAACCGTTGGCTTCGGCTAGGGGAACACTTTGCACGACGGCGCGCGGCGGTGCGCGACAAGGTGCGAAATCCGCCGGTCGGAACTCGCGCTTAGCACTCGGAATGAGGGAGTGCCAAAGTCGGTTACACTGGTCATCGTTTACTGACATTCGGAGGTTTCGCGGTGCCCACCTACTCGTATGCCTGCACGGAGTGCGACAACAAGTTCGACATCGTCCAGTCCTTCTCCGACGACTCGCTGACCGAGTGCCCGCAGTGCGCAGGCCGCCTGCGCAAGCTGTTCAACTCGGTCGGCATCGTGTTCAAGGGCAGCGGTTTCTACCGCACGGACTCGCGTCCCGGCTCGTCCTCGGACACCTCGACGCCCTCGTCGGACAGCTCGTCGTCGTCGAGCTCCTCGTCGTCGGACAGCTCGTCGAGCAGCTCCAAGTCGGACTCCGCGAGCTCGGCGTCGTCGACCAAGAGCGAGACCAAGGCCGCGACCCCCGCCTGACCGGCGTCCCGCGACGACAACGTCATAAGCCGAACCCGGGCCGGTGTCACCCGACACCGCCCGGGTTCCGCTGTACCCGGGTCAGCCGAGTCGGCGGAACCCGTCTCCGGGAGTGAGAGTCCAACCGACCGGGACATCGTGGTCACCGGACGGCAGTGAGTCGACGACCTCGTCGTCATAGACCACGCCGACGAGGTCGGCCGACAGACCGTGCAGGGTCCGGTCGTAGTATCCGGCGCCGCGTCCGAGCCGCACACCGCTCTTGTCGATCGCGAGCGCCGGGACCAGGATCACCGACGCCGTGCGGATCGCGGTCACCCCGACGCGGTCGGTGGTCGGTTCGAGAAGTCCCCAGCGTCCGGGAGCCAGCGAGTCCGGCCCCGTGTACGGCGCCCAGTCCATCGGTGCGGGATCGCCGTCGGGAACCACCGGGACCAGAACCGACACGCCTCGGTCGACGAGCGCGTCGAGCATCGAATTCGAGCCGGGTTCGTTGCCGATGGGGACATGCGCGGCGACCGTGACGTCGTATTCGAGCCGGAATGGGCAGGAATACATCCATTCGGCGAGGGCCGCGGCGGACCGGTCCCGCTCGTCGGCGGACCGACGCGATCGTCGATCCTCGATCTCTTGTCGCAGTTGCTGTTTCAGCGTTGTCAAGACCCGACCGTCCTTCGCGTCGTCTCGAGACCGGTGGCATGTGCGCCCCGGCCGGGACAGCCGGGACGCCCGCACTGTATCCGACCGTCGGAACGAGCGTGGTGAGGTCCCGGTCACCGCCGTCTGTCCGGCCGGGAACCGGCACCTGTCCTAGGGTGGATTCATGAGTGCGACGGATAAAGCTGGTTTCAGTGAGTACGAAGGTGTACCCAACACTCCGCCGATCCCGCGTACCGCGGTCGTCCCGGCAGCCGGGTTGGGCACGAGGTTCCTGCCGGCGACCAAGACGGTGCCCAAGGAGTTGCTGCCGGTGGTCGACACCCCCGGCATCGAGCTCGTCGCCGAAGAGGCCAAGGCGGCCGGCGCCGATCGTCTCCTGATCGTCACCTCCCCGGGCAAGGACGGCGTGGTCGCCCACTTCGTGGAGGACCTCGTACTCGAGAACACCCTCGCCACGCGTGGCAAGGAGTCGATGCTGGCCAAGGTGCGCAAGGCGCCCAACCTGCTCGAGGTCGCGTCGGTCGTGCAGGAGAAGCCGCTCGGCCTGGGGCATGCGGTCGGTTGCGTCGAGAGCTACCTCGACGACGACGAGGACGCCGTGGCAGTTCTGCTGCCCGACGATCTGGTGCTGCCCGGAGGTGTCCTGGAGGTCATGGCGCGCACCCGTCAGCGCCGGGGCGGCTCGGTGCTGTGTGCCATCGAGGTCCCCGAGGAGCGCATCAGCGCCTACGGCGTCTTCGACGTCGAGCCGCTTCCCGATGCCAACAACCCGAATGTCATGCGCCTCAAGGGCATGGTCGAGAAACCCGAACCGCAGGATGCGCCGTCGAATCTGGCCGCCGCGGGTCGCTACATCCTCGACCGCAAGATCTTCGACGCGCTGCGCCGTATCGAACCCGGGGCCGGTGGCGAGCTGCAGCTCACCGACGCCATCGCGCTTCTCATCGAGGAGGGCGAGCCGGTCCACGTCGTCGTCCACCACGGCACCCGACACGATCTCGGCAACCCCGGCGGCTATCTCAAGGCCGCCGTCGACTTCGCGCTCGACCGCGACGACTACGGTCCCGATCTGCGCGAATGGCTCGAGAAGCGTCTCGCCGACAGCTGATTCCGCACGGGCGATCACCGGTCGCATCCGCGCGCCTCGCACGCTGCCGCGGGCGCGCTCGATAACGTTCTCCTGTGTTGTATCGAGTGCACGACGTGCCGAGCGCTGTCGGCCGCACGTCCCGGTGCACTGACCGGTTGAGACGGGAAGAGCGGTGAGATGCGGTCTGTCGAAGATCATCTGACGCTGGTGACCGCGGCGGCAGTGGCGCCGCGTCCGGTGCGCGTCGCGATCTCCGAGGCGCAGGGCCTGATGTGCGCCGAGGAGGTCGTCACCGAGCACCCGATGCCCGGCTTCGACCAGGCGGCCATCGACGGCTACGCGGTGCGTGCGGTCGACGTCGGTCTGGCCGGGGTGCTCGCACCCGAAGACCTGGAAGACTTCGACGCCAACGGCGCCGAGCTCGTCGACCTCGAACCGGGCGAACCGATGATCGTGTCCCTGCCGGTGGTCGGCGAGGTCGGGCCGGGCTCGCGGACACCGACGCGGCTGCAACCGCGTCAGGCGGTGCGCGTCGAGACCGGGGCCCCGATGCCGACGCTCGCCGACGCCGTGGTCCCGTTGCGCTGGACCGACGGTGGCGACCAGAAGGTCAAGATCGGACACGGCGTCGAGAGCGGCAACTACGTCCGGCGGGTCGGCGACGACGTGCAGCCGGGCGATGTCGCGGTCCGCGCGGGCTCGATCATCGGCCCGGCCCAGGTCGGGCTGCTCGCCGCGGTCGGTCAGGCACGCGTGATGGTGCACCCGCGCCCGCGCCTGTCGGTCATCTCGGTGGGCAGTGAGCTCGTCGACATCGACCGCACACCCGGTCCCGGTCAGATCTACGACGTCAACAGCTACGCGCTGGCCGCTGCCGCCCGCGACGCCGGCGCCGACGTGAACCGCGTCGGCATCGCCGAGCGCGAGGCGTCGCGGATGCGGGAGGTCGTCGAGGCGCAGCTCATCCGCTCCGAGATCGTGGTGATCTGCGGTGCCGTCGGGGGAAGTGCGTCGACCGCCGTCGCCGACGCCCTCGCCGACCTCGGCGACCTGGAGATCGTGCGGGTGGCGATGCACCCCGGGTCGGTCCAGGGCTTCGGGCGCCTCGGACGCGACGAGGTGCCGACGTTCCTGCTCCCCGCCAACCCGGTGAGCGCTCTGGTGACCTTCGAGGTGATGGTCCGGCCGCTCATCCGGATCGCGCTGGGCAAACGGCAACCGATGCGGCGGATCATCAAGGCGCGCACCATCGGACCGATCGCGTCGGTGCGCGGCCGCAAGGGTTACCTGCGTGGGCAGCTGATGCGGGACGAACGGTCGGGGGACTACCTGGTGCAGGTGCTCGGCGCCTCACCGACCGGGTCGTCGCACCTGCTCGCCGAACTCGCCGAGGCGAACTGCCTGATCATGGTCGACCCCGATGTCGAGGAGATGGGCACGGGCGACGAGGTGGAAGTGGCCTTCCTCGCGCAACGCGGGTGAGCTCACCCCCGCTGGTTGAGCCGGCACCGAGCGCAGCCGCCGGGCCGAGCAAGCGACGAAGGAGCGCGTCGAGGTCGAGGCGCCGAGTCGAAGCCACCACCCCGACGCGAGATCCAGGTCTCACGCCGTCGGCACTGTGACAGCGCATAAACTTCTTCTCGTGTTCAGGTGGTTGAGCGGCAGTCAGGGAAGTCCGGGATGGCCGGCCACTCTCGGGCCGCTGCGCACCCGGACCGGTACGGTCACCCTGCGGCCCGTGAAGGTGCGGGATGCCAAGACGTGGAGCGAGTTGCGGATCCGCAACCAGAACGCCCTGTTGCCCTGGGAACCGACGGGTGTGGGGAGCTGGGCCGAACGCCATCAGCCGGGGTCGTGGCCGCCGCTGTTCGCGGTGCTGAAGTCCGAGGCCAAACGAGGTGCGCTGCTCCCGTTCGTGATCGAACTCGACGGCCGCTACGTCGGGCAGCTGACGGTCGGCAACATCCAGCGCGGCGCGGTGCGGACAGCGTGGATCGGCTACTGGGTCGACTCGGCCGTCGCCGGCAACGGCATCGCGACCGCCGCGGTGGCACTCGGGGTCGACCACTGCTTCGGGGCCGTCGGCCTGCACCGGCTCGACGCGACAGTCCAGCCCGCCAACGAGGCGTCGCAGAAGGTGTTGACCAACATCGGATTCCGGCAAGAAGGTCTGCTGCAGCGCTACATGGACGTCAACAAACGCTGGCGTGACCACATGCTGTTCGCACTCACGGCCGAGGAGGTCGTCGGCAGTGCCGCCGAGGCGCTCGTCCGGGCGGGTCGTGCGTCGTTCCACTGACCCTCCGCTGGCGATCCGGCGGTCGCCCTGAGTTCGCGGCGGCGTCACCGCCCGGTTTCGACCGGGAAATCCCGTGCGCGCATCTCGGATTCGATCGCGTCACGCGTCCGGAGGTACGAACTCGTCCGTATCGAGTCGTCGGCGGTGTACAGCGACGGCATGAAGGTCGCATCTCGCTGATCCCGATGCGCACCGTCGGCGCCCGCGCGTAACAGGACGAGGCAGTGGTCGATGTTGAGTACGTCGGCCGCGGTGAACAGTGGTGTCCGGCCGGCCAGGGGCTGCACGGAGTCGAGGTCGGCGCCGCGGTCGATCAGCAGGCGCAACGCATCGTCGCGACGATGGCGCACCGCGGTGTGGACCACGTTGCCGCCGATCCGGTCGGATGCCTCGACCAGTCCCGCGTCGAACTCGATCAGGGTGCGGAAGGCGGCGAAACGGTCGAGCAACACGCTGTAGGCAACTGCGTTGTATCGGCCGGCGCCGGGGAGATGCGGGTCGGCACCCGCCTGCAGCAGTGCCGACACCGCCGCCGGCGGTTCGAACTCCACTGCCCACTGCAGCGGCGTGATGTCCACGCGGCGCGGGTCGGTGTCCGGATCGCCGCCGTGTTCGTCGAGGTCAGCGCCCTGTGCGAGAAGGGATTCGATCTGCGCCCGGTCGTCCCGCCGGGCGGCGTCGAGTAATCGAACGGTGGGGGCGGTGAAGTAGTCGGCCGCGTCCACGCGCGTCGAGACGACCTCGGCGATCCACCCGCACCCGGCGACCGCGCACGCCGACATCGCTGTCGCGAACAACGCAACCAGTCTTCTCATCCGCACCACGATCGTCCCTTCACGGCACTTGAACGATGTCCGATTTGTACGATAGTCCGCGCCGGCCCGCCGACGCATAGGCTCTTCGCATGACCGAGCACACCGACCATCTCGAGATCGTCGTCCGTGGCTCCGCCCGCGGGCGCTACCGGCCCGAACGCGGGATCATCCACCTCGCCGTGCGAGTGGAGGGTGCGGACAAGTCGGCCGTCTATACGCGGGCGGTCGAGGTCCACGCAGACCTGACGCGCGCGCTGACCGATCACGAGACGGGCGGCGCGGTGGCCCGCTGGTCCGCCGATTCGGTCCGGGTGTACTCGTACCGCCCGTACTCGGAGACCGGCGATCTACGAGACCCGGTCTACAACACGCGTATTCGCGTCGAAGCGGAGTTCGTCGACTTCGAGCGGCTGTCGGAGTTCATCGATGTCTGGGCGTCGGTCGACGCCGTCGAGATCGGTGACGTCGACTGGGACCTCCGCGCGGAGACCCGGCGGGACCGCGAACGGGAGCTGCGTCGTGCCGCGGTCGACGACGCGATCGTCAAGGCGCAGGCCTACTCCGACGCCGTGGGTCGAGGGCCGGTGGTTCCCGTCCTCCTGTCCGATCCGGACATGGCGCCGCGGGTGCCGCAGGCATCTCGTCGGGCCATGCCGATGGCGGTCGCGGCCGGCCCGCCCCCGCCGTCACTGGAACTGCGGACCGACGACATCGAGATCGGCGTCGCGGTCGACGCGCGCTTCCGCACGGCCTGACCCGCTTCTGCTGCCGGTGTTGCTGAGAGGCGCGTGTGAAACCACGCCGATTCGGTTGTCCCACGGCGCGTCTACCCGGGCGTGACTGCTCGCAGCCCTAGATTGTGGAGTGGCCTCGTGTGACCAGAGTGAATGAAGGGAGAGTCGCATGCCCAACTCCGTACTGTGGGTCTGTCTCGTCGCGGTCTGGCTCTTCGTGCTGGTCCCGATGGTCATCAAGGGACGCCCGCAGATCCTGAAGTCCACCGACGCGGCACGGAAGACGCGACTGCTGCATCGCGGAGGATCGCGTGCCACGACCGCGACGAAGAACCGCCGCCGGTCGTCGGCGCGTCACCCGCACGATCCGTCCTGGAAGTCCTCGCGCCGCAGCGCCACCGCGACGCTCGAGGCCGACGCCGACACCGAGAACGATGTCGACGCCGAGAACGATGTCGACACCGAGAAGGCCAAGCCCTCGACCCGACGTGCCGGCAGTGTGAAGGTCGAGAAGCCGACGGTGGAATCCGTGGATGGCGACACCGACTCCGAGACGGTGGACGCGGCTTCCGACGACGACTCCGTGAACGGTGACATCGCCGCCGACGCCGACGCGGACACCGACCGGTACCTCGATGCGGAGTCCGACGACGAGGCGACCGCGGACAGCACCCCTGCCGCCGAGGTCGATGACACCGACGAGCTCGACGACGAGTACGAGGACGACTTCGCCGACGTTGACGGAGAAGTCGAGAACGGTGAGCTCGAGGACGCCGAATACGACGACGACGCCGAATACGAGGACGACGCCGAATACGAGGACGCGACAGACGAACTCGACGAGGACGAGTACGACGACTACGCCCGCGGGTCGCGTCACACCGAATCGTCGTCGGCTCCCGTCGCGGAGTCCGAGGAGGACGACGCCGACGACGCCGACGTCGACGAGGTGGCCGACAGCCGCCCGGCGGCGCGGACGGCGAGCAACCGGCGGACGGGGCGCAGCGTCTATTCGTCGGAGAAGGAACGCGAGCTCAAATACCGGGAACGCCAACGGGTCACGGTGGGCCTGTTCGTCCTGGTGCTGCTGTCGATCGTGGCCGGCGTCGTCGTCGGGATGCCCGGCTGGGTGGCCACCGGCGTCCTCGGCCTGCTACTGGTCGGCTACCTCGCCTACCTGCGGCGCGCGGTGAAGACGGAGCAGCAGATCCGGGCACAAAGACTCGCCCGTGCCAAGCGGTCGGCGCGCGCCGAGGAGGAGCGCCGTCGACGCGCCGCCGCGGTTCCGGAGTTCGCCGCCGCCCCGCCCCCTCCGCGACTTCGGCGACCCGGTGGCGCAACGGTTCTCGAGATCGACGACGAAGATCCGGTGTTCGATCACATCCCGCCGTTCCAGCGTCGACGGATGGACCGCGAAGACCTGCAGTACCGCCGCGTCGGCTGACTCGTCGAGAGCACTTCGGCAGCAGATCCGTCCAGCAGTTGGTGTCGCCCGGCGACACCCACTGCTGACGCGTTCAGGGCCTACTTGGTGAGTGCCGGCTTGCCGTGCGCATCGAGCCACGCCTGACCGGCTTTCGCGGCCCGCGACAGTGCGAAACGCTCGCCGAGGTACGTGGCCGGCGCCCCGATCACGGGGATGTAGGCCAGCATGCGGAAGAAGGCCATCGGCTGCGGGCGCTTCTCGAACTCGTCGTCGACGGCGCGAAGCAACTTCGCCGCATCCCAGATCGCGGCGAACAGCGACTTCTCGCGCTCCTTGGGTTCGGACGGCAGGGATTTGCCGGACTCGGCGGTGACATCGGGGTTCATGAGGTCGCGCTTGCACAGCACCGACGCCAGCAACTGCACCTGTCGCTTGCGATCGGTGACCCCGTACTCCCGGGAGATCGCGACCAGCACCATGGCCTGGTTGGCGAACCCGAGGTAGGGCGTGATCGGCAGCCGCTTCGCCCACACCCCGAAGACGCCCGGGAACGCCACGGCGCCGGTGTTCAGGGTGCCGATCCGGGTCACCCACCAGCTCGCGCGCTTGTGCATCGACCGCTCGGACCAGCCCTTCGTGCCGGGCCACTCCGCGACGTCGAGCAGCTTCGACGCCGCGTGCTGAGCCTGCTGCAGGCGCGAGTCGGAATGGTCGTCATCGTGGAAGGTGTGGCCCTTCAAGCCGAGCGGATCGCGCTCGGCGAGGGCATCGAGCACCGGGTTGATCACCCCCACGACATTGTCGAGAACACCGGCCAACTGCTGATCAGACATCTGAGGCACCCGACCAGCCTAGCCGTTTGGGAGTCGGCGGCCCCGGGCTGATAAAGTGGCTCGCGGTTGGTCGCAAGGCCTCCCGGGGCTATGGCGCAGTTGGTAGCGCGACTCGTTCGCATCGAGTAGGTCTGGGGTTCGATTCCCCATAGCTCCACCACACGAGAACCCCGTACGCCCAAGCAGCAGGCGTACGGGGTTCTCGTTGTCTGATGTGCTGGTGGTCCAGCCACGGCCCAGAATTCGAGAGACCGGTCAGCTGATCGCAGCGATCCCGGTCGAACAGACCGTGGGGTGCGACGTCGACCTGGTCACGGTTGAGAAGCCTGACGGTCCCCACCGACAGCCGCGGCGGTGTTCACAGGTTTCGCGCCGGGCGTACACTTCGAGCAACTGGATCGAACATCTGACAGACCCCTGTCGGCGTCGCCGGGGTCAGATGATCGCCCGCGGGTGATCAAGACAGGTGGCAATGGTGATGGTTGTTCCGCGCGTCATGGGTCTTCGTTCACGAGTCTCGTCAACCACCAGGCGAACGCGATGAAGCCGCTGCTCGGCCCGGTCCGAGTGCGATTCGGCGTCGATCCCGCAGCCGCGGTGGCCGGTGCGTGGTATCCGTACACACTTCAACTCGCCGACGAACTACCCGGGATGCTCACGACTGTGCGGGCGATGGTCGGTGACGTCAGCGGGATCGACGTGAACTGGAGCAGCTTTCGCCGTCTTCCCGGCCTGGACTCGCCGGACTCGCCGGAGACGCCTCCCTTGATGACACTCACCACGCCCGCGCGGTCGGTGACCCTGTTGGTCATCCCGCCTCGGACGGTGTCCTCGCTCGCGGCGATCCTGCTGCGACAAGCGAGTGGCAGTGTCATCGCGGATGGGCGGTGTCATTCGTTGGAGTTCCGTCGCGCCGAACGAATCCTGGTGCGTGCCTGCCTGGCGGCCACCAGTTGTCGCACAGACGCTCAAACCTCCAGTGCCACTCACGAGGTCGCTTCCAGGATCGTGCCGGGCCCTGCGGTGTAGATTTCGCACATGACCGCCGCGATGCTGACGTTCGCCGGAACGCTGCTCGTCGCGATGATCGGCGCGGTCATCGCGCGGCTCGACGCCAATGACCGGCACCAGAAGCTCTCGCAGAAGGTCGACATCCTGGCGAAGCTGCCGCACGACTCGGCGGCACATGCACGGATGAGCGGAATCGTCCTCGACGCCATCGACGAACTCGCGGAGTACGAACACCGGCGGCGGAGCGCGGTCTTCCAGCGTCGGGCACTCACCATGGCGTTGCTGGCCTGGCTCGTGGTGGTCGGCCTGCGCATCGCGGCCGAGCAATTCGACGTCGGGCACTACGAGCAGATCATGCACTACGTCGCGGTCACGCTTCTCGTGCTGGGATTCGTGCTCGTTTTCGCCTCGGTGGTGGCCACCATCCGCGACATCCGGCACCGTCACGACGAGGAAGCCGCGTCCAACTGACGACGTTCCGCTCCCGGAAGCCGAGGTCTGTCGCGCTGGGATCTGCCATTTCACAGTGGGTCCTGTGAAACACACATCGTGCCCTGAGACGGTTTGTTAGTTTCCGTCCATGAGATCGCCGAGGATCGTGTGGGGCCTGGTCGTCGCCGTGATCGGGGTGCTGGTCGTGACCGTGGCACCGGCGCGCGCCGACCCGCTGCCCGTCACCTACAACTTCCTGGCCGGGATACCGAACGAGCTCGCGAACCCTGGGGATTCGCTTCCGGGGTCGAACGACTGGAACTGCAAGCCGTCGGCGCGTCATCCCAACCCGGTCATCCTCGTGCACGGGACCGGCGGATCGCAGCAGACCAACTGGGGCACCTACGTCCCCCTGCTGAAGAACGAGGGTTACTGCGTGTTCGCGTTGACCTACGGCGCGGTGAAGGGAACCCCGTGGCCGATCAGCGCGATCGGCGGCATGGGTGAGATGTCCGCCAGCGCAGCCCAGTTCGGTGCATTCGTGGACAAGGTCCGCCGGACGACCGGCGCGTCCAAGGTCGACATCGTGGGCCACTCCCAGGGGACGGTGGTGCCCGCGTACTACGCGAAGTACCTCGGCGGACGGGACGCCATCGACAACTATGTGTCGCTGGCGCCGGCGTGGCGGGGCTCCGGGGTCGGCGGGAACGATGTGATCATGCCGATCGTCCGGTCTCTCGGATTGCGGCCCGAGCAGGTGCCGTTCTGTCAGGCCTGCGCCCAGCTCGACCCCGGGGCCGAGGTGATGCGCAAGATCGCCGCCGGCGGCTTCTACCTGCCGTCCATCCGTTACACCAACATCGCCACGCGGTACGACGAGCTCATCGTGCCCTACACCCTCGGACTGCCTCCGGGCGGATCGAACGTGCGCAACATCGTTGTGCAGGACGGGTGTTCGGTCGACTACACCGAGCACGCCGGGATCGCGGGTTCACGGCGCGCGGCGTTCTTCGTGCTCAACGCGCTCGATCCGGCGAATCCACGACCGGTTCCGTGCGATCGCGCCGCACCCATCACCGAGAGTCCGTTCTGAACGTGAGCAGGCGACGTCTCGGTGGTGGCCGTCGGCGGGTGCGGGCCGGCGTCGTGGCCATGTCGTGCGCCGCGATGCTGCTCGCGATCTGCGGTCTCGGCGGTGTCGGAACCGCCTCGGCATCCGTTCCGCCGCTCGGCCCCGCCTTCGAGTTCGGCGTCGCCCAGTCCGGCTTCCAGTCCGAGGGGTACAACCGCGACTCCAACTGGGTCCGTTACGGAAACCAGGGCCGGGTCGCCCACCGTGTCGGCAACGCCGTCGACTTCTACCACCGCTACACCGAGGACATCGCCCGCGCGAAGAGTCTGGGCGTCGGCATCTATCGGACCTCCGTCGAATGGTCGCGAGTGGAACCGTCACGCGGCCGGGATGATCCGGCGGGGTGGGCGTTCTACGATCGGGTGATCCGCGCGGTCGTCGACGCCGGGATGCGACCCATGATCACCCTCAACCACTGGGTGCACCCGGGCTGGGCGGTCGACCTCGGCGGTTGGAACCGTCCGCAGATGTCCGCGGACCTCGTGCGTTTCGCCGAGCGGGTGGTCGACCGGTACTCCTGGGCCGATCCGTTGTGGATCACCTTCAACGAGCCCACCGAATACGTTCGGCGCGAACTGATGTACGGGGGAGTGGCACCACAGAACGTGGGGCTCATGGCCGACGGGATCGTCGCCGCGCACCGGTCGATCCACCGATACATCCACCGCGTGCAGCCTGGCGCCCAGGTGTCGTCGAACATGGCGTACTATCCGATCGCCGGCCTGCAGACATGGCTGGAATCGGTCTTCCCGCAGCGAATGCGCGACACGCTCGACTTCGTGGGCGTCGACCACTACTACTCGTTCTCGGTCACCGACGCCTCCGTCGCCAATGGTGCCTCCGGTGAGTTCTGGAAGAGTTCGCAGGCACCGGAGAGCATCTACTACGTACTACGTCATGTCTCGCAACAGTTCCCGGGTAAGCAGATCCGGGTGATCGAGAACGGACTGGCCACCGACCCGCAGGGCCGGCGGCCCGACGGTTACCGCCGGGCCGATCACCTTCGCGACACCGTCTACTGGTTGCAGCGCGCCCGACAGGACGGCATCGACGTGGCGTCCTACAACTACTGGAGTCTCACCGACAACTACGAATGGGGCGACTTCGATTCGCGCTTCGGCCTGTACACCGTCGATGTGGAGCGTGACCCGACTCTCGCCCGTCACCCGACCGATGCAGTCGCCGCCTACCGTGAGATCACTCGCGACAACGGCGTTCGCCCGGGGTACCGCCCGACGCGGATGCCGGTGACGTGTTCGCTCGTGGCGGTGCCGGACAGTTGCGCGAATCCGGCTGTCGTGCGGTGACTTTCTCGCCGTCACTCACGCGACGCCGAGGGCCCGCAGGCCGGCGGCGGTGGCCGCGGCGAGGATGACCACGACCGCGAGGGGCGCCCTCAACAGCGCCGCGATCACCCCGACCGTCACGGCGGCGGGCCGCGCCCAGCCGGCGAAGTCGTGGTCGACGAAGAACGCGCCGGTCAACGCGACGGCGACGAGCAGGACCACGGTCGCCCGATCCATCAGCTTCTCGACCGCGTCCGAGACCGAGATGCGATTTCGCAGAACGGGTCCGGCGGCGCGCATCGCATAGGTGCCGACCGCGAGGACCGCGATGCCGATGGCGAGGGAGATGCCGGTACTCATCGACAACCCGGAGCGCTGTTGTGCTGGAGCGCCTCTCGCGACGATGCGGTCTCGTTCACGGTGTCCGTCCTCGTGCCGGGTAGGGCCGGTGCGCTCGGTGGGGTCCGCCGAATCCGGCGGAGTGACTCCACGGCGGCGAAGCCCACAAGCGCTCCCATGATGGGCAACCCGGCCGGTAGGAACGGCGTCGAGGCCACGGCCACCGCCGCGCCGACGGTCACGGCCGCCCAGGTGGCGCCGTCGCGCAGGGCCGGGATGGCCAGCGCGGCGAGCAGAGCGGGGAAGGCGGCGTCGAGCCCGAGGCTCGCGGGATCGGCGACCACACCGCCGAGCGTGGCACCCAGTGCTGCGCCGACGGGCCATGAGACCAGAACGCCGAGTCCGCACAACAGGAAAGCGGCCCGTGCCCGACGCGGGTCGGATTCGGCGGTCGCCAACGCGGCCGTCTCGTCGTTGATGAGGTGGGCGCCGAGGACGATCTCCGGGGTGCCGCGCAGGTGCTTGCCGACGGCGAGGCCGTACCCGAAGTTGCGGGTGTTGACCAACAGGCCCGCCAGTGCGGCGAGGATCGGCGCCCCGCCGGCGGCCAGGATGCCGACGAAGACGAACTCCGACGATCCGGCGAGGACGACCGTGGCGATCAGGACGATCTGCCAGAGGGCGAGACCCGCGCCGTGCGCGGCCACCCCGTACGACGTCCCGATGACCAGAACCGACAGGGACATCACCACGACGGCGCGCAGGGTCGCCGTGTCGAGTGTTCTCCAAGCCGAACGCATGACTATCATAGTGAACAACGGAAGTGTGTTCGTCAAGATGGACGATCGGACGGTTTGATGAACGAGGCTCGGTCGGTGAACCCCAAAGAACTGGTCGCCGCGTCGTTGAAGAGGGAACGCACACGAGCGGGTCTGTCGCTGACCGAGCTCGCGCGTCGTGCCGGGATCGGGAAGTCGACGCTGTCCCAGCTCGAATCGGGGGAGGGGAACCCCAGTGTCGAGACGCTGTGGGCGCTCTCCACGGCGCTCGGTGTGCAGTTCTCGGCGTTGCTGGACTCGCCCACCCCAACCGTCGAGGTCATCCGGTTCGGTGAGGGGCCCGTGATCCCCGCCGCGGACGCGGACTACTCGGCAACCCTGTTGTCCACCGCGTCGCCGGGGTCGCGGCGCGACATGTATGTCATCCGCGCCGAGCCGGGCAAGCCTAGGGTGTCGGCACCACATGCGCGCGGGATCATCGAACACGTCGTGATCAGTTGCGGCCGAGCGCGTCTCGGACCCACCGATGCCGCCGAGGTGTTATCGGCCGGTGACTACATCTCGTATCCCGGCGATGTCGAGCACGTCTTCGACGCGCTCGAGCCCGGCACTGTTGCCGTGATGCTCAGCGAGGCGTTCTGAGGTTGCGGGACACAACCTTTCAAGTTCGTGCAGGCCTGGGAAGCGCCGGTGAAAACCGCCCTCGGGCGGCGCAGCGTCGACCGCATGCCCTCGTGAGCACCGTCCTGGGCGGTCTTCGGTCGGATTTTCGACGACCCTGCCGGTGTGGGCGAAACGCGACGTGCATCACAGCGATTCGCGGTATCGATCACCGACGCGTACTGTTGCCAGAAGTGATGCGCCCGTACAGGCCGCGTCTAGCGTCGTAGAACGCCTCTCTCGCAGGTCCGGACATCCGACACCGGTCGGCCACCTGCCATTGACTTCATACGGCGAACGAGCTCGCGCACCCGCGTGTTCGCCACCGGCACCGCCCTTGCACGTCAGTCGTGCTGTTCGCGTGCCAAGCACAGGAAGAAACCTGCACACCACATGACTGCTGTCCTCGAAAACCCGGCCACCTCCACCGATGCTGCTGCGTCGGCGCCTGGTGTGTCGTTCGAATCCCTCGGTGTCCCAACCGAACTCGTCAAGGTTCTCGCCTCTCAGGGCAAGACCGACGCCTTCCCGATCCAGAAGGACACCCTCCCCGACACCCTCGACGGCAAGGACGTCCTGGGCCGCGGCAAGACCGGCTCGGGCAAGACCCTCGCCTTCTCCATCCCGCTCGTCGCCGGCCTGGCCGAGATGCAGGTCAAGCGCTACGTGGGGGCACCCACGGGGCTGATCCTGGCGCCGACCCGCGAACTCGCGACCCAGATCGCCGCGGTCGTCGAGCCGCTCGCCGCCTCCGTGGGACTCACCGTCACCACCGTGTTCGGCGGCGTCAAGCAGACCCGCCAGGAGCAGGCGTTCCGGCGCGGTGTCGACATCGTCGTCGCGTGCCCCGGACGTCTCGAGGACCTGATGCGTCAGGGCATCGTCCGGCTCGACGAGGTCGAGATCACCGTGATCGACGAGGCCGACCACATGGCCGACCTCGGCTTCCTGCCCGTCGTGACCAAGATCCTCGCCGCGACCCCCGCCGACGGTCAGCGGATGCTGTTCTCGGCGACGCTGGACAACGGCGTCGACAAGCTCGCCAAGCGGTTCCTCGACAACCCGGTGCTCCACTCGGTGGATTCGGCGGAGTCGCCGGTGGCCGCGATGACCCACCACGTCTTCGAGGTCTCCTCGGCAGACAAGCAGGATCTCGTCGCCGAGCTCGCCTCCGGCACCGGTCGACGCATCCTGTTCATGCGCACCAAGCACCAGGCCAAGAAGCTCGCCAAGAAGCTGACCGAGGCCGGGATCCCGGCCGTCGACCTGCACGGCAATCTCAGCCAGGCGCAGCGCGACCGCAACCTGGCCGCATTCGGCGAGGGTGACGTCCGCGTCCTCGTCGCCACCGACGTCGCCGCCCGTGGCGTGCACGTCGACGGCATCGAACTCGTCGTGCATGTCGATCCGCCGGCCGAGCACAAGGCGTACCTGCACCGCTCGGGCCGCACCGCCCGTGCCGGGTCGGCCGGCGACGTCGTGACCGTCTGCCTGCACGAGCAGCGTCGTGAGGTCGCACAGCTACTGCGCAAGGCCAAGATCAAGGTGACACCCATCGCTGTCGACGCATCGTCGGCAGCCGTCGACGAACTCGTCGGCGAGCGCGCCCCCCGCGTGTCCGCGGCGGCACGCGCAGCCGCCGAGGCCGCTCGTGGTGGCGGTGCACAGGGCGGCCGGTCCCAAGGAGGTCGTTCCCAGGGCGGCCGTGCGCAGGGGAGTCGACGCGGCGGTCGTGGTCGAGGCCAGGGCGGCAACGGCGGCGCTCGCGGCGAGAGCCGGAGCGCCGGAACCGGCGGCGGCCGGAACGCCACCGGCGGTGACTCGCGCGGTACTCGCGGCGAGGGCCGCGGCCGTCCGGCTCGGAGCGACTCGCGCGCGGGCGGTTCGCGCTCGTCGGACGCACGAACCGGAGGCCAGGGACGCGGCGCCGGGCAGTCGCGCGGCGGTGACCAGCAGCGGGCGGGCGCCCGCGGGCAGGGACGCCGGGCGAGCCGTCCGGCGGGTTCGCCGACCGGTCGCTGACCGGGCCTCACCCGCGAAAGACAACTGAAGAACGATGTCGAGCCTCGAGGGGCCGGTGACCACGGTTGCCGCCCTTCGAGGCTCGTCGCTTTCGCTCCTCGCACCTCAGGGGGCAAGTGCGCTCGTCGTTGTTGCGCGCCGGGAGTATCTGCGGCCTGGCGGAGTCGTTGTGGACTACGAAAGAACACCCGTGAGCGTCCAGATTCATGCTCCCTGAGGTGCGAGCGAAGCGAGCCACGAAGGGCGAGGTGCAACGCTCGCCAGCCCTTCGTGGCTCGTCGCTATCGCTCCTCACACCTCAGGGAGCAAGGGTTATGTGCTTCTTTCGGAACAGGGAGCGGGGGTTGGTCGCGCGCTCTGCAGCGGGGCGATCAGGCAGGCAGGAACCGCTGGGCGAGTCGCGGTGCGAGCCACGGCCGGGCACCCCAGGCGATGCCCTTCCCGGTGAGTCCGACCCACCCCGGTGACAGGCGACCGTAACCGGCGAGGAGAGCGGTCGCGGGGTCCACGCTGATGTGGACGTCGGGCCGGCGTGGCTCCGGCGGATCGATCTGCAGCTCGCCGTCGGTGAACTCGTAGACGTGCCGTTCGCCGCACCCGCGGAGCCGGATGTCGTAGGTTCCGGAGTGCCCGGCGGCGTGCACCGGATCGACCCAACTGGGCAGGATGTGTTGGCGTGCCCGGATGATCATCAGCACCACGTCCGGTTCGACCCACCAGCGGGCCCCGACAGCGCGTGCGATGTCGTGGGCGTGCACCACGAACTCGCCGATCAGCAGGCCGAGAGCGGCGTCGGCCCGGATGACGCGGTCGCCGTCGAAGTGCATCTTCGGGACCTGCGCGTGGAAATGCGACACCTCGTCGACGAGTTCGCGGAGGTCGTCGGTCAATCGTCGGCAGAGCACTGTCACGTCGCGCGTCGGCAAGTTGGCGATCTGTTTGGCATTGAAGTCGGGTACGTCGACCGCCGAACAGCACCACTCACCTTCGCCGCGCGCGAGTTCGAGAAAGCGCGACGGCGCCATCGCGACATGGCCGACACAATCGGTCAACGTCCAGGCGGGGGTGTCGGGGAGCCGGGTGTCGGGGTCGCCGACACCAAGCACGAGATCGGTGAACCGATCCGCAGTCGTGAGCGCGGCGTCGATGTAGTCAAACCTCGAGAACATCCCCGTCGCGCGTGGTTCCTCCCCCCACATGGGGCACGAGATTACCCCGGCCCGTTGCGACGTGCGACACATTCCGTGCCAACACGTCGAACCTGTGGACAGATGTGCAAGGTGCGCAACATTATTCACAAACGCGCACGGTGATTCTCAGTCGCGCGACACCGCCGGGACGGCTTCGCCGAGCCGCACGCAGACGACGCCGAGCACGATGAGCAGGCCGCCGGCGAGTTGGATCGGTGCCGGCAGTTCGTCGAGTACGAGCCAGGCGAAGACCACCGCGAACAGCACCTCGGACAACGCCACGAACGACATCACCCGCGCGCCGAGCAGCCGACCGCCCGCGATGCCGAAGCCGTAGGCCATGGCGGCCGAGACCACACCCAGCAGCACGAGCGGGATCCACCAGGCCACCTCGAGCGCACCGACCTTCACCGGGTCCGTGGTCATGGTCATCGGCAGGATCCCGGTCAGTCCGGCGACGACGAGGGCCAGTGCGCCGATGAGCAGGCCACCCGCGGCCAGGCTCAGGGGCGGCCAGCCCGTGCGGTCGTCGGCTGAGATCACGAAGTAGGCGGCGGCCCCGACCATCGCGGCGAGCGCCCACAGCACCCCGATCGCGTTGATCGGGACGTCGCCGGTCAGGTCGAGGACGAGCGCGAGTCCGCCGATCGCGAGTGCCGCGCCGAGCACGGTGACGCGACCCGGACGCTGACCGTGGCGCAGCCACATCCACACCAGCACGGCGACCGGGGCGGTGTATTCGATGAGCAGCGCGACGCCGACCTGCAGGTAGGTCACGGCATAGAAGTAGGCCAGCTGACAGCCGGCCACCGCGAGGAGTCCGTAGGCGACGAGCACCGTCCAGGACCGTCGGCCCGGCTGCTCGGGCAGCGGCTGCCGACGGTCGCGAAAGGCGAGGAAGCCGGGAATGGCCAGGACCAGACCGCCTAGTGCGATGCGGACGGTGACGGTCGCACCGGCCGTCCATCCCGCCTCGATCATGGCCCGGGCGAGCACCCCCGAGATGCCGAAACAGGCCGACGAGATCAGCGCGAGTGTGAGACCCAGCGCGGGTCGCGAGAGCGGCGCAGTGCGGTCCGCGGTCCTCACGGATTCTTGGCGGCGACGATGGCCGAGCGAACGGCTTCCCGGCATTCCGTGCCCGCCGGCTCACCCGTTCCGAGGTAGAAGCTGCCCGGACGTCCTTCATGACCGGCGAAGCCGGTCACCGAGAATCCGTCGGACTCCGGGACATACGGGGTCGACGACATCGACGCGACGGCGAGCGGACACGACAGCGCCGACACCCCACGCTCGGCCCCGGACACCACGACGA
Source organism: Gordonia sp. NPDC127522 (assembly GCF_042672305.1). Classification (NCBI taxonomy): domain Bacteria; kingdom Bacillati; phylum Actinomycetota; class Actinomycetes; order Mycobacteriales; family Gordoniaceae; genus Gordonia; species Gordonia sp. NPDC127522. The sequence goes on from NZ_JBHXVK010000011.1 coordinate 66,833, forward strand.
TCAGGTGGGTCGGATGCAGCACGATGAGCGTCTGGTGCTCGGAATCGGGGTCGACGGGGTTGCTGCGTCGTCCGAAGAGCTTGCCGAAGAACGTGGTCGACGGCGGGTTGATGCTCCGGGTGATCCACGCCGGCAGGCCGTCGGTGACGGTGAGCTGTGTCGACTCGGCATGGTCGCGCAGCGTGGCGGCGACGTCGGCGGGTAGATCGGACAGATCGGCGCGCACGGTGGTGCGCTGGTACGCGGGGAGCCCCATGGCTGAAATCTAGCGCAGCAGTCCGTCAATCGAGGCCGGCGACGGACGACGCGACGCCGAGGCGTCGGCCGAGCAACCGACGGCGACGCGGTGCCGAGGCCTCGGTCGCGTTCGACTCGAGGTCGTCGAGCAACGAGGCGACGGTCTGCGCCGAGTCGGTCTTGTTGGTGCCGATGAAGCCCGACGGACCGCGCTTGATCCAGCCGGTCACGTACATCCCGGGTACGGGCTCGGTCCCGTCGAGCACGCGGCCGTCGAGGTGCGGGATGATCCCGGCCGCGTCGTCGAACGGGAGACCCGGGACCGCGACACCGCGGTAACCGACCGAGGTGAGGACGAGCCCGGTCTCGAGCCCCACCGTCTCGCCGGTGGGTTCGATGCCGACCGCGGCTCCGGAGTCGTCGGTGACCGGGCGGTTGCGGCCCGCGGTCAACGTGCTCGCGCGGCCGTCCGCACCGGCGGTCACCTCCATCGGAGAGGCGAAGAACGCCAATCGGATTCGATGGCCCTCGGGTTCGGGGCGGGCGGCGCACTCGGCCAGGAGATCGAGCTTGGCACGAGTCGTGGTGTCCAGGTCGGCGGGTGCGGGCAGCGCTTCGAGGTCGGCGGCGTCGACGGTGACCGGGACCCCCGAGTCGACCAGTCCGATGAGTTCGGGCAGGGTGAAGGCCGCGTGCGCGGGTCCGCGACGGCCCATCACCACCACCTCGCGGACCGACGAGGACCGCAGCTTCGCCAGTGCGGGACGGGAGATGTCGGTGGCGGCGAGGGTGCGCGGGTCGGCGACGAGGATGCGTGCGACGTCGAGGGCGACGTTGCCGTTGCCCACGACCACGACGCGTTCGGTGTCGAGATCGACGTCGAGGTCGGCGAAGTCGGGATGGCCGTTGTACCAACCCACGAAGGACGTCGCGCTGGACACTCCGGGGAGATCGAATCCCGGCAGCGCGAGTTGCCGGTCGGTGGGTGCCCCGCCCGCCCAGATCACGCCCTGGTGACGGTTGCGCAGGTCGGCCAGGGTGAGGTCCCGCCCGACCTCGGTGTTCAGCAGGATCTCCAGTCGGGGGTTGCGCGCGATGTCGTCGAACAGCTCCATCACTTTGCGGGTGTGCAGGTGATCGGGCGCGACGCCGAACCGTGCCAGCCCGAACGGCCGGTCGAGACGTTCGTACATGGTGACCGAGACCTGTGGCTGCCGCAGCAGCTCGTCGGCCGCATACATCGCCGACGGGCCCGAACCCACGATGCCGATCGAGATCGAGGTGTCGACGGCCAACTGCCGCGGACGATCGATGGGCGCGAGGGGCAGCCGACGGGCCGGGTCGACGGGGAAGCGCGCGGCTCCGTCGGCCGGATCGTGGTACTGGGTCGCGTTGACCTCGACGAACCGTTCCTGTCCAGCCGGCAGGCGATGTCCCGGGACGATGGCGCCGACTGGGCACGCACTGACACATGCGCCGCAGTCGACGCAGGTCGCGGGGTCGATGTACAGCATCTCGGCAATGCTGAAATCCGGCTCTTCAGGTGTGGGGTGGATGCAGTTGACGGGACATGCGTACACGCACGACGCGTCGCCGCAGCACGCCTGGGTGACGACGTGGGGCATGGTCTCGGGTTCTACCTGCGTTCGGGGTTCGGGTTCAGGCCGCGGTGTAGGTGGGCTCGCTGCGGAACCGCGACGGGCGGCCGCTGATGCCGAGCGCGCGCCACAGCAGGCGCGAGACCGGGTTCATCAGTCCGCTCTGCTCGCCGAGCATGCGGACGTCACCGAAGACGTTGCGCAGGAACCGCTTCGACTCGGGTGACCGCCAGAAGATGTCCTTCATGACCGCGTCGGGTACGTCGAACCGCTTGGCGAAGCTCCGCGGCGGCACCACGATGGCGCCGCAGAGGATGCGCATGGTCAGCGGGAGCATCAGCGACAACAGGAAACGCTGGACGCGTCCGCGCTGCGGCACCTGCTCGCGGATCAGGTGGTGGGCGAAGGAGATGTGGCGTGCTTCCTCGGCGACGTGCAGCTGCATCACCGCGGCCATCGTCGGGTGCAGGCTCGCGCGGGTTCGCAGGAAGTCCTTCTGGATGTGGTCGATCGGCTCCTCGCCGCCGAGCACACCGAAGAAGAAGACGGTGGGGAAGACCGTCGAGACCAGCGGAACGAGAGGAGAGATGAGGCGATAGCCCAGCTTGGCCCCGGGAACGTCCATGCCGGTTCGGTTGACGAACTCCTGGAACATCAGGGTGTGGTTGCACTCTTCCTTGGATTCGTGCGTGGTGTAGCGGAATTCGCGGGCACCGTTGGGGAGTTTGAAGCTGTACTGCATCAGGCCGCGGATCAGGACCGACTCGAACTGCAGGCCGACCTTGGCCACATTGGCCTGACGCCACATGCCGATCTCGATCTGCTTCTCCTGCGGCAACTGCTGGTACCACGGGTGGCGGCCGATCGGGTCGACCTCGTAGGACAGAATCCACCGCGGATCGTTCTCGACGATCGCCATATCCGGCGCGTCCCAGTCGATGTCGACGTACGGGTCGAAGTTGCGATGGACCGACGCCGCGGACAGGTCGTCGAGGACCTGGTCGTAATCGTGGTCGCTGCCGGACTTGTCGTGCTGCGGCACGTAGCGGGCGGGGGCCTCGTGCTCCCGGTCGGTCGGGGTCAGTGCTTTCGTCATCGTCGCATCCCTTCGGGGTGGGCGGCTCGGCCGGTGAAACAGACCACAGCGGATGACTCGAACGTATTTCGACGAGCCGCTATTTGTCAACACTCGATGTCACGTTCGATACCGGCACAATGCACCGGTGCGTTCACCGGCAGACCTGCCCGACTCCGCGCAGTTCAGGGGCTGACCTGGTGCGACGGGTGTAATTCGTTCGGGTTATATAACCCCGTCGCGGGCATCGCCGCGGGTTAGAGTTACCGCACCATCCGTGCCCGCGTCTGCTCACCTGGAGGAGCGATGTCCCGTCGTGTTCCGCACGCGTCCCGGCGTTCTCGGGGCGCGACGCATGCCGCCCGCGTCGGTCGACGCGGCCTGCCGGCGGTACCACGCACCCGGGTCCGGTCGTGACTCAGCCGCCGCACGGTCCGACGCGTGTCGTCCCCAACCCCGGCGGGCCACTGCCGGGCGCACAGGGTCCGCGGCCACCGGGGCCCTCCCCGCGTCGCCCGGGACCTCCACCGCCCGTTCCGCCTCGTCCCGGACCGATGCCCGGCCAGGCGCCCCCCGCGCCGCGGCCGGGCCCTGGGCCTGTTCCGGCGCCCGGACGAGGCGCTCCCGGGCCCGCAGGTGCAGTCGGTGATCTGACACCGGGGCTGGTCGACACCGACATCTGGACCGATGCGATGGTCGAGGCCGCGGGCATCCCGATCGTCGACGTCCCGTTCGTCACGGTCGGCTCGGGCATCGGGTCATTCGTGACCGTCGACTATCTGCGCATCTGCGGGGTGCCGCTGGACCGGATCGCGGTGCTCGGCCCCCAGGACGTGCCCTGGCACAGCTACGAGTACCTGACCCGGGTGTCGCAGATCCCGCGCACGGAGCGCCTGCGTTCGGATTCGGCGTCGACCCCGGACAACATCTGGGGTTTCCCGTCGTACGCGGTGCGGGAGGCTTGGGCGGACAAGAAGCTCAAGCCACTGTGGAATGTGCTGGTGGAGCCCGTTTTCGCGAACTTCTACACGCCGAGGGCCGGGCAGGCATTCGAGTCGATGCAGAAGGAATGCGAGCGGATCGGCTACCTGAAGTGCCTGCACCGTGGTCAGGTCCGGATGATCCGACGCCGCGCCGCCGGTGGCTACTTCACGATTCTCACACCGCCGCAGGGGACTTCGCCCACCAAGCGGGTGGCCTTCCGCAGCCAGTGGGTCCATGTCGCGATCGGATACCCGGGGATCAAGCTCCTGCCCGATCTCCAGGCGTTCCGCGAGACCTACCGCGACGCCAGCAAGGTCGTCAACGCCTACGAGTCGCACGAGCACATCTACCAGTCGCTGCAACGCAAACCCGGCACCGTGGTGATCCGCGGAGCGGGGATCGTCGCGTCGCGGGTCCTGCAGCGGCTCATCGACGATCGCGACGCGTACGGGCTCCAGACGCAGATCGTGCACCTCTTCCGCACGTACTACGACAAACCCCACGGCCCGCACATCTTCATGCGGCGCAAGGGCAAAGACGGTTGGGCCTATCAGGGCTTCAACTATCCGAAGTCGGTCTGGGGCGGGCAGCTCAAGGCCCGCATGCGCAAGCTCGAGGGACACGAGCGCGCGGAGGCGTACAAGCAGATGGGCGGGACGAACACCCCTGTCCGCGACGACTGGCAGGAGCAGTTGGCCCGTGGGCGGCGCGAGGGCTGGTACCGCGTCGCCGTCGGCAAGGCGGAGAGTCTGCTGCCGGCTGCGGGCGGGCAGGGGGTGGTGACCACCGTGCGGGTCGACCCGCACGCACCGATCCGGCAGGACCACCGGCCCGACGGCACCTTCGAGATCTACGCCGACTACGTGATCGACTGCACCGGACTCGAAGCCGACGTCCGCGAGCACCGCCTGCTGCGTGATCTGCTGGACCACACCGGCGCCGGCATCAACCCGGTCGGCCGCATGGACGTCGAACGCGACTTCGAGCTGAAGGGGACACGCAGCGGAAACGGCAAGCTGTACGCCTCGGGCAGCGCGACGCTCGGCGGTTACTTTCCCGGCGTCGACACCTTCCTCGGTCTGCAGATCGCCGCCCTCGAGATCGTCGACGACCTTGCCCGCCAGGGGTTCTGTCGACGACTGACGCCCTGGCGATCGACCGCCCAGTGGTGGCGCTGGATGAACAACAAGGGAGTCGACTGACATGTTGCCCACCCTGTGGGGGCGAATCCAGACCCGCGTGCTGGTGCTCGGCATCCTCGGCGGCCTGTGGACCATCGTGCTCGTCCCGTTCCTGTGGCTCATCTCCTCGGGGGACCCGTCGATCCTCGACGTCTACCGGGTCGCCTTCACCGTGCTCGTCACCGTCATCGTCCTCGGGGTGCTCTGGGAATTCCTGTACCACTTCCTGCAGCAGTTCCGCTGGGAGAAGGACTGGCCGACGCTCTTCGGGCTCCTCACGGCGATCAACGAGGGCATCCTGGTGTGGATCGTGATCGATGGCACGGGACTGATCCGGGAGTCGCTGCAACCGTCGCCCGTCGTGTTCACCGTCCAGTTCGTCACCACCTGGTTGCTGGTGTGGGTGGCGGTCAACGGTCCACTACGCGCCGTCTTCCCCCACTGGCGATTCCAGGGAGGACGATTCCTGTGACCGGTCCGGGCGACATCCCGAGCGTCACGCCGACGGTGACGCTGATCCCCGGGGCGGGGATCGTGATCCGCACCCCGGCGTTTCTGTGCCTGACGAACGACGCGGTGCCCGCGTCCTTCCTCACCGATCTGCTCGACATCGAATCTGCGGTGGCCGTGCCGGATTCGGCACCGCGGCGGGGCCGGCACCTGGTACGGGCGCTGGCTCAGCTGGTGGCCACCGCCGACGACCCTGTCGACATCGCCTTCGCGGCTCCCGACAATGCCGGCATCGCGATCTTCCTCACGGGTCGGGTGTACGGGGAGACCGACGGCAAGCGGATCGAGCCGCCCGCGGGCGACTCCTATGACCGCGCCGTGCCGTGGCCGTTCGAGGGTCTCGGGCTCTACCTCGCCGGCACGAAGCCCGCGGAGGTCGGTGACGAGCGCTTCGACCTGGTCCAGGGCACGGTGCCCGCCGCGGGCGCGCTGCTGCACACCCCACTGGGGTTGCGCGGCACCGAATTTCACTCCCTGGCCGAGCGCCCGCCGCAGCCGCGGCCGGAACCGGCGGCGGCGCGGCCGGAACCGGCCGTCGAACCGTCCCGACCCGACCCGGACGCGGGTCCACCGACCGAGGCCCTGGACGATCTCGACAAGCCCGGGGCGCCGGAGCCCCCGGCGCCCGAGCCCATCCGGAAACGGTCACCCTTCGACGACTTGCCGCCGGAGCCGGACCCGATGGGCACGACCGAGCGGATGGCGCCCGGCGCCGATGGTGGTGCCGACCTGCCGGCACCCGATCCGTTGCCGTTCACCTCGACTCCGCTGGGCGGTCCGTTCGAATCGGAACCGTTGTCCCCGAACGTTTCCCACCCACCTGAGCGGCCGCCGCGGGACGCCACCCCGCCGAGCGGCCGGCCTCGCGTCGAGCCGGCTCCCGCGCCGAATCCGTTCGCCGAACCGCTCGAACCGCGCGCGCCGCTGCCCAAAGAGGAGCATCAGAAACCCGCGACCGAGGTCGTCAAGATCGAGGCGTCGCGGGCCATGGTGCACGGCATCCGTTGTTCGCGAGGCCATCTGAACCATCCGCAGTCGTGGCTGTGCGGGGTCTGCGGAATCCGGATGGACCAGTTGACGACGTTCCTCGTCGAGGGCGAACGGCCCCCGCTGGGCTGGTTGCTGCTCGACAACGGGTTCACCTTCCTCCTCGACGAGGACCTGGTGATCGGCCGGGAACCGGGATCGGCCGGCGGTGGACCGGCGGGTTCGCCCAAACCGATTCGCGTGCAGGACGAGACAGGTCAGCTCTCGCGCCGCCACGTGGAGATCCGGCTGGTGGAGTGGACGGTGCAGCTGGTCGACCTCGGGTCGGCGAACGGCACCTTCGTCACCGATCCGAGCAGCGGCAACCGGGAGACCCGGCTGCTCCCGCATCGTGCCCACGTGCTGGTGCCGGGGTCGCATGTCCGGATCGGGGGGCGCCACTTCATCTTCGAGTCACACCACGCCCGTATCTGAGAACGGATCCGAGGTCATGGACAAACACACGGTCGCCTTCCTGCTGCTCGACGTCGCGATCGTTATCGCCGCCGCCCGGGTGGGTGGGATGATCGCGCGCGCCTGCCGTCAGCCGGCCGTGGTGGGCGAGATCGCCGCCGGGATCGCGTTGGGTCCCAGCCTGCTCGGGCTCCTGCCCGGCAATCCCGACCAGTGGCTCTTCCCCGACGACGTCCGGCCGCTGCTGGGAGCACTGGCCCAGATCGGCCTCGTGCTGTTCATGTTCATCGTCGGCCTCGAACTGGACATGCGGCTGACCAAAGGGCGTGAACGCGCGGCGGCCAGCATCTCGGCATTTTCGATCGCGCTGCCGTTCGCCCTCGGCGCGGCCCTCGGCCTGCTGCTCTATCCCTCGCACAACATGGTCGGGGGAATGGAGATCGAGCGGCTGGGGATGGTGCTGTTCATGGGTGTCGCGATGTCCATCACCGCCTTCCCGGTACTGGCGCGGATCCTCACCGACCGCGGGATGATGAGAACGATTCCCGGGGTGTTCAGCCTGGCCGCGGCCGCCATCGACGACATCCTCGCCTGGACACTGCTGGCGTTCATCATCGCCATCATCCAGGGCGGCAGTCCGCTCGAGGTCGCGAAGATCGTCGGACTCACGCTCGTCTACGCCGCGGTGATGTTCGGTGTCGTCCGTCCACTGCTGGCGAAGCTGATCGCCTGGCGCGACAGCGCCGGCCGGCTCACGCCGGACATCCTGGCGGTCATCCTGATCGGGCTCTTTCTCTCGGCGACGGCCACCGACGTCATCGGCATCCACCAGATCTTCGGCGCCTTCGTGTTCGGCGCGGTGATGCCGAAGGTGGGAGCCGAACAGCTGCACCGGGAGATCCTCGAACGGCTCGAGCAGGCGAGCGTGCTGCTCCTGCTGCCGATGTTCTTCGTCGTCACCGGCCTCAACGTCGACCTCACCCAGATCGGCGTCGCGGGCATGGGGCAGCTGCTGCTGGTCCTGCTCGTCGCGATCGCGGGCAAGTTCCTCGGCGCCTATGCGGGCGCGCGGGCGAGCGCCATACCCACCAGACAGAGCGCGGCCATCGCGGTGCTCATGAACACGCGCGGACTCACCGAACTGGTGATCCTGGCCGCGGGGCGCGAACTCGGTGTGCTGAGTGACGAACTGTTCGCGATGCTCGTGGTGATGGCGCTCGTGACCACGATCCTGACCGAACCCCTACTGCGCGTGGTGTATCCGGACAAGGTGGTGGCCAATGACATCGCCGCCGCCGAACGTCGCGCCCTGGCCACCGCCACCGCCCCGCGGGTCCTGGTGCTGATGCGCGATCCCGTCGGGACGACCGCCGACCTGCGGGCGCGGCATCGGCGAATGCTGGACTGCACCACCGGATTCGACGTCGTCCTGGCCGGGTTGCTCACCGCCCCGGACCGGTCCGTGCGCCCGCTCGAGGTCGGGATCCCGGTCGTGCCGGACTTCGCGGCGATCGCATCGGCCGTCGAGCGGCTCAACGAGCTGGGCGCGTCGCTGACCGGCGCGGGTGCGGTGTCGGTGCTGTGCCGGTTCAGCGCCGATCCGGCTGCCGACCTCGAGGCCATGTCGGAGAACGCCAATGCCGACCTCGTCCTCGTGGACAGTGGCGACCGGCCCCTGGGGGAGTCGCTGCGATCGGCTCCGGTGGCCGTCGTCGACGAGACCGCCGACGACACCGTGGCACCGAGTCGTAGCACCATCACCTGTATCGCCGCGGACGATCGCAGCGGCCGGACCGCTGCGCTGATGGCCGCGGGTCTGGCGCTCTTCGGGTCGCGGTCGCTGACCGTCGTCGCATCCGGCTCTCGGCGTCGCTGGCTGGCCGACCTCAACGCTGTTGCCGAACAGGGGGTTTCGGTGTCGGTGCAGGATCCGCGCCGGCACCGCGACAACGCCGTGTCGTTCACCGTCGCCGGATCGGACGAAGGCGATCCGGCCGTGTCCGTTCCGGTCACCGTCGTTGACAACACCGAGACGAGCGAGGAATCGCTGGGCGACCGCGTCGCGATGCTCTACCCGTCTCCGGCCGTACCGTCCGCACCCACGACGGCGGCCGACGATCCGTCCAGTCCGAACATCGGTTCATCATCGGAGAGGCACTGACATGCCAGAAGTCGAGATCCCGCAGCAGCTGGCGGATTTCACGGTGCTCGAGAAGCTCGGCATGGGGGGCAACGGCACGTTCTATCTCGCCGTACCCCCCGCGCGACTGGGCCTGGCCACCGACCGCGTCGTGGTGAAGGTCTTCGGCGGCGTCTGCAGCGACGACGCCTACCGCCGCGGGGTACGCGAACTGCGGGCGTTCGCCGCCGTCGTCTCGCCCTACCTCGCCGGGCTCTACGACGCCGTGCTGCAGGGCCAGTTCATGTATGCGATGGAGTATTTCCCGCTCGGCTCGCTGGGTAGTCCGGCGCGCGAGCTCAGTCGAGACGAGAAGCTGGCGGCGATCGCGGACGCGGCGCGCGGCGTGGACGCCTTGCACGAAGCCGGTATCGCGCACGCCAACGTCACGCCGTCGAGCATCATGGTCACCGAGACCGGCGGCAAGATCTCCGATCTCGGTCTGGCCCGGGTGCTGGCGGCCGACGAGCCCATCACGAGCTTCGCCCAGCCCGGGGCGGTGCAGTACATGGACCCCGCATTGTTGGCCGGCGATGTGCCGTCGCGGGCGACCGACATCTGGTCGCTCGGGGCGTGTCTGCACCGTGCCCTCACCGGCGACGGGGTGTACGGGGAGGTGCCGGACACCCAGCCGCTGCTGGCAATCCGGGCGGCGCTGTCGACGCCGCCGGCCCTCTCGGAGAACCTGGACCGCGACGAGCGCACCCTGATCGCCAACTGTCTGGCCCTCGCCGGCTCCCGTCCGTCGACCGCGATGGAGGTCGCCGGCCGGATCGACGGGCTGCGCGGGCGCTGACGACCGGCGTCATCGGGCGGTTCTCGCCCCCTGCTCCCCAATCCGAGAGAATGACCTGCCCTCGGCTCCCTGAGGAGCGTCTGGAGCTTGCGGAGGGCGCGTGCTCCCTGCTTCCTGAGGAGCGTCTGGAGCTTGCGGAGGGCGCGTGCTCCCTGCTTCCTGAGGAGCGTCTGGAGCTTGCGGAGGGCGCGTGCTCCCTGCTCCCTGAGGAGCGTCTGGAGCTTGCGGAGGGCGCGTCACGAAGGGTCTTCGCAACCCGACTCACCAGGACCCTTCGTGACGCTCGCAAGCTCGCTCCTCAGGGAGCAGGATGACGCTCGCAAGCTCGCTCCTCAGGGAGCAGGGGTGACGCTCGCAAGCTCGCTCCTCAGGGAGCAGTGGTTGGGCTCGCTTCAACACAACGGGTTCTTTCGTCCCGGTTACGGTCGTCAGCCGAGCGGCGCCGTGCGCCACCATTGGTCGAGGATCTCGCGGCCGGTGTGTCCGGGCCACGTCGTCACCAGGGTGTACTGCGCATGCGGTGGCCCGCTGAAATTGGTGACGACCCAACCGTCGACGACGCTGTCCCGGCTCGCCGAAGCCGGACCGTCGCGCCAGCTGATCTCGTCCCCCGGGTAGCCCTTGAGGCCGGTGGTGACGGCAGCGCGTGATGGTGACGTCGGCGTGTGCCACACCGCGAATCCGACGTTCGCGGCGTCGGTGCACGAGATCCCGTCGATGCCGTCGCGGACGACGGGCGCACAGTCGGCATCTCCCCACCCGGACGCCTCGGGCGTCTCCGGCAGGAGTTGCGGGAAGGCGGCAGCGATAGGGGCGACACCCGCCGGCCACGGCGGCGGTGTGGTGCGCGCGCCGAGCAGCATCACCGTTCCGACGACGACCGCGACGATCGCCGTGGCGACGAAGAACGGCGCGATCAGCCGTCGTCGACGCATCGACCGGGAGGCCGCCGGCGGGGTTGGCGTCGGTGGGGGTGTCGACGGCCGGTTCACCGGCCCGGCCCGCCGCGGCCGGTCGGTGACGACCTCGGTCGGCCGATCCGGGTGACCGACGGGCTGGAACACGCGCGGGACGCCGGCGGCCTCCCCCGCGCTGTCCACGACCTCCGTCGTGTCGGAATCCATTGCGGCGAAATCATATTCGGAGTCAGGGTGGCTCGCGGGGATGACCTCGGTCGGTGGTTCGCCGTCGGAGTGGGTGAGGTGCAGGGCGAGCTCGGCCGCTCGGACGAACTCCGCGCAGGTGCGGTATCGGTGTTCTGAATCGGCGTCGAGCGCCCGTGCCAGCACGGCGTGGAATGCCGGCGACACCGCTCCCGACACCCGGTGCCGAGCGACCGAGCTTGTGCCGGTCAGCATCTCGACGAGGGTACGACCCAACGAGGCGACATCGGCTGCCGGGTGCGGCATCTCGTCGCCTGCCGTCGGTGCGGTGAGGCCGAAACCGGTGAGCGTGACGGCGCCGGGCACCGACGCCGCGGCGACGCTCGGGTTTGCGGAGCCGGTGAGCAGGATGTCGGCGGGAGAGACGTTGCCGTGGACCAGGCGCCGGCGATGGGCCGCGTCGAGCGCCTCGCCGACGACGGTGACGATGCGCACCGCCAGATCGATGTCGATGCCGTCGGGGTGGCGCCGGATCAGCAGGGCGGCGTCGGAGGCGGGCACGGGAGCCACCGCCACCCAGGCGCGGCCGTCGGCGACGCCGTGTCCGGTGATGCGCGCGATCCCGGGATGCGCCATCGCGGAAGCCTTTTCGATCGCATCCGGGAACCAGTTGCGGAACGCGGGAATGGCCGAGGCGGCCCGGTCCACGACGGTGAGCAGCACGCGCTCGGCGGGCGCCCCCGGATATGGGGCCGTCGCCAGGTAGTCGGTGCCGGCGACGCGTCTGCGCAGGAGGCGCTCGATGCGGTGACGCCCGACGAGAGCGCCCGAAGGAAGTGGTGCGTCGTGGGTCGGACCGACGGACACGGCGCCTCCCTCACCTCACGTGGAAGACCCGACTCTACCGGCCAGGGGGCGTCGACCGGGGCGAACAGGCGGCGGTCGACCCCGCCCGGGTCATTCGAAGAGGACCGGCGCGGAGTTGAACAGCATGACGATGAAGAAGAACAACAGGAACCACGCCGCCCCCTGCCACACCTGCCAGCGACCGTTGCGTTTCCAGACCCGGTACGTGCGGTACAGCATGGTGCTCGCGCCCAAGAGGACCACGACGGGAGAGGCGACGACCAACACGGTCTGCAGGGGGTCCGACGACGCATGCGCGGAGAACAGCAGGCCGAGTCCGAGTGCGACGGTGATCCCGATGTGGATCATGATTGCGCGAAAGTCGTTGGTGCCGTTCCGCGGAAGGGGTGACGTCATGGTGTCCACCAGGTTACACGGCGCCCGAATCGTGGAGAAAGCGACGGTGGTCGGGACCTCGTACTCATTGCCGCGGCAACGGCGCCGGGGCAGGATGGGGGCCGGGGCCGACACCGGGCCGCCCGGGGCGAGCCCGGGCCGACCCGCGGCCGAACCGAAGACCCCGCCAGGGGCCGTCGCGATCAGAGGAGATGAGCCACAACATGAATGCGATACTCGTCGGCGTGGACGGGTCGGACGCGGCCACGGGCGCGGTGCACTGGGCGGCGCGGGCGGCCGCTGCCGAAGGTCTCGACCTCAAGGTCGTCGGTGCCTATGACGCCAGCACGAGTGACTACGCCCCCGGCCTGATCATCCCGCAGGACGTCGTCGACGCCATCCGCCAGGACGCCTCCGACGCGGTCCATGCGGCCGCCGACGCCGCGAAAGAAGCGGCACCCGGCGTGACGGTCGCCACCTCGATCGTCGACGGCGACGCCGCGCGCGTGCTGCTCGAGCTGGGCAAGGACGCCGCGATGATCGTCGTCGGCACGCGCCGTCTCGGCAGCGTCAAGGGCCTCTTCCTGGGTTCGGTGAGCACCAGTGTCGCCGCTCACGCACACGGCCGGGTCACGGTCGTCGCCGCCGAGGGCAACCCCGACGGACCGGTGGTCGTGGGGGTCGACGGTTCACCGGTCAGCGATGCCGCGGTCGCCGAGGCGTTCCGGCAGGCCTCGCTGCGCAATGTGCCGCTCCGCGCGGTACACACGTGGACCCCACTCGACGCGGACGCGCTCCACGGATACGGCATCGGCGCCGACGAGGTGGCGCGGATGACCCAGGACGCGGTCGAGGTGCTCGCCGAGCGACTCGCCGGCTACGCGCAGGACTACCCGGACGTGACGATCGAACGGTCCGTCCTGCCCGAGGAGCCGGCGAAGGCGCTGCTCGACGAGGCGGGCGCGGACGCGTCGCTGCTCGTGGTCGGCAGTCGCGGCCGGGGTGGCTTCCGCGGACTCCTGCTGGGCTCGACCAGCCAGAAGGTGATGCATCACGCCGACTGTCCGGTGATGGTCGTCCGCACCTGACCCCACGGTGAGCGCTGCCCGTCGTCCCCGGTCGCGCACCGGGGACGACGCCATCGGTGGCGCTTACCATCGACCCATGACGCTGAAGAAGCTGGAGCTCTCGGTCGGCGAGCTGGCCCAGCGAGCCGGGATCGCCCCGTCAGCGGTCCGCTTCTACGAGGACCAGGGCCTGATCTTCAGCCGGCGCACCTCCGGGAACCAGCGCCGCTATCACCGGGCGATGCTGCGGCGCGTCGCATTCATACGCGCGTCGCAGGTCGCCGGGATTCCGCTGTCGGTCATCGGCGAGGTGCTCGCCGAACTGGGCGACCACGAGTCGCCCCCGAAGTCGATGTGGGAAGCGGCGTCGAAACGCTGGATGGACGACATCAACCAGCGCATCGCGCTGCTCGAGAACATGCGGGACATGATCGGGTCCTGCGTGGGTTGCGGTTGCCTGTCGCTCGGGGAGTGCCATCTCCTCAACCCCGGCGACGAACTGAACAAACTCGGCCCGGGGCCGCGGCGACTCCTCACCGAGCAGTAGCCGTCTCCGCCAGTTGCGATGTCGGGGAGCAGAACAGGCGGCGGTACTGTTGGCCCATGGCTCGACCGTCGCGCGTGGCGCTGGCTCTGGGAAGTGGCGGCGCCCGCGGTTACGCGCACATCGGGGTGATCGCCGAACTCGAGGCGCGGGGGTTCGAGATCGTCACCGTCGCCGGCTCGTCGATGGGTGCTCTCGTCGGCGGGCTGTACTGCGCGCGGAAACTCGACGACTACGTGGACTGGATCTCGGGTCTGTCCCAGCTCGACGTCGTCCGGCTGCTCGACGTCTCGCTGACCAAGCCGGGCGTCATCGGGGCCGAGCGCATCCTGCTGCGGGTGCGGGAGATCCTCGGGGACACCGCGATCGAGGACCTGCCCGTCCCGTTCACCGCGGTCGCCACCGATCTGAACGCCGGCCGCGCGGTCTGGTTCCAGCGCGGTGTCCTCGCCGACGCCCTGCGTGCGTCGATCGCGATCCCGGGCGTCATCAGCCCGCACGAGCACGGTGGGCGGCTGCTGGCCGACGGCGGGATCCTCGACCCGCTGCCGGTGGCACCCACCTCGACGGTGCCCAGCGATGTGACCATCGGCGTCATCATCGGTTCCGACGGCGGCCCGGAAGCGGGCGCCACGCGCGAACAGAAGGCCAGGGGACTGCTGCGACGCAACGTGGCGCCGATCCTCGACAACGAGTTCATCCGCGCGGTGCGTGACCGGCTCGGCCACGAGATGCCCTCGGGGGAGGCCGAGGCGTCCGATGCGGCGGTGGCCGCGACCGGTGGCGGTGCCGTCGCGGTCGATGCCGCGGCCGAGCCCGGCTCCGTCCCGGCCGCCGAGCAGACGGCGCCCGTGCTCGGCGTCGACGAACCGGCCCGGATGGGACGCGTGGAGGTGCTGAGCCGGTCGCTCGACATCATGCAGGAGGCCCTGACCCGCTACCAGGTCGCCGGCTATCCGCCCGACGTGCTGATCCGGGTACCTCGCCGGACGGTCCGCACGCTCGACTTCCACAAGGCCTCGGAGATGATCGAGCTCGGCCGGACCCTCACCGCGCGGGCCCTCGACGACCTCCCCGAGCTGCCATGAGGCAGATCCCCCGCGGCATCTGGGTGCTGCTGTCGGCGAACGTCGTCATCGCACTCGGATACGGGTTCATCGCGCCCGCGCTGCCGACCTTCGCCCGCACCTTCAACGTCTCGTTCACCGCCGCGACCGCGGTCATCTCGGCGTTCGCGGTGATGCGCCTGGCGTTCGCGCCCGCAACGGGACGGTTGGTCACCGTCTTCGGCGAGCGGCGCATCTACCTGACCGGTCTGCTGATCGTCGCGGCCAGCACTCTGGCGTGCGCGTTCGCCCAGTCCTACTGGCAGCTGCTGATCTTCCGCGGTCTCGGCGGCATCGGGTCGACGATGTTCAGCATCTCGGCGATGGCCTTGCTGATCCGTATGGCGCCGAGCGACATTCGCGGTCGCGTGTCGGGCTTCTTCTCGGCGGGGTTCCTCATCGGCAGCATCACCGGTCCGCTCATCGGGGCGGCGCTGGTCGGCTTCGGACTCCGGGTCCCGTTCGTGGTGTACGCGGTCGCGCTGCTCGTCGCGTCGACGGTGGTGGCGACCCAGTTGCGGGAGGTGATCGCACCGGATCAGGCCGACGGCCCGACGGGCGGGCTGATCGGTTTCCGTACCGCCCTGCGCGACAGCGCCTACCGGGCGATCCTCGCGTCCAACTTCACCCAGGGCTGGGCGTCGATGGGGGTCCGGGTCGCGGTGGTGCCGCTGTTCATCACCGAGAGTCTCGGTGCCGGAGCGGGAATGGCGGGAATCGTGCTGGCGATCTACGCCGCGGGCAACGTACTGGCGATCCTGATCGCGGGCCGTCTGTCGGACCGGTTCGGACGGCGGCCCATCATGCTGCCCGGACTCGTCATCACCGTCGTCGCCACCATCGCGCTCGGGTTCTCGCCGAACGTGGGCGTCGCACTGGCGTTGTCGGTGGTCGCCGGGGTGGGCTCGGGACTGTTCGCACCCACCCATCAAGCCGCTCTCGCCGATGTCCTCGGCAACCGTCAGCAAGGCGGTTCGGCGTTGGCGGCCTATGGCATGTCGTCGGACCTCGGTGCCGTCACCGGTCCGGTGATCGTGGGATTCGTCGCCGATCGGGTCGGCTTCGGGCCGGCGTTCGTGCTGACCGGGGTGGTGGCCGCGGTGGCGCTGGTCCTGTGGATCTTCGCGCGTGAGACCGCGCCGGTGATCGTGGGCGACGGTCCGACGATGACTCCGACCGACACGAAGGCCCGCGCAGACGATGAGTGATGTGCGCGGGCGGACGACGAATTACGGTTGAGCGATGACCGCGCCCGCCTACGACTACGCCCTCGGCGCCGACTCGGAGGTCGGCACCCTGCGAGCGGTCATGCTGCACCGCCCGGGCGACGAGTTGCGCCGGCTCACCCCGCGTAACAGCGACCAGCTCCTGTTCGACGGGCTGCCGTGGGTCGGGCGTGCGCAGGAGGAGCACGACGCCTTCGCAGAGGTGCTGCGCGAGCGGGGAATCGACGTCTATCTCCTCGGTGACCTGCTCGCCGAGACCGTCGCGCACAGCGGTGCGGCCCGCATCCAGGGCATCGCCGCGGCGGTGAGCGCGCGGCGGCTGGGCACACACCTCGCGGAAGATCTCGCGACCCATCTGCGGGGGTTGTCGCCGACCGACCTCGCGTACGTGCTGACGGCCGGCATGACGTTCGACGAGCTGCCGATCACACCCTCTGCCGAGCGGTCCTCGCTCGTGCGTCGGATGCACCACGGACCCGAGTTCGCGATCGAACCGCTGCCGAATCTGCTGTTCACCCGCGACAGTTCGTTCTGGATCGGCGGCCGGTTCGCGATCACCTCGCTCGCGCTTCCCGCCCGCGCGCGGGAGACGTCACTGACTGATCTCATCTACGCCCACCACCCGCGATTCACCGGGGCGCGGCGGGCCTACGAATCGCAGGTCGCGCCCATCGAAGGCGGTGACGTGCTGTTGCTCGCCGCCGGTGTGGTGGCCGTCGGGGTCGGCGAACGGACGACGCCCGCCGGGGCGGAAGCACTGGCGCGCAGTCTGTTCGACGACCACCTGGCGCACACAGTGCTGGCGGTGCCGATCGAGCAGTCGCGCGCCTTCATGCACCTCGACACCGTCTGCACGATGGTCGACACCGACGCCGTGGTGATGTATCCCAACATCCGCGACACCATGTCCGCATTCACCCTCGTGCACGACGCCGCGACCGACGCGGTCCGGATCACCGGGGAGCGGCCTTTCGTCGACGCCGCCGCCGAGGCGATGGGCATCACCAAACTGCGTGTCATCGACACCGGGCTCGATCCGGTGACAGCCGAGCGGG
Source organism: Gordonia sp. NPDC127522 (assembly GCF_042672305.1). NCBI lineage: Bacteria > Bacillati > Actinomycetota > Actinomycetes > Mycobacteriales > Gordoniaceae > Gordonia > Gordonia sp. NPDC127522. The sequence goes on from NZ_JBHXVK010000011.1 coordinate 84,176, forward strand.
AGCAGTGGGACGACGGCAACAACACCCTCGCCCTCGCACCCGGGGTGGTGGTGTCCTACAACCGGAACGTGGAGACCAACCGGCGACTCCGGGATTCCGGCATCGAGGTCATCGAGATCGAGGGTCGGGAACTGGGATCGGGCCGCGGTGGGCCGCGGTGCATGTCGTGTCCGTTGGCCCGTGATCCCCGGTGAGGAGGAGTATCCGGTGACCCCCGACACCCCGGTGGCGCTCGATTCACTGCAGATCGACCCGGCCTCCGACCGGCCGCCCTTCGAGCAAGTACGAGTCGGCATCATCGAGCTCATCGAGTCCGGCGAACTGCTCAGCGGCGAGCGTCTGCCGACGGTCCGGGCGCTCGCCTCGCGGCTCGGCGTGGCCGCCAACACGGTCGCGCGGAGCTATCGGGAACTCGAGGCGGCCGGCGTCATCGAGACCCGCGGGCGGCAGGGCTCGTTCATCAAGGCGGGTCGCCACGATGCGCTCGACGCGGGTTTCGCGGCTGCGAAGCAGTATGTCAAAAACGCTCGCGAGCTGGGCCTGGACGATCCCGTGATCGTTGAGATACTCAACCGTGCGCTCGGGCGAACTTGAATACCTGAACCGAGATTGATTGGCTTGACGAATGACAAGTGAACAGGATGTGATCACCGGGCGTCCGAAGCAGACACTGGACCCGGTGGTATTCACGGTCACCGCGGTACTGGTCATCGCGTTCGTGATCTGGGGGATCGGGGACAAGGAGAGTCTCAACACGACGACCACCGAGGTGCTGGGTTGGATCACCAAGAACCTCGGCTGGCTGTTCATCCTCTCCGCCACTGGCTTCGTGATCTTCGCGGTGTTCCTCGCCGTGTCCAAGTACGGCCGGATTCCGCTCGGCCGCACCGGGGAGAAGCCGCAGTTCCGCACCGTGAGCTGGATCGCGATGATGTTCAGTGCCGGCATGGGCATCGGCCTCATGTTCTTCGGTGCCTACGAGCCGCTCTACCACTTCGCCAGTCCGCCACCGGAGATCGGCTCCGACGACATCCGCGCGGCCATGGCGACAACCATGTTCCACTGGGGCTTCCACCCGTGGGCCATGTACGCGGTCGTCGGGCTGGCGCTGGCCTACAGCACGTACCGGCTGGGCCGGACCCAGTTGATGAGTGCGGTGTTCACCCGGCTCCTCGGACCGCGGGTGGCCAACGGCCCGGGCGGGAAGATCATCGACATCCTCGCGATCTTCGCGACGCTGTTCGGGACGGTGGCATCACTCGGCCTCGGCGCGCTGCAGATCGGATCGGGACTCGACACCCTCGGTTGGGTCAACGAGCCGACGAAGATGCTGCTGGTCGCGATCATCGCCATACTCACCGCCGCGTTCGTCGCGTCGGCCGTGTCGGGGATCGCGCGCGGCATCCAGTGGCTGTCCAACATCAACATGGTGCTCGCCATCGTGCTGGCTCTGTTCGTGTTCGTCGTCGGACCGACGATCTTCATCCTGAACCTGCTGCCGACGACCCTCGGCGCCTACTTCACCGATCTGACGAGCTTCGCAGCCCGCTCGGACGCCACGATCATGACCGAGGAGGGTCATCAGTGGCTGGCGGACTGGACGATCTTCTACTGGGCGTGGTGGGTGTCCTGGACCCCGTTCGTGGGTCTGTTCCTCGCGAAGATCAGCCGCGGCCGCACCATCCGCGAGTTCGTGATCGGTGTGATGGTGGTACCCACGACGGTCTCGCTGGTCTGGTTCTGCGTCTTCGGCGGTACCGCGATCCATCAGGACATCGAGGGCACCCTGGCGTTCGATCCGGCCACTGCGGCCAGTGAGAGCACGCTGTTCGACGTGCTCGCCCACCTGCCGTGGACCGGGGTGGCCTCGGCGCTGGTGATGATCCTGGTCGGCATCTTCTTCGTCTCCGGCGCCGACTCCGCGTCCCTCGTGATGGGCACTCTCTCGCAGCGCGGCGTCGAACACCCGTCGCGTCCCCTCACCGTGTTCTGGGGTGTGCTGACCGGTGTCGTGGCTGCGCTGCTGCTGGCCATCAGCGGCGACGACGCCCTCGACGGCATCAAGACGATGGCGATCATCGCCGCGTTGCCGTTCGTCGTGGTGATGATCGGCATGTGTCTGTCGCTCTATCTCGACCTCCGACACGATCCGCTGATCGTCTCCCGCCACGTGCTGACCGCTCAGGTCGACGAGCATGTCCGGGAACAGGCCAACGCCATCGCGACCGGCGAGCTCGAGGCGATCGATGCCGACGCGATACGACACCTCGAGAAGATCGACCCCGACTACGTCGACCAGGCGAACGGATCGGCGCCCGCCGAGCCGACGGTAGACCCGGCGCCGGACGACGAGCCTCGGGACAAGGGCACTCACGGCACCGACCGGTTGACCGGACCGGCGGTGTGACAACCCCCACCGGGGTCGGCAACCGATCCCGGTGGGTGAGCCCGTCGTCGGGTCGGTGGGTCCTCAGCCCTGTCCGACCGCCCCGGCGAGCGCTGTGCCGAAGGTCTTCGCGGTCGCCCGGTCGAGCCGGGAGGTGGTGACGCGCAGACCATTTCGCTGCTCGGCGCCGTCGACGGCGAAGACCGTCCCGGGTTGCACGGCCCACCCCAGGCGCGCCAGTTCGACGCCGACCCGCTCCGCGGGCACCTCGGGCGGGAGATCGACCCACACGTTGATCCCGTCGGGCGGTCCCATGGTCGACGCCACCCCCCGGGCATCGAGCACGTCGATGAGAAGTCGTGTGCGACGGGCATATTCGAGGCGTGCGGTGGCGATCAGCGCGGTCGTCGCCGGATCGGTGAGCAGATGCGCCGCGGTGGTCTGCAGCAGGTGGCTGACCCAGGGGCGGCCGGAACGCAGCCGGGCGTCGAGCGCGGCGGCCGTCGTCGGGTCGGCATCGACGAGCGCGACCCGCAGATCCGGACCCAGGAATTTCGCGACGGACCGGACGACCGCCCAGTGTCGGCTGTTGTCCGGGATCACCCGCTGATAGTCGCGAACCGACAGGAGTGAGAAGTGGTCGTCTTCGATGACGAGCACCTCGGGGTATCGCTCGAGAACCGTGCGTAGTTCATCGGCACGAGCCGCGGAGAGGGCGATCCCGCCGGGGTTGTGACCACGGCAGGTGACGATGACCGCTCTTGCGCCCGCTCCGAGCGCCCGCGCCAGATGATCGGGCCGCATGCCGTGCTCGTCCAATTCCATTGGTAGCGCCCGATAACCGTTGACTCGGATCGTGCCGACGCTGGCGAGGAAGCACGGATTCTCCACTGCGACGCAGTCGCCGCGGACGAGGTGGGTGTTCAGCAGCCGTTCCATCGCGTCGACGGCTCCATGGGTCGCGATGAGTTCCCCCCGCTGTGGGTGCTGACCGAACAGAACCGACGCCGCCTCCCGCAGTGCCGGCGCCACCGCGGCGGTTCCGTACATCGTCGGTCGGTAGGGGGCCGCGGCGATCGCGGCGCGCAGGTCGGGCAGGAGATCGGGATCGGGATTGCCGTCGGCGAGGTCGATGGTGTCCGCCGGGGCGGCGAGTTCACTGCCGGGGTGGAGCCGGTCGGCGACCACCGTTCCGCCCCGGCCGCGGGTGTCCGCGGCGCCCACCGAGACGAGCTGCCGGTACGCAGCGGCCACGGTGTTGCGGTTGACTCCCAGCTCGGCTGCGAGTTCACGGATCGGCGGCAAGGAGTCGCCCGGTCGCAGACGACCGGAGACGATGGCGTCTCGCACGCTCTGGACGATGGCCTGCACCGTCTGCCCGGTGATCACGACGCTCACCAGAACCTCCCTGCTGATCAAGATCACGGTCTTTTGTCCTAGGACAAATGCTACGGTGGTCGCACGGCACCGAGATCAGGAGTTGTGCGCCATGAACCGAAATCCCGAATCCGCCCGTCCGACCTGGGGTCGCCAGGTCGCCTACTGGTACGGCGGGCGACTGCCCGCCTCGATGACGGAGTGGGTCGGCAACGACCTCGCCGGTCCCGGTGCGTCCGTGCGGATGGTCGCCCGGTGGTCGATACCGTGCATCCTGCTCCTGCTGCCGATGTTGTTCGTCCCCGCCCCGTGGGGAGTGCGGATCACCATGACGATGCCGATCCTGCTGTCGTACCTGTTCTTCTCCATCGCCCTGAACCGGGTCTACCGTCGCTACCGACTGGTCCAGCACGGACTGGACCCCGAGCTCGTCAACGCCGTCGATCGTGTGAAGAACGCTGACCTGTACGCCGAGTACCACCGGAAATACCGCGGCGAGAACGGCCGGCCGGTGTCCGTCTCCCGGTAGGGGACCAGGCCGCGTCACGGTTGCTCAGCCCCAGCTCGGCAGCCAGATCTGCTGCCGCCACAGGCCGGGCGAGATCGGGGAAGCGGTGAGGATCGGCCACAACCACACGAAGTTGGTGACGACCAGACCCACGTAGATCGCCACCACCATGATCGCGAGGGCCCGACGCTCGGGCCGGGCGCGGGCGGTCGCCGCGGCCGAACGCAGCAGGTCGCCGCAGCACAGCGCGAGGCCCATCACCAGGAACGGCGCCAGCACGGTCGCGTAGAAGAAGTACATCTGCCGGTCCAGGGCGAGGAACCACGGCAGGATCCCGGCGAGGTAGCCGACCAGGACCGCCGCGTACCGCCAGTCACGCCGCACGATCCACGACCACAGTCCCCACAGCAGCATCGGCAAGGCCAGCCACCAGAGAGCCGGTGACCCGATCAGCATCTGCGCGCGCACGCACTCGCCCGCGCCGCACTGGTCGGGACCGTTCTCGAGCGCGTAGAGCATGGGGCGCAGGCTCATCGGCCACGTCCACGGCTTGGACTCCCACGGATGCTGGTTGCCCGCCGAATTGGTCAGCCCCGAATGGAATTCGAGGATTCCCGACTCGTAGTACCACAGCGATCGCCAGGCGCCCGGGACCCAGGCGAACGGTCCGTCGGAGCCGATCGTGTTGCCCACCTGATAGCGGTAGACGGCCGTCTCGCTGTTGAACCAGGGCAGGTAGGTCAGGAAGTAGATGACGACCGGCATCACCGCGAGGCTCGCGCCGCTCGGCACGACGTCGCGCACCAGGGTGCCCACCCAGGGGCGCTGCACGTGGTACGCCCGGCGGGCGGCGACGTCGAAGCCGATCGCCAGTGCGGTGAAGAAGATGACGTAGTAGATGCCCGACCACTTGGTGCCGCAGTTGAGCCCCAGCATCACGCCGGCGACGAACCGGTACCACCGGAAGCCGAGGCGCGGCCCGAAGGGACTGTCGGCGATGCGGCCCTCGCGGTACACGCGGTCCATACGCGCCCGGACCTGGTCGCGGTCGGCGACGAGCGCGGCGAAGGTGGCCACGATGAACAGCGTCTGGAAGATGTCGAGCATGCCCATCCGCGACTGCACGAACAGCACGCCGTCGCAGATCGCGAACACACCCGCGATCGCTCCGACGAGCGTCGAACGCGTGAGCCGCCGAACCGCACAGTAGATCAACACGACGATGAGGACGCCCGAGATGGCCGGTGCGACGCGCCATCCGAGCGGGCCGTAACCGAAGACCGCCTCCGAGGCGGCCAGCATCCACTTGCCGACCGGCGGATGCACGACGAGGCCGTACGCCGGGTTGTCCTCGATCCAGTTGCCGCCGGTCAGCACCTGCCAGCCCTGCGGGACGTAGTGCTTCTCGTCGAAGACCGGTGTGCCCTTGTCGGTGGGGTGGGTCAGGGCCCAGAAGCGGGTGATGGTGGCCAGCAATGCGATGACCACGCCGACGAGGAGTCCACGCCCGCGGTCGGGGGCACCGAAGAGCGGTGCGGGCACGTCCGGGCCCAGGCGAGGTGGCACCCGATCGATCCTAGTGGTCCCTCGTAAGCTGGCTGTCGATGAACGCCGCCCAGTCCGACTCGCCCCAGCTCGACGACGATACGACAGTGTCTCCTGACGCCACCGGGGGCGCCGATCCCGGTCCCGGTCACTCGTCGGACGCGCGCGGCCGGCTGGTGTTGGCGGCCACCCCGATGGGACAGGTCGACGACGCCTCGCCGCGTCTGCGTGCGGCGCTGCGGACCGCGGACATCGTCGCCGCCGAGGACACCCGTCGCGCCCGTGCGCTGGCCGCGGCGCTCGATGTCGAGATCGGCGGACGGTTGGTCAGCTATTACGACCAGGTCGAGGCCGCTCGGACGCCGGGTCTCGTCAGCGCGATCGCCGAGGGGCAGACCGTACTGGTCATCACCGACGCCGGGATGCCGTCGGTCAGCGATCCCGGGTACCGCGTCGTCGTGGCATGCGCGGACGCGGGACTACCGGTCACGGCACTGCCCGGGCCGTCGGCGGTGACGACGGCCCTCGCGGTGTCGGCCCTGCCCTCCGAGCGGTTCTGTTTCGAGGGGTTCGCTCCCCGCAAGCCCGGCGCACGGGCCGCGTGGCTGCGTGAACTGGTGTCCCAGCCCCGGACCGCGGTCTTCTTCGAATCACCGCACCGGCTCGCCGACACGCTGGCGGCCGCGGCCGAGATCCTCGGTCCGGACCGTCGCGCGGCGGTGTGTCGTGAGATGACCAAGACCTACGAGGAGGTCCGGCGCGGCGGACTCGCCGAACTCGCGGAATGGGCGAGTGGGGGCGTCCGCGGCGAGATCACCGTCGTGATCGCGGGTGCGGTCGCGGCCGAACCCGACATCGACGACCTCGCCGATCGAGCGGAGGAACTCGTGGCCGGCGGCATGCGCCTCAAAGACGCCTGCGCCGCGGTCACGCAGGGTTCCGGTGCCTCTCGACGCGACGTCTACCAGCAGGTGCTCGAAAGACGTCGAGCTGATCCGGGCTGACGCGCAACTCCACCCGCGGCGCGAGGCGGTAGGGGCGGCTCGAGACGAGCGCGCCGACCACCCGGCGCAGCCGTGACAGTTCGGCGCGCACGCTCACCGTGTGGCCGTCGTCGCCGAAGAGCAGCTGGCTCAACCGCTGTGAGGTGAGGCCCTGCTCGCCGGCGTCGGCGAGCAACAGCAGGATCTGGGCGTGGCGACGGGTCAGGACGGTGCGCCACGGTTCACCGTCGCCGGTCACCGTGACCGTCGGCTCACCGTCGAGGGAGAGCTCGGCCAGGACCGGGCCGGACGGACCCGCCGGACGCACCAGCCATCCGCGGCCGAGACGTTCGACCACACAGATCCCCAGTCCCGGCACGAACTGACGCATGTCGTCCGTCGGGACCGCGACGCGCACGGGCGGGGTGCAGCCGCGTCCTTCGGCCACCCACCCGTCGTCGTCGATGAGCAGTCCCGGTCCGTGCAGGCCGGCCAACTGCGCCTGGCCGGAGAACCGGAGTTCGGCGAGCTCTCGCTGGTGGGCGAGGGTGATCTCGTGTTCGCCGAGTGCGGCCAGCGCGGAGGTGAATGCCGATGCCGCCGGCTGCATCTCCATGGCCGGGCCCGCCAGGCCGGCGATGGCGATCATGTCCCCGGTGCGGTGGTCGTGCACCGGCACCGCGGTGCAGAACAGTCCGTGCAGCGAACTGTAGTAGTGCTCGGCGCCGAACAGCCGGGTCGGGCGCTGGAGATGGACCGCGAGGCCCACGGCCGTGGTCGCGGTGGAGTTCTCGTCCCAGCGGCTGCCCTCGACGAGGTCGAGTCGATCGGCCTCCGGGAGAACGGACGCGGAACCTCCCCGCCACAGCAGCACGCCGTCCGCGTCGAACACGCCCAGGGTCATCGACGCGTCGTCCGCGGACTGGGCGAACAGACGCTGCAGCGGCTGCACCGCGTCCCGCAGCGGGTGCGTGGCCCGGCGCGTCTCGAGTTCGTCGTCGGAGATGTGGCCCGGATTGTGCGTGTCGACGGTGGACCGGTGTCGACCCGACCGGACACGGCCCCATGATTCGACGACATCCCCCGGGACCTCGGCACGTGGGGTGCCGCCGGACATGAAGGCATCGTGGTCACGGCGCAGATCACGATCGAGCACCGCGAGATCGGTGGACGACCGGATGGGCACAGTCATGGCGGAATCGTACCCAAAGCGGCACTCGATCATGCCGATCCGCGCGACCCCACGATGCTCGCGGCCTTGTCGAGGCACTCCTGCCATTCCCGAGCCGGGTCGGAATCGATGGTGATCCCACCGCCGACACCGAGGGCGATGGCCCCGTCGGGTGCGATCTCCACGGTCCGGATGGCGACGTTGAGATCGAGGGCGCGGTCGGGTCCGGCCATGCCGATGGCGCCGCAGTACACGCCGCGGGCATCGGCCTCCCAGTCGTCGAGCAACTCCATCGCCCGCAGCTTCGGGGTGCCGGTGACCGACGCCGGCGGGAACGTCGCCGCGAGAACGGCGTCGTTGCCCGTGCCCGGTGCCACGATGGCCTCCACCCGCGAGACGAGGTGCCAGACGCCGGGGGCGGGCACGACCGACAGGAGCTCGGGTACCCGCACGCTGCCGGTCACCGCGATGCGTCCCAGATCGTTGCGGACCAGGTCGACGATCATGATGTTCTCGGCGATGTCCTTGGCCGACGCCGCCAACGCGTCGGGGTCGGCGTGCGCGGGCAGGGTGCCCTTGATCGGCGACGACGTGATGATGTTGCCGGTCCGGCGCAGGAACGTCTCCGGCGACAGGCTCGCCACTGTTCCCCAGTCTCCTTGTAGGAAAGCGGCTTTCGCCGGTGCGGTGGCGCCCGCGAGTTCGGTGAAGAAGTCGACGGGGTCGCCGCTGAGCGTGCCGGTGAAACGGGTGCACACACAGGCCTGGTAGACCTCGCCGTCCCGGATCGCGTCGAGACACCTCTCGATGGCGGCGAGGTGCGGAACCCGCTCCGGGGCATGCCATTCCGTCGTCGACGGTGGGGTGGTGGCGCTCGGCCGGGCCGAGGAACGGTCGCCGGCGGCACGGACGGTCGCCGTCGCCCAGTCGGGGATGCCGGTCCCGACGGACTCCCATCGGCCGTCGCGGAGCACGAGCACGCCGTCGGTGTGCCCGCCGACGTTCGCGGGCAACGGCGCCTCGTCCGGCCGCACCGGGAACCCGAGGTAGCCGAACCAGAACCGGTCGGGATCGTCGGGTGGGAGGCAGCCGGGCGTCAGTGCGACCGACGGTGCGATGACCGCGTCGGCGTCGTACCAGTCACCGATCAGCGCGGCCGGCGGCGGCAGGCGACGGGCGGCGGTCTCGGCGTGCAGGGCGCGGAGCACGTCGAGCGCAGGCGCTGCCGCGACCGGGCCGGGCAACGCGGATCCCACCCCGTTCGACGCGACCATACGGAGTGTGCGAGGTCAGTTCTCGTATCGCGGGAACACCGGAGTCGGCTTCGGCAGCACGGTTCCGGGTTCCAGCCGGCTCGCGACCGCGGTGAACTGACGATCGACGTCGGCGACGAGCAGATCGAGGATCTTGTTGGACGACTCCGGCATGACCGGCTGGCTCAGGAGTGCGACGATGCGCACGACCTCGGCGCAGACATAGAGAACCGTGCCGGTGCGCTCGAGATCGGTCTTGGCCAGCTTCCACGGTTCCTGTGCCGAGATGTACCGGTTGGTCTCGGCCAGCGTCGCCCACAGGGTCTCCAGCGCCAGGTGGATGGCCTGGTTGTCGATGTGGGCCCGCACGGCGTCGAGCAGGGAGTCGGCACGCGCGAGGAGCGCGGTGTCGACGTCGGTCAGTTCGCCCGGTGCCGGCAGGGTGCCGTCGAAGTACTTGCCGATCATCGACAAGGTGCGCTGGGTCAGGTTGCCGAACTCGTTGGCGAGGTCGGCGTTGATGCGCGACACGATCGCCTCGGCGGAGTACGAACCGTCCTGTCCGTAGGACACCTCGCGGAGAAAGAAGAACCGCACCGGGTCGAGCCCGAACTCGTCGATGAGGTTCTCCGGGTCGACGACGTTGCCGACCGACTTGCTCATCTTCTCGCCCTTGTTGAACAGGAATCCGTGCGCGAACACCCGCTTCGGCAGTTCGACGCCGGCGCTCATCAGGAACGCGGGCCAGTAGACACAGTGGAACCGGATGATGTCCTTGCCGATGATGTGCAGGTCGGCCGGCCAGAAGCGTGCGAAGGCGTCCGGGTCGTCGACGAATCCGACGCCCGTCAGGTAGTTGGTCAGGGCGTCGACCCACACGTACATGACGTGTTCGGGATGGCCGGGCACCGGGACGCCCCAATCGAAGGTCGTGCGCGACACCGACAGATCGGTGAGACCGCCCTTGACGAAACTGATGACCTCGTTGCGCCGGACGTCGGGGCCGACGAAGTCCGGCTGGGACTCGTAGAGCTCCAACAGTTTGTCCTGGTATGCCGAGAGCCGGAAGAAGTAGGTCTCCTCCTCGGTCCAGGTGAGCACGTGTCCGGTGTCGGTCGCGACGCGGTCGCCGGACTCGTCGACCCGGGTGTCCGCCTCGGCGTAGAAGGTCTCGTCCCGGACGTCGTACCAGCCCGAGTACTTGTCCAGGTAGATGTCGCCGCGGTCGCTCATCCGCTTCCACAGTTCCTCCGACGCCCGCTTGTGGTCCTCGTCGGAGGTGCGGATGAAGCGCTCGAAGCTGGACCCGAGGCGTTCTTGCAGGGCCTGGAATCGGTCGGAGTTCCGCTTGGCCAGCTCCGCGGTGGGGATGCCCTCCGCAGCGGCTGTCTGCTGCATCTTCTGCCCGTGGACGTCGGTACCGGTCAAGAACCGGACGTCGAAACCGTCGAGCCGCTTGAACCGCGCGAGTGCGTCCGCGGAGATGTACTCGTAGGCGTGCCCGATGTGCGGAGCGCCGTTGGGGTAGGCGATCGCGGTGGTGATGTAGTACGGGCGTCCGCCGCCGTGGGACGCGCCGGACGGATCAGGGCTGGTCAGATCGGGTGCCATAGTGCCCAACAGACTACCGACCGCGCGCGACCGGACCCAATTCCGGTCCGGCCGATTCGGTCGATTCACACCCACCCCTTTTCGGTGAACCCACCGCCCTGTGTGTGGACGTGGGTTTACCGAAATGGGGTGGGTTTGCGGCTCATGAAACCTGACGCTCAGTCCACCGGCCGCTGGTCCAGAATCACGACCGCTGTCCTGGCGACCATGTCGTCGGCATCATGGATGTACACCTGTAGCGCCGAAGTCGATGCGGTACCGGGGATTTCGGCGAGCGCCTGCACCAGCCTCGATCGGACGGCCGCGTCCGGGTCGGCGCCAAGGCGGTCGACGAGCAGGTCGACGATCCGTTCTCGGTGTGCCTCGTGGCCGGCGAGGATCTCGGCGGCCTCGACGTCCCGGTCGCCGGCTGCGATGAGCTCGACCAGTGCATCGACCGCAGCGGCGACGCCGCGACGCCCGAGGGTCAGGGCGGCGATGCGTCGGACCACGGTGTCGGGGTCGTCGAGGAGTCCGCGCAACACCGAGGCGACCTCCGGGGTCTCGTCGACGGCGGCGAGGGCGGTGACCGCTCGGCGTCGGATCGACGGGTCGGGGTCCGACGCGCCGGTGGCGAGACGCTCGACGCCGCCCGGCCGCTGCGCGAGGGCCCAACGCAGCGCGCCGGCGACGTTGGGATCGGTCTCGGCCAGCACCGCGTCGGCCAGCGAATCCCCGGACACGCCCACCTTTCCGGCGAGCAGTGCGGCCTGCTGACGAAGGGCCGCATGCTCGGACTGGACCGCACGGAGGAGGCCGATCACGCCCAGCACCGACGACCAGTCCGAGGGGCCCGTCGCCCGGACATGTTGCAGGCGCTCGAGGAGCTGCGCGTCGGCGGCCATCCTCGCCTTCGTGTCGTCGACGAGCCGGTCCATGAGCGAGTCCGGCGCGAACTCCGGGTCGTCGAGCGCGAGTCCCACCTCCCGCAGCGACAGTCCGAGCGAGCGGAGACTCTCGACGTGCATCAGCCGTTCGAGGTCGGCGTCGGAGTATTCGCGATAACCGCCCGACGTCCGGCCCGTGGGCCGGACGAGGCCGAGCGAGTCATAGTGGCGCAGCATCCGGTTGCTCAGACCGGTATGCCGCGCCACCTCGCCGATCAGCACCGCTACGTACCGTCCTCTGGCCCGATCGCCGACGAATCCTCAGCCGCGGCATCGCTGTTCACCAACCGTGTCGCGTACTCCAACGCAGCGGCGAAGTCGCTGTCCGGGTCGTCGATCAACCGCTCGGTGGCGGCCACGTGTGCCCGTACCGTCAGATCACCGCGCTTCTTCGCGGCCTGCAATGGTCCGGTGGCGAAGCCTCCGAGCCCGGCCAGGGCACGGCTGAGACTCCGCTGTACGTCCGTGCTCCCACGACCGAGTTCGCCGGCCAGTTCGTTCGCGAGCCAGGTCTCCCGCCCGGACGGGACCAGGCCGACGGCGGTCCGCCACGCGGCGCGCGCCACCTCGTCGTCCGTGTCGTGCAGGAGCGCGAGGGTGATCGACGTCCACGCCGATCGATCCCCGATCTTCGACAGGGTGTGCAGGGCCTGGGCTCGCGCCTGTGGGGACGCCGACCCCAGCTCGGTCACGAGTCCGGGAACCGTGAGATCGGCGGGCAACCGCGTGAGGGCCCAGGTCAGCATGTCCCGCACGAAGAAATCCGGCTCGACGCCGCAGCGTCGGATCAGCTCCCCGGCGTAGCCGGGATGGGGGTTGCTGCCCGCCGCCATCGCGGCACGCAGCCTCGTCGAGGCGTCGTCGGCGGCGAGCGCCGCCAGCAGGGCAGGGTCGGGCGCGTGGGTTGTCTGGTCGGTCATCGTCGACCACCTCCTTCGCCACCCATCTGAGCGCTTGACACAGTGAGAAGGTCAAGCGCTGAGATCTAGATCTCCCGGCGATACGGTTCGCACCCCGGCGGGGCCTTCGGTGGTTCGCGGTATTCCAGTTCCGGAATGTGCATGGTCATCGGCGCGGATTCGAGCGTGAACTTCTCGCCGTGGTGCGCCAGGTCGATCGGCGGACCCGACAACAACCGGTACGTCGCATTGTCCTTGTCGACGGCCACCACGATCTTCGAGTCCCGGATGATCATGCGGAAGGACATGTAGGTCAACCGCTTCGGCAGCCGCGGTGCGAACGTGATGTTCCCGCCGAAGTCGCGCATACCGCCGAAACCCGCCACGCAGTCGGTCCAGGCACCGGCGAGAGCCGCGATGTGCAGGCCACTGCTGACGTTGTTGTGCAGGTCGTGCAGGTCGGTGAACACGGACTCGGCGAGCAGGTCGTAGGCGAGATCGGGGTAACCGACCTCGGCGGCGGTGACCGCCTCGCAGCAGGCCGACAGCGACGAGTCACGAACGGTCAGTGGGTAGTAGTAGTCGAAGTTGCGCAGCTTCTGCTCGGGCGTGAAGGCGTCGCCGAACAGGTAGGTCGCGAAGACCAGGTCGGCCTGCTTGACCACCTGCTTGCGGTAGAGGTCGTAGTACGGGTAGTTCAACAGCAGCGGATAGCGTCCCACCGAGGACTCGAAGTCCCAGGCGCCCAACAACGTGAACGACTCACACTGCTGGTGCACGCCGAGCGCATCGTCGAAGGGGATCGTCATGTCGTCGGCGCACGCTTCCCAGTGCGCCGCCTCGGCGGTCGTGACCCCGAACTGCTCGGCGAGATCCGGACGGCGATGCACCGCCGCCACGGCGTCGCGGAGATTCTGTTGCGCCGCCAGGTTGGTGAAGGTGTTGTTGTTCACGACGGCGGTGTACTCGTCGGGACCGGTGACCCCGTCGATGCGGAACTTGCCGTTCACATCGTGGTGCCCGAGACCGGCGAACAGTCGGGCGGTCTCGACGAGAAGTTCGACGCCGCATTCGGTTTCGAACTGCTCGTCGTTGGTGGCCCGCAGGTAGCGTGCGGTGGCGTTGGCGATGTCGGCGGAGACGTGGACGCCCGCGGTGCCCGCGGGCCAGTACCCCGAACACTCGTCGCCGTTGATCGAGCGCCACGGGAACATGGCCCCGCGTTGCCCCAGTTCGGCGGCCCGGGACTTCGCCTTGTCCATGGTGGAGTGGCGCCATCGCAATTCCTCGCCGGCGGCGGCGGGCACGGTGTAGGTGAGCATCGGGAGGATGAAACTCTCGGTGTCCCAGAAGGTGTGACCGTCGTAGCCGGGGCCGGTGAGACCCTTGGCCGGGATCGCGCGGGACTGACCGCGCGCGCCGGCCTGCAGGACATGGAACAACGCGAAGCGAACCGCCTGCTGCAGTTCGGGATCGCCGTCGAGTTCGACGTCGGCGTCGCGCCAGAAGTCCTCGAGGTACCGGACCTGGTCGGCCTTGAGCGAATCCCAACCGGTCTCCATCGCCATCGCGAGGGCCGCGTCGACCTGGGCGCGCAGCGCCGGCACCGAGCGTCGGGCCGACCAGCCGTACCCCATGTACTTGGTGAGGGTGAGACTCTTGCCCTTCGGCACGTTGGCCGCGATGGTGAGCCGGGCCAGGTCGCCGTCGGCGCGGATGAAGGTGTCGGCCTTGTCGGGGAAATAGATCTCGTGGTCCATGCCGGCCGCCATGTGCAGGCCGGACTTCTTGGTGTGGTGGACCAGCATGCCCCAGTAGTTGCGGCAGGTGGCGAGGTCGGAGACCAGCGGGGCGTCGAGCGCCGCCGCCAGACGCGGGTCGTTGCCCGGTGCCGGAACCGGCTCGTTGGCCAGGAGATCGGACTGCAGAACGAGTTTCATGTCCTCGTCGACCGGCTCGACCTCGTACCGGATCGCGGCGATCGTGCGTTTGGTGAAGGACACGAGGCGTTCGGACTTGATGCGGACCTTCCGGCCGGTGGGTGAGGTCCACACCGTGTGACGACGCAGGGTGCCGGTCCGGAAGTCCAGCGTCCGCTCGTGCTCCTCGGTACGCCCGTACCGAAGGTCCATCGGCTCGTCCTCGACCAGCAGCCGGATGATCTTGCCGTCGGTCACGTTGACGACGGTCTGTCCGGATTCGGGATATCCGTAGCCGCTCTCGGCATAGGGCAGGCCGCGCAGCTCGTAGAAGCCGTTGAGGTACGTGCCGGGATGATCGACCGGCTCACCCTCTTCGAAGGACCCGCGTAAACCGATGTGCCCGTTGGACAGTGCGAAGAGCGTCTCGGTTCGGCCCAGCATGTCCAGATCGACGCCGCCGCGCCACTTCAGCTGCCACGGATGGATCTCGAAGCCGAAGTCGTGGCCGTGCTCGGCGGTCATGCGGGGAGCAATTCGACGAGGTCGTTCACGACGATGTCGGCGCCGGCGGCACGCATCGCCTCGGCCTGGCCGCCACCGACCCGGTCGATGCCGACGACGTAGCCGAAGGCTCCCGCGCTGCCGGCCGCGATGCCGGAGATGGCGTCTTCGAAGACGACCGCCGCGGCCGGCTCGACGCCCATCAGTTCGGCGCCCAGGAGGAACGAGTCGGGTGCGGGTTTGCCCTTCAGGCCTTTCGACACGATGTCGAGTCCGTCCACCCGGACCTCGACGAATTTCGACAGGTCTGCCGCATCCAGCACTGCTGCTCCGTTCTTCGAGGAGGTCACCACGGCGATCCGGAGACCGGCGTCGCGCGCCGCCTCGAGATATCGCACGGACCCCGGATAGGCCTGCCCGCCGTCCTCGGCCAGGCTGACCAGGAACATGTCGTTCTTCCCGTCTCCGATCGCGGTCACGGTCTGCGCGTCGACATCGTCGATTCCGCGAGAGGCGAGGAAGGCCCGGACGCCGTCCTCACGGGGACGTCCGTCGACGTAGTCCAGATAGTCCTGATCGGTGAACTCGACGAAATCGGCGTGGTCTGCGCCGCCCGCACGGGCGGCGAGAAAGGCGTCGAACGCCTTCTTCCACGCCTTGCGGTGCAGCACCGCGGTCTCGGTGAGAACCCCGTCGAGGTCGAACAGTGCGACGGTGATCGAATCTGGCAATCCCAACACGCTTCGCCACGCTACCCGTCCCGGGCGACTCCGGCGCGATTTGCGTGGCCACCCCGGGCGTTTTCTGCCGGCCGCGGGCGCGCGATCCCACCTGACGTGCCGGGCCGCGGCTCCGCACGGGATGTCTCGTAGCCCGAAAAACCTTTGACCGGGCGACAACTGGAGGTGAGACGATGGTCCGATGACTCGACGATTCGCTCAGATCGATGTGTTCTCCGCTACCGGTACCGGTGGGAACCCGGTTGCCGTGGTGCTCGATGCCACCGACATCCCCGACGACCGGATGGCCGCGTTCGCGCGCTGGACGAACCTGTCGGAGACGACCTTCGTGCTGCCGCCGACCGACCCTGCCGCCGATTACCGTCTGCGCATCTTCACCCCGGACGGCGAGTTGCCGTTCGCCGGGCATCCCACCCTCGGCTCGGCACATGCCTGGCTGACGACGGGCGGCCGGCCTGCGGGGGAGGACATCGTGCAGGAGTGCGGCGTCGGCCTGGTGCGACTGCGGCGCACTGGTGCACGGCTGGCCTTCGCGGCGCCGCCGTTGCGGCGGTCCGGACCCGTCGACGCCGCCGTCGTCACCGAGGTCGCCGCGGCGCTGCGGGTCGACACGGCCGAGGTCCGCGCGGCCGAGTGGGTCGACAACGGGCCGGAATGGATGGTGTTGCAACTCGAATCGGGCGAGCGGGTGCTCGAGGTGACCCCGGACATCCCTGCCCTCGGCGATCACAAGGTCGGGTTGTTCGGGCGGTACGGCTCGGGAGACGGAGAGGTCTTCGGCGAGGTGCGCGCGTTCGTGCCGGGCATCGGGGTCCCCGAGGACCCGGTGACGGGCAGTCTCAACGCCGGCATCGCCATGTGGTTGCGGGCCACCGGGCAGGCGCCGGCGTCCTACGTCGCCGCGCAGGGTGCGGCGCTCGGTCGGGCCGGCCGCATCCACGTCCACGACGACGGCGAGCACATCTGGATCGGCGGCGACACGACGACGGTGATCGAGGGGACCGTGACGCTCTAGCGATGTCGGGACCGCACCGGATGGTGTCGACGCGCTGTGCCAAGGTGGGTGCCATGACCGACGCCCCGGGTGCCGCGGACAAGGCTGATGCCGAGACCGGCGGCGGCGAGACCCTGAGCAACAAGGCCGCCAAGAAGCGACGTCGCCGCGAACCGCCACCGGACCCGGCGCCGCTGCCCGGCCTCGTCGACGCGCACACCCACCTCGCTGCATGCGGCGGACGCGACGCCGAGACGGTCCGCGCGATCTGCGACCACGCGCAGGGCGTCGGCGTCGGCCATGTGGTCACCGTCGCCGACGACATGGTCGATGCACGGTGGGCGGTCGCCGCCGCGGAGTGGGACGATCGCGTCTACGCGGCGGTGGCCCTGCACCCGATGCATGCCGGCGATCTGACCGACGAGACCGCCGCCGAGCTCGAGCGGATGGTGCGTCACCCGCGAGTCGTCGCGGTGGGCGAGACCGGGCTCGACTACTTCTGGCCCGGGAAGTCCGACGACTGTGCGTCGCCCGAGGTGCAGCACGAGACGTTCCGCTGGCACATCGACCTCGCGAAGCGGGTCGGCAAGCCGCTGATGATCCACAACCGCGAGGCCGACCGGGACCTACTCGACGTCCTGGCCGCGGAGGGCGCCCCGGAATCCGTGATCATGCACTGCTTCTCCGGTGACCGAAATGTTGCACGCGAATGTGTCGAGCGTGGGTTCATGCTCAGTTTCGCCGGCACTGTGAGCTTCGCCAACGCCGATGAGCTCCGGGTCGCGGCCGAGCTGGTCCCCGACGACCAGATCCTCGTCGAGACCGACGCGCCGTTCCTGACCCCGCATCCCTACCGTGGCCAGCCCAATCAGTCCTATTGTCTGCCGTACACAGCCCGGGCCCTCGCGGCCGTGCGTGGCGTGGCGGACGAGGAGATGGCTCGCATCCTCGGGGCGAACGCGCGGCGCGTCTACGGCATCCCTTTGCCATAATCTGGCCGGTTCGTTATCGTACTGTGATCCAGCTGGCCGACGTGCTGATCCACTCGGCCGGCGTGGTGCCAGTGTTGCCTATCAGGATGTCGTGCCCTTGTCTTCTCTGCCCAACCCAGAGCTGCAAAACCCCGGACTGTCGAACCCGGAGCCGTCCGCTCCGACATCGTCGGGTTCGGTGTTCGCCAAGATCAACGGCTCGAAGTCGTTGCGTGTCCGCGTCGCCGTCGGCGCCGTGTGCGCCACCGTCGCGGCCGGCGGGGTCATGGGCGTCAGCATGCACAAGAACGTCGCGATCGACGTGGACGGCGACATCCGGCACGTGTCCACCATGGCGATGTCCGTCG
Source organism: Gordonia sp. NPDC127522 (assembly GCF_042672305.1). Lineage (NCBI taxonomy): Bacteria > Bacillati > Actinomycetota > Actinomycetes > Mycobacteriales > Gordoniaceae > Gordonia > Gordonia sp. NPDC127522. Next base: position 102,331 of record NZ_JBHXVK010000011.1, read on the forward strand.
AGAGTCTCCTCGAGTCGGAGGGGCTGGCGCCCGCCGACGGTGACAAGGTGAGCCCGGCACCCGACTCGGGCTTCGGCGACGGCCAGACCATCAAGGTCAACAAGCTCAAGGAACTCACCCTCGACATCGAGGGCAAGCGCGAGACCATCGTCACCAACGCCTCGACCGTGGACCAGCTGATGGCCGAACGCGGACTGACCCACGCCGCCGAGGAGACCGCCTTCGGCGAGGAACTGCCGGTCGACGGCGGTCAGATCGAGGTCGCGCTGCCCAAGCCGGTGAACCTCGTCGACGGACCGGCCCGCAAGCGCCCGACCGTCGCCGCGCACACCGTGAAGGATCTGCTCGAGTCGCTCGGCACCCCGCTGGGCGCCGAAGACAAGGTCAACCCGGCCGCCGACACCAAGATCACCCCGAACCTCAAGATCGTCGTCACCCGGATCAAGACCGAGGACGTCACGCTCACCGAACCGGTCGCCCCGCCGGAGGTCAAGAAAGAGGACCCGACCCTCGTCCGCGACCGCAAGGTCGTCGAGAAGAAGGGCACGCCCGGCGAGGCGCGTGTCACCTACAAGGTGACCACCGTGAACGGCCGAGTCGTCAAGCGCGACAAGCTGACCAGCGAGGTGCTCAGCGAGCCCGTCGCGGCCACCGTTCGCATCGGCACCAAGCCGGGTGCGCCGTTCGTGCCGCCGGGATCGGTGTGGGACGCGCTCGCCGCGTGCGAGGCGACCGGCAACTGGGCGATCAACACCGGCAACGGCTTCTACGGCGGCGTCCAGTTCGACCAGAACACCTGGGAACGCTGGGGTGGACTCGAATACGCGCCGCGCGCCGACCTCGCCACCCGCGAAGAGCAGATCGCCATCGCGAAGAAGACCCAGGCGGTCCAGGGCTGGGGCGCATGGCCGTCCTGCTCGTCCAAGCTGGGCCTGCGCTGATCAGCGACTCGACAGCGGGTTCACCCGACGGCGCGCCCGACGAGGCTCCGCGTCTCCTCGGGCCGGCACAGATCAGGGAGCTCGCGGCGGAGGTCGGCGTCCGGCCGACCAAGACTCTCGGACAGAACTTCGTCCACGACGCGAACACCGTGCGAAGGATCGTCGCGGCATCGGGGGTCGGGCCCGAGGACACCGTCCTCGAGGTCGGTCCGGGCTTGGGCTCACTGACCCTCGCGCTCCTCGGGACAGCGGGCAGGGTCGTGGCCATCGAGATCGATCCGGTGCTCGCAGAACGTCTTCCGGCGACGATCGCGGAGTATGCCCCCAGTCGGCAGGGCAACTTCGAGGTCATCCTCGCCGACGCGCTGCAGGTGACGCGCGACGACCTGCCGGTGGTCCCCACCGCGCTGGTCGCGAACCTGCCGTACAACGTGTCGGTGCCGGTCCTGTTGCACCTGCTCGGACTCTTCCCGGAAATCACCACCGCCCTCGTGATGGTGCAGGCAGAGGTCGCCGACCGCCTCGCCGCCGGCCCGGGCAGCCGCACCTACGGGGTGCCGAGCGTCAAGGCGCGCTACCACGGTCGCGTGAGCCGGGCCGGTGCGGTGGGGCGCAACGTGTTCTGGCCCGAACCCAAGGTCGAGTCGGGTCTCGTCCGCATCGAACGAACCGACGACCACTCGACCGATCCCGTTGTGCGGCAACAGGTGTTCGCCGCGATCGACGCCGCATTCGCCCAGCGACGCAAGACGATGCGATCGGCGCTGGCCGGCTGGGCCGGTTCGGCGGCCGAGGCCGAACGCCGGCTCCGTGAGGCCGGTATCGATCCGGGTGTGCGGGGCGAGACGCTCGACGTCGACGACTTCGTCCGCCTCGCGGAGACCTCCTGATCGGAGTCGACAGCCCGGTCAGCTCCGCTCGTTGATCCGAAGGAGCGACCTCACCCCTGCTTCCTAATCCGAGGAATCGCACAACCCCTGCTCCCTGAGGTGTGAGGAGCGCAAGCGACGAGCCACGAAGCGTCCCGCGGCAATAGGTGACGAAGACCCTTCGTGACGCGCCCTCTGCAAGCTCCGGGCGCTCCCAGGGAGCGATGGGGGTCGCTTCTTTCGGATCAGGGAGCGGGGGACGGGCGAACTCGATCTGCAGTCCTCAGTTCGACGCGGCGCGCAGTTTCTCCAGTAGCTCGGGAGCGGCGTCGCGCAGGAACGCGTCCTGGGTGTCGCCCCCGATCTGCACCAGCGCGATGTCGGTGAACCCCGCCTCCCAGAAGGGTTTCACCGCCTCGACGATCTGGTCGAGGTCCGGGCCGCAGGGGATGTTGCCCGCGACGTCGTCCGGCGTGACGAACTGCGTCGCAGCGGCGAAGCCCGCGGTGGTGCGCAGGTCGGCGTTGACATCCCACCCGCCGGCGAACCACCGGAACTGATCGTGGGCGCGCTCGATCGCCTTGTCGCGGTCGGGATCCCAGCTGATGGGGATCTGCCCGATCGCGCGGGACCGCTGCCCGTCGACGGTCGGCGTCGACGAATGTTCGTTCCAGGCCTTGATGAAGTCGGCGTCGGGTTCGACGGCGATCAGGTGGTCGGCGAGTGGCCCGAACGTCTCGATACCCGCGTTGCCCGCCACCGCGACGCCGATCGGGACGGGCTGGTCGGGCAGATCCCAGATCCGGGCGGCGTCGACCTGGAAGAACTCGCCGCGGAAGTCGACGAGCTCACCGGTGTGCAGTGTGCGGATGATCTCGATCGCCTCGGCGAGCATGTCCTGGCGGTCGGCGACCGAGGGCCAGCCCTCGCCGACGACGTGCTCGTTCAGGTTCTCGCCCGAGCCGAGGCCCAGAGTGAAGCGACCGTCGGCGAGGATCTGCAGCGTCGCAGCCTTCTGCGCGATGATCGCCGGGTGGTAGCGGATCGTCGGGCACGTCACGTAGGTCATCAGGTCGACCCGCTCGGTCGCGTGGGCCACGGCTCCCAGGACCGTCCACGCGTACGGGGCGTGTCCCTGGGCCGAGAGCCACGGGAAGTAGTGGTCGCTCGACACCTCGAAGTCGAAGCCGGCGTCTTCGGCGCCGACGGCATACCGCACCAGCTCTTTCGGGCCTGCCTGCTCGGTCATCAGGGTGTAGCCGAAACGTGTTGCCATGGAGGTCTCCTCTGCGAGATGGGTCGCTTCGGTGTAGCCATGAGTCATGGGTCCGAAACCCGGGACGCTCGAGACGGTGGTGCCCGGACACGGACGTTCGACGACGGGGCGCGGTTCTCGACCCCGGAAACGAGGCGCAGATGCCAGACCGGACAGCGGATGGGTCGATCGACACCGTGCTGCTCGATGTCGACGGTACGCTCGTCGACTCCACCTACCTCCACGCATTGGCGTGGATGCGGGCCTTCGCTGCTCACGACCTGATCCCGCAGTGGTGGCAGGTGCACCGGGCGATCGGCATGGGCGGCGACCGTCTCGTCGGCGAGTTGCTCGGCGACGACGTGGAGGAATCACTCGGTGACACCTTGCGCGACGAGTGGGAGGAGGCCTATCGCGATCTGCTGCCCGACGTGCGGCCCCTGCCCGGCGCGGCCGATCTGGTGAGGGGACTGCTGGACGGCGGCTACCGGGTGGCGCTCGCGTCGTCGGGCAAGTCGGAGTTCACCGACGCCGCGCTCGAGTCGATGGGATTGTCGCGGAACGACTTCGCCGCCGTGACCACCTCGGACGACGCAGATTCGTCCAAACCGGCGCCCGACATCCTGTCGGTCGCGCTCTCCGCGGCCGGCGGTGGACAGGCTGTCGTCGTCGGCGACACCGTGTGGGACGTGGCGTCGGCGCATCGCCTGCCGGCGGAGTGCGTGGCGGTGCGGTCCGGTGGATTCGCGGAGGGTGAGTTGCGCGACGCGGGCGCGGTGCTGGTCGTCGAGCACGTCGGCGAACTCGTCGACCGCGGCTGGCGACCCTGATCGACGGCAGCTGGAGCCGCCGGACCGACCGCATCGGTGGGCGCGGGGCCGACGCCGGGGCGCTAGGCTGGAGCATTGTGTCGCGAACGTCGCTGTCGGTGGTGTCGGACTCCGTCACCGCGCGGGCTCCGTCGAAGGTCAATCTGCACCTCGGGGTCGGTCCGCGCCGCGAGGACGGCTACCACGACCTCGTGACCGTCTTCCAGGCGCTGTCCCTGCACGACGACATCAGGGTCGCCCGGGCCAACGAGATGAGCATCACGGTTCGTGGCGAAGGCGCCGGGTCGGTCCCGACGGACGAGTCCAATCTGGCGGTCCGGGCCGCGCTGGCACTGGCCGAGTGGGCGGACCGTCCCGGCAAGGTCGCGATCGACATCGACAAGACGATCCCGGTGGCCGGGGGCATGGCCGGTGGCAGCGCGGATGCCGCCGGGGCGCTGGTCGCACTCGCCGCCCTGTGGAAGCTCGACATCGGCCGCGACGACCTCGCCGCGATCGCGGCGGACCTGGGCAGCGACGTCCCGTTCGCGTTGCACGGCAACACCGCCCTGGGTACCGGACGCGGCGAGCGGCTGATGCAGGTCCTCTCCCGCGGTGACTTCCACTGGGTGCTCGCGCTCGCACGCGACGGGCTGTCCACGCCCGCGGTGTACCGCGAACTGGATCGTCTGCGCGACAGCCGTTCCGGAGAGTGCGCCACCGACGACGAACGCGACCTCCTCCGCCGCCCCGACGAACTCATGCAGGCACTGGCGTCCGGTGACCCGCACGCGGTGGCGCCCCTGCTGCACAACGACCTACAACCGGCGGCGCTCTCGCTGCAGCCCACCCTCCGCCGGACCCTGCGTGCCGGAATCGACGCCGGAGCACTGGGCGGCATCGTGTCCGGCTCCGGTCCGACGTGCGCCTTCCTGTGCGCCGACGAGACCGGCGCGGTGAACGTCGCCGCCGAACTGTCCGGCGCCGGCGTCGCCCGGTCGGTCCGCACCGCGAGCGGTCCCGCCGCCGGTACGCGCGTCCTCGGAGCCGATGTCCGCCACCGATCGTGATCACCCGTCGGCCTGGGTCATCCTTCGTGCTCGGTCGGCGCAGGCCGGGACCGGCGGCCGATCATGGACCGGAGGTGTGCGAGTTCGTCAGCGAGTTCACGCACCGCGGGGTCGGTCGAGTCGTCTTCTGCTCGTGTGGGAGGCCGGGGAGTACGGCGAGGGGACTCACCGGGGGTGACCTGATGGTCGAGTGAGATGAGTTCTCCGGCGAGCGCCGACAGGTCGGCGGCGAGCGGAGTCGTCGTCGGCGGCGTCCGAGATGCGGCGGCGCCGGTGATCCGGTCGGCGACACGCTCGGTCGCGCTGATCACCGGAATCCAGGCCCAGGCTTCGGCGCCGGCGGGAGGCGGCTCGGACAGTGTGCGCTGCAGGGTGGTTCGGGCGTCGGAGAGACGGCGATACACGGTCCGACGGTCGGCGGACACGATGTCGGCCGGCGCGTCGTCGGCCACGTCCTGTGCATAGCGGCCCAGGACGGCCAGGGTCTCGTCGAACGGCCCGGCCATCTGTGCATGGCGTGTGGTGGGCCAGATGAGATATCCGGCGACGATGACGATCGCGCCGCCGATGACCGTGGTGGCCACGCGGGCCGCACTGGTGTCGGGGACCGAGTCATGGGGGACCACGAGGTCGAGCAACACCATCACCAGCGGAGTGAGGATCAGCGCCTGCCATAGATACGATCGCGCCATCGCCCAGGGCAGGCATGCCGCGAGCAGCGCGATGACGAGTCCGGGGACGATCGATCCGTCGAGAGGCACTGTGACCGCTACGGCGATGACGGCGCCGCCGATGGTGCCGATGCAGCGCAGCACCGCCCGGCTGAACACCGAACCGAGATCTGGTTTCATCACGAGTGCGACGGTCAACGGGATCCAGTATCCGTGGGCCATCGGGACGAGAAAGTAGGCCGTGTACGCCAGCCCGGTACACAGCCCCAGGCGACCAGCCGACCCCAGTAATGCCGGACCGGGTAGGGACAGCCTCACTCTCTCGGTCGACGACAGCGCCTCTGTGGGCTGCGGGGGGTCGTGCCAGATCGCGTCCTCGAGCATGCCGAGACGGATCAGGGTTCCGTCTGCCGGGCGAGACGGAGGGCGGCAGTGGCGAGTGAGTGCATCCGCCAGGGCGTCCAGTCGTGAAGCCGTCGCCGCGGAGAGGTCTCGGTCCGCATCATGGGCGAGAAAGCGGGCCATCAGTTGGTCGGCGGCACGGGAGATCCGGGCCGACCGGTCGTACAGGGGCACGGGTCCGCCCGCGGTGCCACGAGTTGAGACCGCCATCTGGTCGAAGGCGCCGAGCGCTCTGATCGCTCGGGAGCGCTCGGCGGCCAGGTCTGTGGTACCCGTGGCCTGGGCGCGCGCGAACGCCGCGAGCGCGCGAACCAGCGTCACCAGTGAGTCTTGCTGCGGCCGTTGCCGACTGACGACGGCTTCGGCCGCGAGTGCCAGGGTGTAGAGGCCGGCTCCGGCGATGAACAGTGCCGCCGGCTCCCAATAGGGCCGGGCGGCCGGTACACCGATCGCGATCGCCGCGATCACCATCGCCTGCATCGTGGCGACGGACACGACACCCGAGTAGCCGCTCAACACCCCCGACGCGCAGGCGATGGCCGTCATCACCGCGATTGTCACTACGTGCGGGGCGGTCGAGAGAGCGCCCAAGAAGTACGCGGCGGCTGCCAGAGGCGTGGTGACCGCGGCCTGGCGAAATCGTTCGCGGTACGCCACCGGATGTTCGCCGGCCGACAGCAACAGGGCCGCCATACTGACCCACATCGCGATCAACGCATGTCCGGTGAGTGCGCCGAGGACCAGTGGTCCGGCAATGGTCACCGCGGACCGGATCGACCGTCCGAGTGGCCACGTCGCCGGGGTCGCGGACAGAAGCGCCCGCATCCACACCGCGGGCCGCCACTCGGCCACGGCCGTGTCGTTCAGTGCGAGTCCTGCGACCCGGCCAATTGAGCGAGGAGCGCGAAGGACAGGAAGGTCATCGGCCCCTCGTCGGCGAACTGGCCACTGACGTTGCCTGCGATCCCGCCTTCCACCGACAGCTTGCTCTGCAGGTCGAGCTTCAGTTGAGGAGAACCCTCGGTGAAGTCGAGGTCGTCGAGGTCCACCCAGACGATGTTCGGGCGCGTGGTCGACTCGTACACATACCGCTTGTTGGTCAGATCCGTGACCGTCTGCCAGATGGTCTGCGACGCATCAGGTTTGCCGGGATCAGGTAGCCGGAAGGGTTGTGCCGCATTGCGGATGACGCTGAACATCCCGGCGATCGCGTCGACCTTGCCCGCAGGCTGTGGGAGGCGCCCCGCGTAGTATGCGGCCCTGGCGAAACGGTGCTCGGCCTCGGTGTCACCGGGCAGGGGCTGATCACCGCCCAGGCCCTCCCACCGGCCGAGCAGTTCGATCTGCTTGTCGTAGGTCGGCGAATTGGTCATGACATGGTACGAGCTGTCGTGATAGACGACGGGTTTCCCGTCGATGTATTCGATGACCGCCGAGTCGCCGCTTGCGTCGTCGAGCGCGAGGTGGATGGTGGGCGGGTTTCCGCCGGTGGGGTCGGGCATCTGGATGACCTGGACGTTGGTGTCCTCGATCCACTGCACGGCATCGGCGACGGTTGCGAAGTTGTCGAGGAAGTACTGCAACCACACCGCCTGGCTCAGGGCGGGTCTGGACTTGTCGTGCTCGCCGTACGTCGACTCCGCCAGCCAGAGGACGTGTCCGGCGAGTCCGGCTTCGTTGATGCCGTCGACGGAGATGATGTCGAACGCGGCAGCGATCACGCTGCCGTACTTCGAGGTCCAGGTGAGTTCGCCATCGACGCCGTCATCGCGGCTGATGCCGCGGGGCTGGGTCCACAGGTTGGTCATCAGGTCTTTGTGGAAATCCATGTTGCGGCCCACGAGCACTGCGCCGGCGGCGTCAGGCCAAATCACTCGGGTGCACATCGTCGACCACCACTTCCTATGTAGCGCAATTGATTTGACTGGCCGAAGGGCCTGCGGGCACGAATGTACCAACGGACAGCGTCATCGTCTGAGGTGATTCGCCTGGGGCGTATCGCCTTTCGCGATTCAGTGACTCACTTCAGTCGAACAGAACCCTAATAGTTTCAAGGGTCCGGTCGGCGCTTCGGGACCCATCTGGCACAGAATCGTCGTTTTGTGGTCTCAAAATCCGGGCAGATCACGGGGTGTCCATTTGGGACATTCCAGGCGCGGATTCGTGCCGTCTTTGACGCGGTCGGCAGTGGACGGCTGCGGGGTCGGTTGGATGGAGTCCATCACGATCTCGTCACGTCTCGGGTGTTCGACATCTGGCTTATTCGCGTGAAAAGTGCTGTACAGCAACGTGCTCGATCGATCAGCGTGTGCTCCGACATGATGTGGCACGCGTCCCTCGACGCCGGCGCTGCTCACAGATGGACGCGAGCGAGCGGGTGCACCAGCGGATCTCGAATCGAGGAGTATCGCTGTCCCGTGGCGCAATTCGGCGCTAGTCTCCGCCCGTAACAGAAGCTGAGCCGGGCAGATGGAAGTCTCAATCAGTGCGCTGTTCGAGCAGAGTCTCTAGTCCCGAACAAGCGGGACGAAAAGTCCTGTGTCATTGCCGTCGGGGCAGAACGATGCCGATCTCCGCGGAATCCGCGGGTCGCCACTCGGAGATGAGAGGTCCATGATGAGCACGACCGGAGAACACGGGCGCGAGAATCCGGGTCCGATCGAAGTCGACGGGTATCGCGACCCGGACGAGTTCCTGGTCATCGCCCAGGGGATCGCGGTACGTGCGTCCTGGGGGCCGATCTTCGGGCCGACCGATGTCGCCATCAGGCCCGGGGGCGTCACGGTCCTGGAGGGCTCCGGTGGACGCGGCCGAACGGCACTCCTGCTGACCCTTGCCGGACGGATGGCGCCCACCAGCGGTTCGCTCACCGCGTTCGGCCGGACCAACGATGCCCGGAGGCTATTCGCGAACGCGGCCATCGCCGACATCGACGAGGTCGATGGGATCGAGCAGACCATCCGGGTCCGGGATGTCCTGACCGAGCAGATCCGTTGGCAGGCCCCGTGGTTCCGATGGGTGGGGCAGTCGACCGCCGAGGATCTGGAGCGGTTGTGCCGGCCGGTGTTCGGGCCGCTCACCCTCCCGCATCTCGATTCCTTCGTCGAGGAACTGCCCGAGCTGACCGCTGCACTGTTCCGCATCTCGATGGCGAACCTGAGGCGACCGCCGCTGCTGGTCACCGGTGGCGTCGACCGGATGACTCGGACGAGCAGCGCGCGCCAGTTGCTGGAGCGACTGGTCGACCTCGGGCGCCAACAGACGGTCGTCACCGCCGATGTCAACGGTGTCCACCTCGATGTCGGCGTCCGCGATGTCCTCCGGGTCGACAACCTCACCGACGACGAGTTCGTGCGAATCGTCTCAGAAGATCGGAACTGAACATGCTTGCCGCATTCTCGCCGGGCAGCGACTTCAAGCGTTACTACCGGGGCCGCATGCCCCGACTGGCGCTGATCGTCATCATCCTGATGCCGCTGATGTACGGCGCGCTCTATCTGTGGGCCTTCTGGAATCCCTTCAACGCCGTGGACAAGATCCCGGTCGCTCTCGTCAACGCCGACAGCGGCGCCGTGGTGCAGGGTGAACCCCTCAAAGCCGGTGACCAGGTCGCCGCGGGCCTGATCGACTCCAAGCAACTCGACCTCCATCCCGTGTCGGCGAAGGAGGCAGAGGAGGGTGTCGCGAACGGGACCTACTACTTCTCGATCACCCTTCCCGCGGACTTCAGTGAGGCCCTGGTGTCCCCGACGAGCGGCACGCCGCGATCGGCCGAGCTGATCTTCACCTACAACGACGCGAACAACTACTTGTCGACCGTGATGGGGCAGGACGCCGCTCAGCAGGTCGTCAACCAGGTCGGGGCGCAGGTCGGTGCGCAGACCTTCGACATCGTTCTCAACGATGTCAGTCAGATGATCCCGAAACTGCGGCAGGCACAGGCCGGAGCCAATGAGCTGAACACCGGAATGCAGACCGCGAACACGGGTGCCAATGAACTGGCCACCAACCTCGTGACGGCACGCGACGGCGGTCAGCAGCTGGCCGGCGCCCTCGACGAGCTCGACACGGTAGTCCAGCGCGCCACGACCCCGCTGGTCGCGGCACTCGGGCAAGGCAGTGGTGCCGGGCCGAGCCCGCAGGAACTCGCGGCGACCGCGTCTCGGCTGGGCGCCACGAGCGGGTCCATCGCCGAGCAGCTCGGAGCAGTGTCCTCTCGGCAGTCTCAGGCGAGTCGATTGCTGTCCGACGCTGTGACTCGCCTGCGGTCCAGTCCTGACCCCAACATGCGTGCCATTGCCGACACCATCGCACCAGCCCAATCGCTGCTCGACACGGGGGGATTGAGTCCCGACGCGAACAACCAGCTGGCACAGCTGCGAACGGACGCCCAATTGTTGTCCGGTCAGTTGTCGAACCCGCAGAGCCCGACGCGGATCGCGCTGGGCTTGTTCGCCGATGACGGCCTGCGCAATGATGTTCTCGCCGCACGGTCGGCGGCCGCGCAGTTGAGTTCGGGTGCCGACCAATTGAGCACCGGACTGATCGAACTCAGCAACGGAGCCGACCAGCTGGCAGCGGGAACGGACAAGCTCGCAGCCGGTACCCAGCAACTCGCGAACGGGATCAACGAGGGCGTCGCGGCGATCCCTGCCTGGTCACAGCAACAGAAGGACGAACTGACCGCGACCCTGGCCCGCCCGGTCGCGCTGCAGGAGAACACGCTCAACGAGGCCAAGACCTTCGGCACCGGTTTCACGCCGTTCTTCTTCGGACTCGCACTCTTCGTCGGTAGCATCATCGCCTGGATGTTGTTCAACCCGTTGCAATCCCGGCCGATCGCGCAGGGTCTCAACTCGTTCCGCGTGGTTCTGGCGTCGTTTGCCCCGACCTTCATGGTCGGACTCCTGCAGGCCACCATCCTGTACGCGGTGGTTGTCTTCGCGATCGGGCTTCGGCCGGCGTATCCCGTTGCGACATACGGCTTCATGCTGCTGATGGTGGCGATGTTCCTCGCGATGATCCAGATGTTCAATGCACTGTTCGGCCCAGCGGTCGGGCGGGTGGTCACCCTGGCCTTCCTGATGATCATGCTCACCTCGGCGGGAGGTATCTATCCTGTCCCGACCACGACGAAACCGTTCCAATACATCCACTGGGTGGACCCGATGACGTACACCGTCAACGGGCTGCGGCAATTGACGGTCGGCGGCGTCGACCATCGCCTGTGGATCGCCGTCGGCGTCGTGGCAGGCCTGACCGCGGTGTTCCTCGCCGTGTCCACCTGGGCGGCGCGCCGGAACCGTCAGTACAACATGGACCGTCTCTACCCGCCGGTCGAGGTCTAGGCAGAGGAGCTCTGGTACGCCCTGGTGAAGTCGTGACACCCCGAACCATCCGCCATCACCCAGCTTTTCCGAGGAGGAAGACATGAGCACCATCGAACACTCGAACGCCCGAACCACCACCAACGCAACCGATTCGCTGTCCATCAACCCAGTGTTCGTCCGACCCGGTGAGGCCACCGAGTTGCCGAAGTTCCAGATTCCGGACGGAATGAGCCTGCCCCAGACGGCATATCAGATCGTGCACGACGAGGCCATGCTCGACGGCAACGCGCGCCTCAACCTCGCGACCTTCGTCACCACCTGGATGGACGACGAGGCACGGCAACTCTACGCCGAGACCTATGACAAGAACATGATCGACAAGGACGAATATCCGCAGACCGCGGCGATCGAGGACCGATGCTGGAAGATCCTCGCCGACCTGTGGCACGTGCCCGACGTCGACTCGTCGATCGGTACCTCGACCATCGGCTCGTCGGAGGCGGCCATGCTCGGGGGCCTGGCGCTCAAGCGGCACTGGCAGGCGCGCCGCAAGGCGGAGGGCAAGTCGACCGAATCGCCGAACCTGGTCTTGTCGACCGCGGTTCAGGTCTGCTGGGAGAAGTTCCTCAACTACTTCGAGGTGGAGCCGAGGTGGGTTCCGGTCACCGAGGACCACGTCGTCTTCGACGGTCACGAACTCGAGAAGTACGTCGACGAGAACACCATCGGTGTCGTGGCGATCATGGGTGTCACCTACAACGGGTTGTACGAGCCCGTGAAGGCGATCTCGGAGAAGCTCGACGAGATCCAGGCGTCGACCGGACTGGATGTGAAGATCCACGTCGACGGCGCGTCGGGTGCGATGATCGCGCCGTTCTGCCAGCCGGATCTGGAATGGGACTTCCGGGTACCGCGGGTGGTGTCGATCAACACCTCCGGGCACAAGTACGGTCTGGTCTACCCGGGCCTCGGCTGGATCGTCTGGCGCGACACCGAGTCCCTGCCGGAGAGCATGGTGTTCCACTGCAGTTACCTCGGTGGTGACATGCCCACCCTCGCGCTCAACTTCTCACGGCCGGGCGCACAGGTTCTGTTGCAGTACTACAACTTCCTGCGTCTCGGGCGGGAAGGCTACCGACAGATCCAGCAGAGTTCACTGGATGTCGCGCAGTACCTGTCCGGGAAGATCGCCGAGATCGGACCGTTCGAATTGGTGAGCCGGGGTGACACCATCCCGGTCTTCGCATGGCGGCTCAAGCCCGATCACACCGCGAACTGGACCCTGTTCGATCTGTCCGACCGGCTACGGATGAAGGGCTGGCTCGTCCCCGCTTACCCGATGGCGGACAACCTCGCATCGATGACCCTGCAGCGCATCGTCGTACGGGCGGGGTTGAGCCACGATCTGGCGACCGCATTGCTGACCGACATCGTGGCCGAGGTCGACTTCCTCGACAGTCTCGATGCTCCGATGCCGCGAGTCTCGGACACCGGTTCGCACTTCCACCACTGATGTCCCGGTGCCGGGGCGCCCGTTGACGCCCCGGCACCGGGACGCGTGGTGTCCGACTACTGAGGACGCACAACACATGAGCATCGCTGTCGAGCCCCGGCACTGGCGCCATCTCCTGCTCGAACCGACCCTCGGCAAGCAGTGCTGGGGTTTCGTCATAGGCTCCGCACTGTTCGCACTCGGATCGGCCCCCGGGTTCGGTTCCTGGGCGGGGGCGTCGAACTCCAACCTGTGCTACTTCGTCGGGGCCTGGTTCTTCACCGCGGCCGGACTGGTCCAACTGCTCCGCAGCGGACCCGCCACCGTCTCGGTCGATTACGGTTCGGGCACGATGGTGCGCGCGGAATGGCTTGCCGCATCGACTCAATCGGCGGGCACTATCATGTTCAACGTGAGTACAGCCTCCGCGCTCACCGCCCATACCGCCGCGGCCGACAAGCATTTCGTCTGGTCTCCCGACGCGGCAGGTTCGGTGGCATTCCTCATCAGCGGTGTCGCCGCGATCATCGCCTACACCCGCACCGACCGCTGGTGGAATCCGCGGAGCGTCGACTGGTGGTCGACCCAGATCAACTGGATCGGCTGCGTGGCGTTCGCGGTGTCCGCGGTGGGCGCCTACGTTCTCGCCGACGGCAACAGCCTGGACAACACCCTCGCCAACACGGGCACGTTCGTCGGCGCGCTGTGCTTCATGGTTGCGTCGCTGATCATCGCGCCAACCTGGCGCCACCACGACCGATGACACCGATCTGGCAGTCAGCGGACACTCCGTCGTTGTTCTCCGACGATGTGGTCGAGCAGTGGTACGGGCGTATCGGTGCCTTCAGTCCGATCGGACAGAGCGCGACCCGGCACGTCTATCGGGCAGGCGCGGAGGGAGCCGCGCAGTACCTTCCGGCGCTCACGGTCTCCGGTCCGGACGGCGTCGAGAGCTTCGCCGAGATCGTCTTCTGGCGACCGCTGGGGTTGATCTGCGCGTTCGCCGCGTTGCGAGCGCCGTGCACGATGACCGGCAATGGCCGATCAGCGGTCGCCGGATACGAGTCCCACGTGATCGTCGGCACCCAGTCGATACCCTCTGCGGGTGTCGTGACCGACGGCCGGACGTCGACGACGTATCGGGGCAACGACTTCCTGGGCGTTCTGGACACGTCGCAGGACTTCACCCACACAACGTTCGACATCAGCGACCCGGTCGGCGTGTGGATTCCCTCCGCGTTGCTCTCGGAGGACTGCAGCCCCGGCGTACTGGTCGCCGAGAGTCCGCTCGCTCGATCCGCCGCAGCTTTCCTCCGCAACTTCGCCTTCGAGGTCGCCGTGCGCGGCTCCGACACCGACGCCGAGGCGGAACTGGCCGCCATCGACGTCGTCCGTTCTGCGCTGCGTAGTTCGACCGGGAGTGGGCACGAAGAGGGGAACGCCCAGGCGATACAAGACGCCACACTGTCGCTCATCGAGCAGAACTATCGTGATCCGGGTTTCTCGGTCGAGTCGATCGTCCGGAGCCTTCATGTCAGCCGGCGCCACCTCTATCGGATGTTCGCGGGTGCCGGCGAGTCACCCGCCGCGCTGATCGCGCGACGCCGGCTGGAACGGGCGAGAACTCTGCTCGAGACCTCAGGCGAGATCACGATCGATCGTGTGGCGCGGTCGTCCGGATTCACTTCAGGAGCGATCTTGCGCAACAGGTTTCGATCTGAGTTCGGGGTGACCCCAGATCAGTTCCGCCGTCGCCGGATCGAGAACTCGACAGCGGACGGGTGACGTGAGCACGTGACAGCACGCGGGTACTCGCGGTCCGGTTTGGATTCGGCCGTGGTCGACGAATGGTATGCGCGCTGGGGCGTGCGCGATCCAGGTGAGCTGGCGGCGCCACTCCGGCTCCGGGGGCGGGCCGGTCTGGCCGCCTACTCTTCCGGCTTCAGTTCCGTCAGCGCGGAGCCTCCGGAGTCTTTCGAGTCCATCGTCTATCACCGAAAGCTGTCGATGATGATGGCGCACTGTGAGTTGCACACGCCACGACGAACAGAGCTGACCGAGAAGACGATCCGCGCTCAGCCCACGGAGCTGGTGATCGTGGCCGCCCATGTCCTCGATGGTGAACTGCAGATCACGCAATACGGCAAGCGGATGTCGTATGGCGAGGGTCAACTGGTGGTCCTCGCGCTCGACAGCCCATTCGTCAACGTCGTCGAATCCGTGATCGACTCGGCGATGATGCTCATCCCGAAGCGACTGCTCGGGCTCACCGGTTCCGCATCGGACGGGCCGGTTCTACCGGCCGCCGCAGACTCCCTCGTGTCGAGATCGGCGGCGCAGTTCGTGCGCCGCTTCGTCGGCGACGCCGCGATACTCGGGCATGAGGTGACGCCGAACATGGAGATCGCCGCCATCCGCATGATTCGCGAGGCGATCGGCTTGCACAGTTACCATGAGCGTCATCCGCAGCACGACAGCATCATGGTCCGAGAGGCCGCACTCGAATTGATCGAACGAAACCACCGCGATCCGGAGTTCACCGCGGATTCGATCGCAACCGAACTCCACATGAGCCGCCGGCATCTGTATCGCCACTTCGCCGCCGCGGATTCCACTCCCGCGGTCCTGCTCAAAGAGCGTCGGCTCGCCAGCGCGATGGAATTGCTCGCGGATGCTCGGGAACTGCCCCTCGACGAGGTTGCGCGGCGATCGGGCTTCGCCTCCACGTCGGCCATGCGCAACCGCCTGCGGACGGAGGTCGGCATGACTCCGGGCGACTTCCGTGCCTCGATCCGGCCCCCGATCGCCGGTGCGTCGGCCCCCTCGCGGCAACCCCGCGGCCGTTCGGGCGACAACGCGGTCTGACTTGGAGTAGGCCGCGACCCCGAACGGGACCTGGTTACAGTTGGACGATGCGTGTGCGACCTTCCACGACTCCCGTCGCGATGGCCCGGTGGATCCTGTCGGCCGCGCTCATGCTCGTGGCCCCGAACGTCGTGGTGCCGACCGCCGATGCGGCGGCGCCGGAGAACGGTTTCGTCTTCACCACCATCGACGTCCCCGACGACGAACTCCCGTCGGCGGCCGGCTCGGGCACCCGCCTGACCTATGCGACGCGCGATCAGAACGGCCGCCCGGCGATGTCGAGCGGCGTGTACTGGGTGCCGAAGGGTACGCCGCCCGCCGGTGGCTGGCCCGTCGTGTCCTGGGCACACGGGACGGTCGGCCTGGCCGACGAGTGCGCGCCGACCCTGCACCGGCTGGGCGACGGTGTCGAGGCCCCGGTGCGCGCGGCGCTCGACGCCGGGTTCGCGGTCACGGCAACCGATTACGCGGGGCTCGGGTCGGCGGGGGAGACCGAATACCTGGGCGGTCGCGCGGCGGCTCACTCGGTGATCGACATGATCCGCGCGGCGCGGTCGGTCGACGCCTCGCTCGGATCACGCTGGGTGTCGACCGGGCACTCCCAGGGCGGCCACGCTGCGCTGCACGCGGGCCGTCTCGCCGCGGAATTCGCACCGGAACTGCCGGTCGCCGGCATCGTCGCGATCGCCCCGGTCTCGTCGCTGGAGAACCTCTTCGGTCTGTTCGGACCCCGCGTGCCCGGCCTCGGCGCGCTCAATGTGCTGAGTGCACCGTTCCTGTTCACCCTCGCCGGTCTCGACCACGCGAATCCAGAACTCCGCGTCACCGAGTCCCTGACGTCGGACGGCAAGCGTTTCCTCGACCGCGCGCGTGCCCGGTGCAACGGGGATCTCGTGGACGCGTTGCGGTCGGTGCCGCCGGGCTCACTCGTGGCGTCGTCGTTCACGGCGGAGCAGGACTTCCGGGACGCCCTGCGGGAGTACGCCGAGGTGCCCGTTTCCGGCTACCCGGTGAAAGTCACGCTCGCACATGGTCTTCTCGATCCCGTGCTGCCGTACCCGCTGAGTCGTTCGCTGCGGTCCGCGATGCGCGACGCCGGCACGGATGTGGACCTCAAGACCTACGCGCGGGCCGATCACAGCGGCGTCGTCGACGAGTCGCTGCCGGACGTGCTGGCCGCGATCCGGGAATCGTTCGGCCGCTGAGGTCGGGCCGACCGGTTCTCGCGGAGTCGATCACTCGACGCTCTCGCCGAGTTCCATCCAGCGTTCCTCGAGTTCCTCGAGTTCGGATTCCATGCTGCGGATGCTCTCCGTCTCCGCGGCAAGGCCTTGGTAGTCGGACTGATCATGGTCGGCGAGCGCGGTCCGGGCAGCATCGATCTTGCTGTGCAGCTTGTCGATCCGACGCTCGAGGGAGGCGAGCTCCTTGTTGGCCGCGCGCAACTCGGCGCCGCTGAGGGTCGAGCTCGACACGCCGCCGTTCCCCGAAGCTGTGGCGCTCGTACCGGATCCGTCCGATGTCGGTCCGGAACCCGACGTCTTCGCCTGTGCCGAGCGGAGTCTCAAGAACTCGTCGACGCCGCCGGGGAGGTGGCGGAGCCCGCCGTCGAGGACGGCGAACTGCTGATCGGTGACCCGCTCGAGGAAGTACCGGTCGTGCGAGACGACGATCAGCGTGCCGGGCCACGAGTCCAGCAGGTCCTCGAGCGCGGCGAGCATGTCGGTGTCGAGGTCGTTGGTCGGCTCGTCGAGGATCAGCACGTTCGGAGCGTCGAGCAGGATGAGCAGCAACTGCAGCCGCCGCTTCTGCCCGCCCGA
This sequence comes from Gordonia sp. NPDC127522, assembly GCF_042672305.1. Classification (NCBI taxonomy): domain Bacteria; kingdom Bacillati; phylum Actinomycetota; class Actinomycetes; order Mycobacteriales; family Gordoniaceae; genus Gordonia; species Gordonia sp. NPDC127522. Next base: position 119,855 of record NZ_JBHXVK010000011.1, read on the forward strand.
CAGGTCGCGGACCGGGGTCGAGAGTTGCGCGCCGTCGAAGCCGAGCCGTTCGAGCAACTGTGACGGCGACAGCTCCTGTGCCTTCGACCCGGAACCGAAGGTGTACGTGGTCTGCAACTGGGCGATCACGACACGGACGGGGTCGTCGAGGTACCGGTCGAGATCGTCGAGGCGTTGGGTCAGGGTGGCGACCTTGACCGTCTTGCCGCGTTTGACCCGGCCGCCGGTCGGTTCCACGGTTCCGGCGATGAGGCCGAGCAGCGTCGACTTGCCCGCGCCGTTGACCCCGAGGATCCCGGTGCGCTCACCGGGCGCCAGCCGCCACTCGACGCCGTCGAGGACGTTGCGGTCACCGTAGGAGACCGACACGTCGAGCAGGTCGACGACGTCCTTGCCCAGACGAGCGGTGGCCAGTGACTGCAACGCAACCGTGTCCCGGACCGGTGGGACGTCGGCGATGAGGGCATTGGCCGCGTCGATGCGGAACTTGGGCTTCGACGTCCGGGCCGGCGCGCCGCGGCGGAGCCAGGCCAGTTCCTTGCGGGCGAGATTCTGTCGTCGTGCCTCGATCGCGGCGGCCTGCCGGTCCCGTTCCACCCGCTGCAGGATGTACGCCGCGTAGCCACCCTCGAAGGGCTCGACGACGCGGTCGTGGACCTCCCAGGTGACCGTGCACACCTCGTCGAGGAACCAGCGGTCGTGGGTGACCACCAGGAGCCCGCCGGCGTTGCCCGGCCAGCGTCGCTTCAGGTGGTCGGCGAGCCAGGTGATGGCCTCGACGTCGAGGTGGTTGGTCGGCTCGTCGAGCGCGAGGACGTCGTGCTCGCCCGCGAGGAGGCGTGCCAGCGACACGCGACGGCGCTGACCACCCGACAACGAACTGGTGGGCGCCGTCCATTCGACGTCGCCGAGCAACCCGCCGATGACATCGCGGACCTTCGCGTCGCCCGCCCATTCGTGTTCGGGACGGTCGCCGACGACGGCGTGCCCGACGGTCTCGTCGTCGTCGAAGACATCGACCTGGTCCAGCACGCCGATGCGGACGCCGCCGCGGACGGTGACGCGACCGGAATCGGGTTGCATCCGTCCGGCGAGCATCGCCAGCAGGCTCGACTTACCGTCGCCGTTTCGGCCCACGATGCCGATCCGGTCGCCCTCGTTGACCCCGAGGGACACCGATTCGAAGACCTTGGTGGTCGGGTATTCGAGGCCTAGGGTTTCCGCGCCGAGTAGATGAGCCACCCGACAAACGCTAGTGGGTGACCGGTCTCGACCTAACGGCGGATGGCCCCGTTGATCATGGCCGCGAACGCGACGGCGCCGGCCTGGTTGACGTGGAAGGGCAGCGCGATCCGATTCGACAGCGCGCTCTCGTACCAGGGGTTGATGAGGTTGCAGGCATCGTGTCCTGCCGATCGTCGGTTGGCGTCGATGAAGGTGCCGCCGACCTCGGTCGACGCCCGCCACAGCGCACCGTTGGCACGGTTGAAGACCTCGCGCATCCACCGGGCGTCGGGGTCACTCAGCGGGACCAGCGGCCAGCACCCGGTGAACCCGATGAAGCCGCCCAGCCCGACGACGATGAGCTGGGCGTGCGGCGCCTTCTTCCGGATCGCGCGCAGTGCGGGGGTGACGCGGTTCTCCATGAGTTCGATCCGCCACCGGACCTCGTTCTCGAGGGCGCGGTTGTGGCGGCAGCGCCGATCGGTGAACGCCGGGGTCCGGCATTGCGAGAAGATCGCGCCCCAGCGCATGTCGTTGCCGCCGATGCTCACGGTGATCAGCTGGACGTCGCGCGGAACCAGGTGCAGCTGAATGGGTTTCGTGCCACCGCTGGTGTGCTGCGGGACCCGGTACAGGTGTGCCGACTGCGCGCCCGCGCACGAGGCGTCGATGAAGCGTCGCGGCAGGGTCGCGCCGGCGACGAGGGTGGGGTAGTTGAACGCCGACCGCTTGCATCCGCCGAAGTAGGCGGGCGTCGGGGTGTAGAAGCTGCCGGACGCACGCGAATCACCGAGAGCGACGTAGGTACCGCCGGTGTAGCGCGTCGGGGTCGCCTGCGCGGGCGCGGCCGCCATCATCGTCACCACGAACGCGGTGACCAGCACCGTCGCCACGATCTGGACCCTGCCCCGAAACCTGCCCACCACCGAACACCGCTTCCACTGCCACCGAGTTTGCTCAGGGAATCTTAAGGCACGACCCCGGGTCCGACGACAGAGTGCGGGATCTGTATTGGAAACCGGCACGAATCCCGCACTCTGCGGAAATGTGGAACCGGCGCGATCTGGGATGCGTCTACAACTACATGGCCTCTGCACCCGAGTTGCGGACCTTTGTCCTCGCGCGCGACGGCGTGATCACCGCGGCGCAGGCCCGCGAGCACGGTCTCAGTCGCGCCTCGGTGGCCCGGCGGGTGAAGTCCGGTGAGTGGGTACGAGCGAGTTCCGGCGTCTATCGCCTGGCCGATCATCCGGTGACCGCACGGACCCGGACCCGACTGGCGGCCCTGCAGGTCTCCGCGGACGCCGTTCTCAGCGGACTCGCGGCGGCGTGGTGGCACGGCCTCGTGACCAAGCGGCCGACGACGATCACCGTCACCGCTTCCCGAAGCTGGCACGGTTCGCCGGAGAAGGGGACGGTGGTCATCCGGAGATCCCTCGACGCGGCCGACGTCGTGGTCGAGAAGGGACTCATGGTGACCGCGGTGCCGTTGTCCGTCCTCGAAGGCGCCGGCGAAGGAAAGATGGACGTACTCGACCGGGCACTCCAGAACAAGAAGGTCACGGTCGACGCTCTCCTCGAGACGTACCAGCGGCGACGCCGCTGCCGTGGTGCACCCGAGATGGCGAAGATGCTCGTACTCGTCGGTTCTGGTGCCCGCTCGGCTGCCGAACGGCTGACCGTGGAACTGTTCGCCGAGCACGACATAGCGGGTTGGGTCGCCAACCACCCGGTGTCCGGTTACGAAATCGACTTCGCTTTCGTCGGGAGAAAGGTGGCGGTCGAGATCGACGGCATGGCTCATCACCGGGACGCCGAGGCGTTCCAGCACGACCGCACCCGCCGCAACACCCTCATCGCCCTGGGCTGGACGGTGTTGAACTTCACCTGGGCGGATCTCGTGGAACGCCCGGGATACGTCGCGTCGCAGGTGCGACGAGCGACCGTCTGATCGCCCTCCGCAGAGTGCGGGATTCGTACTGGAAACCGTTACGAATCCCGCACTTTGGAAGAGCTCTGGACCACCTACAGGCCGAGATCCTTGGCGATGATCGTCTTCATGACCTCGCTGGTGCCGCCGTAGATCCGCGTGACGCGGGTGTCGGCGTAGAGCCGGGCGATGGGGTACTCCAGGACATAGCCGTAACCGCCGTGCAACTGCAGGCACTTGTCGATGACCTTGCCGGCGGTCTCGGTGGCGAACAGTTTCGCGCGAGCAGCATCGGGGACGGTGAGCTCACCCTCGTTGTGGAGTTCGAGTGCGCGGTCGACGAACTGCCGGATGGCCTCGACCTCGGCGGAGCACTCGGCGAGGACGAACTTGGTGTTCTGGAACGCCGCAACGGGTTTGCCGAAGACGTCGCGCTCCTTGGTGTAGGCGATCGCGTGCTGGACGGCCGCGGCGGCGGTGGCCGACGCCCCGATGGCGATGGTGAGTCGTTCCTGCGCGAGATTGTGCGCCAGGTACGAGAAGCCGGCACCCTCCTCGCCGAGCCGGTCCTCGACCGGCACCTCGACCGAGCTGAACGAGAGCTCGGCGGTGTCGGAGGCCTTGAGGCCGATCTTCTCGATCTTGCGTCCGACGGCGAAACCCTCCGACGAGGTGTCGACCACCAGGATCGACAGGCCCGCACGACGATTCGACTCGTCGAACGGTGCGGTCCGGGCGACGACCAGGATGCGGTCGGCCAGGGCGCCGCCGGTGATGAACGTCTTCGCGCCGTCGAGCACGTAGTGCGACCCGTCCTCGGACAGCTTGGCGGTGGTCGAGATGTTGGCGAGGTCCGACCCGGTGCCGGGTTCGGTCATGGCGATCGCGAACATGAGTTCGCCGGAACAGAATCCGGGCAGCCACCGCTGCTTCTGCTCGTCGGTGGCGTACTCGACGAGGTAGGGGAGGATCAGGTTCGAGTGCACCGAGTAACTGCCGAAGGTGACACCGGCCGCCGATGTCTCCTCCGCGATCACCATCGAATAGGTGAAATCCGAGACGCCACCGCCCCCGAACTCCTCGGGTGCCTCGATGCCCAGGACGCCGAGTTCGCCCAGCCTGTTGTAGAACTCACGCGGCGGATGGCCCTGCTTCTCCCAGTCGTGGTAGACCGGTGCGACCTCTCTGGCGATGAAGTCACGGATGGTCTTGCGGAAGGACTCGTGGTCCTCGGTGAAGATGCGACGCTGCATTGGTCCCTCGAAACTGTTGTGGGCGGACGGGTCTGACGACATTCACCTCAAGTGGTCATCGCTCCTGATATTCGCGTAAGAGCCCCTTGGAGATGATCTGTTTCTGGATCTCGCTGGTGCCCTCGCCGATCAGCAGGAAGGGCGCGTCGCGCATGAGGCGCTCGATCTCGAATTCCTTCGAGTAGCCGTAACCGCCGTGGATGCGGAAGCTGGCCTGGGTGACCTCGGCGCAGTACTCGCTGCACAGGTACTTGGCCATCCCGGCGGCGACGTCGTTGCGCTCGCCGGAGTCCTTCAACCGTGCGGCGTTGACCATCATCAGGTGCGCGGCCTCGACCTTCGTCGCCATCTCGGCCAGCGAGAACGCAACGGCCTGGTGCTCGGCGATCGGCTTGCCGAAGGTGGACCGCTGCTGCGCGTACTTCACCGCGAGTTCGAAGGCGCGCTGGGCGATTCCGCAGGCGCGGGCCGACACGTTGACGCGCCCGACCTCGACGCCGTCCATCATGTGCGCGAAGCCGCGGCCCGGTGCGCCGCCGAGGATGTCGGTGGCGGGCGCGCGGTAGCCGTCGAAGATCAGTTCGGTGGTGTCGATGCCCTTGTAGCCCATCTTGTCCAGCTTGCGCGGGATCGTCAGGCCGGGGAGTACCTCGCCGAAGCCGGCCGGTTTCTCCACCAGGAACGTCGTGAGGTTCTTGTGCGGCTTCTCGTTGCCCTCCTCGGTACGGACAAGGGCGGCAACAAGAGTCGACGACCCGCCATTGGTCAGCCACATCTTCTGACCGTTGATGACGTATCCGTCGTCTCCGTCCCGCTTCGCGCTGGTCTTGATCGCCGCGACGTCGGACCCCAGTTCCGGTTCGGACATCGAGAACGCGCCGCGCACCTCGCCCGTCGCCATGCGGGGGAGGAAGCGCTGTTTCTGCTCGTCGGTCCCGTGCTGGCGGATCATGTACGCCACGATGAAATGGGTGTTGATCACGCCCGACACGCTCATCCACCCACGTGCGAGCTCTTCGACGCACAGCGCGTAGGTCAGCAGGGACTCGCCGAGTCCGCCGTACTCCTCGGGGATCATCAGGCCGAACAGGCCCATGTCGGCCATGCCGTCGACGATGGCCTGCGGGTACTCGTCGGCGTGCTCGAGTTCCTGTGCGGCGGGGATGATCTGCTTGTCGACGAACGAGCGGACGTTGGCCAGGATCTCCGTCTGGATCTCGGTGAGGCCCAGGGTCTGCGCGAGGCGGGTCATGGTGGCTGTTCTCCGAAGTCGGTCGGGGTGCGCTCGCACCATCGGGCGGACGTGGTGCGCGACTCGCCACGCGTCCGTCTCACAGCATGCCCGGCCGCGGCCCGGCGAAGTAGTCGCGGTGAACTAAGGGAGCGATAGCGCGAGCCAATGGCACTCGGGTGCGCCACCGGCGCCTATCGACCCGATAGCCAACGCCGATGACCCCGCTCGCAACGCCGTGTCCTGGACACATAGGCAGCGACAGTCAGGTCGTTCGCCGAGCGAACGTTGTCAGTTGGTTCGACCCTGGTTTGATCAACTACGCCGCCAAGGCGGTGCTGGGCATCATCGCGCAACCGCTCCGCGAGGAGCTGGGCCTGAGTTCGTCCCAGATCGGTCTCGTCGGCAGCCTGTCCTTCCTGACGTTCACGATCGGCGGATTCTTCGCGGGACTGCTCAACCGCTGGATGACCCTGCGCTGGTCGCTGGTCCTGCTGGCCCTGTGCTGGGCAGCGGCGATGCTCCCCATGGTGGTCGTGGCGTCGTCCGCGGTCCTCGTCCTCAGCCGGCTGTTCCTCGGTCTCGCCGAAGGTCCGAGTTCGGCGCTCGGCGCCACCTCGTGACGTGCGCGTCCCATAGGTAGGGCCTCATCGACTGTGAGTGTGAATCGACTTGTCTGCCAAGCGCCCCGGTGGTCGGCTCGTCACAACGGGCGATCGGCGTCCGCCGGCGTGGTGCACGTCGGACACAACTTCATCCCTTGCCCTGACATCGAGGAGTCCCCATGCGTGATGCAGTGATCGTCGACGCGGTCCGCGCGCCCATCGGCCGCCGCCGCGGCGCCCTGTCCGGTATCCATCCCGCGAACCTGTCCGCCCACGTCCTCGAGGCGCTCGTCGAGCGGACCGGCATCGATCCGGCCGTCGTCGACGACGTCGTCTGGGGATGTGTCAGCCAAGCCGCCGAGCAGGCGGGCAATGTCGCGCGGACGGCCGTGCTCGCCGCCGGCTGGCCCGAGAGTGTCCCCGGAACCACCGTGACGCGCGCCTGTGGGTCGAGTCAGCAGGCGGTCAGCATGGCGGCCGCGGCGGTGGTGTCCGGCCAGCAGGACGTCGTGATCGCCGGCGGGGTCGAGTCGATGAGTCGTGTCCCGATGGGCAGCGCCGCACCGAACGGCGAGCATCAGCCGCCCATGGTCCTCGACCGTTACGGCGTCGACAAGTTCAGCCAGGGGATCGGCGCCGAGATGGTCGCCGCGAAATGGGGATTGGGCCGCACCCGCCTCGACGAGTACTCGCTGCGCTCGCACGAACTCGCTGCTCAGGCGGCCGACCGCGGTGCGTTCGACGCCCAGTTGGCGCCGATCCCGGGGGTGCTCGAGGGTGACGAGGGCATCCGCCGCGGCGGGACGCTCGAATCGCTCGCCAAGCTCAAGCCGGCCTTCAGCGAGGACGGCGTGATCCACGCCGGCAACTCCTCGCAGATCTCCGACGGGTCGGGTGCTCTGCTGATCATGTCCGGCGAGACCGCGAAGTCGCACGGTCTCACGCCGATCGCCCGCATCCACACCGCGGTCGTCGCCGCCGATGACCCGGTGATCATGCTGACCGGACCGATCCCGGCCACGGCCAAGGCGCTCAAGCGCTCGGGATTGTCGATCGACGACATCGGGGCTTTCGAGATCAACGAGGCGTTCGCCCCGGTCCCGCTGGCCTGGCAGGCCGAGACCGGTGCCGACCTGGACCGCCTCAACCCGCTCGGCGGAGCGATCGCCGTCGGCCACCCGCTCGGCGGTTCGGGCGCCATCCTCATGACGCGGCTCGTACACCACATGCGCGACAACGGAATCCGGTACGGACTGCAGTCGATGTGCGAGGCCGGTGGCATGGCCAACACCACCATCCTCGAACTGCTCTGATTCGAAAGAAGCGCATCCACTGGCCCGCCTGCCCTGCTACCTAATCCGAAAAGAAGCGGCCCATTGCCCCTGAGGAGCGTTCGGAGCTTGCGGAGGACGCGGTTGTTCTTGCTCCCTGAGGAGCGTCCGGAGCTTGCGGAGGACGCGGTTGTTCTTGCTCCCTGAGGAGCGTCCGGAGCTTGCGGAAGAGGCGGTTGTTCTTGCTCCCTGAGGAGCGTCCGGAGCTTGCGGAGGACGCGTCACGAAGGGTCTGCCACGCACCTCGCCAGGACCCTTCGTGACGCTCGCAAGCTCGCTCCTCAGGGAGCGGAGGTTGGGTCGCAAGCTCGCACCTCAGAAAGCAATGGTTATGTCGTTCTCTCGGATCAGGGAGCGGGGGTCGGGCTCGCAAGCTCGCACCTCAGGGAGCACGAAAATCTCATCGAAAGGTATTGGATAACAATGAAACTCAATGGACTGTCGGTCGCGATCACCGGCGGCGCATCCGGTCTCGGGCTCGCGACGGCCCAGCGCGTCATCGACGCCGGCGGCCTGGTCACCCTGATCGACCTGCCGACCTCGGACGGTCAGGCCGTGGCCGACGGACTCGGCGCCGCAGCGTCGTTCGCGGCCGCCGACATCACCGACCGCGAACAGTTCGCGGCTGCACTCGATGTCGCCGACGGCCGCGGGGGCCTGCGCGGACTCGTGCACTGTGCCGGGGCGGGCCGGCGCATGCGCATCCTGGACAAGGAGGGCAAGGCAGGTTCGGTGGAGGACTTCGAGTTCGTCATCAAGCTCAACCTCGTCGGGTCGTTCCATGCGCTCTCGCTCGGCGCGGAACGTATTGCGCGACAGGAGCCCGTCGACGGGGAGCGGGGCGCCATCATCATGACCGCGTCGGTCGCGGCGTACGAGGGACAGATCGGCCAGATCAACTACTCGGCGTCGAAGGCGGGCATCGTCGGGATGACGCTGGTCGCCGCGAGGGACCTGGCCAGCAAGCTCATCCGCGTCAACACCATCGCGCCGGGCACGATGGACACGCCGCTGCTCGCCCGACTGCGCGACGACGTGCGCGATGCGCTCGCCGCGAGCATTCCCAATCCGGCGCGGCTCGGTCGGCCGGACGAGTTCGGTCAACTCGCCGCGTCGATCCTGGAGAACACCTATCTCAACGGCGAGACCATTCGCCTCGACGGGGCGATCCGGATGGCACCGCGGTAACCCGAACCCCGGCACGTCCGATCTGAGTCCCCCACAACGCCTTTCGAGAGGATTCATCGCGATGTCTGCCACGGAGCCCACCACTCTCAGCTATCCCGACGCCACGATGGCGGTGCTGCCCGCGAGTATGGCCGCCCTCTACGGCGAGCGCGCGGCCGTCGTCGACGGCGCGACGACGCTCACGTTCACCGAGCTCGACGTGCGCTCGGCCAGACGGCCCCGCCGGTCTCGACCTCGAGCGACGATGTCGCGCACCTCGCGTTCACCGGCGGCACCACGGGTGTCTCGAAGGGCGTTCGGGTCCTGCACCGCAACGTGCTCGGAAACGTCACGCCGATGATCGTCTGGCGCGCAGGACATTCCGTGGCGGTGGGAACCGACGGTCTGCTGACCCTCACCCCCCCGGTCGGCGGAGAACCCGGGGGTGGTCCCCGGGCATGCGGCGACGGTCGTCGTGTCCCGCTGTTCCACGCGCACGCCCTCATCAACATGTCGTTCCTCCTGCTGTGCGGCGCCACGCACGTGTTCGCCGGTCGTTTCGAGCCCGGGCGGATGCTGGCCCTCATCGAGGCGCATCGGGCGTCGTACGTCACCGGGAGTCCCGCGATGTGGCATGCGCTCGCCGTGCACCCCGACGTCGCCACACGGGATCTGACCTCGGTGCGGGTGGTCTCCTCCGGCGCGGCGCCGATCGATCACGTGACCCTGGAGCAGCTCGAGAAGGCGTTCCCGGCAGCGGCGATCGTGGAGGGATACGGCCTCACCGAGGCGACGTGCCTGGTGTCCTCGGCGCCCCTGACGTCCGGGGGTCGATACCGGCTCGGGAGTGTGGGCCTGCCGACGTTCGACACCCAGATCGAGATCCGCGCCGTCGACGATCCGGCCGTCGTCCTCGCGCCGGGGGAGAAGGGACAGTTGTGGGTGCGCGGACCGCAGGTCACCGACGGCTACCTTGATAACCCCGAGAAGACGGCCGAGCAGTTCGTCGACGGGTGGCTCGACACCGGTGACATCGCCTACCGCGACGCCGACGGGTACCTCTACATCTGCGACCGTGCGAAGGACATGCTGATCCACAAGGGCTACAACGTGTATCCGCGCGAGCTCGAGGAGATCCTGGTGACGCATCCGGACGTCGGTGCGGCGGCGGTCGTCGCCCGGGAGGCGGGCGCGGTGGGGCAGGAGCCGGTGGCCTTCCTCGTCGCCCGGGACGGTCACGTCATCGACGCCGATGCGGTGTCGGACTTCGTCGCCGCGCAGGTGTTGCCCTACAACAAGATCCGGGACGTGTATGTGGTCGACGAGCTGCCCACCTCGGCGGCCGGCAAGGTCCAGAAGGTGGCGTTGCGGGAGCGCCTGGCTAACGCCTGACAGGGCGCGCGTGCGGTCAGCGCTGCGCGCGCTTGACCAGGTTGCGCCCGATGATGAGTCGCTGGATCTCGCTGGTGCCCTCGTACAGGCGCAGCAACCGCACCTCGCGGTAGATGCGTTCCACCGCGACTTCGCGCATGTAACCGCTGCCGCCGTGGATCTGCACGGCGAGATCGGCGACCTTGCCGACCATTTCGGTGCAGAACAGCTTGGCGGCGGACGGGGCGATGCGGCGGTCGGTGTCGTCGACCCACGCCCGGGCGGCCTCGCGGACGAGCGCGCGTCCGGCCATCACCCCGGCCTGCTGGTCGGCGAGCATGGCCTGGACCAGTTGGAACTCGCCGATCGCGGTACCGCCCTGGGTGGCGGTGGCGGCCCAGGTGACCGACTCGTCGAGCGCGCGCTGTGCGGTGCCCACCGAGAGAGCCGCGATGTGCACCCGGCCCCGGGCCAAGCTCATCATCGCGGCCTTGTAGCCCACGTCCTCGCTACCGCCGACCAGTGCCGACGCCGGCACCCGCACGGCGTCGAAGTGCACGTCGGCGGTCCAGGCGCCCTCCTGGCCCATCTTGCGGTCCTTGGCGCCGACGCTGAGGCCGGCGGCGTCGGCGGGGACCAGGAAAACGGCGATGCCGGTGCCGTTCTCGTCGGCCGGGCGGGTACGTGCGAACACGACGAACAGATCGGCCAGCGGCGCGTTGGTGATGAACCGCTTCTCGCCCGTGATCACCCAGTCGTCACCGTCGCGGACGGCCTTCGTGCGCAGTCCGGCCGGGTCGGACCCGGCCCCCGGTTCGGTCAGCGCGAACGAGGCGACGACCTCGCCGGACGCGATCTTCTCCAGCCACGCCGACTTCTGCTCATCCGTGCCGAAGTGGACGAGGACCTGGCCGGCGATGCCGTTGTTGGTGCCGAACATCGAGCGCAGCGCCAGGGAGGTGTACCCGAGCTCCATCGCGAGTTCGACGTCCTGGGTCAGATCGAGGCCGAGACCGCCCCACTCCTGCGGGATGGCGTAGCCGAAAAGGCCCATGCTCTTCGCTGTCTGGCGGATGTCGTCGGGGATGGCGTCGGTGTCGAGGATCTCCTGCTCCCGCGGGACCACCACCTCGCGGACGAACTCGCGCGTCGCGGCGAGGATGTCGGCGAAGTCCTCGTCGCCCACCTCGGAGGAGGTCGTCCGCGCTGAATGCATCACTCCGGTCATGCTGTCACTCTCGCGGCCGGCGGGCGGGGGGTCCAATACGAAACCGGGATCGCTGCGATAGCCGTTGCGTATGAGCGCGGAGGGGTCGATCGGGGCGGAACCTCGATAGATTTGTCCCCGCGGCACTCACCGCGGGCCCGGCGCTTCGCGACCGGTTGCCCGACGACCGTCACCCCGCCGCCCTCGAAAGGACTCCGATACATGTCATCGCACCCGCCCGCCGCCGCGTTGCTGGAGGGTCGTACCGCCGTCGTGACCGGCGGAGCCCAGGGCATCGGTTTCGAGATCGCCCGCTCGTTCGTCGACGCCGGCGCGCGAGTCGTGCTCGGTGACCTCAGCCTCGACGCCGCGCAGGCGGCCGCGGACGAGCTCGGCGGCCGCGACGTGGCCCGCGCGGTGAGGTGCGACGTCGTCGACGCGGGCGAGGTCGACGCGCTGCTGGCGGCCGCGGTCGACGGGTTCGGGTCACTCGATGTGCTGGTGAACAACGCCGGGATCACCCGGGACGCGACGATGCGCACCATGACCGAAGACGATTTCGATCAGGTCATCTCGGTGCATCTCAAAGGCACCTGGAACGGCACACGCAAGGCGGCGGCGATCATGCGCGAGGCCAAGCGTGGTGCGATCGTGAACATCTCGTCGCTGTCGGGCAAGGTCGGCATGGTCGGACAGACCAACTACTCGGCCGCCAAGGCGGGCATCGTCGGCCTCACCAAGGCCGCGGCCAAGGAGATGGCCCATCACGGCGTGCGGGTCAACGCGATCCAGCCCGGCCTCATCCGGTCGGCGATGACCGAGGCGATGCCGCAGAAAGCGTGGGACCAGAAGATGGCGGAGATCCCGATGCGGCGCGCCGGCGAGGTCGGTGAGGTCGCGAGCGTCGCGCTGTTCCTGGCGTGTGACATGTCGTCGTACATGACGGGCACCGTCCTCGAGGTGACCGGCGGCCGTTTCATGTGACAGCCGGTCCTGCTCCACGCTTCCTCTGACACCGAAAGGTCACCCATGCGCGACGTCGTCATCTGCGAACCGGTCCGTACCCCCATTGGCCGTTACGGCGGAATGTTCAAAAATCTCACCGCCGTTGATCTCGGGGTCGCCGCGCTGACGGGGATGCTCGACCGGACCGGACTCGACCCGGAGAAGGTCGAGGACGTCATCCTCGGTCACTGCAACGGCAACAGCGAGGCGCCCGCCCTGGGACGGGTCATCGCACTCGATGCCGGGTTGCCGATCACAGTGGGCGGCATGCACATCGATCGTCGGTGCGGGTCGGGACTACAGGCCGTCATCCAGGCTGCCTACCAGGTGTCCTCGGGGGACAACGATGTCGTGGTCGCCGGCGGTGCCGAGTCGATGAGCAACGCGTCGTTCTACTCGGTGGACATGCGGTGGGGCGGGGCTCGCACCGGAATTGCCATGCACGACAGCCTCGTCCGGGCGCGCTCGACCGCCGGCGGCACCAACTACCCGGTGCCCGGCGGGATGATCGAGACGGCCGAGAACCTGCGCAAGGACTACGAGATCTCCCGGGAAGAACAGGACGAACTGGCTGTGGCATCGCACGAACGAGCGGTGCGGGCCCAGAAGGATGGCGTACTGGCCGAGGAGATCGTCCCGGTGACCGTGGCTTCCGGTGCGAGTGGGCCCGCTCGCTCCGCTCCCGGCGCCCGGTCTGGTGATCAGGTCATCGACACCGACGAGCATCCACGCCCGGATGTCTCGGTCGAGTCGCTGTCGAAGCTGAAGCCGATCATGGGCAAGACGGATCCGGACGCGACGGTGACGGCGGGCAACGCGAGCGGTCAGAACGACGCCGCGTCGATGGCGCTCGTGACCACCCCCGAGGTCGCCGAGAAGCTGGGTCTACGCCCGCTGGTGAAGCTGGTGTCGTGGGGTCTGGCCGGTGTGCCGCCGCGCACCATGGGGATCGGGCCGGTCCCCGCGACCGAGAAGGCGCTTGCCAAGGCCGGTCTGACGCTCGCCGACATCGACGTGATCGAGCTCAACGAGGCGTTCGCCGCGCAGGCACTCGCCGTCACCCGCGAGTGGGGTTTCGGCCGTTTCGGTGCCGGCGGCGATTTCGACCGCACCAACGTCAACGGCTCGGGCATCTCGCTGGGCCACCCGGTCGGCGCCACCGGCGGCCGCATGCTGGCCTCCCTGGCGCGTGAACTGCACCGGCGCGAGGCCCGCTACGGCCTGGAGACCATGTGCATCGGCGGTGGCCAGGGCCTCGCCGCGGTCTTCGAACGCGTCAGCTGACCCCGAGACTCACCGGGCCCCACCTGATCCGCACCGGTGGGGCCCGGTGTTCCACCCGTCACCCCGCAGTTTCGCGCACGAGGTCGACGAAGGCCTGACCGACGGCCGACAGCGACGGCGGGTGGAATGCGATGGCGAAGGGGCGCACCACGTTCGGTTCGATCTCACGGATCACGACCGGCTCGTCGGCCGACTCCGCCACCGATCGTTCGAGTAGAGTGCCGCCGATTCCGGACTCCACCATCGGGAGCCGTTCCTCGCGGATCTCCGACAGTACGGCCAGCGGCGGGCGGACGCCCCCGACGCGGATCGCCTCCTCGAACTCGTCGGCCACCGAGTAGCCGCGCGGCACGAACACCATCGGGATCGCCGGCAGATTGTTCAGCGGGATCGGGCCCTCGGGTACGTCGGTGCCCTGCGGGTAGACGAGCACGTGTTCGTGTTCGCCGATCACGATCACCTCGAGGTCGTCGCCGGCGATGGGTAGGTGGGCGACGGCGAACTCGCAATGACCGTCCTCGATGGCCGACGCGGCCCTGGTCTCGTCGCGTAACTCGCCGAGTCGCACCGAAACCCGCGGATAGGCGGCCCGGAACCGGGCGACCAGATCGACGACGGGCCCGACCGCGGTCGCGGCGAAGGCCAGGATCTCCAGGTGGCCGGTGAGTTCGTCCGCCGAGGCGGAGAGCAGATCGTCGACGGCGTCCATGTCGCGCACGATCTGTCGCGCGGGACCGACCATCGTGCGCCCGGCCGCCGACAGGACCATCCCGCGACCGATGCGGTGGAACAGCTGGACTCCGAGTTCGCGTTCGAGCGCCCGGAGTGCTTGGGACACGGTGGGTTGCGCGACACCGAGAGCCGACGCGGCCCCGCCGATGCCCTTGTTCTCGACCACTGCCAGGAAGTACTCGACTTGTCGTAATTCCATGGTGTGTCACCAATCCCGTGGTTCGGCGGGGTCCGGCGCGATCCCACAGTGGACCTTCGCCGCGGAGATGAAGGCGAGGGCGGCCGGCGAGGGGAGCCCGGACCGCAGCACGAGACCCCACGGGCGGGTGAGCGGTGGGTCGAGCGCGAGCCGGCGGAGTCCCGCAAGCTGCCGGTCGGCCACGGTGCGTGGGAGAATCGTTGCGCCCGTGCCCTTCTTGACCAGACTCCACACCGCGGACGGCAATTGGCAGTCGACCACCACGTTCTTGGCGTCGTCGTCGAGGAGACCGTCGAGGAGTTCCGCGGTGATCGGGTCGCTGTGATCGACGACGAGTGGCAGCGAGCGCACCGCCGACTGCGGTATCGGTTCGGGCAGACCGTCGGCGAGCGTCGTCGGCGCCGCGACGATGAGTTCCTGCTCGGCCATCGGGATGGCGGTGAAGGTCGCGTGTTCGGCGGCCGAGTCCATGATCCCGACCTCGGCGTCCCCGGATCGCAACGCCGACAACACCCCGGTGGGGCTGTCGGCGGAGACGACTCGAACCGACAAGCGCGGGAACCGTTCTCGGAACAGGCGGACGATGTTGACCACCGGGTCCACGCTGAACGCCGCGTAGGTCACGATGTCGACGCGACCGGCGCGCAGCTCCCGAACGGCGTCGACCTTGGCCTTGGCGCGGTCGACGTCGGCCAGGATGCGCCGGGCGGCGACGTCGAGTTTGCGTCCGGCCTCGGTGAGTTCGAGGCGTCGTCCGGTGCGGTCGAACAGGGTGACGCCGAGACGTCTCTCGAGGGTGCGGATCGCCTGGGACAGCGACGGCTGTGAGATGTAGAGCGACTGGGCGGCCTTCGTGATCCCGCCGTGGTCGACCACGGCGACGAAGTAGGTCACGAGGTGCAGGTCCACCCCGGTCACTCTATCCGGCGCCGGGAGCGGAGCGAGCGGGCCGAATCGACCCGGCGCCGGGAGCGGAGCGAGCGGGCCGAATCGACCCGGCGCCGGGAGCGGAGCGAGCGGGCCGAATGAGTACTGCGCCCGGATCTGTCACTTGCCGGTCCAGCGCGGCGCGCGTTTCTCGGCGAAGGCGATGGCACCTTCCTTGGCGTCGTCGGAGACGAACACCGGACCGAGGAAGTCCCACTGCTTCTTGATGAGTTCGGGATCGGTGTAGCGGATCGCCATGGAGGTGACCTGTTTGGTGGCGCGGACGGCGAGGGGACCGTTGGCGGCGATGACGGCGGCCAGTTCGCGGGCCCCGGCGAGTGCCTCGCCGGGTTCGGTGATCCGGTTGACCAGGCCGAACTGGTGGGCGCGTGCCGCGGTGAGCGGGTCGCCGGTGAGCGCGAGTTCCATGGCGAGCTGGTAGGGGAGGATCTTCGGGAGGCGCAGGAGGCCACCGGCGGCGGCGGCGAGTCCGCGCTTGACCTCGGGGATGCCGAACTTGGAGTCGTGTGCCGCGACGACGAGGTCCGCCGACAACGCGAGTTCGCACCCGCCGGCCAGCGCCCAGCCCTCGACGGCGGCGATGAGGGGCTTGGTCGGCGGGGCCTCGGTGAGGCCGCCGAACCCGCGCCCGTCCAGCGCGACCTTCTCGCCGCGGGCGAAGGCCTTGAGGTCCATCCCGGCGCAGAACGTGCCACCGGCACCGGTGATGATGCCGATGGTGAGG
Source organism: Gordonia sp. NPDC127522 (assembly GCF_042672305.1). Classification (NCBI taxonomy): domain Bacteria; kingdom Bacillati; phylum Actinomycetota; class Actinomycetes; order Mycobacteriales; family Gordoniaceae; genus Gordonia; species Gordonia sp. NPDC127522. The sequence continues at coordinate 136,066 of NZ_JBHXVK010000011.1, forward strand.
TCGTCACGCGACTCGAGCTCGTCGATCGCGGCGGCGATACCCTCCGACACCTCGAGATTCACGGCGTTCTTCGCCTCGGGGCGGTTGATCGTGATGACGGCGACGCCGTCGGCGAACTCGGTGAGCACGGCACTCATGGGGACTCCTGGAGTTGGTGGCGGAACGGGCGGTCAGGTGTTCTCGGATGTGGAGATCTGTTGCGGCTCAGCCGGTGTGGGCTCGCCTGCGGCAAACCAGCGGATCGGTTCCGGGGTCGTCGGATCGGTCGCCGTCTCATCGGGAACGTGGGCGTCGACGACACCGCGCTCCTGCAGGACGACGAGATGGGCGTGCGTCTCCCGCAACGCGAGTCGGCTGAGGGTGAGGGACAGCTCCTCGAACGGACGCGACCACGTCACCGACCGGGTGATCTCCCAGGCCGTGCTCTCCGGATACCGGGTCACGGTCGACGCGATCTCGTCGAGCCGCTCCTCGTGATGCGTGAGGAGACCGGTGACGCGGTCGCCGAGGCCTCGGAACCGGTACTCGTGGGACGGCAGCGCCTCGTGGTCGCGCATCTTCTCGGTGTTGGCCAGCGAGATCAGGTAGTCGGCGAGGGGACTGTCGGTCTGCATCGGATTGGTCGAGATGTTCGGACTGATCCGCGGCAGCAGGTGGTCACCGGTGAAGACGACGCCGGCGGTGTCGTCGGCGAAGCAGAGGTGCCCCGCGGTGTGGCCCGGGGTCCAGACGGCGCGGAGATCCCAGCCGGGGATGTCGAGCGGGGCGTCTCCGGTCAGCTCGCGGTCGACGGTCCGCCCGTCGGGCAGGCGGATGAAACCGACCAGCCCCTCGTCGGCGACCTCGGTCGGTGCGCCGAGAGCGTGGAGTTCGGATCGCGCCATACCGAGTTGGTTCTCCACCTCGGTATCGGAGTAGTGGCGCAGGTACCGGGAATCGTTGCGATGCATCCACAGCTCGGCGTCCACGTGCTCGAGTAGACGCGGCACGAGCCCGAAATGGTCGGGGTGCAGATGGGTCACGCCGACAGACCTGATGTCGGCGAGGTCGTGGCCGGTGGAGCGGATGCCTGCGACGAGGCTGTCCCACGACTCGTCGGACGGCCAGCCGGCGTCGATCAGGGCGAGACCGCCGTCGGGCAACCCAAGGGCGTAGACCAGGACGTATCGCAACGGATTGGATCCCATGGGGACCGGGATCGACCACAGCTGCGGCCGGACCTCCTCGACCGGGGGCAACACCTTGTCGGCCCAGGCCTGCTTCTGCAGCGTGCCGGTGACCTCGATCGTGCCCATCCAGCCTCCCGCCGGGTCCGTCGCGTGGTGACACCGCTGATGATCGTTGCAGTGATCAACAGTCATCCGATCACGAGAGGCGATCACGCTCAAGCTGTGGGCGGCTCAGACATCCTGAGGTAGGACCTATGAATCCAGGTCGGCGAGTCCGGCCGCGGCGCCGTCGCAGCTCGCTGCGACGTCCTGAACCAGTCGCCCGGCGAGTTCCGGCTGGATGAGCGGGAAGAGATGGCTCGCCCCGGGGACGATGGTCAGCGACGCGTGCTGTGCTGCCTCGACGAAACGTCGTTCGTGGACCCGGAACTGGTCCTGGCTACCGTTGACGAACAACGTTCGGCCGGGGTAGCGCCGGACCTCGCCGAGGGCGTCGAACCGCTTGATCTCGGCGACGACGTCGGCGATCGACCCCAGTGCCAGACCGCCGATCTCCATGTCGGCGGACACCTGACGTCCCACGGCGAGGCGGGTGGCCACCTGACTGATGATCGCCGCCTGACGCGGCAGGAACGCGGTGACCGCACCGAACGTCTCGAACGGCGCGGCCAGCAGCGGACTGGGCTGCGCGGTCGCGCACATCGGGACGAGGGCCGCGACGGCTTCCGGATGGCGTCCGGCGACCGCCATCGCCACATAGCCGCCCATCGACATCCCGGCCACGACCGCCGGCCGGCCGAAACCGCTGATCTCGGCGAGCACGGCGTCCACCGCGCCGGACATCGTGAACGTCTCGTCGCGGCGCTGCCCGTGGCCAGGGAGGTCGGGGGTGGCGACCGCGCGCCTCGAGTCGGGACCGGCCACAGCCGCCGCGACCCGATGCAGGGTCGCACCGCTCACGCGTAGACCGTGGACGAGGACGACGGGCGTGGGTTGGACCACCGGCGCGTCGACGGGAACGGGTGCGGGCTCGGCCATCGCACGCAGTATGCCGCCGAACGGTTCTCGACGCCGCCGGCGTCACCGACTGTTCGTCAGCGGTCTTCTTCGACGTCGGTTTGTTCGGCACCGATCTGCCCCGGCGTTCCCGACGGTTCGCCCGGTGGGGACACCGGTGACACGCGCCGCCCGATGCCGATGCGGTCGAGGAACCCGGCGTCGTGGGAGACGACCAGCAGCGCACCGGTCCAGGCCTCGAGTGCGTCCACGAGTTGCGTGACGGTGTCGAGATCCAGGTTGTTCGTCGGCTCGTCGAGGATCAGCAGCTTGGGTGTCGGGTCACCGAGCAGTGCATCGGCCAGTGCGACGCGCAACCGTTCGCCGCCGGACAGTTCGGCGAGTGCGCGATCGGCGCGCGCACCCCGGAACAGGAACCGCGCGAGATGCGCCCGCACCTCCTGCGTCGAGATGTCCGGGTGGGTCCGCGCGAGATGCTCGGCGATCGAGACGGTCGGGTCGGGGAAGGTGATCTGCTGAGGCACGAAGGCGAACGGTACGACGACGGATTCGGAGGCGATCAACTCCGCGATCAGTGTCGATTTCCCGGAACCGTTGGACCCCACCAGAGCGACCCGCTCGGGTCCGTCCATGCGCAGGCGGTCGTCGACGACGATCTGGGCGCGCGGGGCCACTTCGGGCGTCGGCACGACGATCCGCGCGGTGCGGTCGGTGCGGATGTCCTCACGGGCCTCGTCGAGACGTGTTGCCGCAGAGGCCACGTCGTCACGATGGGCGTTGCGCAGTTTCCCCGCCGACACCTGCGCCTCGCTCCGGCGGTTGTGTGCCACGATCTTCGGCACCCGCTTCTCCCGTTCGGCCGTCGCGCCCGTCCGGGCCCGCCGATCGAGTTTGATCAGCGCCTCGGTCATCTCGCGGCGCTGCTTGCGCAGATCGCCGGCGGCGGTGGCCACCGCCGCTTCGGCGGCGTCTTGTTCGGCGTCGATGATCTCGCGGTACCGGGAGTAGGGGCCGCCGAACAGCCGCACCCGACCTCGGTACAGCTCGACTGTCGTATCGACACGTTCGAGGAGTTCGAGGTCGTGACTGACCACGACCACCGTGCCCGGGAACGACTCGATGGCGTCGAAAAGCCGGGCGCGGGAATCGGTGTCGAGGTTGTTGGTCGGTTCGTCGAGGAGCAGGATCGCCGGGTCGGCGATGAGTGCGGCGACGATCGCGAGCAGGGTCGCCTCACCGCCGGACATGGCGCCGACCGTGCGGTCGAGGTCGGGCGGCAGTCCCATCTGCTCGAGGAGTCCGATGGCGCGCTCCTCGACGCCCCAGTCGTCCCCGACTGCGTCGAAGTCCTGCGGATCTACCGAACCGCTCTCGATTCGTCGTATCGCACAACGAATATCGTCGATGCCGAGCGCTTGTGCCACGGTCGACGACGGATCGGACTGCGGGTCCTGCACGACCACAGCGACATCGGTCGTCGACGTGTCGCCTGCGATCGTGATGCTGCCCGACGCCGGGCGTGATCGACCGGCGATCAGACCGAGGAGGGTGGACTTGCCCGCACCGTTCGCGCCGATGAGGGAGTAGGTCTCGGCGCCCAGGGTGAGGTCGAGGTGATCGAAGACGACTGTCCCGTCGGGCCAGGCGAACGAGACGTCGGACAGCACGATGGAAGATGGCATGAGCGCTCCTGAAATGGGTCGGGTACACCGACAGGGCGTCGGTGGAGTCCGTCGGCGGTGCCGACGGCCGGGGCCACTTCAGTTCTTCATCGCGGTGGATCACTCCTGGCGGGTCTGGGGGCAAGTGGTGACCACCGTAGCGGACGCGCTCGGAGTTGCCAACGGAATTAACCGCCGACGAATCGGATCCGGGCTCACCGCTACGGTTGGGGTATGTCATTTCTCCGCACCTCGGTGTCCAACGGCGTCGGCGAGATCGTTCTGGACCGGCCCAAGGCTCTCAATGCGTTGGACCAGAGCATGATCGACGACATGTACGTCACACTCGACGAATGGGGTGACGACGATGCGATCGACACCGTCCTGGTCACCTCGGCGAGCGACCGGGCGTTCTGCGCCGGCGGCGACATCCGTGCGATCCGCGAGCACGCCATCGACGGCGACCACGCCTCGATCAGCCGCTACTTCGCCGGCGAGTACCGGCTCGATCAGCTCGTCGCCGACTACCCGAAGCCCTACATCAGCCTGATCGACGGGGCGGCGATGGGCGGGGGTCTCGGGATCAGCGTGCACGGCGAGATCAGGGTCGTCACCGAGAAGGCGATGATCGCCATGCCCGAGACCGCGATCGGGTTCTTCCCCGACATCGGTTCGACCTACTTCCTGCCGCGGCTTCCGGAGGGCGTGGGCATGTGGCTCGGACTCACCGGCGCCCGGATCCGCGGTGTCGACGCGGTCGCCGTCGGCCTGGCAACGCATTTCGTGTCCTCCGCAGACCTGCCGGCGGTCGCCGACAGCATCCGGTCGGGCGCACCGCTGGCCGACGCGCTGGCCACCTCGGGGACCGAGGACACCAGCGACGTGCCGTTGCGCAAGATCGGCGAGTACTTCGCCGACGACAACGTCAACGCCATCCTCGGCGGCCTGCGCGGCGCGGTCGGCGACGACTGGGCCCAGGAGATGGTCGGTCTGCTCGAGGGCGCCTCACCCACCAGTCTGTGGGTCACCGCGGCGATGATCAGCGCCGGGGCGAGGTCGGGGATCGACGAGTGCTTCGACCGGGAACTGCATGCCGCAGAGGAGATCACCAAGACCCACGACTTCCGCGAGGGGGTGCGGGCCGTGCTCGTCGACAAGGATCGCAGTCCCGAATTCGATCCGGCGCGCATCGACGACGTCGATCCCGCCGTCGTGGCCCGGATCGTCGGTGCCACCGCTGGTTGAGTCGCCTCCCCGCTGGTTGAGCTTGTCGAAGCCACTGGTCGGGTTTGCGAGGTCGGTTGCCGAGGTGGCCTCGACGGACGCGGCGTCCTCGCTACGCTCGGTCGACGCTGCTCGACCAGCGGGGGGTGGTGGCGTCCTTACCACGCTCGCTCGACGCTGCACGACCGGCAGATCTCAGGGCGTGAGCTGGAACCACCCCGACAACGACACGCTGTCGGTCGAGTTGCCGTCGGAATCCGGCTGTTTCGTCGTGGACGACTCGTCGAGGTCGTAGCGGACGTCGTCGTCGGGCGCGAGCGGGTTGGCCTCGACCCGCGTCGCCGTCGGGCAGGTGAACGAGCCGGCCGCGAGTGAGCCCGACATGCCGCTCACGCTGAGCTGGCACGCGGACGAGTGGTGGTAGGCGCCGTTGATCGAGACCCCGATCTGGGCGTTGATCGGCCTGGTCAACGGCCCGACGGTCGGACGCGTCGCGCCCACCGGTGGCAACAGGCCGCCGGTCAGTTCACTGATCAGGAACTCGATCTGCGCGCCGCCGGTGCCGGCGTCCTTGAACACGAAGAGCAGCGAGTCCGGCGGCACGTCGGGCCGTGCCGGGCCCCACCGGTCGAACTCATAGCAGTTGGGCTCGTCGGCGGGGGTGGCGCCCACCGCGGGTCCGCGTCGGGAGTCCGCCGGCGTGTTCGCGACCGCGATCTTGATGTTGCCGTGACGGAACTCGAAGTTCTGGCCACTGCGGTCGACGTTGCCCTGCGGTGGTTTCTCGGTGCAGAGCGTCGAGTCGACCGGGCGTGCGGTCGGCGCCGGCGCCGAGGTGGTGGGCGTGGACTGGGGCGGGGCGTCGGAGCCACAGGCGGTGACGGGCCACGACACCGCCGCGCACATCAGCACGGCGGCGCGCACCGGTCGTCCCCGTGCGCTCGTCGACCGGTCAGTCCGCTGCCGCGACAAGGGGTTCGAGAGTGAGGTCGGGGTGTTCCTTCTCGATGTACTGCAGGCGCCATTTGTCGCTGAAGAGGGCGAGGACGGCGCCGTCGGTGCGGGTGAAGACCTCGACGCCGCGTTGCCGATTCAGTTCGGGCGCGCTGTCGGCATCCGTGCGACGGGCGAGGGTGTAACCGAGCGGCTCGATGATGGTGTCGACGTTGTACTCGGCCTTCATCCGCGCGGTCACGACCTCGAACTGCATCGGTCCGACGGCGGCGAGCACCGGCGACGCATCACCGCGGGTGTCGTTGCGCAGGACCTGGACCACCCCTTCGCTCTCGAGCTGGTCCATGCCCTTGCGGAACTGCTTGTACTTGTCGGCCGTGGTGGCCCGCAGCGTCGAGAAGTGTTCCGGCGCAAAGGACGGGATCGGCGGGAACTGCACCTTGGGGCCGTCGTAGAGAGTGTCGCCGGGCGCGAGCGCGGTCGCGTTCACCAGCCCGACCACGTCACCGGGGTAGGCGGTGTCGACCGTCGAGCGATCGCGGCCGAAGACGGCCTGGGCGTACTTGGTGGCGAACGGCTTTCCGGTCTGCGCATGGGTCACGACCATGCCGCGCTCGAACTCACCCGACACAATCCGCATGTAGGCCAGGCGATCCCGGTGGCTGGAGTCCATCCCGGCCTGCACCTTGAAGACCACCGCGCTGAAGGGGTCGGTGACCGGACGGGGTTCACCCTCGACGTCGAGGCGGGGTCCCGGCGGGGGAGCGAGCTCGACGAGCACCTCGAGCAGTTGGCGCACACCGAAGTTCAGCATCGCGGAGGCGAAGATCATCGGCGACGTCTGACCGGCCAGGAACAGTTCCTGGTCGTGGTCTTGGCCCATCTCGCTGAGGAGCTCGCTCTCCTCGATCGCGGCGGTCCACTCATCACCCTCGCGCGCGGCAGCCGCGTCGGCCGGCATGATCTCCTCGGGGGCGATCTTGGCGCCGCCCGCGGTGCGGGTGAAGTGCACGTACTCACCGGTGCGTCGGTCGAGCAGGCCGCGGAAGTCGCCGGCGATGCCGACCGGGAAGAACAGCGGGGTCGGGGTGAGGCCGATCCGCTCGGTGATCTCGTCGATCAGCTCGAGCGGGCTTTGGCCGGGACGGTCCCACTTGTTGATGACGGTGATGACCGGGATACCGCGGTGTCGGCACACCTGAAAGAGTTTGAGGGTCTGCGGCTCGAGCCCCTTGGCGGCGTCGATGAGCATCACCGCGGCGTCGACCGCGGTCAGCACGCGGTAGGTGTCCTCGGAGAAGTCGGCGTGACCGGGGGTGTCGACGAGGTTGATCACGCTCGGGATGTCGGGGTCGGCCTGGGCTGCCGCCGAGTAGTTGAACTGCAGCGCCGTCGAACTGACGGAGATCCCGCGGGCCTTCTCCATCTCCATCCAGTCGGAGACGGTCGACTTACGACCGGCCTTGCCGTGGACGGCGCCGGCCTCGCTGATCATCCGCGCGTGCAGCGCCAGCGCCTCGGTCATCGTCGACTTACCGGCGTCGGGGTGGGAGATGATGGCGAAGGTACGACGACGCGTCACTTCGCGACTGATCACCTCGGAACTCACGAGGTTCCAGGCTACCGGGCGTGCGGGGGGCGACCAAACTCGCTCGCGGTCGAGCGTCGGGGCAGGTTGTGCCGGTATGCGGCACTGCATGCCCCCGCCCCGAGAACCGGGAACCGGTCACCGTTGCTGTGCGTCTGATGATCGTGCAGCTTCCCCCGGGCCTTCGGCGCCGCGCTCTCGCCCGTGACGGGGTACTGACCATGCCCGATGCGCTCGAATTCGGCCTCACGCGGTCCGCGGTCCGGCGTCGAGTCGATTGCGGGGACTGGATGCCGCACACGCGCGGGGTGTATTCGCTCGCCGATCATCCGACGACGCCGATCATCCGACGACGCCGGCCACCCGTGCGCGACTGGCAGTCGCGAGCGTGGGCCGCGGTGCGGCGCTGTCCGGATCGGGAGCGGCGTGGTGGCACGGGCTCCTCGACGAGCCGCCGAAGAAGTTCACGGTCACCGCACCGCGATCGCGGCATGGCTCTCCGGTCGAGGGCGTTCGGGTCCGGCGCCGCTGCCTCGCGGACGCTGAGGTGGTGACCCGCAAGGAGTTGCTCGTGACAGCGTTGCCGCTGTCCGTGCTGGAAGCCGCACTCGAGAGCGACAGCGGAGTCCTCGACAACGCTCTGCTCGTTCGCAAGGTCTCGCTGCGTCAGTTGCGCGTCGCCGCTGATCGTCGACGTGGCAAGGAGGATGGACCCGCGATCGCGGCCCTGGTCGACGGCGTCGAATCCGGAGCGCGCTCGGTGGCGGAGCGGCTGGCTGTCGACGTGCTGAGCGCCGGGGGTGTGAGCGGTTGGTCGTGCGGTCACCCGGCCGGCGGCTACTTCATCGACCTCGCGTTCCCGGATCGGCTGCTGGCGGTGGAGATCGACGGGATGGCGTTCCACCGCGACGCGGAGACGTTCCAGCGAGACCGCCGACGCCGAAACGATCTCATCGCGTTGGGTTGGACCGTCCTCAACTTCACGTGGAGTGATCTGCGGGAGCGGCCCGACGACGTCGTGGCGCGTGTCCGCCAGGCGCTCGGCTTGCAGCGCCACCGGCCGGCATGACAAATCCGGGGGCATCAAGAGCCGCTGAGCGGATCAGATTGCCCCCGGACTCGACACGGCGCCCTACTCGAACGGGACCGGCGGCATGGTGACGACCTGCGCGGCGTAGGAGAGTCCGGCGCCGAAGCCGAGGAGTAGCGCGGTCTGGCCGGGCTGTGCCTTGCCGGTCGACAGCAGGTCTTCCATGGCCAGGGGGATCGAGGCGGCGCTGGTGTTGCCGGTGTACTCGATGTCCTTGGCGACGACCGCGTCGTCTCGGAGTTTGAGGTTCTTGGCGAGCAGTTCGTTGATTCGGGCGTTCGCCTGGTGCGGCACGAAGACGTCGAGGTCCTCGGAGCCGAGCTTCGCGGCCTCGAGGGCGCGGTGGGCGACCTTGCCCATCTCGAAGGCGGCCCAGCGGAACACCGCGGTGCCCTCCATGCGCAGGTAAGGACGCTGGGTGCGGTCGCTGTCGAGGAAGGTGACCCAGTCGAAGTCCTGGCGGATCGCGTTGAACTGCGAGCCGTCCGAGCCCCAGATCACCGGGCCGAGCTGCTGCTGCTCGGTGGGTCCGACGACGACCGCGCCGGCGCCGTCGCCGAAGATGAAGCAGTTGGTGCGGTCGGTCATGTCCATGGTCACCGAGAGTTGCTCGGCACCGATGACCAGCACGTGGGTGGCGCTGCCGCCGCGGATCATGTCGGAGGCGAGCGCCATGCCGTAGCCGAAACCGGCGCAACCGACGGTGACGTCGAAGGCAGGCACGCCGTTGCAGCCGAGTTCGGTCGCGACCTTCGTGGCTCCGGCCGGGGTCAGCAGCAGGTGGGTGTTCGTGGCGAGGATGACGGCGTCGATGTCCGAGCCCTGCAGCAGCGCATTGGCGATCGCCTTGCGGCCGGCGTTGACCGACATCTCCATGACGCTCTCGTCGCGACGCGCGAACCGGCGCGTCTTGATTCCCGTACGGGTGTAGATCCACTCGTCGGAGGAGTCGATGTGCTGGCAGATCTCCTCGTTGGTGACGACGCGTTCGGGGCGGTACGCGCCGATGCCGAGCATGCCGATGTTGTTGATGCCAGTGGTGTCTGCGATGACCGCCATGGTGAACCCTTCCCAAAACGTGCCCGGCGAATATGTGACCCGACATACGACGGTACTCACACCGCCTCTTACTGGGAAGTAGCGGGACCCCGCCCGCAATCGTTACGGAGTCGCGGAATGCGGACCGAAGTCGTCCTCGATGAGGGGAATGCTGGTCCGCAGGTCGGTCGACCACCGCCGGGGCGTCGGAAAGCGGCCCGCGGTCACGACGATCAGCACACGATGACGTGCGCGCATCGCCGAACGCACGAGTCAGCACACCATTCGACGGCATCGAGAAGGGGAGTCCGCATGATCCACGCACGCGGGTTGGTCCAGGTGTTCAGCACCGGGAAAGGAAAGAAGAAGCGCGAGGTGAGGGCCGTCGACGGCGTCGACCTCGACATCGCCGAAGGGGAGGTGGTCGGGTTCCTCGGGCCCAACGGCGCAGGCAAGACCACCACGCTGCGCATGCTGACGACCCTCCTGCGGCCGACGGCGGGAACCGCGACCGTCAACGGTTACGACGTCGTGGCCGACCCGGTCTCGGTCCGCCGCAGCATCGGTTACGTCTCGCAGGCCGGCGGCACCTTCAGCCAGGCGCAGGCCGGCGACGAGATCGTCGATCACGGCATGCTCTACGGGCTGTCCCGGGCCGAGGCGACCCGCCGCGGCCACGCCCTGTTCTCCCAGCTCCAGCTCGACGGCCTGTGGGAACGCCAGCCCAAGAACATGTCCGGCGGGCAGAAACGCCGGCTCGACATCGTGATGGGGTTGGTCCACGAACCGTCCCTGGTCTTCCTCGACGAGCCGACCACCGGCCTCGACCCGCAGGCGAGGGCCAATCTCTGGGACCACATCCGGCGCCTGCGCACCGAGCGCGGCGCGACGGTTTTCCTGACGACGCACTACCTCGACGAGGCCGACGAACTGTCCGATCGGATCATCATCATCGACAACGGCCGGATCGTCGCCGCGGACACCGCCGACAACCTCAAGGCGCAGGTGTCCGGCGACCTGGTGGCACTCGAGGTCGCCGACTCCGCGGCCGTGTCCACCGCCGCGGAGAAACTGGCCTCGGTCACCGGTGGCCGCGCGGACGGCCGGATCGAGATCGACGGCCGGCATGTCCGGAGCCGGGTGCCGCGGGCGGGCCGGGCCGTCCCCGGACTGCTGCGCGACCTCGACGCCGCGGGCATCACCCTCGACTCCATCGAGGTGATCCGCCCGACCCTCGACGACGTCTTCCTCACCCTCACCGGTCGGTCGCTGCGTGACGCCGAGACCGAGCGCGGCAACGAAATCCATTCGGAAACAACCGATTCGACGAGCGCCGACGCCCCGTCGGCCGAACTCAACCAGCAGGGAGCCAGCCGATGACCACATTCCTCCGCGAGAGCACCATCGTGTTCCGCCGACAGATCCGCATGAACCTGCGCAATCCGGCCTGGGTACTCATCGGGGTGATGCAACCGGTCCTCTACCTCGTCCTCTTCGGGCCGCTGCTGAAGCCCCTCGTCGCGCAGTTCCCGGGCGGCGCCGACAATCCGTACACGTTCCTGGTCCCCGGTCTGCTCGTGCAACTCGGTCTGTTCGGCGCGTTGTTCGCCGGATTCAGCCTGATCGGGGAATGGCGCGAGGGTGTGATCGAGGCCGAACGGGTGACCCCGGCCAGCCGCACCGCCCTGCTCACCGGTCGGCTCATGCGCGACATGCTGCAACTTCTCGTGCAGGCGTTGATCCTGGTGGTGCTGGGTTATCTGATGGGCATGCGCGGCTCGGTGGTCGGCGTGATCCTCGGCATCATCATCACGATGCTGATCGGTGGCGCGTGCGCCGCGGCGTCGAACGCGCTGGCACTGACCACCAAGAGCGAGGACGTGATGGCGCCGCTGATCAACATGGTGATGATGCCGGTCCTGTTGCTGTCGGGCATCCTGCTCCCGATGACCCTCGGGCCGTCGTGGCTTCAGAGTCTCAGCGATTTCATGCCGTTCCGGTGGATCGTCGACGCTGTGCGCGACACCTTCTCCGGCGACCTCGCCAGTGCTCAGGTCCTCTGGGGCGTCCTCGCGTCGCTCATCCTGGCCGGACTCGGAACCCTGTGGGGCACTTCGGTGTTCCGCAAGGAGAACGCCTGAGGCGCGAGCCCGCGAGCTCGACCCCTGCTCCCTGAGCTGAGCTGAGGAGCGAGCCCGCCAGCTCGCTCCTGCTCTCTGAGGAGCGAGCCCGCGAGCTCGCTCCTGCTCCCTGAGGAGCGAGCTTGCGAGCGTCACGAAGGGTCCTGGTGAGATGCGTCGCCAAACCCTTCGTGACGCGCCCTCCGCAAGCTCCGGGCGCTCCTCAGGGAGCGGGGGTTGGCCGCGCCCTCCGCAAGCTCCGGGCGCTCCTCAGGGAGCGGGGGTTGGCC
>NZ_JBHXVK010000012.1:0-17391 GCF_042672305.1 Gordonia sp. NPDC127522
CCACCGAGGCGACCACGTCGCGCATGGATTGCGTCCGGCGGTGCACGTCACGCTGCCGCTGATAGCTCGCGCCCTGGGCGATGATGCGCTCGACACCGGCCAGCTCGTCGACGCAATCGAGCTCGCGCGCAATCGGTTCGAGACGTTCGAGCAGAGCGGTGAGGTCCTCGGTCACGAGCTTCTCGGTGCAGTCGGAGTCCAGGATGACGATGGCGTCGAGTCCGTAGCGGGCCGCCCGCCATTTGTTCTCCTGGACGAGCCAGGGCGCCATCGTCGGCAGCTTCTCGCCCGCCGAGAACCGCCGGTCCAGGTCGACGACCAGACAGTGGATGAGCGCGACGATCGCCGACAGCTCGCCGAGATTGGTCATGCCGTCGCACACGCGGACCTCGATGGTCCCCAGATGCGGGGAAGGCCGGATGTCCCAGCGGATCTCGTTGAGATGGTCGATGATCCCGGTCGTCTTCTGATCTGCGACGAAAGCCTCGAACTGCTCCCAGGTCTCGAACTGGAACGGCAGCCCGGCCGTCGGGAGTTGCTGGAACATCATGGCGCGATTGCTCGCGTATCCGGTGTCCTGACCGGCCCACATCGGTGACGACGAGGACAGGGCGAGCAGGTGCGGATAGTAGTTCAGGAGCGCGTCGAGAACGGGTAACACCTTGTCGCGGTGGCTGATCCCGACGTGGACGTGCACGCCCCAGATCAGCATCTGCCGCCCCCACCACTGGGTGCGCTCGATCAACTCCGCGTATCGGTGACCCTCGGTGAGCAGTTGGGTCGAGTACTCCGCGAACGGATGCGTACCGGCGCCGTACAGATCGACGCCGAGGTCCTCGGTCAGCCCCCGCACCACGCCGAGCGTGCCCGTGAGGTCGGCGATCGCCTCGCCCGCGGTCCGGCAGATGCCGGTCACCAACTCGACGGTGTTGCGCAGCAGCTCCTTGTGGATTCTGCCCGCGAAGTCGGGATGGTGTTCGCCGACCGCGGCGAAGAGCGCCGCCGCCGAGTTCGACAGGTCGCCGGTTCCCTTGTCGGTCAGGGCGAACTCCCATTCGACCCCGAGGGTGGGGGTCGGTGACCCGTCGAACTCGATCGGTGTCATGTGCTGAGGTGGCGACGGACGGTGCCAGAACCCCTAGCTCTCCTCTTCGATGACACCGCACGCGATGCGTGCGCCGGCGTCGCCGGTCCGCAAGGTGTCGGGGTTCGGGCCGCCCGGGTACTTGTCGGCCGGGATGTTCCCGAAGTTGTCGGGCTTCTCGTGGATCATGATCGACTTGCCGATCAACTGCTGGATCGTCACGGCATCGGTCGTGGTGACCGTCCGGCCGGTGTGGTCCTCGAGGATGTTGATCGAGATCAGATCTCCGCTCGAGGGATGGTCGGTGTTGCCGTCCACCTGCAGATGTCCGCCCGCCGAGGTGAACGCCTGCGAGCCGCCGGCGCCAGCGTCACAGGTGCCGGTCTCGTGGATGTGCATGCCGTGGAACCCGGCCGGCAGGTCACCGGCGGTGACGCGCACGTTGATGGTGACCGGCTCGGCGGTCTCGGTGGCCGCAGTGATGGTGGCCTGGCCCACGACCTGGCCGGAGGTGTCCTTGATCTCGGCGACGGCGGTCTGACCGCTGGGCTCGCCGTCGACGTCGTCCTCGGCGCCCGGCGGGAGCGGCGCGTCGGAAACGACCGATGGGGTCGTGCCCGGGACGTCCGTGGGCTCCTGGTCGGGGCTGCACCCGGCCAGTGCCACGCCGATCAGTCCTGCGGAGAACAACGCGGCGAGAGCGCGGGGCGCGGCGAGTGTGGAACGTCCGGACATGTCACTCCTTGGTTGGCGGACAGTGGTTTTCGGTAATTCTCGGTTCAGCTGTTTCGTGGTTCAGAGGTTCGCGGCTCGGCCCGGGTCATGCGCCACTGACCGCGGTCACCACGACCACCGGGATGCCGCCGCGGCACCGGGTGAACGAGGCCGGCCGCTCCTCGACCGCGACCTGGCCGCCGAGTGCCTCGGCGACCTTGTCGGCCTGGGCCTTGTCCGTGTCGTCCTCGTGGAAGATCGTGTTCTCGCTGAACCCGCCCGCGGTGTAGTTGCCGGGCTCCGCCATCTGGTAGCCCCTGGCCTCCAGCAGATCGGTGACGTCCGAGGCGAGGCCCGCGACCTGGCCGGCGTTGATCACGCAGAGCCGCTTGTCGGTCGCCGCCGCACTCGTGGACGCCGGCGTCGACGTGGGCGACGAACTCACGGTCGTCGCGGCCTCGGTCGTCGGGGCGTCGTTCCCGGCGGTCGCCGCGGAATGCCAGCCGAGGCCGATGAAGACCACGGCGACTGCGAAGAGCATCATCGCCCCCGCACGCAGCGGCAGGCGATTGGGCTCACGATCTGCATTCATCACCGACGACCTTAACGCACCGCGCGAGGGCGACCGGGTTCAGCGTCTCAGGTGATCTCGAAGCCCAGACGGCGCGCCGCACGGGCCTTCTGACGGGTCGCGCGCAGGCGCCGGAGCCGCTTGACGAGCATCGGATCGGCCGCGAGCGCCTCCGGCCGGTCGACCAGCGCGTTGAGCACCTGGTAGTACCGGGTCGCCGACAAACCGAACAGCTCTTTGATCGCTTCTTCCTTGGCGCCGGCGTACTTCCACCACTGGCGCTCGAACGCGAGGATGTCGTGTTCGCGGCGGGTCAGACCGTCCGCACCGACCTCGTGCGGATCGACCGGCAGGCCTGCCGCCCCGGCCTCTGCGTCCTGGCCGGGGGTGGGTTGATCGCCCTGTTTCTGGCTACGCGCAGCTGCGCCGTCCATCTCACTCCCTCAGATACCAGTCGACGACCTCACACCACCGCTGACGTGCACCTATTCGCGATGCGACGCGGGCGCGGACGTCCCCTCACGGAGACGAATGACAGCGGTGTGGTTCGCAGCCAATCTAACCACGGCGGGCCGGTCCGATCGCGGTGTGACTCGCCACGGCGCGCATCACGACCATTCCGTCGGACGGCGGCCGCTGTTAGGCTGCCCTCACTCATCCCCGTCCGGGATGGGTCGAGGCGGGGGGACAGAGATGAGGACGGTCGGGATGACGACAACCGGATCCGGGGTGGCGAGGACCCGGCGAGCACTGATGGGCGCCATCGCGGCGCTGGCCTCCACGGCCGCCGTCGCGACCGCGGCACTCGCCGCGCCGGCTGACGCCGCGCCCGCCGAGGGCGTCGTGGTCATCGTGCCCGGCCAGCAACTCTATGCCGGCAACGCACAGAACGAGGAGACGTTCCGTCCGCTGGCCGAGTCGATCCGCGCCGACGGGAACACCGTGGTGTACGCACACGCCGGCGGACGCGAGGTGGCGTCCGACGCCCGGCTGATCCAGCGGACGATCGCACCTTTCGTCGGCACCGCGACGTCGATCGGGCTCGTCACCCACAGTGCGGGCGGGCTCGGTGCCCGCCACTACCTGAAGTTCCTCGGCGGGTCAGACGTCGTCGACGAGTACGTCGCGATCGGGACCGCCCAGTACGGCTCGCCCGGCGGTTGCGCGCAGCCGCGCGACGGCGGGTACGACACCTGCATGTACGCCGATGCGATCACCGAGCTCAACCGTGGTCCCGACGCCCCCGGCCCCACCCGGTACTCGGTGGTGCAGAGCGACGGCGAGTGGACCGACGGTCGCCTCGACGGAACCGCACAGTGCCGCGCATATTCCCCGGTCCCCCTGGCGAACACCGGCTACGACCACGTGATCGAGATGCGCGACCCGACGATCATCGCCAACGTGCGGACGTCGCTGCGCGGGTCGTGCGCCGGTGAGGTGGTGACCGAGCCGGTCGACAGCTTCGACTGGCAGTCGACGCTGTTCCCCGGCATTCCCGGCCCTGCCGGTGACGCCATCCGCGACGCCGTACCCGGCGTCGTTCCTGCGCCCTGAGCAGCGCTAAGGTGATCGCCATGGCGATTCTCCCGATCTGCATCGTGGGCGAGCCGGTCCTGCACCAGCCGACCACTCCGGTCCCCCTCGACGCGGACGGCCGTCCGTTCGATGAGGTCGTCGGCCTCATCGACGACATGTACGAGACCATGGACGCCGCCCACGGTGTGGGCCTGGCCGCCAATCAGGTGGGCGTCGGATCCCGCGTGTTCGTCTACGACTGCCCAGACGGAGACCGCTCGGCGGCCCGCCGCCGCGGCGAGGTCATCAACCCGGTCCTCGAGACCTCCGAGATCCCCGAGACCATGCCGGATCCCGACGACAACGACGAGGGATGCCTGTCAGTGCCGGGTGAGCAGTTCCCCACCGGCCGTGCCGACTGGGCCCGCGTCACCGGCACCGACCGCACCGGCGCCGAGGTCGTCATCGAGGGCGAGGGGTTCTTCGCCCGGATGCTCCAGCACGAGGTCGGCCACCTCGACGGGTTCCTCTACGTCGACGTGCTCGTGGGGCGCAACGCCCGAGCCGCGAAGAAGGCGATCAAACGCAACAAGTGGGGGGTACCCGGCCTGACGTGGACGCCCGGCGAGGTCGCCGACCCGTTCGGGCACGACGACTGATCTCGCTTCCGCGTGGAGGTCTCACTGTCGGGTGCCGTCCCGGGCGACCGCGTCGTCGTCCGCTATCTGCTGGGCGATGCGACCCCCGCCGATTGGCGGGGAGATCCCGCGTCCGCCCGGTCGGACGCGACGGGCGTCCTGCTCGACGACACCGACCCGCTGCGGATACGACGCGACGACGAGGAGTTGTCGATCCCGTTCGCGGCGATCACCTCGGTCCGTCTGTTGTCCGCGAAACCGGTGCGCAACAGCGAGATCCGCGCGCTCGAGCACGCCGCCGCCCTCGCCTGGCCCGGTGTCGAGACGGAGTGGGTCGACGGCTGGCTCCTGCGGGCCGGTCACGGCTTCAGCAGGCGCGCGAACTCGGCTGTGCCCCTTGAACGCCACGCGCGTCCCGACGCCGCCACCCTGCGACATATCGGTGAGTGGTACGCCGATCGCGGACTCCCTCCGCTCCTCGCCTCCCCGGATCGCCTCATCCCGTCGGGCTCCGTTCCCGGAGACCCCGGGGTCGAGGTACAGATGCTGACCGCCGACCTGCCGGGGCTCCGCGCGCGCACCGGCGAGATGCACAGTCGGACAGTACGACTCGATCCGCAACCGGACGCCCGCTGGTTGAGCGCATACGCCGGTGGGCGCGCGTCGGGCGGACTCGACTCCGTGGCCGGCGTCGTGACCGCCGGGGACGGCCCGATGACCTTCGCGACCATCGACGACGCAGCAGCGATCGGACGGGGTTCGGTGACCGAGTCGCCGGACGGACACCGGTGGCTGGGGTTGACCGCGCTGTGGACCGACCCGGGCCGGCGCGGGGGCGGGCTCTCCTCCGCGGTGGTCGCGGCGCTGACCGCGTGGGGAGTCGAGCAGGGCGCCGACTCGGTCTATCTGCAGGTCGAGTCCACCAACCGGGTGGCCGGATCGTGGTATCGCCGCCTGGGTTTCGGGCTGCATCACACCTATCGCTATGTGACACCGCACGTGCCGGCCGCGTCGGAGGGCATCCGATGAGGATCGCCACCTGGAACGTCAACTCGATCCGCGCCCGGTCCGAGTCCGTCGTCGCCTGGGCGGAGACCGCCGGCGTCGACGTGCTCGCGATGCAGGAGACCAAGTGTCACGACGACGCATTCCCGCTGATGAGTTTCCTCGCCGCCGGTTACGACGTCGCGCACGTCGGGCAAGGCGCCTACAACGGTGTCGCGATCGCCTCACGGGTCGGGCTCGACGAGGTCGAGATCTCCTTCGACGGCGTGCCGACGCACCCGGTCGACGGCCAGCCGATCCGGGAGGCGCGGTCGATCTCCGCGCGCTGCAACGGTGTTCGCGTCTGGAGTCTCTATGTACCGAACGGCAGGACACCCGACGACCCGCACTACACCTACAAGCTCGCCTGGCTCGACGCGCTGCGTAATCACATCACCCTGCGGCTGGCCCACGACCCCGCCGCGGACATGATGCTCGCCGGCGACTGGAACGTCGCCCAGACCGACGACGACGTGTGGGATCGCGGGTACTTCGAGGGACGCACACACGTGACCCCACCCGAACGCGCCGCAGTGCAGGGGTTTCTGGAGGCCGGCCTCGTCGACTCGGCCCTTCCGTACGCCCCGGGGTACACGTTCTGGGACTACACCCAGCTGCGGTTCCCCCGGAACGAGGGCATGCGCATCGACTACGCGTTCTGCTCACCCGCTCTCGACACCCGCATCATGGGCGCCGTCGTCGATCGCGCCGCGCGAAAAGCGAAGGGCGCCAGCGATCACGCCCCGGTCGTCTTCGACGTCGCCGACTGATCCCGGCTGCGCAACACAACTACTCCCTCAGGTGCGAACCTCCCCATGCTCCCTGAGGTGCCAGGAGCGATAGCCGCCGGGCCGAGCAAGCGACGAAGGAACGCGTCGAGGTCGACGAGCCTCCCCTGCCCCCTGAGCTGAGGTGCGAGGAGCGTAAGCGACGAGCCTCGAAGGGCGCGGCGAGATGCGTAGCGAGACCCTTCGAGGCTCGCTTCGCTCGCACCTCAGGAGCTGCGGCCTCGCGGCCGTCGTGGACAACGAAAGAACCGTTCGGTGCGGGCCCTTTTATTGCTCCCCGAGGAGCGAGCTTGCGAGCGTCACGAAGGGTCTTGGCGAGTCGGGTTGCGAAGACCCTTCGTGACGCGCCCTCGCCAAGCTCCGGGCGCTTCTCAGGGAGCGGGGGTAGGTCGTTCTTTCGAATTCGGGAGCAAGGGCGCCGTCAGGCGAACGACTTCCCGACGATCCAGTAGGCCTGCGACTTCACCGACTTCTTGGGAATCCCGTAATCGTCCCTGAACAACCCGGCGACCGTGCGGGTGCACGTGGAATCGAGTGCGACCCAACCGAAGTGGTCGGCGGCGTCGAAGGCGGCGGATCGGACCGCGTCGACGAGAGCCGCGCCGTCGCGCTCACGCGGGAGCCAGTGCACCGTGTCCTGTGCGCGGGCGCGCAGCGGCAGCGATCTGTCGCTCTCGTGCTGGTACTCGAACCAGATCGTCGCACCCGCCCCGGAGTCGCCGAGCGAGTCCAGCAGCGAGTTGATCGCCGGCAGCGAGGCGGTGTCGCCGGCGATGAGCCATCCCGCCGGCGCGGGGTCGGGGATCGCGAACTTCGAGCCCATCAGGGTCGCGCCGATGGCGTCGCCCACATGTGCGTCCTGAGCCCATCGGGCGGCGGTGCCGTCGTGGATCGCGAACTCGATGTCGAAGGTGTCCGTCGCCGGGTCGGGATCGACAAGCGTGTAACCGCGCTGATGCAGCTTGCCACCGTCGGCGAACCAGAGGCGCACCCACATGGTCGGGTGGATCGCGGAACCGGTGAGGAGCCCGCCACCGTGGAAACGCAGTCGCAGATAGTGATCCGTCACCGCCTCTTTGCCGGTGAGGGTGAAGGTGAAGTCGTCACCGCCGAGGATCTTCATGACGGCGCCCTGCCAGCCGCGCCCCTTCGTGGATACCTCGCTCATGTCTGAACCTCTCTACAGTGCCTCCCCGGCCCGGGTCCGGGCCGGGGAGACACTGTCATTCTCGTGACCGTCGGCATGACACGACGCACCACGGAAAATCGGACCTACTGGAAGGTGCCGTGCTCGACCATCTGACGGGTCTCCAGGCGACGGATCTTGCCGGATGTGGTGCGCGGCACCGAGTCCGGCGCGACGAAGATGACCTCGGCGGGCATGATCCCGCACGCCGACGCGACCTCGGAGTTGACCTCCGCACGCGCCTGGTCGGGATCGGACCCCTTGTACTCGGCGAGAATCACCAGGCCCGGCCGGGCCGAACCCTCCCCCCGCGCCATGGCGACGACGCCGCCGCGACGCACGCCGGCGACTTCGGCGGCCGCGCGCTCGATCTCGATCGGGAACAGGTTGCGGCCCGCGACGATGATGACCTCCTTGGCCCGGCCGCAGATCACCAGCCGATCGTCGATCAGGTAACCGAGGTCGCCGGTCGAGAACCATTCGCCCGCACCGAGATCGGCATCGCCCAGGTAGCCGCGCATCATCGACGCGCCGCGGATCTCCACGTGCCCGACGTTGCGCCCGTCGATGACCGGGACGTCGACATTCGGCTCGACGATGCGAACCTGCATGCCGCCCAGCGGTTTACCGAGGATCGCGTACCGGCGGCGAATGGGCTCGCCACCGCCGGGCGGGGTGACGGTGACCTCGTCGTAGTGCACCCCCTCGCCGACCGCGGGCATCGTCACCGCGCAGGCGGATTCGGCCATACCGTAGGCGGGTGCCGCGGCGGAACGATCGAAGCCGAACGGCGCGGTCGCCTCGAGGAACTTGTCGAAGGCGTCGGCGTCGATCGGCTCACCGCCGCTGATCGCGACGCGCAGGTGTGAGAGGTCGATGTCGCGCAGCAGTTTGCCGTAGCGGCCGAGGATGTCGTAGGCGAAGTTCGGCGCCGCGGTGACGGTCGTCTTGGTCTCGGTGAGCCACTGCATCCACTTGAAGGGCGCCGCCGCGAAGGCGGTGTTCGGCACGATGTAGGCGGGGATGCCGGTGGTCATCCCGGCGAGCAGGAACATCAGACCCATGTCGTGGTAGAGCGGCAGCCAGCTGAACCCGGTGTCGCGGGTGCGGTGGAGGCCGAGCCGGCTGACCAGTTCGATGGCATTCGAGTAGACGGCCGAGGCCGTCAGGGCGACGGTCTTGGGGTCTCCGGTCGAACCGGCCGTTCCCTGGAGGACGGCGATGGTGTTGCCGTTGACGTTGCGGGCGACGAAGTCGGTGGTGTCGGCGCCGAGGCCGTACTCGCCCACTCGCGCGATGTGCAGCCGTCCCTCGACCTTCGACAGCAGGTCGAGCTGGGCTCCGCTGCCGAGGACGGTGCCGACGCCGATCGACACGTACCGGTGGTAGGTGTTCTGCGCCCATCGCTCCTCGTCGGCCCCCCGGATGGGGCCCGGCAGGATGGTGACCGGAACACCGGCGAGCCATGCGCCCTGGATGGCGGCGATCAGGTCGACCGTGGGGTCCCCGATGAGGCCGAGCGCCTGCGGCTCGTGCAGTTCGCTGTCGGCCAGCAATTGGACCGCGATCTGCTCCGCGCGGGCATGGACCTCGCGCCACGGTGCCGTCACCCATTCGCTGGTCTCGGAGTCCAGGACGGACAGACTCGTATCCCCCGCCAGCATCGCCTCACGAACGGTGGCCGCCAACGCATTGGTCGAGCCCGCTTCCTCCAGGATCACGCTGTTCTGCGACATTCTCGTTTCCCGTTCTCGCCAGCACCTGGCGTCGGTCTTCTGATCGTCTTCCGGTCGTGTGAGCGACCGAGTGGTCATACCGAGGGTCGTCCCCGACCGCTGGTCTCGGCGAACACAACTGCTCGCATCATTTGGGTAGGGTAGCCTAATCTTTCTCGGACACAAGACCCCGAGTCGATCATCGCGACTACGTGATCCGCGTCATCCGATGAGACGAATTCGCGAAACTTAGGCTAACCTAATTCGCGTCGGCTCTCGGGGCTCTCGCCGGCATTGCCCAAAGATTGGGCGGAGCGGTTAGTTAGTATAACCTACCCTAAATGCGGGTTCCCCGGACTGAGTAAACATGTCACCGAACTGCGAGAGGCACGCCGGCTGATGGCCACGAATTCCCAGACCACGGATCTTGTCACCGCGGCCGACATCGTCGCCGAGGTGTCCGAGGCCCTCGGCCTGACGCCCGAGTCGATCGACCCGGAGCAGGACCTCATCGCACAGGGACTCGACTCGCTGCGGATGATGCGACTGGCCGGCACCTGGCGCAAACGTGGCCTCGACGTCGACTTCGCCCGCCTCGCCGCACAACCCACGGTCACGGCCTGGGCGGCACTTCTGCGCTCCTCGGCCGGTCTGCCGAGCGACGCGAACCCGGCTGGTGCCGGCGCGGCCGCCGCCGCGACCTCGGACATCCGCGACGAGGTGGCCACGGCGCTCGGCGTGACCCCCGAGTCGATCGACCCGGAGCAGGACCTCATCGCACAGGGACTCGACTCATTGCGGATGATGCGACTGGCCGGCACCTGGCGCAAACGCGGCCTCGACGTCGACTTCGCCCGCCTCGCCGCACAACCGACCGTCACCGCGTGGGCGGCGTTGCTGGGTGGCACGCCCGCGCCGAACTCCCATGACCTCGCACCTTCGTCATCGGAACCGACCGACAGACCGTTCCCCCTCGCTCCGATGCAGCACGCCTACTGGATCGGTAGGTCGGACAGCCACGCGTTCGGCAATGTCGCCGCTCACCTCTACATCGAGTTCGACGGTTCCGACGTCGATCCCGACCGCTTCACCTCGGCGGTGGCGGCGCTGCTGGAACGCCACCCGATGCTGCGCGTCCGAGTGCTTCCCGACGGTACCCAGGAGATCGGCCCGGCACACCCCGAAGCCATTGCGGTGCACGACCTTCGGGAACATTCGTCGGAGACGGTCGAGCAGGTCCTGGCGGCCCGCCGCGCGGACGGCACCCACCGCGCACTGCCGGTCGACGAGGGAGCGGTGATCCGTGCCGAACTGAGTCTGCTGCCGGGAAACTCGACCCGTGTCCATCTCGACGTCGACATGATCGCCGCCGACGCGATGAGCTACCGCGTCCTCGTCGACGACTTCGCTCGCCTGTACCGCGGCGAGTCCCTGCCGGAACTCGGCGTCACCTTCGCGACGATCACCGCGGATCGCGCGTCGCGGGAGATCCGCGCCGACGACGTGACCTGGTGGCGCGAACGGATTCCCACACTCCCCGGCCCGCCGGAACTCCCGCTCGACGAACGTGCGATGCGCGGCGATGTCGAACCGCACAGCGTCCGCCTCCACCATTCGGTGTCCGCGTCGGACTGGAAGCGACTCGAGGAGCACGCGCACCGGCGCGGCGTCACCCCCGCGGCCGCGGTGGCCGCAGTCTTCGCAGAGGCCGTCGGAACGCAGTCGGCCACATCGCGTTTCCTGCTCACGGTGCCGTTGTTCGATCGTCCACAGGTCCATCCTGACGTCGAACAGGTGGTGGGCGACTTCACGTCGTCGATCCTCGTGGGCGTCGACCTGAGCGAGCCGGCGACGCTCGCCGAACGAGCGCGATCGATGCGGGCATCGATGCACGAGGCCGCCGCGCACGGTTCGATGAACGGACTGGACGTGCTTCGCGAACTGAGTCGCCACCGCGGCGAACCGGTGGTCTCGCCGATCGTGTTCACCAGCGCGCTCGGACTGGGAGACCTGTTCTCGCAACAGGCAACCGACGTGCTGGGCGATCCGTCGTGGATCGTCTCGCAAGGCCCGCAGGTACTGCTCGACGCACAGGTGACCGAGGTGGCCGGCGGACTGCTCCTCAACTGGGACGTCCGTGCCTCCGACCTCGAACTCACCACCGCACGTTCGATGTTCGACCACTATGTCCGTCTGCTCGGGCTCCTCGTCGACGGTGAATGGGATGTGCCCGCGCCGCACCCGATCACGGATGAGGTTCGAGCACAGCGCCTTTCGGTGGAGAGTCCACTACCGGCCACCGACACCTTCGACGGCACCCTGCACGGAACCTTCTTCGCCCGCGCCGCCGAGCGTGCCGGGACACCGGCAGTCGTGTCCGACGCACGCATCTGGACCCACGCCGAGTTGGCCGACGAGGCCCGCCGAGTCGCCGGAGCCCTGGTCGCAGCCGGGGTCACACCGGGTGACACGGTCGTCGTGCACCTCCCCAAGGGCGGCGACCAGGTCGTCGCCGCCCTCGGAGTGCTCGCCGCCGGCGCGGCCTACGTCCCGATCGCCCCCACCCAGCCCCGAGCGCGCCGCGAGCGCATCGTCGACGTCGCCACCCCGGCCGCGATCCTGACCTCCGAAGCGGCCGCCTGGACCTCTGCCGAAGCCACCGTGCTCGAGGTGGACGACGCCCGACGCACCGATCCGGTCGACCCGGTCGCGATCGGCGGCGACGCCCTCGCCTACGTCCTGTTCACCTCGGGCTCCACCGGATTGCCCAAGGGCGTACAGGTTCCGCACCGGGCCGCGGTCGCCACGATCACCGACCTCGTCGACCGGTATGCGATCGGAGCCGACGATCGCAGCCTGCAGGTGTCCTCGCTGGAGTTCGACCTCTCGGTCTTCGACATCTTCGGCCTCCTCGCCGTCGGCGGCGCCGTCGTCGTGCCCGGCGACGACGAGCAGACCAAGGTCGACGACTGGGCGCGGCTGCTCACCCAGCACTCGGTGAGCGTGCTCAACTGCGTGCCGTCGATCCTCGGCATGCTCCTCGATCTCGCCCCCCTGCCCGCGTCGCTACGGATGATCATCATGGGCGGCGACAAGGTCGACGTGTCGCTGCTCGAGCGTGTCGGGGCACAGTTGCCGGATTGTCGCGTGGCCGGCCTCGGCGGGACCACCGAGACGGCGATCCATTCCACCATCTGCGAAGCGGATGCCGTCCCGGCCGGAATGGCGTTCGTGCCGTACGGGATTCCGCTCCGCGGTGTGCGCTGCCGGGTCGTCGACGACGCCGGTCGCGACCGTCCCGACCTCGTGCCGGGTGAACTGTGGATCGGCGGAGCCGGCGTCGCCGACGGTTACCGCGGCGACCCCGAGCGCACCGCCGATCGTTTCGTCGAGCACGAGGGACAGCGTTGGTACCGCACCGGCGATCTCGCGCGTTACCTCCCGGGTGGCTTCCTCGACTTCCTGGGCCGCGCCGACCACATGGTGAAGATCCGCGGGTACCGCGTCGAACTCGGCGAGGTCGAGGCCGGGTTGCTGGGTCTGGCCGGGGTGGGCTCGGCCGTCGCCTGGTCCGACGGTCGCGACCTGCGTGCCGCGGTGGTACTCACCGACGGATCGACCGAGGACGACGCCGCCCTGCGCGCCCGATTGTCGGAAGCCCTTCCACCGCACATGGTCCCGCGGTCCATCACGGTCCTGGACCGGTTCCCGCTGACGCCGAACGGCAAGCATGACCGCAAGGCCATCGCCGCCGGCGTCCGGTCCGACGACGACGCCGTCGAGGCGGTCGCGCCGCGCGGCCCGGTCGAAGAGGCCCTCACCCTGATCTTCGGCGAGGTCCTGCCGACCCCGCCCGGGAACGTCACCGAGGACTTCATCTCCCTCGGCGGCGATTCCGTCCAGGCCACCCGGGTGGTCGCACTGACGCGCCAGTGGCTCGACGCACCCGGCCTCTCGGTCGCCGACATCTTCTCCCGGCGGACGATCGCGGGGCTCGCCGGACGGCTCACCGAACTCGGCGGGGAACGCGCTGAGTTCGTGGCACAGACCTTCCTCGACGTCCTGCAACTCACCGACGAACAGGTGGAGGCCGAGATCGCGCGCGGCTGACCGCATCCGGCACCTTCTCCGGCACACCAACCGACCACCTCCAGAGCAAAGGCATCATGACCATTTCCTCCGCCCCGACCTACGACCTGACCTCGGTCGACCTCGACGACGTATCGCACGCCGCGACGGTCCACGGATGGCTCACCCATCCCAAGGCCAAGTACTGGGACATGCTCGACAGCTCGGTTGCCGACGTGGAGAAAATGATTCGCGAGTCGGCCGAGGCCACCGCCGGCACGCCCCACGGAATGCGCCTGGGCTACCACGACGGGCGCCCGCAGTTCCTGTTCGAGCTCTACGACCCGGCCACCAGCGAACTCGCCGACCCCGCCAGCGGTTACGTACCCGCCGACGGCGACATCGGCATGCACCTGCTGGTCGCCCACGCCGAACAGTCCCTGCCGGGCTTCACCGGCGCGGTGATGCTGCACATCATGCGGACCGCGATCCTGGAGGTCGGCGCCGCGCGCGTCGTCGTCGAGCCCGACGTCCGCAACAAGGCCGTGCACCGCCTCAACGCGAGTGTCGGCTTCCGCGTCGACGGCGACTACCCCGTCGGGAACAAGACCGCGCACCTGAGCTACTGCACCCGAGCCGACTTCCTCGAGGTGACCGACAACGGCAAGTGCGTCGGACCCGTCGAGGTCACGGACCTGGGGGCGTAGATCGTTGACTCTCCAGGACATCGGGACCACTCCGGGATTCGCGACGCGCACGGCCGGGGGGTCGGGTGCGCGAAGCCATCGCCAGACGTATCACACCAGGATCGCGAAGAAGATCCTCGCCGAGTTCTCCCACGAGCGGGCACTCGCCCCGGTGGCGAGTGGCGACGGGTACGTCGTCTCCTCCGCCGACGGCCGCACCGACTATTACTTCCGCGCCGACCGACTCGCCCTGGACAGCTGGGCGATCGACGAGTCGACGCTGCGTCGTGTGCGCGACGGCGCCGAACTCCCAGTCGACGCGGTGGCGATGATCGTCGACCTCGCCCCGTTCCTGGGGATCGGTCCCCAGGCGCTGCCGGAGTACCTCGAGGAGTTCATCAACACCCTGGCGATCAGCGCCGACCGTCCGGACGAACGACGCATCCCGGCAACGGATCTCGCTCACGCCGACTTCCAGACCATCGAGGCGACGATGACGGAGGGGCACCCGTGCATCGTCGCCAACGCCGGCCGTCTTGGTTTCAGCGCGGACGACATCGAGCGCTACGCCCCCGAGGTGGGCAACCACTTCAGGCTCGTCTGGCTCGCCGTCCGTCGCGAGGACTGTGACGTCGCCACGGTCAGCGACGTCGACTACGGCGCGCTGCTCCTCGACGAGCTCGGACCCGAGACGCTGTCCGACTTCGGGGACGCCCTGCGCGAAGTCGGTTGTGACCCGGCCGATTACCGGTACCTCCCGGTGCATCCCTGGCAGTGGGTCGAGAAAGTACGCAAGCTCTACTCCGCCGACATCGCCGACCAGCGCATCGTCGAGGTCGGCACGAGCCCCGACCTCTATCAGGCACAGCAGTCGATCCGCACGGTGTTCAACGCGACCACCCCGACCCGCAACTACGTCAAGGTCGCACTGTCGATCGTGAACATGGGTTTCACACGCGGGATGTCGGCCGACTACATGCGGACGACGCCGCTGATCAACAACTGGGTCCGTGGACTCGTCGCCGACGACCAGTACCTCGCCGCGATCGGCTTCGAGATGATCTTCGAGGTCGCGGCGATCGGTTACCGCAGTCCGACGTTCACGCCGATCACGCAGCCGGGGTCGGAGTACCGCAAGATCCTGTCCGCGCTGTGGCGACAGAGCCCGGTGCCGCTGGCAGCCGCCGACGAGCAACTGTCGACCATGGCCGCGCTACTCCATGTCGATCATCTGGGTGAGCCACTGGTCGGCGCGTTCATCGACCGTTCGGGTGTTCCCGCGACCGAGTGGATCCGTCGCTACCTGCGCACCTATCTGCACCCCATCGCCTACCTGCTCTACCGATACGAGCTGAAGTTCTCACCGCACGGGGAGAACCTCATCCTGGTTCTCGCCGAGGGCATCCCGGTGCGAGCGATCCTCAAGGACATCGGCGAGGAGGTATCGGTGTTCGGCGAGGCGGACGGACTCCCGGAGAGTTGCGCCCGCGTCCGGACCACCGAACCGGACGAGATCCGCAACCTGGGTGTGCTGTCGGACGTCTTCGACGACTTCCTGCGTCCACTCGCCGAGATCCTGCACACGCACGGCATCGTCGGCGACGACGAGTTCTGGTCGCTGGTGGCCGAGAGCCTGCGTGAGTTCGTCGCCGCCCACCCCGATCTGGAAGACAGGTTCGCTCGCTGGGATCTGTTCGCACCGGAGTTCGGGGCGGTGCACATGAACGGGCTGCAACTGCGCAACAACAAGCGCATGGTCGACATCGAGGACTCCTACGCATCGCTGATCGACGCGGGTCACCGGCTCGTCAATCCGATTGCGCCGCCGAGGGACCGGTGACGGAGATGACCACCACCCGCACCCACGCACCCGACGACGTGGAGATCCTGCGTGATGACCACGGCATCCCGCACGTCCTCGCCACGACGCCGCGCGGAGCTCTGTACGGACAGGGCCGGGCATGCGGCGAGGACCGGCGCTGGCAGATCGAGTTCATGCGGCTGCGCGCCGAGGGACGCACCGCCGAGGTCTTCGGGGCCGGCTGCGTCGAATGGGACACCTTCGCCCGCCGCGCCCAGCTCGACGTGGCGGCGAAACGCATCTTCGACGCATCGTCCACCCGCACCCGGGAACTGGTCACCGCCTACGCCGACGGCGTGAACAGCACCCTCGGCGACCTCGAGACGTCGGCTGCCGCACCGGAACTCGAGGCGTTGGCGCATCGTCCGCTGCCGTGGCGGCCGTGGACGCCGATCTCGGTGTTCATCATGCATCACGTGCTCTTCGGGCGGTTCACCACGAAACTCTTCCGCCTGCATGCCTGCCGCACGCTCGGTCTGGATGCGCTGCGGTTCTGGGACTTCGAGACGCGGGAGACCGACCCCACGGTGCCCGCGATGCCCGATGAGGCGTTCCTGGAGGAGATCCTCGCGATCACCCGCCCGGCGTCGCCCGAGCAACCCGCCCCGGCGGTGGACCTCGGCGATCCCATGTCGGGCAGCAACGCCTGGGGTGTGTCCGCCGAGCGGAGCTCGACCGGTGCGCCCATCGTCGCCGGCGACCCGCATCGATTCCTCGAACTGCCGGGCATCTATCAGCAGTTCCACCTCGCCTCGACAGGTTCGCACGGTGCATTCGACATGGCCGGGTTCGCCTTTGCCGGCGTCCCGGGGGTCCCGCACTTCTGTCAGGGCGACGACATCGCCTGGGGCATCACGAATGCGATGGGTGACTATCAGGATCTGTACCTCGAGCGATTGACGCGCGACGAGGCCGGCACGCTCCTGGTCGAGGTACCGGGCGGCGGGCGGGTGCCGGCCGGGGTGAGCACCGAGACGATCCTCGTCCGGGATGCCGAACCCGTTGCCGTGCAGGTCGTCACCACCCCGAACGGTGCCGTCGTCTTCGGCGGTCCCGACGAGTCGTTCGCGATGAGCATCCGGTCCCCGCTGCTCACCGAAGAGGTCACCTTCGACGCGCCGATCGACTTGCTCTTCGTGCGCACCGTCGCCGAGGTCGAAGCAGCCCTGACGAAGTGGGTCGAGCCGGTCAACCGCGCGGTCATCGCCCACGCCGACGGCACCGTCGCCACCCACGTGGCCGGCCGGGTCCCGGTCCGCGCGCCCGAGAACTACTGGTTGCCGGTCCCAGGCTGGGACGAGCGCTACCAGTGGCGCGGATACGAGGCGGGTTCGCTCGGTGACCCCGGCTTCGACGCGACCCTCCGCTCCCTGAGGAGCCCGGACCTTGCGGAGGCCACCCCCCGCTCCCTGACGAGCCCGGACCTTGCGGAGGCCACCCCCCGCTCCCTGACGAGCCCGGACCTTGCGGAGGCCACCCCCCGCTCCCTGACGAGCCCGGACCTTGCGGAGGCCACCCCCC
>NZ_JBHXVK010000012.1:17489-142901 GCF_042672305.1 Gordonia sp. NPDC127522
CCGCTCCCTGACGAGCCCGGAGCTTGCGGAGGGCGTCTCGAAGGGTCCCGCCTTCACCGTCACCGCCAACCAGCGGATGTCCGATGTGCCTGCGTTGCAACCGCTCACGAGTGAGTGCGTCGAACCGTTCCGCGCCGACCGCATCGCCGCGCGGCTCGACGGTCTCGGTTCGGTGAGTCCGGCGGATTGCGCCGACATCCACACCGATGTCCGCCTCGAGCAGGCGACCGTCGTCCAGGCGTTGCTGTCACGTGTACGCGGCGCCGACGCCGAGGCCGAGCACATCCGGGAGCGCCTAGTGGCGTGGGACCGGTCGATGACCGCCGACAGCACCGACGCGTACCTCTATGCCGAGTTCCGTACCCAGTTGGTTCTCGGGGTCGCGAGTACCGACGTGCTCGCGCCGCTGCGCGGGCCGCACGGGTTCCCGGCGGTGTTCCAGCCGTGGTTCGTGCCCGAGCCCCGTCTCGCGACCGCGCTGACCTCGGTCGTCGCCAACACGGCGGGGATCGGCATCGACATCGAGGCCGTGGCGGTCGCAGCCCTCGATGCCGTGGTGGCCCGGATCGGGGCCTTCGGTTCGACGCCCACGTGGGGCAGCGTCCACCGCCTGGCACCGATCCACGGATTCGACCTGGTCGGCGCATCGCCGCAGTACCCGGACCTGTTCGCCACCCTTCGTCCTGCACCCCTGCCCCTGGCGGGGGACGCCGAGTGCGTGTTCGCCAACGCCGCGGCGGTCGGCACCCACCTGTGCATCACGGGTGCCGCCGCACGATATGTGTGGGACCTCGCGGACCGCGGTGCGAGCCGCTGGATCGTTCCGCTGGGCGTGAGCGGTGATCCCCGTTCCGATCACTTCCAGGACCAGGCGCCGCGGTGGGCGGCGGGCGAGCTGATCGAGGTCGTCCGCGACTGGGATGTGTTGCGTGGCATGACCGCAGCAGCGTCGACGCCGACCACCGCCACATCGACCGAGAGGGAACCATGCCCGCGTTGACCGAAGCGCGACTGACGCTGTTGCGTCGTCGAATCGCGCAGGCCGGCGAACCCGCCCGCACGGCGCCCGCACCTGACGAACCGAGGACCTCCGTGCCGTTCGGCGAGTTCGGCACCGCCGAACGGCGGATGTGGCGGATCTACGAACTGGATCCGGAATCGGTGTCGCACAACATCGGACTCGTCCTGGAGTTCGGCGGTACGCGAACGCTCCGATCGGTCGTCGACTCCGCCGAGCTACTCGTCGAGCGCTTCGGGGTCCTGAGCTCGGTGGTCGAGGTCGACGACACGGGCACGCCGACTCGCCGCGCCGTTTCGCACGCGGGATCGTGGGACGCATCGGGCACGTGGACATGGGGCCTGCCGGACGCGGAGGCGACCGGACCCGTCGACGATGCCGACGCGATCGCGACCGCGCTGACCCGCACGCCATTCGATCTGACGTCGGATGTGCCGCTCCGGCTTCGGGTCTCGGGCTCGGACGGCGACGTCACGATGATCCTCGTGGTGCACCATCTCGCCGTCGACGACACCTCATGGCCGCTGCTGCTGGGCACCCTGGTGTCAGGTTCGTGGCCCGGGGACGTCACCGCCGACTCCCGCCCGGTCGCACCAGAGTCCTCGGCGGCCGCCGAGGACGCGGTGCGCCACGCCCTCACGACCTGGGCCGCCGAGGACGTCCGCTATCCGCTCAGCGGCGAGTTGCCCACCGAGAGTGCCGCCGACAGCTGGCTCTCGCCGATGGACGACCGCGACGGCATCAAGGTCGCCGCCCCGGTGGCGGCCGACTCGCTGGCCGCTTTCGGGCGGGTCGCCCAGACCGTCGGGGCCACCCCGAACGCGTTGCTGATCGGCGTGTGTTCGCTGGCCGCGTATGCCCTGACCGGCGCCGCCGATCACGTCCTGGTGGTGCCGGCCGACAACCGTCGTCGGACGCAGTCACCCCAGAACGTCGGATACTGCGGCAACATCATCCCGATGCGGTTCCGCATCGACCCCGACGCCACCGTCGAGCAGGCTCTGCGGGATGCGGGTGCGGTCATCTACCGTTCGATGGAGCACTCCGGCACCGACTTCGGGCCGATCCTGACCGCGTTGCGACAGCAGGGCAGCCGTTTTCCCGTCATCGAGATCATGGCGTCGGTCCGGCCCGCACCGTTGCGGGGGATTCCGCAACCCGCCGACGCCCCGGTCACCTGCCGGTCGGTGTTCAACGGGATCGCCAACTACCCGCTCTCGATCGCCTTCGAGGCCGACGACGAGAGCACCCACGTCGAGGTCGACCACCAGCCGGGGATCGTCCCCGACGCGGTGGCCGACCGCGCCACCGCAGTACTCACCGCGCTCGTCGACCTGATCCCGACGTCGTTGCACCAGAACGTCTCCGCACTCGTCGAAACCCTCGCCGAGAGCGCACCACAGAAGGGCAGCGCCGGATGACCGGCCTGCCACCGCGCCACCGCGCGCCAGAGTCAACAGGGGGGAACTCAGTGTCCGAAGACCGCCAGTCCGTGTGGGGTGCCTCGCGATTCGCCCGTCCCGGCGATGGCTGGGCCGACGTCGGGCGTGGCTTGGCCGAGGTCGCGGCCGCGGTCGGCGACGATCACCACGGCGCCCCGCTGCCGAGCGGTGACCCCGTCGCGGTGCTCGGCGGGGTGACGGCACTACTGGGCCCGCACGGAGTCCCGGAGAACGGGATCGGCGAGTCCGAGGCGCTGACCCGGCTCGCCCGCCTGGTGGCCGAGTTCGGACTGGACCTCACCCATCCGATGGCCGCGGCGCATCTGCAACCCGCTCCGCTGTCGGTCGCGGTCGCCGCCGACGCCCTGGCCTCGGCCACCAATGCCTCACTCGACACCTACGATTCCGGCCCGGCCACCCTGGCGCTCGAGACCTGGACCGTACAGTCGCTGGCTCGTATGGCCGGGTTCGGCGAACATGCCGGCGGCGTCTTCAGTCCCGGCGGATCGATCTCGAATCTGCTGGCGCTCATGATCGCTCGCGACCACACCGCTGCCCGGCGGGACATCGACGTGCGGCACGACGGCGTCGGGGCGTTGCACCGCCCGGTCGTCTTCTGCTCGCGCGTGGCGCACTTCTCGGTCCACCGCGCCTGTGCGGCACTGGGATTGGGCGAAACCGCGGTCATCCCGGTCGAGGTCGACTCGCATCACCGGATGATCCCGGAGGCGCTGGAAGCGGCCATCCGAGACGCCCGCGGAGCGACGCCACTGGCGATCGTCGCCACCGCGGGCACCACCGACTTCGGTACCGTCGACCCGCTCGGGGAGGTCGCCGACATCGCCGAGCGGCACGAGATCTGGATGCACGTCGACGCCGCCTACGGTTTCGGCTCGCTGTTCTCCGACCGCCTCGCCGGTCTGCTCACCGGCGTCGAACGCGCCGACTCGGTCACCCTCGACCTGCACAAGGTCGGTTGGCAGCCGGCGGCCGCGAGCCTCATGCTGCTGTCCGACGCCAATCGCTTCGTGTCCCTGAACCGTTCGGTGGCCTACCTCAACCCCGACGACGACGTGGAGGCCGGGTACAGCGGCCTCCTGGGTCAGACGCTGCAGACGACGCGACGGCCCGACGTCCTCAAGGTCGCGGCGACCCTCCTCGCCTACGGACGCCGCACCCTGGGTGACATGCTCGACAAGTGCAACGACCTCGCGGTGTACGCCGAACAGCGAATCGCCACCGAACTGCAACTCGAGCTCATCGCGCCGGTCACGCTGACCACCGTCGTGTTCCGGTATCGCTGCGCCGATCTCGACGCGGTCAACGGCGAACTGCGACGTCGGTTGATCGCCGACGGCAAGGCACTCATCGGCCGTACCCAGGTCCGGCTGCCCGGTGAGGAAGAGCCCCAGACCTGCCTGAAACTGACCCTCCTCAACCCGGAGACCTCGGAGAGCGAGATCGACGAGCTGTTCGACGAACTGTTGCGCGTCGCGCTCGAGGTGGAGTCGGAAGGCACCGCCGCACCCGGCGCGGAAGTCCACAGTGAAGAAATGGTGAGAGTGTCCGAATGACCCCTGTTGAGAACGTAGACGTACTCGCGATCGGTTGCGGCCCATTCAATCTGGGCCTCGCCGCGCTCGCCTCGACGCTCGACGACGTGAACCTCCTGGTCGTCGACTCGCGGGACGAGTTCCGGTGGCATCCGGGCCTGATGTTCGACGACGCCACCCTCCAGGTGAGCTTCCTGTCCGACCTGGTGACGCTCGTCGACCCGACCCATCCGCTGTCGTTCCTGAACTACATGGCCGACATCGATCGCATGTACCGGTTCCTGGTACGCGAGGACTTCTTCCCGACCCGCATCGAGTACGAGGCCTACCTGCTCTGGTGCGTGTCCCGGCTCGACTCGCTCCGGTGGGGCACCACCGTCGACGAGGTGGCCTGGGACGCCGAGGCCGACGCGTTCCGAGTCACCATGCACACCGGCACGAGCTCTTCGACGGTGATCGCACGACACGTGGTGGTCGGCATCGGCACCGAACCGTTCGTCCCGCAGGCACTCTCGTCAGACTCGCCCGCGGTGGTCCACAGCTCCGACTACCTGTTCAACCAGGAGAAGGCGCTCGCCGGCGACACCGTCACGGTCATCGGCTCCGGCCAGTCGGGTGCCGAGATCGTCATCGATCTGCTGGAATCGAACCTGCGCGGCGGACCCGCGGTCCGATGGTGGACGCGCACACCGTGGTTCGCGCCGCTGGACTTCACGAAGCTCTCATTGGAGATGACCACGCCGGCCTACATGGACTACTTCCACAGCCTTCCCGAGGCCGCGCGGGATCGGGTTCGCCCGCAGCACTGGCAGTTCCACAAGGGCATCTCCACCGATACCCTGGAACGCCTGCACGACCTGCTGTACCGGCGCCAGTTGCAGGACAAGCTCAACCCGGTGCAGCTGCGGATCTCGGTCGAGGTCGAGGGCGTCGACACCCTCGCCGACGGCAAGCTCCGGGTCCGCGGCCGTCACCTCGACACCGGCTCCGAACTGGCCCACACCACCGACATGGTCATCGCCAGTACCGGCTACCAGGCCCGCAGGGCGGACTTTCTGGCCCCGATCGAGTCTGCGCTGCACCGGGATTCGCGCGGACGCCTGGTCATCGGCGCCAACCACGAGATCGAGACCGACGACGCCCTGACCAACCGGATCTTCGTCGCCAATGCCGAGGAGCACGCGCACGGCGTCTCGGCCCCGAACCTCGACATCGGCGCGGTCCGCAACGCACGCATCCTGAACACCGTGCTGGGCCGCGAGGCCTACCGCCTGCCCAAGCACACCGCGTTCACCAGCTTCGGCGCGTCGGACGACGACGACATCGTCGCGCCGTAACCCGCTAGCCGGCTCACGGCCCGATTCGCCACGTGCGGCTCGGGCCGTTGTCGTTGTTGCCAAGTGGCTTCGACACGGCTCCTCGCTGCGCTCGTCGCCTGCTCAACCAGCGGTGGGCCCCCGCTCCCTGAGGAGCCCATGGCGACGGGCACCCCCTGCTCCCTGAGGAGCGCCCGGAGCTTGCGGAGGGCGCGTCACGAAGGGTCTTCGCAACCCGACTCGCCAGGACCCTTCGTGACGGCCTCCGCAAGCTCCGGCCTCCTCAGGGAGCAGTGGTTGGGCTCGCTCCAACACAACGAGTTCTTTCGTAGCCACGACGGCCGCCAGGCCGCGGATACTGAGGAGCGATAGCGACGAGCACCCCCTGCTCCCTGAGGTGCGAGGAGCGATAGCGACGAGCCACGAAGGGTCCGGTGACCCGAAAACGAACTCGCCCTCCGCATTCCGCGGAGGGCGAGTTCGATTAAGACCGAGCTCAGTTGGACGCCGCGGCGAACGACGGCTTCAGCAGGTCGAGGACGTACGGGATCGAGTTCGGCGTCGGCGCGTTGAGACCGGTGATCTGCGACTGGG
Source organism: Gordonia sp. NPDC127522 (assembly GCF_042672305.1). Taxonomy (NCBI): domain Bacteria; kingdom Bacillati; phylum Actinomycetota; class Actinomycetes; order Mycobacteriales; family Gordoniaceae; genus Gordonia; species Gordonia sp. NPDC127522. The sequence goes on from NZ_JBHXVK010000012.1 coordinate 23,413, forward strand.
TCATGAACGTGACGGCGTTGTCCTTGACCGCCTTCAGGTTCTTGTACCCGGGCAGCGACTTCAGGGTCTCCGCCTGCTCCGGGGTGGCCGTCGCCACGACGAGCACATCCGCGTCGAGCATCGGGATGTTCTCGGTGCTCAGCCCGAAGCGCGGCTGGCCGGTCCGCTGGTACTCGGCGACCAGCTTGGGAGCCATCTTCATCCCGAGCGAGGTGAACAGCTTTCCGGCGCCGTCGTTCTCGTCGCCGAGTACCGACAGCTGGTCGTTGCCGTACATGAACGCGAACGCGTAGGTCTTACCCTTCAGATCCGGGTACTCCTGCGCCACCGCCGCGATCTTCGCGTTGGTGTCGTCGATGATCGACTTCGCCTTCTCCGGGTCGTGCAGCACGGTGCCCATCACCGTGACCATGTCCTGCCAGGGATCGATCTCCTGGTCGCTGATGGCATTGACCGTCGGGGCCAGCTTCGAGATCTGCTGGAACTCCGGGCTGTCCGAGGCGAAGCCGGGTGCGAAGATCAGGTCCGGGTTCAGCTTGGCGATGGTCGTCGCGTCGTCGCCCTTGGTGGGATCGACGAACGTCGCGTCGGCCAGCTTCTCGCCGTACCACGGCTGCATCTCGCCGGTCGCCGACTTCGAGTAATCGTAGTACCCCACCGGCGTCTCACCGAACGACAGAACGACGTCGGTCCATTGGTCACCCAGGGTCACGATCCGCTCCGGGGTGTCCGGGATCGTCACCGACCGGCCGTCCGGCAAGTTGAGTTGGACGGTGCCACCGGCGGATTCGTCATCCGAGCTCGAGCAACCGGCCAGCAGGCCCGCGAACAGGAGTGCACTCGCGGCGAGTGCGCCCAGGCGTGGTCGTGAAATCACGTGAAGATCCCCCAATGGGTTGTCGGTGTCGTCCGGCGGACCGGACCGTGTCACCCCGCGCGGTCAGAGCGAGCAGGGCAGCAGGACGAATCCCGCGATGGTGCAGACGCTTCGGTTGGAGAGCTTCCACTTGTTGCCGCTCCACACGAACGTCATCGAGCGATTCTGGCTACCGCGGCCGACCACGCTGATCTGCAGCGGAGCGGTCAGCGTGTTGCCGCTGACCTGGACGGGCCCGACCATCTGGTAGCTGAGCCCGACGTTGCCGTAGGTCGTGATCGCGCGGGCGACGAGGTCGATCTGACGGAGCGCGCGCTCACCGCCCTCGAGTTCGGCGGCGCGTGCGGCGCGGCTGCCGTTGGAGTTCATGACGATGCGGACCTTGGTGTTGAGCTGTCCGGGCGTCAGCGCGGTCGGGCCGGCGGCAACGCTCTGCTGCGGGGCGGCCGTGGTGCCCGGCGCGGGAGCAGGTGCGGGGGCCGCACCCGGAGCCGGCGCGGCTCCTTCACCGGGAGGACCGACCGGTCCACCGATCGCTCCGCCGCCTTCGGGCACGTTTTCCGTCGGGGCCGCTGCCGGCGCTCCGGCCGGTGCGCCGGCGGGTGCGGGCTGACCCGGGACGGGCTGCTGGCCGGCAATGCCCTGCTGGGGCAGGGCGGTCTGCGCGGCACCGAGGTTGACGACGGTCGGCTGTGCGGCGGTGGCGGAGTCGTTGCGCTCGCTCACCACGATGCCCACCACGCCGATCGTCACGACGATCGCGGAGATGATGGCAGCGATGCCTGCCGACGCCAGGACGGTCGGGACGCTGACCCCGCCCGATCGGCGAGACGAACCGGTGTCCGACTCGCGGTGATCGACCCCCGAGTAGTAATCGGCCCCGGCCGGGTCCTGGTAGTTGACGTCGTTGCTCATGTTGTTCTTTCTCCGTGTATGTCTTCGCCCCCGCCGAGCCGACGGCCACCTGTATATTGCAGCCCTCGGACCCCGGATTACAAGGCAAGCCTAAGCTCGCACCCCCGTCAGGTTGACGGGAGGGCCTCCTGAAGTACTTCGTCGAGCGCGGACACGAATCGTTCGGCGTACCCGGGTAGCGCCCGCGCGTCGGTGACGACGCCGAACGTGGTGGTGTGTCCGAGGATCAAGGCCGTCACCGACAGCGAGTAGCCCGCGAGCGGCGACAACGGTGTCAGGGTGACGATCGAACGCCCCAGCACCGACCGGACCCGCGAGAAGCCGGGGTTGATGCCGATGTGGATGTCGGGGTGCATGTGGGACATCGACGCGTTCACGATCGCGCGTTGCAGACCCCACAGCGGGGCGCGCGGCAGATCGTCGGCGGCGGCCAGGTACAGCTCCGGCTTGCGCGTTGCGATCGTCTCGAGTTCGCTTCGCGCACGGCCGATCTGACGCGACAGATCAGGCTCGTTGCCGAGCAGGTTGAGGAGCGCCACGGACACCGCGTTGCCGGTGTGCCGGAACTCGTCGTCGAGGGGCACGGGCAGTGTCACGCGGACGACGTCGGCCTGTGGGGACGCGGGCGGGTTGAGGCTGATCGCGCGGCCGATGGCGGCAAGGAGGAACTCGTGAACGGTCGCACCGTTGCCCTTGGCCGCCTTGCGCAGCGTCCGGGTCGACGCGGAGAACAGGGCGTACTCGCGCTCGCCCGACTTCGTCAGTGCGGGCCAGGCCCGTTTCTTGCCACCGCCCGCCGCGTGCTGGTCGCCATAGGCGGCCTTCGCCTCTTTGAGTTCTTCGGGATCGATGCCGCTGATCCGGAAGCGGGGACTGGTGGCGAATCGCTCGAACTCCGCGAGATCGTCGGGTTCCCCGTCGGCGAGGAGGGCGGCGAAGGCCGCCCCCGCGATGCCGTCGGAGATGCTGTGGTGCACCCGGAGCAGGACCCATTGTCCGACACCCTCGGCACCCGCCGACGGTGTGAACAGGGTGATGTCCCAGAACGGGCGCGGACGCGGCAGCGGCGACTCGAGCAGTTTCGTCACCCGTCGCTGGAGATGGGCGCGGTCGGTGAACCCGAACTCGGTCACGTGCTCGCCGGCATCCCAGCTGTCGTCGGCGAGCACCACCTCGGGCTTGCGCCAGCGGCCGTTGCGGATGCCCAGCCGGAAGATCTCGAACAGCCCGGCCCGCTCCCGGACCCGCGTCCGCACCTCGTCGAGGCCGAGCAACGCCCCGTTGCTCTCGAGCTGCAGGAGCATCGACCAGTGCATGGGCGCACTGTCTTTGTCCATGTGCAGATAGGTGTGGTCGGGCGGCGCGAGTTCGGTGACACGCGCGTCGGCCGGCGCCTGGCTGGCTGGGCTGTTCATGGGATGACCGCCTGGGTGAGAGGGACGATGGCTCGAGCGCTTCAGGACACCGGCGAGCCGGTGCCGTGGAGTTCGGAGTCGACGAACATGGCCTGGTACCGCTCGGTGTCGGGTTTCATCGCCGCCGCGACCAGTTCCCACAGCACCTCGTCGGTGCCGCCGCCGACTCGGGCCAGTTTCATGTCCCGCCACCAGCGACCGATCGGGGATCCGGTCTCGAGGTAACCGATCCCGCCGAAGATGTGCAGGCACTCCGACGCGACCTCTTCCCCGAGGTTGGCGGCGGTGGCCTTCAGTGCCGCGGCGGTGCGCAGGTTGATCTTGCCCTCCGCGGCGACTCCGGCCAGCGAGTAGCGCAGGACGTCGACCCTGGCCTGCAGATCGGCGACGCGCAGCCGGAGCGCCTGATGGTCGTAGAGCTTCTTGCCGAATTGGGTGCGCTCCACCATCCGGGCGAGTGTCACGCCGATCATCACGTCGCACGCGGCGGCGATCTGGGCGGCCACCGAGTACCGCTCGTGCGCCAATCCCCAGCTGATGATCGCCAGGCCCGTCCCCGGCCGGGCGATCAGCGCCTCGTCGGGGATCCAGGCGTCGATGGTCACCGGCGCGGTGTCGAGGGGCCCGGCGCCGAGTTTCGCATATGGCTTCCCCACCGTCACCGACTCGATCGGGACGGCGGCCAGCGCCACGTTGCCGCCCACGTCGGGACCGTCGTCGACGCCCCGGCAGACCACGAACACGTGGTCCGCGATCGGCGAAAGAGACACGAACTTCTTGTGCCCGACGACGCGGAACCCGCCGTTCTCCGGCAGGATTCGGGTCTCGGAGTTCTGTAGATCCGACCCGCCCTGCTCCTCGGAGGCCCCGATGCACAGCACCGTCTCGGCGGTCAGGGCGCGCTGGGCCAGGTCTCTGAGGTAGTCGTTGCGGCCGAAGCGGCGGAGGATGGCGATGGCCGAATCGTGCAGGCTCACACCCACTCCGATGGCCGCGGAACCCAGCGCGCCGAGATGTGCGCCGAGGGCGAAATGGTCGTGGAGGTCGGTGACCTTGCGGTCCTCCCACTTGCGGACGAAGACGCCCTCGGCACCGAGGTGTTCGAGCAGGGGCCGCGGGAATCGGTGATCCCGCTCGGCCTGCGCCGTCCACGCCGTCACCTGCTTGTCGAACGCGGCGTCGAGCAGTTCGGCGTACGTCTGCACTGGGGTCTCCACAGTCATGTCGGGTCCGGGTCCTCTCAGGCCGGGGTGCCGGCCTTCGACCGGATGAGGTCCTCGAGGTCGCCGACGGTCTTGGACTCGAAGAGCTCCCGTTCCGACAGCTTCACGCCGAGACGCTCTTCAATCGCCACCACGCCGATGGCGAACGCCACCGAGTCCAGCCCGAGGTCGTCGATCAGCTTCGAGTCGCGGCTGATGTCGCCGAGCGCGAGGTCGAGGTCCTCTTCGAGGATGCCGCGCAGGGCTTCGGTGATGTGGTCGGACATGTGGTGGCTCCTGGGGTGGTGATGTTCGGTCGAAAGTATCGGTCGGTCAGCGCGGGACCACGTACGGGGCGACGCTGGCCAGCTTCTCGCAGGTCTCGGTGAACTCGCGCTCCGGCGTGGACTGGGCGACGATCCCGGCACCGGCACGCAGCCATGCGCCTTGCCCGGACGAGAAGATGGTGCGCAGGGCCAGGGTCGCTTCGAGCTCGCCCGTCGACGAGGCGGTGAGGATCGCGCCGGAATACAGGCCGCGGCGTCGGGGCTCGAGACGGTCGATCGCCTCCACGGCCGGGGTCTTGGGGATGCCCGACGCGGTGATCGACGGGAACACCACCTCGAGTGCACGCCACGGCGTTTCGTGATCGGCGAGGGTCCCGCGCACGGTCGAGGCCAGATGCTGGACGCTCCCGCGCTCACGAACCTCCATGAACTCGCTCACGGCCGTGGTGTCCGCAGTGGCGATCGAGGAGATCTCGTCGAAGCACGCACGTACCGACATGGCGTGCTCGGCGATCTCCTTGGCATCCGAGAGCAGGTCGGCGCGGGCCGCCGCGTCCTGCTCCGCGGAGATCCCGAAAGCCCTTGTGCCGGCCAGCGGTTCGGTGACCACGGTCCGGTCGTCATGCACCGCGACGACGAGTTCGGGACTGAACCCGGCCGCCTGCAGGTCACCGAGCGAGAGCAGGTAGCTCCGGGCGGGGTTGTTGTCGGCGCGGCCGCGGGCGTAGGTGGCCGGGATGTCGACGTCGAACGGGATGTCGACGGCACGCGAGAGGATCACCTTCTGGTACCGGCCGGCTTCGATCTCGGCGACAGCGGTGGCCACACGGCCCCGGTAGTCGTCCGGGTCGGACTGTACATCCACCGGCCGCGACTCGCCGGAAACGGTGGCTCGCGAGGCGATCTCGAGGAGACGACCGGCACTCTCGGCGTCGAGCGACCCGGTGTCGACCCCGTCGGCATCGACGGTCGCCTCGAACTCGGGAACGATGAGGTGCGCCAGCACCGTGTCCTCGGGAACGCGCTCGAGGATGCCGTGATAGGGCGCGCAGAAGTCGAAACCGACCCAGCCGTAGACGCGCCAGTCGGGAATCGACAGCGACGCGGTCGCGGCGGCGAGCGCGTCGGCGGGGTCGCCGTGCCAGGGCGTCGTCGTGCGGTCGCCCTGATCGTCGACGATGACCTCACTGCGCGTGATCACCACGCGGGCGCGGACACCGGCCGCAAAGGTCCAGCGCCGGTCACGCTCGTAGACGACATGGTCGCCGAATTCGCCGGAGCCGGCCCAGGCCGCCGTGATCCGCGCGGCATCGGACTCGCTCAGCGGCGAGGCCGGCGCGAGCAGGTCGACGAACTGCGCGGCGTGCGATTCGGTTGTCAGCGACATGTCCTTCGTTCCTCCGGTCGTGATGCACTCGAGCACCGATGATCATAGGGAATCTTAGGGCAGCCTAATCAAACAATCCCCCGCGGGTCGATAGCCGGCCTCCCGCCCTGCATCGACCGGTAAGGTTACCCTATCCTGCCTGTGTTTGAATGAACTCATGCCGACGCATCTCGACCCCGCGACCGATCTGCTCGACGGTTTCGCTCCCCACACCGACGCACAGGCACAGAAGTACCGCGACGCCGGCGTCTTCCTCGACCGCCCGTTGTTCGCCGGCCTCGATCTGGCCGCCGAGCGAACTCCCGACTCCCCTGCGCTGACCGATGCCTCCACCGACGGGCCGCGCACGCTCACCTATGCCGAGTTCCGCGACGCCACCCTCCGTCGTGCCGCCGGTTTCGTCGCGGCCGGACTGCAGCCGACGCAACGGGTCGTGTTGCAGCTGAACAACTCCCTCGACTTCGCGGTCACCCTGTACGGCCTCCTACGCGCGGGTGTCGTGCCGGTGATGACGCTGCCCGCGCACCGGATCTCCGAGATCGCCCATCTCGCAGCCGGTGCCGGCGCGGTCGCCTACATCGGTGAGGACGGCCGCCGGGGATTCGACTACCGCGAGCTCGCGACCGAGCTGCAGTCACGGGTGCCCGACGTCGCGCAGGTCTTCATCTCCGGCGAACCGGGTCGATTCACACCGCTCCCCGACGCCGACCCCGCCTCGGTCGAGCTCCCGGCTGCCCCCGACGCCGGGCTACCCGCCCTGTTCCTCGTGTCGGGGGGCACCACCGGACTGCCGAAACTCATCGCGCGCACGCACGACGACTACGACCTCAACGCCCGGCTGTCCGCGGACGTCGCCGGCCTCACCGCCGACGACACCTACCTCGTCGCATTGCCGGCCGCGCACAACTTCCCGCTGTGCTGCCCGGGAATCCTGGGCGTCTTCGGTGCGGGCGGCCACGTCGTCTTCGCCGACAACCCCAGTCCGGACAACACTTTCGAGCTCATCGAGCGGCACCGCGTCACGGTGACCGCGCTCGTCCCCGCGCTCGCGCAACTCTGGTGCGCGGCGACCGAGTGGGAGCCGGCGGACATCAGCTCCCTGCGCCTGCTGCAGGTGGGCGGCGCCAAGCTGGCCCAGTCCGACGCCGTCGCCCTCGACGGGGCCCTCGGCCCCGTCGTCCAGCAGGTCTTCGGCATGGCCGAGGGGCTGATCTGCTACACCCGGACCGACGACCCACGCGACCTGGTCCACCAGGTGCAGGGGGCGCCGATGTCGGCGCTCGACGAGGTACGTGTGGTCGACGAGGACGGAGCCGATGTCCCCGACGGGGAAGAAGGCGAACTGCTGGTGCGGGGGCCGTACACGATCCGCGGCTACTACCGCGCCGCCGCCCACAACGAGAAGTCCTTCACGCCGGACGGCTTCTACCGGTCCGGGGACAAGGTCACCAGGCTGCCGTCGGGGCACCTGGCCGTGACCGGCCGCATCAAGGACACCATCGTGCGCGCCGGGGAGAACGTCGCCGCCGACGACGTCGAGGAGAACCTCCTCGCCCACGATTCGGTCCGGCAGGTCGCGGTGGTCGGGCTGCCCGACGACGCGCTCGGTGAGAAGATCTGTGCGGCAGTCGTGCTCTCGCACGAACACCCCCCGGCCCGTCCACTCGAGCTGGCCACGATCCGCACCTTCCTCGCCGACCGCGGACTCGCCTCCTTCAAACTGCCCGACGTGGTCCGCGTCGTGCGCACACTGCCGGTCACCGCAGTAGGCAAGATCGACAAGAAGGTGCTCCGCGAGACATTGCTGTCGGAGCCGTCGGCGGGCTGAGCCGAGTCGGAGCCCGTTCCTCACACCGGCGCGAGGAGCGCGACCACCGCTCCATAATCCGAAGAAGGAAGCGCATAACCCCTGCTCCCTGAGGTGCGAGGAGCGATAGCGACGAGCCTCGAAGGGTCCGGCGAGGAATGTTCCGGAGCCGCCGAGGCCAACCTTCGGATCACACCGGCGCGAGCGTCACGATCCCGGGATGGCCGTCGAGGTAGTGCTTGGTGAACGTGCACACGGGTCGTAGACGGGCGCCTTGTTCACGGGTGTAGTGCACGACGGTGCGGGTGAGTCGGGTGGCGAGACCGTGTCCGCTGTACTCGTCGTAGAGCACGGTGTGCAGCACGGTGATGGTCGTCTGACCGTCGACCGTCTCGGTCGAGTAGCCGAGCACGCCGACCAGGTCGCCGGCGACCCACAGTTCGAACCGGTCGCGGTCGGGATTGTGCACCACCTGCGCGATCTGTTGCAGGATCGACTTCGCCGACTGTGGTGGTCGCTGACGATGCTTGCGTAGCACCCGACCCTCCTCACCTCTTGATCGTGGACATCGGACCACTGACATGTGCCGTCCGAACCTCGGCATCGGCCCCGCTTGTGATCCGGGTCACACGGTACCTTACGGAACCGTAACTGCCGACCCCGATCGTCCGGTCGTCGCACATCGAGACGGTCGCGCGCACCCCTACGACCCGAACGAACTCCGCGCTGTAGGGTGGCGGGCGCACGACAACTACACCGCGGGGGCTCTCACGACGACCGAGGGCTGAGATGGCGACAGGCGGTCGCCGACCGCTCGAACCTGTCCGGATAATGCCGGCGTAGGGAGCAGCCATGGGCACACGTGTATCCGGTACCCGATCGGTCGACGAGCAGTCCTTCACGGGACTCCCGGTCGCGCAGCGCGGGTCCGCTCCGGTACGGGTCCTGACCATCGCGGGTTCGGACTCCGGCGGGGGCGCGGGAATTCAGGCAGACATGCGCACCTTCGCCCTGCTCGGGGTGCACGGGTGTGTCGCGGTGACCGCGGTGACGGTCCAGAACTCGGTGGGCGTGAGCGGGTTCGAGGAGATCTCACCGCAGACCGTGGCGGCGCAGATCGACTCCGTGTCCGGTGACATCGGTGTGGCCGCGGCGAAGACCGGGATGCTCGCGTCGGCGCCCATCATCGAGGCCATCGTCGAGCAGTGCCGCACGAGCGGTATCGGCCGGGACACATCCGTTCCGCTGGTGGTCGATCCGGTGTGCGCGTCGATGCACGGCAACCAGCTGCTCGCCGACTCGGCACTCGACACCCTGCGGCACAGCCTGTTTCCCCTCGCGACGGTGGTGACCCCGAACCTGGACGAGGTTCGCCTGATCACCGGGATCGAGGTCACCGATACCGCGTCGCAACGCGACGCGGCCAGGGCACTGCTCGATCTCGGGCCGCGCTGGGCGCTGGTGAAAGGCGGGCACCTGCGAAGCTCGGACCACTCCCCCGATCTGCTCTACGACGGCGACCAGTTCATCGAGCTCAGCCACGAACGCATCGACACTCCGCACGACCACGGCGCCGGCGACACCCTCGCCGCCGCGATCGCGTGCGCGTTGGCACATGGATACGAGGTTCCCGAGGCGGTCGGCTTCGGCAAGGACTGGGTGACCCGTTGTCTGGCCGCTGCGTATCCACTGGGCGCCGGCCACGGTCCGGTCAATCCGCTGTGGCGTGTGGGCGTCGGGTCGGCGGACTGACGCGACCGGGCCGGACCCCGAGAAGCAGACAACGCTCCCCGACGGCGACCGGCGCCATCGGGGAGCGTTGTCTGTGTCGAGGGACCGTCAGGCGGTTCCGCTGAGGGCCTTGCTCTTCAGGTGTTCGAACTCCTGGGGTGTGATCGCGCCCGAGTCGAGCAGGTTCTTCGCGTCGGCGATCTGCTGCGTCGGCGAGGTGCCCGCGACAGACCGGATGTACTCGTCGGACGCCTGCTTGGCCTCGCTGTACGCCTCACGCTGACGCTCGGCCATCCCCTTGCCCTTGGCGAGTAGGTAGACGATCGCGGTGATGTACGGGAAGACGATCAGAAAGATCACCCACGCCGCCTTCGCCCACCCCGAGGACGCCTTGTCCCGGAACAGGTCGCTGATGATGTGCCACAGGACGATCAGGTATGCGACGAACGCGAAGATGACGATCGTGTACCAGATGAAGTCCCAGAATGAATCCCACATCGGAGTGTCTCCCTTGTCTAGAAGAATCGGCGCTCGCACGCCGAGCACATGAACCGATATGAAGCATTACACAGCACCGACCTCGACACCGTGACGAACTGGAAAGATGTCCGTGAAATCGTGTGAAAAGACCAATGCGGGCGCGATTCCTCGGATTTCGCCCCGCACGATCACAACTTCGCGAAGGGCGACATGGAATCTCACCCGGTAGGTATCGAGAAGGTCGAGCTCGGTCTCGACACGTTCGGGGACATCACCGCCGAACCCGACGGCACATTGCGCTCGGGATCGCAGACCCTGCGCGACCTGCTCGAGCAGGCCATCCTCGCCGACACGGTCGGCGTCGACTTCCTCGGTGTCGGTGAGCATCACCGCGACGACTACGCGGTGTCGGCACCCGAGGTCGTACTCGGCGCGATCGCGGCGCGCACCACCCGGATGCGTCTCGGTTCGGCCGTCACCGTCCTCAGTTCCGATGATCCGATCCGCGTGTTCCAGCGGTTCTCGACAGTCGATGCGTTGTCGTCGGGTCGCGCCGAGGTGATCCTCGGGCGCGGGTCGTTCACCGAGTCGTTTCCGCTGTTCGGTTTCGACCTCTCCGATTACGAAGAACTGTTCAGCGACAAGCTGGCCCTGTTCGCCGAACTGCGCACCGGCCGACCGGTCTCCTGGTCGGGTTCCACGCGCAGTCCGCTGCAGTCCCAGACGGTCTACCCCGAACTCGAGAACCCTCCCCTGCCGACGTGGATCGCGGTCGGCGGCAGCCCGGAGTCGGTGGTACGTGCCGCGTCGTACGGCCTGCCGCTCATGCTCGCGATCATCGGCGGCGACCCGCTGCGCTTCAAGCCGTACGTCGATCTCTATCACCGCGCCCTGCGCGAGATGGACAAGCCGCTATTGCCCGTCGGCGTGCACTCACCGGGACATGTCGCCGACACCGACGCGCAGGCACGCGACGCCCTATGGCCGCACTACCGCGAGTACGTCGGACGCATCGGTCGCGAACGCGGTTGGCCGCCGCCGACCCGCATCGAGTTCGAGCGGTCGACGGGACCCGGCGGCTCGCTCTACGTCGGGTCGCCCGACACCGTTGCCCGCAAGATCGCGTCGACCGTCCAGGCACTGGGACTGAGCCGATTCGACCTGAAGTATTCGCACGGGACACTCGGCCACCCCGAGCTCATGCGCAGCATCGAACTCTATGGGACGCAGGTCATCCCGCGGGTGCGCGAACTGCTCAGCGTCGGGTCAGGGTGAGCTGAAAGTCGCCCGCGGGATCGGTCCACGCCGACACGACGGACAGTCCGGCCGACTCGAGTTCTTCCGCGAGCGCCCCGGGCTGGAACTTGGTGCTGATCTCGGTGTGGATCTCGGTTCCCGCGGGCACCCGCCACGATCGGCCCAGCACACCGAAGTACGCGTCGACGTCCCGCCGGGCGCGAAGCCACATCTCGACGCGGTGCTCGCCCGGATTCCAGCGGGCGATGTGTTCGAAGTCGTCGGCGTAGAGCCCGCGAGCGTCGAGGCCGGCACGGAGCACCTCGATCATGTTCCGGTTGAAATCGGCGGTCACACCGGCACTGTCGTCGTAGGCGGCGACGAGCCGCCCGGTGTCCTTGACGAGGTCGGTACCGAGGAGGAAGTAGTCACCCGGGGACAACGAGCCGACCATCGAACGATAGAACTCCGCGCGCGCAGCAGGATCGAAGTTGCCGATCGTGCCACCGAGGAACACCGCGAGGCGCGGGCCGTCGGCGGGCGGGAGATCCAGGTCGGGCTCGGTGAAGTCGGCGACCACGGGGACGACGTCGATCCCGGGATAGTCGACGGCGAGCACTTCGGCTGTCGTCGTGAGCATCTCGGTGCTGACGTCGACGGGGACGTAGGTCGGACGCTCACCGTCGGCGGCCGCGTCCACGAAGGCGTCGAGCAGCAGACGCGTCTTGGTCGATGTGCCCGAGCCCAGTTCGACGATGACGTCGGCACGGGTCGTCGAGGCGATCTCGGCCGACCGCGCGCGCAGGATCGCGGTCTCGCGGCGGGTGGGATAGTACTCGGGCAGACGGGTGATCTCGTCGAAGAGCTTGCTGCCGCGCTCGTCGTACAACCACTTCGTCGGGAGGACCGGCGGTTGCTGCCACAATCCCGAGAGTGCGTCTGCGGCAAGGCCCCCGATGGCCGTGTCCCCGGTGGTCGCCGTCACCGGGGTGTCGCTGTCGAGGCTCATCGGGCCAGCCGGAGTCCCGAGAAGACCCAGCGCGACGGCGCCGGGAAGAAGTTCCGGTACGTCAGTCGTTCGTGACCCACAGGCGTCACCGCGCTCGCCCCGCGCAGCACATGCTGGTCGGACATGAACTTGCCGTTGTATTCACCCACCGCGCCGTTGGCGGGCACGAAGCCGGGATAGGGCAGGTACGCACTGGCCGTCCACTCCCACACATCCCCGATCATCGCCGCACCGACGCGGCCGGGATGACATCGGTCCGGGTCGAGCAGGGCCCCGCGCTCGGTACCCAGTGAGCCGGCAGCGATCTCCCACTCGAATTCGGTGGGCAGCCGGGCCCCCGCCCAGCGGGCGTAGGCGTCGGCCTCGTAGAACGAGACGTGCAGGACGGGCTCGTCGGGCACGATCCGCCGCCGACCGGACAGGGTGTACGTCGTCCAGTCCGACGGGTCGGTGGAGCGCGCACCCGTTTCGTCGCGCCAGTATCCCGGTGCGTCCCATCCGGTCTGGCGGATGGTCGCCCACCCGTCGGACAACCAGAATTCGGCGCGCCGGTAACCGTCGTCGGCCATGAACTCCAGCCAGTCGGCGTTGGTGACCGCGCGGTCGGCTATCTCGAAGTCCTCGAGATACACCCGGTGCCGGGGGCCCTCGTTGTCGTAGGAGAATCCGCTGCCCAACGCGCCGATCTCGTTGACGCCGCCCTCGAACTGCCGCCAGCCCAACGTTTTCGCGATGCCCGGTTCGTCGGGTTCGCGATCGACGTACACCGGCCCGAACGTATTGGTGGAGAAGAGATGCTTGATGTCCATGAGCAGCAGCTCCTGGTGCTGCTGTTCGTGATTGAAGCCGAGTTCGACGAGTTCGAGTGCGGCCTCGTCGAGGTCGCCGCGCTCGAGGAGATCCACCATCGCGGCGTCGACATGCTCGCGATAGCGGGTCACATCGCGGACACCCGGCCGCGTGACGAGACCGCGATCAGGTCGTGGATGCCGTTCTCCCACAGCCTCGTAGTAGCTGTTGAACAGGTACCGGAACGTGTCGTCGTAGACCTTGTACGCGGGGTCACGCCGCAGGATGAACTCCTCGAAGAACCAGGTGACGTGCGCCCGGTGCCATTTCGCCGGGCTCGCCTCGGTCATCGACTGCGGTGTCTGGTCCTCGGGCGAAAGCCGTTCGGACAGCGTGTCGGTCAGGGCGCGGACGTCGAGGTAGCGACGCGCGACATCGGTGACGACACCGTTCGCCGGCGGGCTCTCGGCGGACCGGGTGTCTGTGGACTGGGGACGAACCGACGGTTCGGTGATGCTCACTGGATAACCTCCCGTGGCAAAGCCTGGAGCGGCCGGCGACGACTTCGCCGATCTCCGCATCCATCGTCATGACGCTTGCCGTTCCTGTCAACGCACACGCGCTTGATCGGCCTCGACGCGTCGTCGTCAACTCGGGGTTGACGCGATCAACTCGTCAACCTACGGTTGACGCATGCCCCAGAATTCAGTCTCCATCCGCCTCGACGACCTGATCCATGCCATCCGCAAGGTCCACGACGACCCGTTGGACCAACTCTCCGACGCGGTGGTCGCCGCGCAGCACCTGGGCGACATCGCCGACAGCCTGATCGGTCACTTCGTCGACCAGGCCCGTCGCTCGGGGGCATCGTGGACCGCGATCGGCACCAGCATGGGCGTGAGCAAACAGGCCGCTCAGAAGCGGTTCGTCGATCGGGTGTCGTCCGCGGGCGAGAACGATGCTCCCGGCGCGGACAACCCGTTCTCGCGTTTCACACCTCGGGCCGCGAACGTACTGATGGCCGCGAACGCGGCAGCTGCCGCGGGCCGTGCCGAGCACGTGACCCCGGCCCACATCGCGCAGGCCCTCACGGCCGAACCGAAGTCCCTCGTGTTCCATGTGTTGCGGGACTCCGGCGTCGACGCCGACAACTGGCGTGCGGCCATCGCGCCGCTGCTCCCGGCACCGCGGGACATCGCCGACGACGAAGCAACGAGCGTGGTGCCCTACGACGACGCGTCGAAGTCGGTCTTGGAGTCGACCGTCACTGCCGCCCTCGATCTCGGGCACAACTACATCGGCACGGAGCATCTCCTGCTCGGCTTCTTCGCCGATGGCACGCTTGCCGAGGCGATGAGCGGGCTGGGCCTCACGGCCGACGCCGTCCGCTCGACCATCGTCGCGACGCTGGCGCAGGTACTGGAGCAACCCGGCGCCGGGAGCGAAGCGAGCGGGCCGAATCAAACCGGCGCCGGGAGCGAAGCGAGCGGGCCGAATCAAGCCGGCGCCGGGAGCGAAGGGAGCGGGCCGGGTCAGACCGACTAGTCCGAATCGGAGATGTAGTGCACCGCAGCCTCTTCCGCGGAGGCTCCGGCGCCGTCGATCCCGGCGTCCTCGGCGACGGCGTCCGACTCGGTGTCGATACCCGATCCGGCGTCCGGGGCGATGAGACGTCCGGCGCGGCGGTCCCCGACCTCGTCGTCTTCCTCGAACTCGTCGTCACGATCGGAATCGTGTGCGCGCCAGTCGGTCCGCGCACGTTCCTCGGCGGTGATCTCGTCGAGCGGATCGACCGCTCCGACGTCGGGTTCCTCTTCGGCCAGCCGCTCGTCGAGCGTCTCGCCCTCGGCCTGCTCGCGAGAGGTCAGCCCGTGGACGGCGCCCTTGGGCGCATAGTCGGGCGGTGAGTACCCCTCGTCGAGGACGTCGTCGACGCCGCGGTCGTCCAGAGTGTCCTCCGGCTGCAGTTGGTCGTCCTCGTCCAGGCTGTACTCGCCGTCCGAACCCTCCGGGGTGCTACCGATGTCGTCCTTCATCCTTGCCACGATGCCAGCCCGCCGGGAGTCCTGCCAGGACGACCCGATGGCGCGACGTGGCCGACCGCTGTCGGTCGCGCTCACCCGGTTCGGCCGAATCGCCGATGCCGGGGTGCCGGATCGGCGACAATGTCGAGGGTGATCGAGGAAATGCAGGCCGAGGCCCGGGCGCTGCTCTCGGCCGGTGAATACGACCACGCGCTGGCCGAGTTCTCCGTGCTCCGCGAGATCAGATCGCGCCGCGAGGGACCGTATTCGGTGATGTATCTGTCCAATCTGCACGACTGCGTCCGCTGCATGTCCCATCTCATGCTGTGGTCCGACGCCAGCCACCTGTGTCGTGAACTGCACGGCAAGTACGTGCGCACGCACGGGCGCGCCGAAGCCGACACGGTCGACGTCGCGAAGCACTGGGCTTGGGCGCTCGTGCACCTGCACGACTATTCGCCGGCCGTCCGGTTGTACCTGCTGACCGCCGACGCGCTCTGGGAGTCCGATCCCGCCCAGGCGCAACGTCTGCTCGGCGCGGCGGTGGTTCACCGGCACGACACCGATCCCCTCGCGCTGATCTCGCCGGGGCTCATCGACGGTGTCGGACTCCGTCATGCCGACGAGGAGCGAGAACTGCTCACGCGCCTGGTCGAGAGGTTGGCCGATGGTGGCGGCGCTCCGGCGAGCGCGGCCACCATCGACGGTCTGGCTCTGGTGTGAGCCGTCAGACGACGTCTCGGCGTCGGCGTCGCATGATGTAGCTGTCGGCGCCCATCCGGCCGGCCGACGTGTAGCCGACGGCCAGCAGGCCCGCGATCAGCGCGAGCGGCCACTCGTAACCGCCGTCCATGTTCCAGAACCCGGCGTCCCAGTGCACGAACACGATCGCGCCGATCATGTCGGCGATCAGCAGGGTCGCGACGATCGGCAACAGCAGTCCGAGGATCAGCAGGATGCCGCCGATCAGCTCGACCCATGTCGCGTAGTACGCGGCGAGCTCCGGGTAGGGGATGTCCATGCCGGCCGGGCCGAATGCCGCCTTGGTGGCGTCCATCCCCTGGGTGACCAGCTTCTGCCACCCGTGGGCGATGAAGATGATGCCGAGTATCAGGCGCGCGAGAAACTGCGCCACACTACCGAATCCGCTCATTCCGCACTCCTCGAATCGATCGGGCGGGCCGGCTGTGCCGCCGCCAGGTACTCTCTCAGTGTCCGGGACAGCATCGCCCCGTCGCGGGTGAACAGCCGAATCGAGACGTCACCACCGAACCGCAACCGCTTCGTGACCGGTCGCAGCGCGTCGCCGACGCGACTCGTCGAGGCGCGCCGCCGCACGTCAGCCCGCCGGGGCAGAACGGAGTAGGAGTCGAGAGTGCCGGGAAAGTCTGGGCTGGGTTCACGTGGCAACTCCGGGCAACCCGTGCTGGGGGCACCCGCCGACGTCCTCGATGCATATCTGCCCGACAACGGCAATCTGGGCTATCGCATCTCTCGATACGATCTGGAACTCGAGTACAAGGTGTCGAGCAATCGACTCGAGGGCACCGCGATCCTGACCGCGACGTCGTACGCCGAGCTCAAGCGTTTCACCCTCGACCTGGCGAGCTCGCTGTCGGTGCAACGGGTGTCGGTCAACGACAAGCGCGCCCGCTACTCGCATCGTCGGCACAAGCTGACCATCACCCCCGACACTCCACTCCCCCCGGGCGGGGCGATGACCGTCACCGTCCGGTACCACGGCAGTCCGCATCCGATCCGCGGCCCGTGGGGCGAGGTCGGCTGGGAGGAACTGACCGACGGCTCGCTCTGCGCGAACCAGCCCAACGGGGCGGCGTCGTGGTTCCCCTGTGACGACCACCCGAGCGCCAAGGCGCCGTACCGGATCTCGATCACCACCGACAGCCCGTATCACGCGCTCGCCAACGGCGTCCTGGAGTCCAAGCGGGTCCGCGCCGCGCAGACCACCTGGGTCTACGAGCAGGTGGAACCGATGCCCACCTACCTGGCGTCGATCCAGATCGGTCAGTACAAGCAGATCTCGTTGGCGTCCAAACCGATTCCGGTCTCGGGCCTCGTCCCCTCGCGACTCGAGGAGAACTTCGGGGTCGATTTCGGTCAGCAGACCGAGATGATGTCCGCGTTCGTCGAGATGTTCGGGCCGTATCCGTTCCCCCAGTACACCGTCGTGGTCACCGACGACGAACTCGAGATCCCCATCGAGGCACAGAGTTTCTCCACCTTCGGGGCCAATCACTGCGACGGTAGCCGGCACGCGGAGCGGTTGATCGCCCACGAGCTCGCGCATCAGTGGTTCGGCAACTCGGTGACCGCGGCCCGCTGGCGCGACATCTGGCTCCACGAGGGTTTCGCCTGTTACGCCGAATGGCTGTGGAGTCAGCACTCGGGCGGCCGCAGCGCCGACGAATGGGCGCGCCACTACTACGCGAAACTCGAATCGTCGCCGGTGCGTGTGCCACTCGCCGATCCCGGTCCGCGCAAGATGTTCGACGACTGGATCTACAAACGCGGCGCACTCACCCTGCACGCCCTGCGGCTGACCATCGGTGACGGCGACTTCTTCGCGCTGCTGCAGCGGTGGACCGACAAGTATCGGTACGGCTCGGTGACCACCGAGGACTTCATGGCGCTCGCCGCCACCCACTCGTCGAAGCCGCTCAAGGATCTCTGGGACGACTGGCTGTTCACGCCCGAGTTGCCGCCGTTCCCGGGTCCTTCCTGAACCGTTCGATGACGACCGATCCGACGACGCCGGGTCCGGACGCCGGTTCGGCCGGTTCGGCAGGTTCGGCAGGCGACACCGACGCACGTTCACTGGGCCGGGTCACGATGGCGACGATCGTCGCGGCCGCGTCGGGATATGTCGTCCTGCTCTTGGCGGCCAGACATCTCGGGGCCGTCGGCTACGGCGTGTTCGCCGTGTTCTGGGCCGCGTACGGCCTGGTGACCGGGGCGCAGAACGGGCAACTCCAGGAGACGACGCGGGCGGTCCGGACCGCCGCATCGGAGGGGCTCGCCCGGTCGCGCCCGTTGCTGGTCAACGCTGGCATCGGGCTCGGCCTGGCCGTTCTGGTCGCCTCGACGTCGCCGTTGTGGAGCTCACGGGTGTTCACCGCGGATCGCGGGCTGTCGGTGCTGCTGCTCGCCGTCGGCGTGGCCAGCTTCGCGGTGTACGCGCACCTGTGCGGAGCGTTGTCGGGGCGGCTGGACTGGTCGTCGTTCGCGGTGCTGCTGTCGGTCGACGCGCTGATCCGGCTCGGTGGTGCGGGGATCGCGGTCGCGGCCGGCTGGGGTGTCACCGCGTTCCTGGTCGTCACCGTCGTCGGGTCGGTGTCGTGGTGCCTGCTGCTCGTGGTGTCGGCATCGGCCCGTCGCGCGATCGGCGTCGCCGGCGACGTGGCGCCCCAACGTCTGACCGGCAACACCCTGACCGCGATGGCCGCCGCCGCCGCGAGTGCCGTCCTCGTCATGGGTTTTCCCGTTCTCATCAACCTGACCACCGACCTGCGTGGCGGCCCCGACGCCGACGACGTCCGGACGATCGGCGCCCTGATCCTCGCCGTGACCCTGACCCGCGCGCCGCTACTGGTGCCGCTCAACAGCTTTCAAGGTGTGCTGATCTCCAGGTTCGTCGACCGCCGGGACCGTCGCCTCGCCGCGCTGGGTGCTCCCCTCGGGATCGTCGCCGCGGTCGGTGCCGTGGGGGTGACGGCCGCGTGGCTGGTGGGCCCGTGGTTGCTGCGATCGGTGTTCGGCGCCGACTTCGATCTCGACGGTGTGGTAGTGGCGCTGCTGACGCTCGGCGCGACGTGCCTGGCGCTGCTGACGGTGACCGGCGCCGCCGCGATCGCCGCGGGCGCCCACCGCTGGTACGCGGCCGGATGGTGGGTGTCGACCCTGGTCGCGATCGCGATGTTGTTGCTGCCGCTCGACGTCGCGACCCGGACCTGCGTCGCCCTCGTCGTCGGACCCCTGGTCGGCCTCGGCGTGCATCTCGTCGGGGTGCTGCGGGCCTGACCCTTCGTGACGCTCGCTCCTCAGGGAGCATGGGGTCGGCTCGCAAGCTCGCTCCTCAGTACCTGCGGCCTCGCGGCCGTCGTTGACCGAAAGAACCGCATAACCCCTGCTCCCTGAGGTGCGAGGAGCGCAAGCGACGAGCCTCGAAGGGCTGGTGAGGCGCGCTACGAGCCCTTCGAGGCTCGCTTCGCTCGCACCTCAGGGAGCAGGGGTTAAGCTCGCTTCGCCCGCACCTCAGGGAGCAGGGGTTGGGCTCGCTTCACACGCACCTCGAGGAGCGGGGGGCGCTCCTAGCCCCCGGACGAACCCCGCAGCCGGCCGAGGCCCGCGCCGACGCGGGCCGAGAGGTGGTTCAGCCTCGACGTCGCGTGCCATCTCGCGGCGCGCGCCGCCGTCGGCCATCCGTGCGCCTCGCAACGCTGCGCTTCGTCGGCGAAGAATCGGTTCTCCTCGGCGAACCGCCGACCGTCGACGGCCTGCACCGAACTCACCGAGGCGCGGTGCCTGCGGTAGGAGAAGACCACCTCAGGGTCGTAGACCAGTGATCCGCCGGCGCTCGCCAAATCGACGAGGAGTGCGAGATCGAGGACGATCTCTAGTCCGGGCCGGAACCCGACCTCGCGCACGGCGGCGGTCCGCCACAACAGGGACGGAAAATAGGTCCAGTTGCCGTGGTACAGCGAGGTGGCCAGCCGTTCCCCGGACAGCACGGTCGCCCGCGGCGGCGCGAGAACCGACTTGATCCGGTCGCCGAGCGGCGTCACCGGCCGCCCGTTCTCGTCGATGACGTCGACGCCGGGCGCGATGACCGCAGCGTCGGGATGGTGGCGGGCCAACGTACGGACGGTGGCGAGGTAGGCGCGATGCATCACGTCGTCGCACCCCATGACCACGAACCAGTCGGCGGTGACCAGCTCGACGCAGCGCCGGAAGTTCCCGTTCACACCGAGGTTGGTCTCGTTGCGGAGGTACTGGACCCGGGCGTCACCGAGCGACTCCAGCCAGTGCCGCGGGGTCGGATCCGGGTAGCAGTCGTCGACGACGACGAGCCGGAGGTCCGGGTCGTCCTGGTCGAGCACACTGGTGACGGCTTGCCGGAACTGGGCGACGTCGCCGTAGAACGGCATCATCACGTCGATCGTCACCGGACAAGACTAACCAGGTCCGATCACCACGCGACCCCCGAGGCGTGCCGGGCGCCAGACGCCGCGCGGAAGCGGGTTAGGGTTGTTGACCATGGCCGACCCCAGTACCAACGCCGACGTGTGGCTGGTGGTACCCGTTTTCAACGAGGGCCAGGTGATCCGCGAGGTGGCGGCCAAGGCCCGCGAGACGTTCCCCAACATCGTCTGCGTCGACGACGGCAGCTCGGACAACTCGGCCGAGGAGATCCGGGCCGCCGGGGTGCATCTGGTTCGGCACCCGGTGAACCTCGGCCAGGGTGCCGCGATCCAGACCGGCGTCGAGTATGCGCGTCGCCGGCCGGGGGCACGGTTCTTCGTGACGTTCGACGCCGACGGACAGCATCAGGTCGACGATGTGTCGGCCATGATCGAGCGCTTACGACGCGAGCCGGTCGACATCATCGTCGGAACCCGCTTCGCCGACGGTCGCAGCGAATCGGTTCCGATCCTGCGCCGGATGGCGTTGCGCACCATCGTGTTCCTGAGTCCGCGCACCCGTCGCCTCGGATTGTCCGACGCACACAACGGACTTCGGGCCTTCAACAAGACCGTGGCCGATCAGCTCGACCTGCTCATGAGCGGGATGAGCCACGCGTCGGAGTTCATCGCGCTCATCGATCACCATCGGTGGCGGGTGGCCGAACAACCGGTGACGATCCTTTACACCGACTACTCGCGCGCGAAGGGACAGTCGCTGATCAACGGGGTCAACATCGTCGCCGATGGCCTGTTCCACACCCGGATGAGGAAGTGATGCCACGATGATCTGGTTCCAGATCCTCGCGATCCTCGGTCTGGTCGCGCTCGTCGGTTTCTTCGTGGTGAACCGGGGCACGGCCCGCGCGTCGGCAGGCGTGAAGCTGCTGTTCGTCGCGTTCATCGGCTTCGGCCTCTACGCGATGCTGAGGCAGGACGACGTCACGTGGGTGGCCAACAAGATCGGCATTCAACGCGGCCTCGACCTGGTCCTGTTCCTGCTGGTCATCGCGTTCGCGTTCACGACGGTGTCGACGTATCTGCGGTTCCGCGACCTGGAGGTCAAGTACGCGCGGCTGGCCCGTGCGATCGCGCTGCAGGACGCGGAGCGCGAGAACCATCCCGGAACGGGCGACTAGCTCCGGACCGTCATCGACTGCGCCACGGCACTACCCGACTCCAGCCGATCGTTCGCACCATCGGCGGCGGAACGGCTTTCGGCCTCGGCCACCTGAAACATGGTGGCGACGATGGAGGCGTACAACACCAGCTCACCGAAGTTGCCGAGCCAGAGAACCGACATGCCCGCGGCCGCGGTGACGAGCATCGTCACCGAGCCGAGCAACAGCCAGAGCGACCGCACCTGACGCCACGCGGTCATTCCGATCGCGATGAGGATCAGCACGGTGCCCAGTGCGGGGACCGGCGGGCCGGCAGCGGCGGCGTTGGCGTACCGCAGCGCATCACCGTCGGTCGCCGGCGTCAGCTCCAGCGCCACGAAGCACTCGACGATCCCGACGACCACCAACGCGGCGACGAGAACGGCTCCGACCACGACCACCGGGCGACTCCACCGCACACCCAGACGCCAGGCCAGCACGGCGGCGGCAACGACGATCAACGGAGTCATCAGCCCATGAATCCAGAAGCGGGGCAGATTGATCGCGTACAGGAGGTCACCGAGGCCGACGAGACGTCCCACCGCAACCGCCATGTTGTCGAATGTCAGTGCCATGCCGAGCAGGACGACCAGCCAGGTGACGGCCCCACACGACCGCCTCAGGCGGAACGCACACGCGGTCAACGCGATCATCCCCAGCCCTATCGCGGCCATGATCGCCGAATTTCCCATCAGTCCAGTGAGCATCTGCTCGCCACCTCCCATCGCTCAGCTTACTGAACGATTCGGAGCCGCTGTCCTCACGGACGGCCCTGCCGCGGCGAACTGCGCCACCCCTTGCGTCTACGTATACATCTACATATAGTTACCGCATGCCCAACAAGACCATCTACGTCTCCGACGAGGACCTCAAAGTCCTCGAACGCGCTCAACAGGTGTCGGGAGGCAATCTCTCCGGCGCAGTCGTGGAGGCACTGCGCGCGTACGTGCGGGCGGCCGACTACCGCGACGCCGGCTACGACGAGGTCGTCCTGCGCGACGGCCCCGACGGGGTGCGTCGTAAGCGGTTCTTCGGCAGACTCCTCGCCGAGGAGACCGAGTACGACGAAACCACCGGCAACGCAACGAAATTGACCGCTTATGAGGGACGGACCGGAAAGATCGTCCTCGCGGTCCACCACGTCGACTGGGCGAACTACGGGGTGACACATCGACAGAAGACCGGTAACTGGCTGAAGGACCTGACCGGACTTCCCAGTGTCCGCAGCCTGTTCACCGCCGACCTACCGGACTGGGGCGACTACCGCGTCGACATCGTCGACTCCCCCGACCAGCTCAAACCGCTTGTTCCCGAACGCTTCTACGCACGCACCGCCGCCGCCCTCCGACCCGAGGTCGAAGACCTGGACGTGTGAACCCCACCCGACCGCACCGCTAGAACCACCGAGTACTTCCCGGCGACGTCCATCAGGGACGGTCGTCTACCCACACATGCATATATGCGCATGCGTTTATGTCTGGACCCATCAACCGCAGGGAGCACGATCATGACAACGACCGCCATCCGCGCCACCGGACTCACAAAGTCCTTCGGCGACCACACCGTCCTCGACGGTATCGATCTCGACGTACCGGCGGGCACGGTGTTCGCCCTGCTCGGACCCAACGGCTCCGGGAAGACGACCACCGTGAAGATCCTGTCCACGTTGTCGCAACAGGACGCCGGTGAGGTGGAGGTCGCCGGACTCGATCCGCGGACCGACCGCGCGGCAATCTGCGCGCAGATCGGCCTGACCGGGCAGTTCGCCGCCGTCGACACGTTGCTGACCGGGCGGGAGAACCTCACCATGGTCGCCCGCCTGCGACATCTTTCGAAAGCGGCGACCCGCGAGCGGGTGGACCGGTTGCTGCACGACTTCGACCTCACCGACGCCGCGGACCGTCGGGTCGCCGAATACTCCGGCGGTATGACCAGGCGCCTCGACCTGGCCATGACGTTGGTGGGCGAACCGTCGATCATCTTCCTCGACGAGCCGACGACCGGACTCGATCCACGGTCCCGCCGCGCGGTCTGGGACACCGTCCGCGGTCTCGTCGCCGGCGGCACCACCATCTTCCTCACCACGCAGTACCTCGAGGAAGCGGATCACCTCGCGGACCGGATCGCCGTGCTCGACCGCGGCCGCATCGTGGCCGAGGGGACGGCGGCCGAACTGAAGCGTCTCGTGCCGGGCGGATACATCCGGATCGACTTCACGAACGCCGACGACCTCGAACGGGCGCGGTCGCAGTTCCCCTCGGCGGTCGACACCCCGGGCGAGAACACCCTCGCCGTCCCCGGTGGCGCCGGTATCGGCGCTGTCCGCGACGTGCTCGCCACCCTCGACGAAGCCCGGATCGACGCTGCCGGGATCTCGGTCCACACACCGGATCTCGACGACGTCTTCCTCACCATCACCGGCCGCACCGCCGCTACCACCACCAACTAGGAGAAGTCATGACCACCACGCTCGACCACACCCTGTCCGACTCCGCGGTGATGGTGCGCCGCAACCTGATCCGGCTACGGCGCTACCCCACGATGATGTTCTCCACGATTGCGATGCCGGTCGTGATCCTGCTGATGATGACCTACTTCTTCGGCGGTGCCATCGAGAGCGCCCTCGCCGCGGACGGACCGCTGGACGGCAAGTACATCAACTATCTTCTCCCCGGCCTACTGCTCTTCGTGCCGTCGTTCCTGACGGTGGCGGTTGCGGTCTCGGTCAATCAGGACGTCACCGAGGGCATCATCAATCGGTTGCGATCACTGGCCACTCCGCCGACAGCGATCCTGGCCGGACACTTCGTCGGCGCCCTCATCCAAGGTGTGGTCGCGGTCTGCTTCCTGCTCGCGGTCGCGTTCGCGATGGGCTTCCGTGCCGACGCAAGCCTTCTCGACTGGTTCGCGGCCGGCGGACTGCTCCTGCTACTGACCGCCGGCCTCGTGTGGATCGCGGTTGCCATGGGCGTCGTCGCGCCGAATCCGGAGAGTGCGAGCAACATGCCGCTGCCGCTGCTGTTCCTGCCCTATCTGGGCAGTGGGCTGGTCCCGACCGACAGCATGCCCAACGGTGTCCGCCAGTTCGCCGAGTACCAGCCGTTCAGTCCCATCGCCGACACGCTGCGCGGACTCCTCATGGGTCTCGACATCAGTGATCGCTGGCCGTGGGCGCTGGGATGGTGCGTGGTGTTCCTGGTGGTCGGCTACTTCTGGGCGGTCACCGCGTTTCGGCGATCCACTACCGGCTGACGCTTCCCGCCCTGCGACGTGTACGGCTCGCGCCGTGCACGTTTCGGCGTTCGCGCCTCAGTCCCGCAGCGAACCCAGGAAGTCGGCCACCTCGTCGTGGTTCGGCAGCAGACCCGACTCGCGCGCCTCGGTGAGCCCCGGTGCCGCGGTGTCCTTCGGCGAGAGTTCGAACTCCAGCGGCGAACCGTCCCGGGCGTGCGTCGGCCATTCGATACCCAATTCCGGATCAAGCGGGTTGATGCCGTGCTCACCCGTCGGGTTGTATCCGGTGGAACAGAGGTAGGTCACGGTCGAATTGTCGGCGAGCGCGCAGAACGCGTGGCCGAGACCCTCGGACAGGTAGACCGCACGACGATCCACGTCATCGAGCAGGACGGTGTCGTAGGTACCGAAAGTGGGTGAGCCGACGCGGATGTCGACGATGACGTCGAGAATCGCCCCGGTGGGGCAGGTGACGTACTTCGCCTGCCCGGGCGGGACGTCGGCGAAGTGCACGCCGCGCAGCACCCCGGCCGCGGACACCGAGAGATTCACCTGCGCGAGGTCGAAGCGGTGGCCGATGGTCTCGGCGATCACGTCGGCCTTGAACGCCTCGGCGAACAACCCACGGGCATCGCCGTGTTGGACCGGGGTGAACTCCCACGCTCCGTCGATGGCGAGCGGGCGGACCTTCATGCGGACACCTTTCCCAGAGTCGGTCGTCGGACATGCGCCTCGGGGGCGGCGCTTAGAAACCCTTGCCCCGCTGCAACAGTTCGAGCAGGTAGTCACCGTAACCCGACTTGCGGAGTTTGTCGGCACGAGCCCGCAACTCCTCGTCGGAGAGATAGCCTTGCCGCCACGCGATCTCTTCTGGGACAGCGATTTTGAGTCCCTGGCGTTGTTCGACGGTGCGGACGAAGTTGCCGGCGTCGAGGAGGCTGTCGAACGTGCCGGTGTCGAGCCACGCCGTGCCGCGCGGCAGGACGGTGACCGACAGCTTGCCGCGGTCGAGGTAGTGGGCGTTGACGTCGGTGATCTCGTACTCGCCGCGGGAGCTGGGGCGCAGATTGCGGGCGATGTCGACGACATCGTTGTCGTAGAAGTACAGACCGGGCACCGCGAAGTTCGACTTCGGTTGTGCCGGTTTCTCTTCCAGCGAGATGGCGGTGCCGTCGGCATCGAAGTCGACCACGCCGTAGGCCTCCGGGTTGGCGACCCAGTAGGCGAACACCGCACCGCCGTCTACGTTCTCGAAACCCTGCAACCGGCTGCCGAGTCCGGGGCCGTAGAAGATGTTGTCGCCGAGGACGAGAGCCACCGAGTCTGCACCGATGTGGTCGGCGCCGAGGACAAAGGCCTGCGCGAGTCCGTCCGGGGAGGGCTGGGTCTTGTAGGTGAGGTCGATGCCGAACTGGTCGCCGTTGCCGAGCAGGTTCTCGAAGGCCGGGGCGTCGTGCGGGGTGGTGATGATCAGGATGTCGCGGATCCCGGCCAGCATGAGCGTCGAGAGCGGGTAATAGATCATCGGCTTGTCGTAGACCGGGACGAGTTGCTTGCTCACCCCCTGCGTGATGGGGTGCAGCCGCGTGCCCGTACCGCCGGCCAGGATGATCCCTTTCATGGCGATCAGGGTAATGCCCGCGGCCTTTCGCGACGGCACGCGAGTCGCACCGCTGCGCTCACCCGAGGCGAGCAGGTCAGCTGCTCGGTAGAGTGACTGCGACCATCGACCTCGACGAAAGGCGCCGCGCGTGCGTGTTCTCGTGACCGGGGGTGCCGGGTTCATCGGCGCCAACTTCGTGCTGCGCACCCTGACGACCCGCCCCGACGTCTCGATCCGGGTCCTGGACAAACTCACCTACGCCGCCAACCCCGACACCCTCGCCCCGGTCGCCGACCGCGTCGAACTCATCGAGGGTGACATCACCGACGCCGCCCTGGTCGGCCGACTCGTCGCCGAAGCAGACCTCGTCGTGCACTTCGCCGCCGAATCCCACAACGACAACTCCCTGGCCGACCCGTCGGCGTTCGTCTCCACCAACCTCGTGGGCACCTACACCCTGCTCGAAGCCGTCCGCGCCCACCAGGTGCGCTACCACCACATCAGCACCGACGAGGTCTACGGCGACCTCGATCTCGACGACCCGGCCCGCTTCACCGAACAGACCGCCTACAACCCGTCGAGCCCCTACTCCTCGACCAAAGCCGGCAGCGACCTGCTCGTGCGCGCCTGGGTCCGCTCCTTCGGCGTGGCCGCCACCATCTCCAACTGCTCCAACAACTACGGCCCGTACCAGCACATCGAGAAGTTCATCCCCCGCCAGATCACCAACGTGCTCTCCGGGGTGCGCCCCAAGCTCTACGGCGACGGCCGCAACGTCCGGGACTGGATCCACGTCGACGACCACAACGACGCCGTGTGGACCATCATCGACCGCGGCCAGATCGGCGAGACCTACCTCATCGGCGCCGACGGCGAGGTCGACAACCGCACCGTCGTGGAAACCATCCTCGAACTCCTCGACCAGCCCACCGACGCCTTCGACTTCGTCACCGACCGCCCCGGCCACGACCGCCGCTACGCCATCGACTCCACCCGCCTGCGCACCGAACTGGGCTGGACCCCCTCCTACCTCGACTTCCGCGCTGGCCTCGCCGCCACCATCGACTGGTACCGCGACCACCCCGGCTGGTGGCAACCCGCCAAGGAAGCCGTCGAACAGAAGTACGCCACCACCGAACGCGTCACCGGCTGACCGGCACCTCCGCTGATCGAGCCGACACCTCCGCTGATCGAGCCGACACCTCCGCTGGTTAAGCCGGCCGTCCGATGGTTGAGCCGACACCTCGGCTGGTTGAGCCGCCACTCCGCTGGTTGACCCGCCCCTCCACTGGTTGACCCGCCCCCTCCGCTGGTTGAGCCGGCCCCGAGCGAAGCGAGGCGCCGAGTCGAAGCCACCTGGTGACCTCCATGCAGTCCACTTGGCCCATTCCCAGGGTCGCCGCTTACGGTGGTCCACATGCGCGTACTCGTGAGCGGAGGAGCGGGCTACATCGGCTCGCACACCGTCATCCAATTGGTCTCGGCCGGACACGACGTCGTCATCGTCGACGACTTCAGCAACGCCAAGCCGGCCGTCGTCGGCCGGCTCGAGGCACTGACCGACCGTTCCATCCCCGTCCACGCCTTCGACCTCGCCGACGTCGACAAGACCGAACACTTCTTCGCCCACGAGGACATCGACGCGGTCATCCACTTCGCGGGGTTCAAGGCGGTCGGCGAGTCGGTGGCCAAGCCGCTCGACTACTACCAGAACAACCTCGGCACCACGTTCGCCCTGCTCCGCGCGATGGAGCGCCACGATGTGCACACGCTGGTGTTCTCGTCGTCGGCGACGGTCTACGGCGCCGAGCCACAGTTGCCGATGACCGAGGATCTGCCGACGTCCGCGACCAACCCGTACGGCTGGACCAAGGTGATGATCGAGCAGATCCTGCGCGATGTCGCCTCCAGTTCGGACGTGTGGCGCATCGCGGCACTGCGGTACTTCAATCCGGTGGGCGCGCATCCGAGCGGGCAGATCGGCGAGGACCCGTCGGGCATTCCGAACAACCTGATGCCGTTCGTCGCGCAGGTCGCGGTCGGCCGGCGCGAGAAGCTGGCGGTCTTCGGCGACGACTACGACACCCCCGACGGCACGGGCGTGCGCGACTACATCCACGTCGACGACCTGGCCGCCGGCCACGTCGCGGCCCTCGACCGCATCAGTACCGGCGAGACCGGCATGTCGACCTGGAATCTTGGTACCGGGCAAGGGGTTTCGGTCTTGGAGGTCGTGCACGCGTTCGAGAAGGCCAGTGGGCGCCCCATCCCCTACGAGGTCGCCCCGCGGCGGGCCGGCGACATCGCCGCGTCCTACGCCGATCCGACCCGGGCGAACGACGACCTGAACTGGCACGCCGCCAAGACCATCGACGACATGTGCGCCGACACCTGGCGCTGGCAGTCCGGCAACCCGAAGGGTTACCCGGACGCCTGACCGGTTTCCCCTTGGGCAGGCGCGTGCGGATCGTCGGGATCGACGATCGAGTCGGTGACCCAGCCGATGTAGCGCCGCGCCGAACTGTCCACCACGTCCCGGGCGTTCTCGGCCACGACGACACCGAACGCGTCGTAGAGCCGGTCGAACCGGAGTGTGTTCACCCGGTCGACGATCTGGCGGACGAGCCGCGGTGACAGCGGGATCATGTTCGGGTAGCTGCGCATGAAGGTCACCATGCCGGGCTGTATCACGCCCTTGATGGTGTCGCCGGTCAGCACCGCACCCCGGCCGTCGGCGGCGTCGGGGAGGTGTAGCACCGCGCTGCCGGGGAAATGGCCGCCGCACTGGACGAGTCGCACTCCGCCGAGGACCTCGGTGGTGTCCGACCAGAAGCGCACAACGGGGTCGGGGCGGGTGACCCACCTCCGGTCGGAGTCGTTGTAGTACACCGGAACTCGACCGAACCGATGACTGAGCGAGACGCTCGCGCCCACCAGATGCGGATGACTCGCGGCGATGGCGGCGACCCCGCCGTGCTGCTCCAGCCAGTCGACGAGGGACGGCCCGAGGAAACCCGGCGGTTCCCAGAGGATGTTCCCGTCGGGAGTCGTGACGAGCAGGGCACGCTGCCCGATCCCGACGGAGGGCTGCACCGACAGCGCGGTCAGACCTGGCTCCAGTTCGTGGGCGGTCAGCGTGTTGACGGCGGTCTCGTCGAGCCGGGTCCAGCTGGGCCCGCTGACCGGAAGCCACTGCCGGTCGTCGTCGCAGATCGGGCACATCTCGGGCGGCGTCTCACCCGGCGGGAATTCGTTGGCGCAGAACACACACATCCAGGGCCGCATGTCCCGACGCTAGCCCGTGCTCGCTCGTCGAACGGGGCGAATGGCCGCGTATCCCCCGCTTCGTGAGGTGCGCGGCGCAGACCCGCTGCTCCCCGAGGTGCGAGACGCGACCCCACTGCTCCCGAGGAGCGAGACGCGGCCCCACTGCTCCCTAATCCGAAAGAAGCGACCCCATTGCTCCCTGAGGTGCGAGGCGCGACCCCCTGCTCCCTGAGGTGCGAGCGAAGCGAGCCACGAAGGGTCCTCGTGAGTTGCCTCGCCAGACCCTTCGAGGCTCGTCGCTTGCGCTCCTCACACCTCAGGGAGCATGGGGCGGGTACGCGCCTCGCATCGGGCCTCAGGGGGTCAAGTCACTCAGGGCGCGGGCGGCGGGTAGACGAGGTCGTTGACGCGGTAGACCACCGCGTCGCCGCGGCGGAACACCTCGGTCAATCCGGGAGCGCCGTTCTGACGCAACGCAAGGAAGGGGTCGCCCTGGTGCCCGCGGGCGGGGTCGGGCATGCCGCGCTGGAACTCCCAGTAACTCGGCGGCGAGTCGATCACGTAGTGCACGTTCATGTCTCGCACGATCTGGTCGATGGCCGGGTCGGCGCCGATCTCCGACACACCCCAGAAGAGGTCGCGCTGCCGCTCGGAGAACTCGTTGGCCCGGTAGAAGGGGAACATCGGGGTGACCCCGGTGACCGGGTACAGCCAGCCGGTGCCCTGGTCGAGGTTGTTGAGGACGAGGACGTCCTGGGCGTCGGGCTGCGCGGCGAGCCACTCGTAGGCGGCGAGATCGTCGGGCCCGACATACTTGCCGCCCCGCTCCTTCGACGCGATCTGCGCGTTCGGCGGATAACGCACGACGGCGGCGCCGGCGATCAGACCCAGCAACACCACATATGTCGCGGCCACCACCCAGCGCGCCTTCCCCGAAGTCGCCTCGGCCTTCTCCTGACCGTCGGCCGGTTCCGACGCCACGCGGCGTCGGACCAGACCTGCGACGCCGAGCGCGAGAACCCCGATCGCGACGCCGGCCGCCGCGGCCGAGAGGATCGCGACCACGAATGTGAGCCGGTGGGGTGAGTTGTAGAAGTAGCCGCCGATCGCCCCGAGCGGGTACGACAGCGGCCCCAGGGACACCATCGCGTTGGCGGTCACCAGGGCGAACACGAACCATGCGACCAGGCCGGCCCAGCATCGCAGCCATACGAGCGCTATCAGCCCGAGCAGGGTGACGACGATCAGCGGCCACACCGGGAAGTGGTCGAGCTCGAGCGGGATCGTCCCGTTGAACGCGCCCTTGACGAGCCCGTCGAGAACGCCGATCGTCTCCTCACGGAAGTCGAAGAACGGGAGCTCGTTGGTGTCGGCGACCCGGATGGTGCCCAGGACGACCGGTGCGATGAGGACCAGCGTCACCACCGCCGTGACGGCCAGCGTCGCGAGATCGCGCAGGCGACCGGCGACCGGACGCCACAGACCCTCGCACAGCCACCAGAGGCCGACGATCACGCCGACGACGATCAGGCCGGAGGGGTGAGTGGCGGTCACACCGGCCACGGCCACCGCGGCCGGCAGCACACGCGATCTGTCCGACACCACGCTCATCACGAGGACGGCGGCGACCGGCGCCAGGCTCACGCCGACCGCGTTCGGCACCGAGGTCAGCTGGACCTCGACGTAGGGCAGGGACGGGAACAGCGCGCTCAGCGCACCCGCGGTACCGGCGATGAGAGCCGACGAGTCGACGTCGTAGCGGTGCCGCGCAAACCAGTAGGCCAGCGACGCGACACCGAGCGGAACGGTGATCGCCAGCACTGCGGGCGAATACGTGTTGTAGAGCTCGACCGGGTCGGCACCGGTCAGCGGGAACAGCAACGCACCCAGCGCATGCCAGGTGTTCGGGTAGTAGTTGAACCCCTGGGTGTCGTAGTTCATCAGCTCGCCCATCCGCATGGCCGAACCGACGCCCGTCTCGTGGATCCAGCGCAGCGAACTGGCGTGCCACAACGAATCCCA
This sequence comes from Gordonia sp. NPDC127522, assembly GCF_042672305.1. Taxonomy (NCBI): domain Bacteria; kingdom Bacillati; phylum Actinomycetota; class Actinomycetes; order Mycobacteriales; family Gordoniaceae; genus Gordonia; species Gordonia sp. NPDC127522. The sequence continues at coordinate 55,056 of NZ_JBHXVK010000012.1, forward strand.
CACCTGCGAGATGTTGCCGAGACCGGCGAATGCGGTCGTCGCGATCGGCCGGATACAGGTGACGGCGATGACGAGTCCACCGAGTCCGAGGCCGGCGGCGACCCGCACCATCGCGGTCCGTCCCACGCGGGATTCGCCGTCGGCGTCGGGTACCGGCGCCAGCCGCTGACCCCACCGGGTGAGCAGCAGTGCCGAGTAGACCCAGGCACCGCCGACCGCGAAGACCAGACCCACCAGGGCCGAGACGGCATTCCACTCGAAGCCGACGACGGAGTACAGCACCGTCAGGATCGAGACCAGGGCGAACGTGATGGGCGGACCCGCGGCCAGCGCGACCGGCCACGGTAGGTTCATCCGTCGGCCGACGAACGCGCCGGGCAGGATGAGCACGAGCGCGGTCACGACGACGACCCATGCTCCCAGCATCATCGTCTGCGCCTTTCCACACTCACCCGCTGCACTCCCCGTCGCACCGCGGTGTCACTGCGCGGTGCCTGATCAAACTCTCAGCAGGTTACCGGGTGGTCGATCGACGACGCGTCACCGTGTGCGGGCGGCCCCGGCGGCCGAGCCCGCCATTGCGGCGGTACCGAGTTCTACGACGGGGGCGCCGTGGCGACGATGTCCGAGGAGAGCGACGATCAGGCTCATCATCGCGGCGACGGCGCCGAAGCCGAACATGACCGGGTAGGTGATCGCCGGCCAGCTCTCCGAGATCCAGGCCAGAACCGCCGGAACCCCGAAGCCGAGGTAGGTCACGCCGTAGAACACGGCGGTGAGACCGGCGAGGTCATCGGGTCCGGCGATGCGCTGCACCTCCAGCAGGCCGACGATCATCGCCATGCCGTATCCGCAGCCGAGCAGCGTCGACGCCAGGAGCGCGACCCAGACGGTCAGCACGTGTGCCGCCACGGCTGCGAGGACCATTCCGGCCACGAGCACCACGAAGGCGACGACGACACCGCGGAGACTCCCCGGCCGGTCGATCCGTCGACCCAACGACTGGATGCCGAAACCGGCGGACAGGCCGAGGACGCAGCACAGGCCGGCGAACGCGATCGGCGCTCCCGCGGTGCGGGCGGACATGAGGGCGGGGACGATCGCGTAACCCGATGCGGCGGCACCGAAAACCCAGGGCGCCAGTGGCAACACGACGAACAGGAAACGACGATGGCCCGCGGACGGGATGCGCAGGTCGTCACGCAGACGCCCCGGCGAGTCTTGTCTGGGACGCGTCTCCGGCACCAGCACGATCAGGTTCGTCGCGACGACCGCGACGGCGATGTTGATCAGGTACGGCAGCACATGCGGCCACGGCCCCCACTGCGCGAGCACCCCGGCCACCCCGGCGCCGACGCCGAAGCCGGCCGTGAGACTCATGGCCGCGCGACCGGCGCCGGCACCCGACCGCGCACCGTCTCGGTCGGAGAGTTCCTTGATCCAACTCCCGCCCACGGCCATCGAGAGACCCAGCGCGATGCCGCTGCACACCCGCCCGGCGGTCAGCAGTGCCACCGACTCCGAGCCCGCGGCCAGCAGTCCCGAACCGATCGCCGCGAACAGCGGGGCGGGCAGCATGAGTGGCCGTCGGCCCAGCCGATCCGACAACGGGCCGCCGATCAGCAGGGCGGGCACAATGCCCAGGACGTAGGCGAAGAGCAACGCGTCGACGACGACCGGCGACATGTCGGTGATCTGCCGGTACATGACCAGCAGCGGCGTGAATTCGTTGCCGCCCCACGCGGTGGCGAACACGGCGAGCGCGACGGCGGGCCATCCGAAGCGCGCGCGGTCGGCGCTCATGCCGGTGCCCCGGGGAGGTCGTGCCCGGGTAGATCGTGAACCGCGACGAGGTGGCCGGCGAGCAGCGTGTCGAAACGTTCGGCGTCGGCAGACTCGATCGCGTCGAGAAGCGCGCGGTGGTCGTCGAGGATCCGGGCCGCGACACTCGAGTCCCGGTGCACCGACGCCGTCGTCATCCGTCGATGCCGTTCCCCGAGCGTGGTGTAGAAGCCGGACAGCAATGCGTTGTCGCCGGCGGCGGCGATGAGCTGATGGAACTCGGCGTCGATGCGGGAGAACTCTCGGATGTCCGAGGCGTCGGACCGACGATGGGCGTCGAGGTTGGCGCGCAGACTCCGCACGAGTCCGGCCACCGCGCCCGGCCGACCGACGACCGCACGCACCGCGTGCCGTTCGAGGAGCAGGCGTGCGTCCACGACGTCGCGGATCTCGCGCTCACCGATAGGGACCACGAGGGCTCCCCGTTTCGGGTAGAGACGCATCCAGCCTTCGGTCTCCAACCGCAGGAACGCCTCGCGCACCGGAGTACGGCTCACCGAGCACTTCGCGGCGATCTCACCCTCGCTGATCAGCTCACCGCCGGCGATCGCGTTTGTGAGAATTTGCTCTTTGACCTCGACATATACCCGCTCAGCAGCGGATTCGGAGGTCGCATGCAACATAGACACAAGTTGTACCTTATCAATGATCATTGGACACTTCACCTGGGCCGACCCACCTTCCGGAACGATCCCAGACGGTGAGACACTTAATCCGGCCGTAACGAGCGTCACCCCGCTCACACGAGCCCGGCCCGCGTCCGCTGAGCTCACCTGCTCGCGTCGATGCGGATCACTTCTAGCTCGCGGGCAGCGTGGCCGGCGAGACGATGCAACCCGCATTTTCGCGGCTTTTCAGGAGGACCCGTGACGAGCACGGAGGACACACGTATGGGTGAGACCCCCTACACCGAACCCACGATCGCCGACCACCCCATCACCGACGAAGAGATCTTCTTGGCCCACGTCGGCGGCAAGCTCTCGGTGGAGCTGCGCGCACCCATCGACACCCAGCGCGACCTGTCGATCGCCTACACCCCGGGTGTGGCCCAGGTGTCGCGTGCGATCGACACCGATGCCACCCTGGTGAACAAGTACACCTGGACCGACCGCCTGGTCGCCGTGGTGAGCGACGGATCGGCGGTCCTCGGACTCGGCGACATCGGTCCCCGCGCCTCGCTGCCGGTCATGGAGGGCAAGTCCGCACTGTTCCGCAGCTTCGCCGGACTCAACTCGATCCCCATCGTTCTCGACACCCAGGATCCCGACGAGATCGTCGAGACCCTCATCCGACTCCGCCCGAGCTTCGGCGCCGTGAACCTCGAGGACATCTCCGCGCCGCGCTGCTTCGAGATTGAGCGCCGCGTCATCGAGGCGCTCGACTGCCCGGTCATGCACGACGACCAGCACGGCACCGCGATCGTCGTCCTCGCCGCCCTCAAGGGCGCGACGACCCACCTCGGCCGCGATCTCGCCGGCCTGAAGGTCGTGATCTCCGGCGCCGGTGCCGCGGGTGTCGCGTGCGCGAACATCCTTCTGGCAGTGGGTATCTCCGATGTCGTCGTGTTGGATTCCAAGGGCATCGTGTCTGCGGGACGTGACGGCCTGAACGAGTCGAAGAGCGAACTGGCGTCACGCACCAACCCGCGCGGGCTGACCGGTGGCGCGGTCGAGGCGCTCGCCGGCGCCGACGTCTTCATCGGTGTGTCGGCAGGTCTGATCCCCGAAGAGCTCATCGCGTCGATGAACGACGATTCGATCGTCTTCGCCCTGTCAAACCCCGACCCGGAGATCCATCCGGAAGCCGCCGCCAAGTACGCGGCGATCGTCGCGACCGGACGCAGCGACTTCCCGAACCAGATCAACAACGTCCTCGCCTTCCCCGGCGTCTTCAAGGGTGCGCTCGACGCCGGTGCACGACGCATCAGTGAGGGCATGAAAATCGCTGCGGCCGAAGCCATCTTCTCGGTCGTCGCCGATGACCTGCGCGCCGACCGCATCGTGCCCAGCCCGCTCGACGACCGGGTCGCCCCGGCAGTGGCAGCCGCCGTCGCCGACGTCGCCCGCGCCGAGGGGCACTGCTCCTAGCACCCCCTTGCTCCCTGAGGTGCGAGCGGAGCGAGCCACGAAGGGCATAGTGACCTGCCTCGCCAACCCTTCGTGGCTCGTCGCTTGCGCTCCTCGCACCTCAGGGAGCGGGGAGGGTCTGCGGTTCTTTTCAGCAGGGCGGCTTTGGTCTCACCACCCCATGAGTTCCGCCGACTCCTCGGCGATGGCCGGGCCGAGGGTCATCCCGCGGCCACCGGGACCGGTGACCGCCCACACCCCGTCACCCACCGACTCGCGGCACACGATGCGGTCGGGTTCGGTGCACTGGCTGTAGACGCCCGCCCAGCGGCGCTGAATCCTGGGTAGCGGACGGCCCAGCAGACCTTCGGTCACCTCGACGAGGTGGGCGTAGGGGTCCTCGTCGACGTCGAAGGTGAACGGTTCGGCGTACTCGTGGGTGTCGCCGATGGTCAGCCCGCCGTGCATGCGCTGCACACACAGCAACTGCATCCCGTGGTCGGCGGCGACCGGGCGCTGCGGTTCCGTCCGGCGCAGTTCCTCGAGCGCCGGGCCGGCGAAGCCCGGGTAGTACCGGAGGCTGTCGCCGTCGGCGATCGAGGTGGTGAGGCACTGCCCGAGCGGTGCCGTCTGCATCATCTGCAGCCGGACCCGACGCACCGGCAGCTCACCGAAGACCTCGCGGAGCAGTCCGCGATGAGTTGCGCCGGGGCACAACACGACACAGTCACCGGAATGGACCGCTCCGGCGTCATCCCGGACCGACGATCCCGAGATGTCCCGCGCCTCGACGCCCGGCACGAACGTGTAGCGTCCGGATTGCGCGAGCCGGGAACGCAAGGCGGGCATGGCCTGTCGGGACTCGACCGCGGCATCGGACGCGCAATACAGTCCGGCGAGGTAGTTCCCCTGTAGCGCAGGGTTCTTCTCGGCGACCTCGAACCGTCGCAGCAGGGAGAATCCCCGACGCTGCGCGTCGTCGCGGGCGAGCACCTCGTCGGCGACGGCGAGTTCGGCCTCGGTACGTAACAGGGTGATCGAGCCGTTCGCCCGGAAGCCGACCTCCGGGACCTGGGCGCCGATCTGCTCCCAGAGGACGCGGGACCGTAGCGCGATCTCCAGTTCGGGAGCGGATCGCCCCGAGACCCACACCAGTCCGAAGTTGCGGACGGTGGCGCCCCGCGCGTCGAGTTCTCGATCCAGATGGATCACCTCGTGCCCGCGTTCGACGGCCATCCAGGCGTGTGCGGTCCCGATGATGCCGGCACCGACGATGATCACGCGCATGCGTTCAGTTCTCCTCTGTCGAAAGATGGTGTCATTCAGGGCGCGACGGCCACGCGCAGAGCAGCCCCTGGGGCCGGTTGCAACGCGCCCTCGATCTGGTCCAGTGGCAGCGGGATGGTCACCAGCTCCGACCACCGATGACGGTCGACGGTTCGCGCCAGGAAGTCGATGGCCTGCTGTAGGTGACGTGGCTCGTAGTTGTGGACCCCGGTGATCGTCCACCAGCGTCGGACCACCTGCTCCGGATCGATGTCCAGCAACGGGCCCGGGGCCACCGAACCGGCCAGCACGAGCGTCCCGGCGACGTCCAGCCGGGTGAGTCCTCGACGGATGAAGTCCGACGAGCCGGTGAAATCGACTACGACGTCGACGTTCTCGCCGTCGTCGGGCCGCGCCCCGAATCCGATGGCCTGCTCCACGCGCGCCCGGTCCCGGTCGGCGATCAGGACGTCGGCGCCGCGGTCGGCACATACCGCCGCTGCGGTCGTCCCCAGCATTCCCGCTCCACCGACGAGGACGCGGCGCCCGGACACCTCCCCGGCACGCTCGGCGACCGCCATCACGGTGGCGGTGGCGCAGGCCGCTGGGGCGGCCACTACATCGTCGAGGGTGTCGGGAACACCGACCGACGTGGTGCCGGCCGGCAGCAGGATGTGGGTGGCGTAGCCCCCGGACAGCGGCCAATCACCGTCGAACGGTTCGTGTCCGACCTTGCGCACCCGCCGGCACTTGGCGGTGACGCCGCGTCGGCACCGATCGCACTCACCGCACGAGACCGTGACCGACCAGACGACGCGATCCCCTACGCGGGCGGTCGCTCCCGCGCCGGCGTCGACCACCTCACCCACCGCCTCGTGTCCGAGTACGGAGGGGCAGGGCGACTCTCGGCGTCCGGTCACGGTGTGCAGGTCGCTGCCGCACACCGTGGCCAGTCGTACTCGGACGAGCAACTCGCCACGACCAACTGCAGGAAAGGGCATTTCGACGATGTCGATCCGATCGCCCCGCCAGACGGCAGTACGGGTCAGACGAGTCGTGAGCGTATCCAACCGGACAACCTCTCGATGGTGTAGACGATGACGAAGATGACGAGCACGATGGCCCCGGCGACCTCGAAGTCGAGCGTGCGAATGGATTCGAAGAGCAGGAAGCCGATTCCGCCGGCACCGACGATGCCGAGCGTTGTGGACGTACGGATGTTGACGTCGAGAAGGTACAAACCAGAGCCGACGATGGACGGCATGGCCTGCGGAATCACCGCGGCGAACAGGGTTCTCCACCACCCGCAACCAACCGCGCGGGCGGCCTCGACGGGCCCCGCGTCGATCTCCTCCACGGAGTCGGCGACGAGTTTGGCGAGGAAGCCGATCGAACCGATTGCCAGGGCGCAGGTTCCGGCCACCGGCCCCAGTCCCAGCGCGGCGACGAACACCACGGCCAGGATGAGTTCCGGCACGGCCCGGACGACGAGAATCCAGGCCCGCGCGGCCCAGTAGACGATCGCGTGCGGGGTCACATTGCGAGCAGCGAGGATTCCGACCGGGATCGACAACACGGCGCCGATGGCCGTCGACACCACGCCGATCGCGACGGTCTGGAACGCGGCGTCGAACAGGTCCGCCCCGAGCGTGCTGAAGTCGGGCGGGATCATCCGGCCGAACACCTCGACGGCCGGGGGTATCCACGCGATCAGCGCCCAGGGCGTTATCTCCAGAACCACCATCGCCGCTACGGTCGCGGCGACCGCCAGCACACCGAAACCCGTCCGGACGGCGCGTTCCAGACCGGGCCGCATGGGCGACGGCGTCAGCAGCACGCGGCGGATTCCGATGGCCAGCAACTCCATCGCGGCGATGATCACGAGAATGACCAGCACGATGCCGAGGGCTCGCGGATAGATCAGACCACGGAGCGCGTCCTGCAGTGCGAAACCGATTCCGCCCGCGCCGACGAACCCGAGCACGACCGACATCCGGAGGTTGATGTCGATGCGGTAGACGAACGCCCCGATCCACGCCGGGACACATTGCGGTACGACCGCATTGACCATCTCACGGACATAGCCGACGCCCGTGCTGCGCACCGCTTCGCGCGGCCCCTCGTCGACCTGCTCGATCGCGTCCGCGAACAGCTTGCCGAGCATGCCGATCGAATGCAACGCCAGGGCCAGGATGCCCGGCAGCACACCGATACCCAGAGCACGCACGAACAAGACCGCGAACAGGAGGTCGGGCATCGCTCGGTAGAACGTGATGATGGCCCGCGCCACCGCTTGGACCGCAGGATGCGGACTGGTGTTGCGAGCGGCCAGGAACGCCAGCGGCACGGAAGCGATGGCGGCGAGAACCGTTCCCAGCACGGCCATCAACAGCGTTTCGACGGCCAGCACGCTGATCCGACCGGGATCCGCGAGTCGAGGTGGCAGCATCCGCTCGATGAGCGCGACGATGTCCTCGATTCCGTAGATCAGTGTTCCCGGCGCGAAGTCGATCCACCACGCGCAGATCAGCGTGGCGACAAGGCCTCCGACAGCGATTCCGGGCAGGACCGCGCGGTCCAACCCGGGTCGCTTCCGCGCAGACGGGTCCGCCCGCGGTCGATCGAGCAGCGGGGTGCTCATCGGCGTCGCGCCGCGTTCGTCGACGCCGACACCGGGTCGACGTGTCGGTAGACGTCCATCACCTCGTCGCGGTCCAATCCGACCGTGGAGCGATCCAGAACCTTGTGCCCACTGCGCAATCCGACGATGCGGTGCGCCCACCCGAGTGCCAGATCCACCTGGTGCAGTGTGCAGAGAATGGTGAGCTTCTCCTCGACGCACACCTGGAACAGCAGATCCATGACGACGCCGGCGTTCTCCGGGTCGAGGGAGGCCACCGGTTCGTCGGCGAGGAGGAGCACCGGTTTCTGCATCAGTGTGCGTGCGATGGCCACGCGCTGCTGCTGACCGCCGGAGAGCGTGTCTGCGCGACGGTCGGCGAGGTCGGCGAGACCGACACGGTCGAGGTGCTCGAGCGCTTCCTGGCGCATGCGTTTCGGATACGTCAGCGCGCCGTAGCGCGGACAGCGCAACCGGCCCAGCCCGCCGAGCAGGACGTTCTCGAGACAGCTGATCCGGCCGACGAGATTGAAGTGCTGGAAGACGAACCCGACGTCGCGTCGTAGAGCTCGCATCTCGGTACGTCCGGCACGATCGACCCGGTGCCCCACGACGTCGACGACGCCGGACGTCGCGGGATGCAGTCCGTTCAGGCAGCGGAGGAAGGTGGACTTCCCGGACCCGGAAAGGCCCAGGAGCACCACGAGTTCGCTGCGGTGGACGTCGAGCGACACGTCGTCGACCGCCACGGTGTCACCGAATCGCTTGGTCAGTCCGTCGACGTGGACGACGAGGTCGTCGCCGGCCACCGGTGGATGTGCGGTCATCAGCTCGCACACTTCTCGGACTTGGTGACCTCACAGACGTGCCGCACGCCGGCGTAGTCCTCGTCGGAGGCCGGCACGACACCCCAGGCACGCTCGTCGGTGATGAGGCACTCGTCGCCGGAGCAGAAGCCCGCGGCTTCCATCGACTCCTTGTTGACCTGCTCGGTGAACACCTTGGTGAGCGTGTCGATGGCTTCGGGGCCCAGCGAATTGTTGGCCGCGAACACCGATCCCGCGATCATCTCCGACTTCCAGACCGTCTTCAGCTGTCCTTGCTGGAGGTCACCCTTCTCGATGAGGGTCTTGTCGACCATCGAGTCGAAGGCGAATCCGGCTTCGCAGTCACCGGAGGCCACCGACAGCGCCGACGCGTCGTGTCCGCCCGCGTAGATCGGCGTGACACCTGCGGCCAGGTAGGTCTCGGTGCCGGACTTGATGACTCCCGCCTCGATGAGACCGGCGCTCGGGTACAGGAAGCCGGAGGTGGACCCGGGGTCGACGAAACAGACCGTCTTGCCGGCGAAGTCGTCGATGCTGTTGACAGACGGGTTGTCGGCCTTGGCGATTCCGTAGGACTGGTATCCCGGTTCTGCGCCCTTCTCCGACACCACTGCTCCGATCGGGGTGATGTCGGCCCCGTTGAGGCCGGCGACGACGTAGGCGAAGGGACCGAAGAAGGCGAGGTCGACGTTGTCGGCGATCATCCCCTCGACGACGCCGGCATAGTCGGATGCCTGGACGAACTCGACCTTCGACCCGGTTTCCTGTTCGATCACCTTGATGACCGGGTCGTAGCTGGCCTTGAGATCGGAGGAGTTCTCGGCCGGGATCGCGGCGAGGGTGAGAGTTTCAGGAAAACCATTGTCGTTGACCGCTTCCGAGTCGCCACCGGAACATCCGGCGAGAACGAGGGCGGTGGTGGCGAGGGCGGCGGTGAGGGCGAGCGGAGACCTACGGTTCTTCATCGGAGACGACCTTTCGGGGCGTGACGGGGGCGGGATGTGGAGCGGATCAGGGGGCGGTGATCAGAGCGGGGAGATCGGCGACCGACGTGAGCACCCGATCGGCACCCGCGGCGCGCAGGGTGTACTCGTCGTGGGCACCGGTGAGCACGCCCACGGCCAGACCGACGCGGGCGCGTCGTGCGGTGTCGATGTCGCTCGACGTGTCGCCGACGACGACGACGTTGGCCAAGTCGTCGACCTGGGCGGTGAGAGCGGCGGCCAGCACGAGGTCCGGGTAGGGGCGACCGCGCAGGCCGGCGGTGGGAGCGAGGACCTGGTCGACGACCTCGGCCCACCCCAGTGAGTCGAGAATCCGCTGCTGGGTGGCCGGGCTGAACCCGGTGGTGAACGCGGTGGCGATCCCGCGCGATCGCAGGTCCGCGAACGTCTCCGCCGCTCCCGGGATCGGGTCGACCCCGTCGTCGATCAGTTCTCCGTAGGCCTCTTCGAACGCTTCGTTTGCCCGTCGGGCCGCGTCGTCGGAGCCCAGAAGCGCGCGGAACACTGCGATCTTGGACTGCCCCATCGTGTCGAGGACGTAGGTGCGGGCGCGGTCGCGCTCGTCGCCCTGGTCGGGAATGCCGACCGCGGTCGCGGCCACCTCGAACGCCTGGGTGACGAGCCCGTCGTCGACGATCGTGGTGCCGGCCATGTCGAAGACGACGAGTTGGACGGACGAGGTGCCGTCGTGTGGGGTGGTTGTGCCCGCAGATTCCGAAGCAGGCTCGGTGAAGTCATCGGTTGTACGCATGAGCCCACTGTCGCGTTTGGTATAGACCAATTCGGGTGTCTTACCCCAACGCCAGGTGAACACTCGGTTGCCATTTGGTCTAGACCATCGTTTGCTATGTTGGTCGCATGACCCTGTCCGAGCAACCACGCGTTCTCAAGCACCAGGTGGTCAGGTCCCGGCTGGAGGAACTCCTGCAAGACCTCGTCGAGGGCGATCCCTTTCCCGCCGAACGTGAACTCGCCGAGAGTTTCTCGGTGTCACGCGAAACGGTGCGGCAAGCACTCCGAGAGTTGTTGCTGGACGGCAGGATCGAGCGCCGGGGTCGGATGACGGTGGTGGCGGGTCCCAAGATCCGACAACCGTTGTCGATCGGTTCGTACACCGAGGCGGCCCGCGAGCGCGGGATGGAGACCAGTCGCATCCTGGTGGGATGGACGAACCTGACGGCCGACGCGGTGCTCGCCGAACGCCTGGCGATCGCCGTCGGCGACCCGGTCATCCAGCTCGAGCGTGTCTTCACGACCGACAAGGTGCGGGTGGCGCTGGAACGCACTCGCCTGCCGGCCTTCCGGTACCCCGACCTCGAACGCGACTTCGAGGTGACGTCGTCGCTTTACGCCGAATTCCGCAGGCGCGGGGTGCGTTTCGGGCGTACCGAGGACACCATCGAGACGACGCTGCCCGACGCGCGTGAGGCCGCCTTGCTCAACGTCGACGCTCGTACGCCGATGTTCTTGCTGAACCGCTTGTCCTACGACAAGGACGACGTCCCCATCGAGTATCGGCGTTCGCTGTACCGGGGCGACCGGATGGCGTTCACGCAGACGATGTACGCCGACTGATCAGTAGTTCTGGTCCTGCCAGGTGCACAGGCACACCTCGTTGCCCTCGGCGTCGGCGAGAACCCAGAAGGCCGGGGCGTACTCGTCGGTGAGTAGTTGGCCGCCGGCGGTGATGGCCGACTGCAGCCGTTCGTGTAGTTCGTCGGTCGGGATCCACAGGTCGACGTGCATCCTGCTTCGTTGGGGGCGAGGTTCGTCCATCTGCTGGAACCAGACGCTGGGTAGGCGCCCGGCCGGATCGACGAGGTCGACGGGTTCGCGATCGGCCGCGTCGCCGTAGCCCAGGACAGCTTTCCAGAAGGGCCTGATGGCCGGGATGTCGAGGGCATCGATGGCGAGGTTGAACTGGGTGACGGGCGCGGACACCGGCTCGAGGCCGAGGTCGGCGGCGATGCCGGTGATCCGATTCGCCAGCGCGACATCGGCTTCCGTGAGCTGGTGCTCGCTGTGCGTGGTGAGCACGAGATGCACCGTGCCGTAACGCAGATCGATGTCGGGGTGGTGGTTCGCCTCTTCGGCGGCGTCGATGATCTTGGCGACGAACTCACCGCCCCGCACCATCGATCCGGTGTTGTAGGCGGCCGCCAGTCTGTCGGCGATGACACGCCAGGGATCGGCGACCATCTCGGCGGCCTCGGCGGTGGTGAGCGGTGAGCGAGTGGACCCGGTCATGTCGCCCCATGCTGCCCCGTTCCGGTGGATTGCGAAAGGGGGCGCGCCTCAGTGCCTGTTGGTGGTCGCCGCGGCCAGTGTCGCGATCGACTGGTGCATCGCCGGCAGGAACCCGCGGCGCGCCTCTTGGTCCAGGGCGGTGCCGGCGCCGATGACCGGGTCGTAGTCGAGTCCGATCACTCCGCCCACCGCACCGGACACCACGTTGACCAGCATGTCGGCGATACCGTCCTGATGGGTGGCCGGTAGTTGGGCGGAGATGACGACGATCGTCTTCTCCAGCACCCCGGCCCGGTCCCATTCGGTGAAGACGACCCGGGCGCGGTTGAGTAGGTCGGGTCGCGCCGCGATGACGAGTACCGGAGTGAGGTTCGGGAGATCATCTTCGGCGAGTTCGGGCAGCAGCGTGAGCGGATGCGCGCCGGCGTCGACGACGGGAACTGCGCCCTGCCGCCACGTCTCGACGACGGCGTCGGTCACCGTCGCCTCCTCGGGCGGAAGCCACAGACCCGTGCCCGACGCCGTGCGCAACAGTTCGGGGTTACCCGACCCGCGGAGCCGCAACTCGATGTCGCAGTCGTTGCCCGACGCGTCCACCCACCACGAGAGCAGCCCGAGCGTCGACGACGCCCGATGCTCCGCGAGCAGCGCCGAAACAACCGACGTGCCAACGCCTCCCGCTGTCCCGCACACGACGACGGACCGCTCGGCCCAGGCCTGCGGGTCGCCGTCGCGTGGTGTGGTCGGGTTGGTCATGTGGGGTCAGGGGACGAGCATGTGAAATACGAGAAGAGCACCCGTCGGCGTGCGGACCGGGTTGTTGATGGCAGATGTCGTGATTCCGATCGTTGCCGGACCCGGGCCAGTCGGAACGTCCCACACCTTCGTCTCACCCCGACGCGTCCCGAAGGTCACTGTTGTCCATTTGTCGAGTGCATAGCCACGAAGACTCGTGTATCGGGTTTGAAAGAGTACTCGGCACTTCGGATTCCGCTTCCAGGTCGCGCCTTCTCCGCCGAACCCTGCGGACCGTGCTGTCACCCTGACCACGCCGCGCTTGTTCGGCGGCGTCTTTACCGTGACGTTGACGTTGCCGCGGCAGAAAGAATGGTCCCCCATGGTTCCCAGGTTGTTGCCGTAGAGCGCGATGTTCGGGATTGGCGCCGCGGTCGCCTGGCCAACGCCGGTCACCGTAGTCACCGCGGCGAATGCGGCCAACATGACTCCAATTACCAATTTCTTCATATCTATTCCCCGCAATTTCTGACCCGCAGGTCTACTCGCATTTTTCGAGATCACACACGCGATTCGTACTTGCAAGCGTGAGCCTCCGCCGGAATCGGCGGGCAATTTCATCCGATCCTGCCTAAGGGACAAGCATGTAGATCGTAGATCCGTAACCGGATGGAACCCGGATTGGGCTATTAGTAGCCACCGCGGTGATACCGAGACTCACCGGGCCCGAACCTGAAGGGATTTCCCAGACCTTTGTCTCACCAGCCCGGGGCCCGAACGAGACCGTCACGAACTTCTCGAGATTGATTCCGCGAACGCTGTTGTAGACGTTCCACAGGAGCACACGACACTTGGGATTGCGTTTCCAACTCGCACCTTGGCCCGTGAATCCGTGCGACCGCGCGGTGACACGGACAACGCCACGCTTCTTCGGCGAAGTGTCAGCGGTGACGTTAATGGCACCGCGACAGTAGGAATGGTCGCCGAACGTCCCGAAGTTGTAACCAGTGAAAGTCACTTGAGGAATCGGAGCCGCGGACGCCTGACCGATGCCTGCCATGCACGTTACAGCGACGATGGCCAGCGAAACCGCCGTCACGATGAGTCTTTTCATTTCACGCCTCCTAGTCGGCTCGCGAGCCGCTTCATATCTGCTCTCACGGAACCAGGTAATAACCGCCAGCTCCGAGACCCTGATGCAGTCGAACAGGGCTGTTGGCGGAGTAGGTGGAGACATAAATCGAAGCGATACCAGAACCCGTAGGCACTTCCCAAACTTTCTTCTCTCCGGCCTTTCTGCCGAACGAACCGGTAGTCCACTTTTCGAGACTGAGCCCACGAATGCTTGTGTAAGCGGTGAGGAAGAGTACGCGACAGCGGGGTGTCCGGTTCCAGGTGGGGCCGTTACCCGTGAACCCACGCGAAGTAGCAGTCACGCGAACCACTCCACGCTTCTTCGGGGGCGCGTCGATACGCAGAGTCACAGCGCCTCGACAGAACGAATGATCGCCGAAGGTCTCAAACGTGTCGCCAGTGGTTCGCCACTGTTGCAAAGGCGCGGCCGCGGCCTGACCGCCTCCGATGAGGCCAACGACTGCCGCCAAAGCAAACGCGGTGAACAATACAATGAGCTTTTTCATTTCAGATCCTAGGTGCGAAGGGGTCGGCATTTAAGGCGCCATCATGAAGAAGGAGGGACCCGCAGGAGACTCCAGGATGCGAACGGCGCTGTTAACGGCATATGTAGTGATGCCCATCCAGGCAGGGCCGGAGCCGGTCACAACGTGCCACGTCTGCTTCTGCCCTGGTTTCGGTCCAAAGGAACCAACCGTCCACTTCTCCACATCGAGTCCCTGGACGCTCGTGACGGCGGAGCGAAACAGGAAGCGACAGTTAGGATTCCGATTCCACGCCGAACCCTGGCCCGAGAACCCGTGTGAAGTCGCGGTGACCTTGACAACGCCACGTTTCTTCGCAACCGCGTCCACCTTGTATGTAATGGCACCGCGGCAGAAGGAATGGTCACCAAATGTCCCGAATGTCGTGCCGTTTGTGCTGAAATTCTGCATCGGAGCCGCGGACGCATGCCCTGCGCCGAACAACATGGCGAAGACAGCAGCGAAAACGACCGTCAAGGGCAGTCCAGTTCTCTTCATTTTCTCAATCCTCGAGATGCTCACGCAGGCAATCAGGTGCGTCACGGGGCACAGTTCCGGTTCGCGCAAGTGGGATCGAAAGCCCGTATCCAAACTTCATGGCACCAACGTGTAGTACGACACACCCCACGACTGTCGTGCGCGAACCGGATTATTTCGCGCGTACGTCGCAAGTTGGAAAAGCACCACTCCAGAACCGGTCCAGATATCACGAACCACCCTCTGCCCGCGCTTCGGGCCGAAATCTGCGTTGAAGAAATTCCACTTGCTATATGCAACCGCGCTGTCGTGTACGGTGCCTACCAGCAATTTACAAACCGGGTTGCGGTCCCAACTCGGGCCCCGCCCCGTGAACCCGCGCGAGGTAAGCGCGACCCGGATGTGACCCGGTTTCTTAGGCGCGGCGGTGAGACTGACGTGCAGTACGCCATGACAGAACGAATGGTTGCCTGCAGTTAGGAACTGGTCTCCATTGTTCGCTAACCGAGGCAACTCAGGTGCTGCGGCACTCTTGCCCGTGCCAGTGATCAGTCCAGAAACCAGGAGAGCGAATGCGATCAACACAATCGCGATACGTCGTGACATCAGAAACTCAAACTCCTTTCGCTATCAGTCGGTGGCGTTTGCGCTGAAAGATTCCGTAGGCCAGTTGATTTCGCTGCCCGGGAGGGCGCTTTGCAGTCTGTCTGCGTGCTCACGGGTCCAATCACGGACCGATTTCTCGACGTGTGGACCGAGAACGGAGTAGGGCGATCGGGCTTGACCGCCTGACCAGCCGAAGGTGGAGGTACCAACCTTCGCGTCAACGTCGCCGCGGTGATTGACCACGTAGTCGACAGCAGGCAGTCCCGAGCGCCGCGCCTGCTCTGGTGTCAAATGGAATTCGAACTGATTCGGCGCGTCAGCCTCGGGCAGTGCATGGCGTGGGCCGTTCTGACGCCACGGCTCATCCGGGTTCGCGCCAGGGTCACCGGCGCCCAGCGAGTAGGCCAGGAGCCCGCCTATAGTTCCACCGGTTACGGCGCCTAGCGCAGCACCCGCCGCACCCACGCCCGCCGCACCGACTCCGGCACCGATCGCAGCGCCCGCGAGACCCTGAGTTCCAAGGAACGGGGGCACGGGCAGAGATCCGATCACGGCTCCCGTGATCGCGCCAACCCCCGCGCCCACAACCGCCGACGGAATACCAAGCGCGACAGCACCAGCCGTGCCACCGGCCATGACGCCGATGATCGTGGCGGCAGCACGACGAGTCGCCTCGTCCTCAGGAACACCAGCAGAGATCAAACCCTGCGCAATCTTCGCCTCGCCATACGCCGACCACGCATTGATCGAGTTCACATCACGCTTCGACATCCCCTCCGGAATGTCGGTGACGAAGTTGCCCACACGGATCTTCTCCGGCGGCGGCGCGATCGGCCGAACCGGCGGAGCAACCCGCGGAGCCACCCGATTATTGATCAACGGAGTGTAGGGCTCGTCATACGAATACGACCCAGGCGCGGTGTACGCCTGATACGGCGCCTCCACCGGCGGACCCGGAATACTGCCCGGCCCCGGAACCACAACCGGCTCGACCGTCGCCTCAGCACCGCTGCCACCATCCGGCGACACATCACTCGGACTCGTGCCACCCTGCCCCGGCGCCGTGTCACCCGGACTCGTGCCACCCTGCTCCGGCACCGCAAACGCCGCCCCCGCACCGGCAGTGATCGACACCGCGACCACCGCCGACGTCACCGACAGCAATGGACCACTCGGCACCCGACGCTTCCGGTGCCGACCCCGACTATGACTCATTACTCGACTACCTCTCTGGTGCGCCCACGGCGGGCGAGATCTCACTCAACTGATCGGATGGACTGGATGTAGGACTTGCCGCCGATGGTCGTCGTGCGGATGACCTGGCGGTAGGTGATGGGCAGAGCGTCGGGCTGCAATTCGGTGAGCACCACCGAGTACTCGCCCGGGCCGCGCTCGGCGACCGTCAGGCAGTGCCGGGTACCGACTGGACGCTGATTGATGTACTGCTGCATCACGTACTCGGAGGCCACGGCGCCCGGTGCCGCGACCGCCCGTGCCGCCCTCGCCGAGCGCAGAACGTAATAGGCGTGGTTGAAGGCGCGGATCGCACCGGCGCCGGACTCTTGATTACCGGCATCGTCGCCGTCGGACACCGTCGTCCCCGACCCCACCGGGCGCTGCGTACAGGCGGGCTCGCTCCCCACAGCGGACGTGGATGGCACCAGCGAATCAGAGGCGTCAGCGGTGGACGTCGATGCCGTCGTCGATTCGGGCTCGCCGCCGCGCGTCAGGACCACACCCAAGGCTGTGGCGACAATCACAAGAATCGCTGCTGCCGCACCTGCGATTCGCAGTGGTGAACCGAGACGTGTGGGCTTCTCACCGCGTGCGGCCGATCCGCTCTTCCGCTTCGCACGGACCGACTTCTCCGCCTCTGCCAGGAACGCGTCGAGCTCCGACGCCGGGCGAGGCGCGACGACCTGCGGTGCGGCGACCGCCGGCCGAATCGACTCCTCGAGCTGTGGAAGTGGACGCTCGAGAACCGCCATCGCGGAGGGCTGCGAGGCCACCTGAGCTGGGCCAACAGAGCGGTATCGGGCCAGGTGAGCGGCCAGATCGGCGGCCGGCGTCGCGTCGGAAGCGGGCGACGGCGGGACGTCGGGGAACCACAGTGCGGAAGCGCGCGGCGGCACCAAAGATCCCTCCCCCCGGCCGGTGATCATGTCGTCGTGAAGTTGCGCTCAACGACGGCACGACGCAGGGGGTCCCCCGATGACGTCGGCATATGCCGTCGCTGACCTCGGGACACCCTACAACAGCTCTCAGGACCTTCTCAGCTGTCATCCACAGGGGTGACAGGCGATCCTGCGCTGCGAATTCATGCACACAGATGTCGCGCTGACTAGGGTCGCGAGTGTGCTTCTCACGGCCGCAGTCGCCCGCGGGGTCGCGGACGGAACCGTCGACCTCGCCTTCCGGCGATGGGGCCATCCGCGCATACATCCGGGTTCGAGCTTCATCGCGCTGACTCACGTCATCGAGGTGACGTCTCTGGAACGCGTCGACCCCGAACGGATCACGCGCGACGAGGCGCGGCGCGCAGGATACGACGATGCCGACGCCGTCCGGGCCGCCCTCTGCGTCAACGTCCACAATCCGACCTACCGCATCGGACTGCAGTGCATCGGCGAGGACCCGCGTATTGCCCTGCGCGCCGACGACGATCTGTCGGACCCGGACGTGGAGGAGATCCGAACCCGTCTCGACCGGATGGACTCCCGGTCCAAGATCGGGCCGTGGACCCGAGAAACCCTCGACCTCATCGCGCGCCGCCCGGGCGTGGTGTCGACCGACCTCGCGGCTGAACTCGGCAGGGACCGAGCAGGATTGAAGCAGGACATCACCAAGCTCAAAAAGCTCGGGCTGACCGACAGCCTCGTCGTCGGGTACGAACTGTCGCCGCGCGGCGTCGAGTTCCGGCGCCGCGACCGCGACTGAGGTCACCGAACATCCGACGGCGACATGTCGACGTGGGCATCATCAATTCATGCCCAGCGCACACCCGGCCCGTCACCTGCTGCGCGCCAAGGATCTCGCGGACGTGCGATTCGCCGAGCCGCTGACGGTCGACGACATGGCCGCCGCGGCGAAACTGTCCCGCGCCCACTTCTCGCGGGCCTTCGCAGCCGCATACGGACAGTCGCCACACGCGTATCTGCAGACTCGGCGACTGGAACGGGCAGCGGCCATGCTGCGAACGACAGACCGCACCGTCGCCGACATCTGCATGGCGGTGGGTCTTTCCAGTGTCGGTTCGTTCACCACGAGCTTCACCCGCGCATTCGGCAAGACGCCGACCGCATACCGGGATTCGTTCCCACCCGCTTCCACGTACGCACGGATACCGGCGTGCGTTCTGCGCGTCTACTCGCGCCCGGCGCCGACGAGCCGGACCGAGCCCCCCCCGGGAAGTGAAGCAACACGCGACGGACCAGGTGAGGACAGCACACGGGGAGAAGACCTCGACGGCCGCAGCGACCTACGT
Organism: Gordonia sp. NPDC127522; assembly: GCF_042672305.1. Classification (NCBI taxonomy): domain Bacteria; kingdom Bacillati; phylum Actinomycetota; class Actinomycetes; order Mycobacteriales; family Gordoniaceae; genus Gordonia; species Gordonia sp. NPDC127522. The sequence goes on from NZ_JBHXVK010000012.1 coordinate 73,888, forward strand.
TGATCTCACCACCGCAACATCCCTCAAGCGAAGGAATACAACATGATTCGGATCGCCAGCGCCCAACTGTGGGTACACGACCAGGACGAGGCGCTCGACTTCTGGACGTCGAAGGTCGGACTCGAGGTTCGTTCGGACGCGTCCCTGCCCGAGATGGGCGGATTCCGTTGGCTGACCGTCGGCCCGCCCGGACAGGACGAGGTGAGCATCGTCCTCATGGCAATCCCCGGACCACCGGCCATCGACTCCGGCGTCGCGGAGGAGATCCGCAGCCTGATGTCGAAGGGCTTCGCCGGCACGGTCTTCCTCACCACCGACGACTGTCGGCGGGATTATGAAGCACTGACCGCGCGGGGCGTCGAGTTCACCGAGACACCCGAAGAACGGCCGTACGGCATCGACGCGGGTTTCCGCGACCCGTCGGGAAACAGTGTTCGCCTGACGCAACTGGCCGAGGTACTCGCCTAGACCGCCCGGCGTTCCGGCAATCGCGGGTCGCGTCGCCGCGTCGTCGGCGACAATCCGACCATGAACAGCATCCGATCCGGAGTCACGGCGGCTGTGCTCGCGCTGGCCGCCGCAGGTCTGTGCCTCGTGGCCGGCACCGCGAACGCCGCGCCGTTCCCGGTGATCACGGATGCGCCGACTGCCATCGCCTCTCGATATCTCAGCCCGGCAACCGAGTCGCCCGCCGGCGCCAACCGCTTCGCCTGTCGCGACCGCGACGGACGCAATCCGGTCGTGCTGCTGCACGCGACTGCCATGAACCAGAGTGCGAACTGGGCGTATCTCGCGCCGACCCTGGCCAACGCGGGGTACTGCGTGTTCAGCCTGACCTACGGCCAGACGAGCTGGAGCGGCAACACCGGCGGCCTGGGCAACAAGGACCAGTCCGCCCGTGTGGTCTCGGCCTTCGTCGGACGGGTGCTGGCTGCCACCGGCGCCGACAAGGTCGACTTCGTCGGCCACAGCCAGGGCGGCGCGATCGCACAGCTCGTCACCCAATTGCCCGGACGCGCCGAACAGGTGGGCACGATCGTCGGGCTGTCCGCGTCCAACCGGGGATACTCCCGGGTCGGCTCGATCACCGACCGGCTACCGGCCCGTGCCCCCGGTCAGAGCTACTGGGGTCCGACGCATCGCTCGATCCGATACGTGAACCTCGCGACGCGATTCGACGTGATCTCGACGCCGTACACCGTGACCTTGATGCCGCCCGGCCCCAACATCACCAACACGGTGATCCAGGACGTGTGCCCGGCGTCGAAGATCGGTCACGTCGGGATGGCCTACTCCCCGACCGTCGCTGCGCTCGTCCGCAACGCACTCGATCCGCGGCATCGGGTGCCGGTCGTCTGCGGTTCCGACTTCCCGGGTTGACCTGGGCCCTCCGGCTTCGACGACCCGGGTTTTGTTCGTGCCCCCGTCCCTCGCTAGACTCGTCTGCGCTGCCTCGCGTAGCACGCCGCCCTAGCTCAGTCGGTAGAGCAATTCACTCGTAATGAATAGGTCAGGGGTTCGATTCCCCTGGGCGGCTCCATCTCCTCCCCGGCCACGCCTCCTCGACGTAGCCGACCGTTCGAACCGCCCCACAGCAGGGCTTCGAGTAGATGTCCCGATTTGTGTCATTCAGACGACAGCGAGCAGCCCGCTCGTCGTCTAATATCTGATCGACAAAGAGGGGGCCCAGGGGTGGCAGGATATCGGCGCGGCACACGACGCGCCGTCGAGAACGACGGCGTCGGTCCTCTTCGACGACCCTCGGGCCTCTCCAACGCCTCTCTCACCCTCGGCGCGCTCTCGCTGGCCACCGTCATCCCGACCGCGGTCGCATCGATCAACGTGACCACCCTGGTCCACGCTCTCGCCGCGCCGGACACCGTCCAGGTGGCCACCGAATCGACCACAGGGTGGAGCCAACCGATCCCGTTGTCGCCGGGCGCCGGCGGCCCCGCCGCCCCGTCCGTCGCTGCGACACCGACCGGCGGGCCGGCCGCTCCCATGACACGCGACCTGTCTTCCACGGGTACACCGAGAACGCTGGTCATCGACTTTCCGCACTCGGTCGGACCCATCATCGCCGGCGGTCCCCGAACCCGCGCAGTGTTGTCGACGGAGCTCGACGACGAACTCAAAGAACGTGCGGTGCAACAGAACCTGGCGGTCATGACCGTCATCGCCGGACTCGACGCGAACAGTCCGTTCGTCGTCTACACCGGCGACGCCCAGGGCTCCGGCGGGCCCGGCGCGCCCGGTGTACCCGAGGGCGGCACCAGCCTGACTCCTCCCCCGCCGGGTACCGACGGGCCGGTCATCGTGCTGGTGTCGGATCCCCGTGGGCCGTGGAGCATTCGAGTCTGGCTGGAGACCATCCCGCTCGTCTCGGCGCTCCTGAAGTCGATCGGATGGAAGGTCGACCCGCCCCGGACGGACCGCCCTGTCGAGACGCCACGCCCCGATGCCGGCACGGGCAGCGAGCCGGAGGTCACCGAACCACCACGCGGTCGGCCCATCGAGCCGACCACCGACCGTGGCGACACCACATCCGACGCCGGAGCCGATGCCGAGACGCCCAGGGATACCGTCGAAACACGGGACGTGAGCCGGGAAACCCTGCGGGACATCGTGGTCGACGATGACCAGGACTTGCCGACCGAGTCCTCCGATGTCGAAGACGACGGGGGCACCGGATCGGAATCAGGCGAAGCGGGCGACGACGGTCCGTCCGAGGGTTCGGGCAACTCGCGATCCGACTCGACGAGCCGTGACAACTCCGACGCGGGCGACGACAGCGATTCTTCCGACCGCGGTGGTTCCGGCAGCGAATCCGCGGAATCCGCCGCCTGATCCGTCGTCGTAGATCAGCTGCTCAACCGAACACGGACCCGAGTGGTGCTGCCGAGTCGGGCGACAACGGCGAGGTCAGCATCACCGGCCCCTGCGCCATGAATCGTGGAGTTGCACCACGATGTTCGTCAGCCGCGTGCACGGTGAACGGATGGACCACGTAGATGTCACCGGGATTGCCGGTCGCGTAGGCGACGCGACGCTCGCGACTCGCGGCGTCGAGTAGCGGACCGGCGTCGAAGGGGCTCATCCCGTCGTTGTCGAGAACCGTGACAGCGTCGCGATGTGACCCCACCCGGATGCGTGTCGGTGCGTCGGTCGGTCCGACCTCGGAGAGCAGGGTCAGGATCAGCACGGTGTGGGGCCGTCGACTGACCACCCACGATCCTTCCTCGCGCGGTGTGTTTGCGTCGATGTGCCAGCCGCGGTCATCGACCGTCGGCGGAAGCGGGAAGCGGACCGGTATGTTGCCGAGGGCTCCCCGCGGTGTCCAGCCGCCGACGCCACAGATCGCATCGAGCGCCTCGGTCAGCTCCGGACTGTTCGCGAGCAACCCGAATGGGCCGGCTCCCACCATGTCCGACGCCCAGCGCACCGGATCGGTCCAGGCGTCCGGGTCGTTCTCGGACAGACCCAGCTGAGCCCACAATCCTGCCCGCGCCCGGTCCGCGGCCTCGCGCAGCGACGGACGCTCGATCTTGAGGAAACCGTCTGCGCTGAACCTGTCGACGTCGATCACCGTCGCAGCCTCCCACCATCGGGCGTCTCCCGCGAGCGATTTTCGCCGCACCGAGGGCGACAGATCACCAACCGTCGAGAAGCTCACGGCCGCAAAACTTCTGGAATCGACTACCGAAGAGCTTGGTCGATCAGGACCTCGGCGGCGGCTCGTGCATCGTCGGCGGCACGCGCCGAGCCCGCGATCGCCGCCGTGGTCTGGGCCCCCTCGGCGAGGATGGACAGCTGCGCACCGAGGCCGTCGGGGCCTCCCAACTCCGCCACCAGACCCGCGACGTAACGCTGGAAATCAGCTTTCTGCGCACGAACCGCGGCGGCGACCGAGGGCATCTCGGCCCCGAGTTCGCCGTAGGCGTTGATGAACGCGCACCCGCGGAACTCGTCGGTGCCGAACCACTGGAGCAAGAAGTCGAACACGGCGAGCAACCTCTCCCGCGGCGATGACAGCCCCTCCGCACACGCGGCGATCCCGCTGTTCCACTGCCGGGTCCGATCGTCGAGCACCGCGAGGATCAACGCCTCCTTCGACGGGAACATCGAGTAGATCTTCTTCAGCGACATCCCCGCCGCATCGCGGACCTTGTCCATCCCCACCGCGTGGACCCCGTGTGCGTTGAACAGGTGGTCAGCGGCACGGACCACCCGCTCGCGCGGGTCCACGGCGTCGGCCACCTCGATCTCCTCTTCTGCCGGTTCCCGGCTGGGGGTTGCGCGGGGAACGATCGTTCTCTAGTGTAGCAATCACCGGCGAGAACGACCGTTCTCCCGCCCGCCGCATCGATTCCGATCCCGATCGGGTCGCCTCAACAGAGAGAAGTGATCGCAATGGGCTACATCAAAGTCGGCACCGAGAACTCCACCGACATCGAGCTGTACTACGAAGATCACGGCACCGGCCAGGCCGTCGTGCTGATCCACGGCTATCCGCTCGACGGCAACAGCTGGGAACTGCAGGCGCGCGAGCTCATCGACGCCGGCTACCGCGTGATCACCTATGACCGTCGCGGGTTCGGGAAGTCGAGCAAGGTCGGCACCGGCTACGACTACGACACCTTCGCCGCGGACCTGAACACCGTCCTGGAGACGCTCGATCTCCGCGACGTCATCCTCGTCGGATTCTCCATGGGCACCGGCGAACTCGCCCGTTACGCCAAGAACCACGGCACCGACCGGGTCGCGAAGTTCGCGTTCCTGGCGTCGCTCGAACCGTTCCTGGTGAAGACCGACGACAATCCCGAAGGCGTCGACCGGTCCGTCTTCGACGGTATCGCCGCGGCCGCCAAGGAGAACCGCTACGCCTGGTACACGCAGTTCTACAAGGACTTCTACAACCTCGACGACAACCTCGGCACCCGCATCACCCAGGAGGTCGTCGACGCGAACTGGAACACCGCGGTCGGCAGTGCGCCGGTCGCCGCCTACTCGGTCGTCCCCGCCTGGATCGAGGACTTCCGCGACGACGTTGCCGCCGTGCGCGACTCGGGCAAGCCGACCCTCATCCTGCACGGCACGGCCGACAACATCCTGCCGATCGACGCCACCGGACGCCGCTTCCACCAAGCCGTTCCGGACGCCGAGTACGTCGAGATCCCCGATGCGCCGCACGGCCTGCTGTGGACTCACGCCGCCGAGGTGAACGAGGCGCTGCTGGGGTTCGTTCAGAAGTGAGCGTCCCGGGGTGAGTTCGCCCAGCGAGCACACCCGCGTGACAGCAGGACGGCCGCCAGATGGATTCTCCATCCGGCGGCCGTTTGCCGTCTGTCCCTACCGGGCGTCGTCGTCGACCCGTTCCGCGTCCTCGGCGGTCTCGTCGGACGCCTCGGCGTCCTTGTTGTCGGCGAGGGGGTCGTAGCCGGGAACACCCTCGAGCACCGTCAGTTCCTGATCGATGGCGGCCGAGACGGCCTTGGCATCTTCCTTGATCTTGCGGATGAAGTCCGACATCGCTCGCTCCTCGCTCATCGTCCGGCCGCGGCACGCGACCGTGACCTCATGATAGGTCGAGGCCCGCGTCACCCCCCGGCGATCGGAGTCCGGGCGCGACCGATCAGTCCCGGAACTTGTCCGCGTACGACGACGACAGCGCCGGGTAGTAGGCGTCCCAGTCGACCTCGGCGACGCCACGGCCGGCCTCGGCTGCCACCAGACGGTCGAGGTAGTACTCCCATCCCGGGCCCACGTTCTCGGCCATGTCGGCCCGTGGCAGTCCCTGGGCGAAGGTCAGTGTCGTCGTTCCGTGGGCTTCGGCCAGGTCCAGTTCCAGCCGCCACACGTCCTCACCCCCGTCCTGGGCCGGGGACTTCGATTCGACGACCAGCCGGCGCGGCGGATCACATTCCAGGATCGTGAACCGCTCCGGCTCCACGTCGTCGCCCTCGGCGGTCATCCGGAAGTCGACGAACCCGTCGACGGGGTCGCCGGCCCATGTTCCGATCCAGCGTTCGAGCCGCGCGGGTTCGGTGATCGCCGCCCATACGGCGTCGATCGGCGCGGCGAACGTCCGCTCGAGCACCACGTGCGGCACGCCGGCCCGCACCTCTCGGCGGCCGGTGGCCGTGATGTCCGCAGTCATCCTGTCTCCTTGTGTCGTTTGCCTGAATCGGGCTGTGCAAGAGGGGAGTCCGCGGATTCCTCATCGACGAACTCGCGCACGGTACGTCGCACCTCGAGGTCGAGCGCGTCGAGATGACGCTCGTCGAATCTCGGCTGCACGGCGTGCGAGTCCACGGCGTCCGAGTCCACGGCGTGCGAACCCGCAACCGCCGAGTCCACCGCGTCGAGCCACGCCCGGACCCCGGCCAGCGCGCCGGACGCCAGCTCGTAGTGCCGCTCCCGGCCGTGGTCGACGGCCGTCGTCACGCCCGCTTCGCCGAGCACCCGAAGATGACGCGAGATCGCCGGCCGGCTGATCGGGTGGTCGGCCGCGAGATCGACGACGCGCGCCGAGCCGCGAGCGAGCCGCTCGACCAGCGCACGACGCACCGGGTCGGCGATCGCCTCGAAGTCATCCATGCCCTATTAGTAACACAAGAGTTACCAATAGGGAAGGGTGAAGCTGTCTACGCCCCGACCGGGCGTGCGAGCGCGAGTCCGATCCGCGCGACCATGTCGTCGACGGCGAACTTCGGCTTCACGTTCATGTCGAGGGCCTCCCGGCACGCGAGCACGGCTTCGACGCACTGCAGCAGCTGCTCGGGCTTGGCGTAGCCGGCGAGCGGGTTCGCGAGGTCGTCGGCTTTATCCGGATGCATCGCGGTGACCTGGGCGCCCACGCCGACGACGAGCGCGTCGCGGAACAGCGCGGCGAGGTCGACCAGGGCACGGTCGAGGACGTCGCGTCCGACCCGGGTCGCCCTCGACTTCTGCCGCTTCTCCAGTTCCTTGAGCGCGCCGGCACTTCCGCGCGGCATCCGCGCGGTGCCCTTGCCCGTACCGCCCGCCCCGAGCGCGGTCTTCATCTCCTCGGTCTCGGCCGCGTCGAGTTCGGCACTGATCGCCTTGGCGGCCTCATCGGCCGACCGGACGAGCTCCTCGGCGGCGGCATAGGCGGTCGAGTCGCGGGCGGCGGCACGCGCCAGCCCGAGTGCCTTCTCGCGCTGCGTGCGCGCCTCGGGATCCGTCGCCAGTCGACGCGCGCGCCCGATGTGGCCGCCACACACCGACGCCGCCCACCGAGCCTGCCCCGGATCGAGACCGTCGCGCTCGACGAGAACCCGCTCGATGTCGGCGGTCGTCGGCGTCACCAGTGCGACGTGCCGGCAGCGCGACCGCAGGGTCACCGAGATGTCCTCCGGGTCCACCGACGGCGCACACAGCAGGAACACCGTGCGTGACGGCGGCTCCTCGACGACCTTCAGCAGCGCGTTCGCGGCCTGCTCGGTGAGCCGGTCGGCGTCCTCGACGATGACGATCTGCCAGCGCCCCGTCCCCGGCCGGCGCGCGGCGGCCTGCACGATGTCGCGCATCGCCCCGACGGCGAGACTCAGCCCCTCCGGTACGACATGGCGGACATCGGCGTGGGTCTTCGCCATCACCGTGACGCACGCACGACACTCGCCACAGCCGACGTTCGCGGCGTCGGGCGCCTGGCACTGGAGAGCCGCGGCGAAGCACTGCGCGGCCACCGACCGACCGCTGCCCGGTGGTCCGGTGAACAGCCACGAGTGGGTCATCGACGCCCGCGACCACCCCGCATCGACGGCCGGGATCTCGTCGTCGGCGAGGAACAGGTCGTCCGACGTACCCGCGTCGAGCCTCGCCGCAAGAGCACGCGCGGCCCGGGCGGCGGCCCGCAGATCGTCGGCGATGGCCTCTTGCCCGGTCAGCCGATCGAAGACATTTGTCACAGCAACACCCTAATCCGCAGTTCGGACACGCCTGAGGCGCGGAACCGTGTTTAACGATTGCAAGCAGCCAGCTACCGTAGTCTCCGTGGTTCAACAACGGTCGCGGTGGTCAAAGGGCCTGCATCTGGCCCGATGGCTGATTCATACGCCGTGGCCCATTCTCGCGCTGGACATGCTGCGGGCGAACCTCGTCGGCGCACTGTTCACCTTCGCGTTCCTGCGCTTCGGCATGCCGATCCAGGATTCGATCAGCCTCGACGAGATCACCGCGCTGAACCAGGTCATCTTCGCTGCCTACCTGTTGATCGCGATGGTCATCGGCGGGTTCGCCAGCATCCAGCTGTCGCTACCGGTGCTCATCTGGCATCGGCGGCGCACCCGACTGGACAACGAGGCCGCACGACGCCGCGCCCTCGCGCTACCGATGCTGCTGACCGCGGTGAACGCCGCACTGTGGGTCGTGGGCGGCACGCTGTTCACGCTCGTCAACCTGACCGTGTCGTCGAAGAACGCCTTCATCGTCGCGATCGCCAGCACGATCGGCGCGATGGTCACGTGTGCGCTCAGCTACATGCAGGCGGAGAAGGTCATGCGGCCGATCACGGTCGCGGCGATGGCCAACAATCCCGACAACGCCATCGCGCCCAGTGTCACCACCCGCATCACCGCGTTCTGGGTGATCAGCGTGGTCGCCCCGATGCTGGTGATCATCGGGATGATCGTGCTGCACCGCCTCGGCATCATCGAGGCCGACTCCACCGGCCTGGAGCGGCCGATCCTGTGGATGGCGATCTCGGCGCTCGCGTTCAGCGTGATCGCGATCGTGCGCGTTGTCGCCGCCATCAACGACCCGATCAAACAGCTGCGGCGCGCACAGTCCAAGGTCAGCGAGGGCGACCTCAACGTCGCGGTGAAGATCTACGACGGCAGCGACCTCGGCCTGCTGCAGGCCGGGTTCAACGACATGGTTGCCGACCTGCGCGAACGTCAGCAACTGCGCAACCTGTTCGGCCGCTACGTCGGTGAGGACGTCGCGCGGCGGGCCATCGAGACCGGCACCGAACTCGGTGGCGAGGAACGCTACGTCGGCGTCCTGTTCGTCGACATCGTCGGCTCGACGCGCCTGGCGGTGAATCGGCCGCCCCGCGAGATCGTCGAACTGCTCAACGAGTTCTTCCGTGTCGTCGTCGGCGTGGTCGGTCGCCACGGCGGGTTCGTCAACAAATTCCAGGGCGACGCCGCGCTCGCCATCTTCGGTGCGCCGCTCGACCTCGACGACTTCGCCGGCCGGGCACTCGCGTCCGCGCGCGAACTGCGGGCCGAGCTCTACGAGACCCTCGGTGACACCGACATCGGCATCGGGGTATCGGCCGGCAAGGCCATCGCCGGGCACATCGGCGCCGAGCAGCGACTGGAGTACACCGTCATCGGCGACCCGGTCAACGAGGCGGCCCGCCTCACCGAGCTCGCGAAGGACGAACCCACCCGCGTCCTCGGGTCCGCACGCGCGGTGTTCCTGGCGTCTCACGAGGAAGCCGAGCACTGGGAGATCGGCGAGGGCGTCGAACTCCGCGGCCGCGGGATCGAGACGCTCCTCGCGCGCCCGCACCTCGAGCCGGACCGGCGGGACTGAGAGACCCTCCCCAGCCTCTGAGGTGTGCGGAGCGTAAGCCGCCGGGCCGAGCAAGCGACGAAGGAGCGCGTCGAGGTCGACCACCCTCCCCTTCGCCCGCACCTCAGCGAGCAGGGGACTCGCCTTCGCATGTCCCCAGCGATTGTCGGGCGCTCCTACTCGGTGTCCGGCGTCGCCTTCTTGGCCGCCGTCTTCTTGGCGGTCGACTTCTTGGCTGCGGTCTTCTTCGCCGTCGTCTTCTTGGCTGCGGTCTTCTTCGCCGCTGTCTTCTTCGCCGCTGTCTTCTTGGCTGCTGTCTTCTTGGCCGCTGTCTTCTTGGCGGGGGCCTTCTTGGCGGCCGCCTTCTTCGTGGTCTTCTTCGCAGCCTTCTTGGCCGGGCCACGTGCCCGACGATCGGCGAGCAACTCCATCGCGCGCTCCGGGGTGATCGAGGCGACCTCGTCGCCCTTGCGCAGGCTGGCGTTGGTCTCGCCGTCGGTCACGTACGGTCCGAACCGTCCGTCCTTGATGACCATCGGCTTACCGCTGACCTCGTCGTCCTTGCCGAGCTCACGCAGCGGCGGTGCGGCGGCCTGACGACCGCGACGCTTGGGCTCCGAATAGATCTTCAGCGCCTCGTCGAGGGTGATCTCGAAGAGCTGCTCCTCGGTGCCGAGCGACCGCGAGTCCGAGCCCTTCTTGAGATACGGGCCGTACCGGCCGTTCTGCGCGGTGATCTCGTCGCCCGACTCCGGGTCGACGCCGACGACGCGCGGCAGCGACAGCAGCTTCAGAGCATCCTCGAGGGTGACCGTCGAGATGTCCATCGTCTTGAACAGCGAACCGGTGCGCGGCTTGGGACCGGCCTTCTTCGCCGCCTTCTTCGCGGTCTTCTTCGCCGCCGGCTTCGTCTTGGTGGCCGTGCCCCCGCCGGGTGAATCGAGCGGGACGACGTCGCCGTCGGCGGTGTCCGAACCTCCGGTGCCGCCGCCCGACCCGCCGTCACGCGGCGTCGGGCCCGCGGGAATGGTTGCGGGCGTGTCCCCGTCGTCGTCATCGTCGTCCGACGGCAGGACCTCGGTCACGTACGGACCGAAACGTCCTTCCTTGGCGACGATCTCGTGACCGGTGGCGGGGTCCGTACCGAGCGAACGCCCTTCTTGCGGTGTCGCGAAGAGCTTTTCGGCGACCGCGAGGGTCAACTCGTCCGGGGTGATGTCGGCGGGCAGGTTGGCGCGCTGCAGATCCTCTTCCGCACCGTCCGCGGCGACATTGCGCTCGAGATACGGCCCGTAACGGCCGACCCGCACATAGATCGGGCGGCCCTCTTCGTCGTTGAACAGACGGATGGAGTTGACCTGCCGTGCGTCGATCTCCTCGAGATTGACACCGACGAGCTTCTTCAGACCGCCGTATTGCGCGATTGCCGAATGGGCGGAACGGGTTTCACCGTCGGCACCGGAATGGTCGTCGCCGAAGTAGAACTCCGACAACCACTTCGTGCGGTTCTCGTTGCCCGTTGCGATCTGATCGAGGTCGTCTTCGAGGGTCGCCGTGAAGTCGTAGTCGACGAGGCTCTGGAAGTACGCCTCCAGCAGACCGACGACCGCGAACGCGATCCACGACGGCACCAGGGCGTTGCCCTTCTTGACCACGTATCCGCGGTCCTGGATGGTGCCGATGATCGACGCATAGGTCGACGGTCGGCCGATCCCGAGTTCCTCGAGCACCTTCACCAGCGACGCCTCGGTGAACCGCGCGGGCGGGTTGGTGGAGTGACCGTCCGCGGTCAGGTCGGTGGCCGTCAGCGACTGCCCCTCGGTGAGCTGCGGCAACCGGTTCTCGGCGTCGTCGGCCTGACCGCCGCTGAGCTCGTCGACCGTCTCCACGTAGGCCGACAGGAAGCCCGGGAAGGTGATCGTGCGACCTGACGCGGCGAAGGTGCAGCGCTCCCCTGACGACGCGGTACCGGCGATACGCAGGCTCAGCGTGGTGCCCTTGGCGTCGGCCATCTGCGACGCGACCGTGCGCTGCCAGATCAGTTCGTACAGGCGGAACTCGTCGGCCTCGAGTTGTCCGGCGACCTGGCCGGGGGTACGGAAGGTCTCACCGGCGGGTCGGATCGCCTCGTGTGCTTCCTGGGCGTTCTTGACCTTGCGGGTGTACTGGCGCGGCGTCGGGTGGACGAAGTTGTCGCCGTAGAGCTCGCGGGCCTGGGCGCGGGCGGCGTTGATCGCCGACTCGCTGAGGCTCGTCGAGTCGGTACGCATGTAGGTGATGAAGCCGTTCTCGTACAACCGCTGCGCGATCCGCATCGTGCGGTCGGAGGTGAACCGCAACTTGCGGCCGGCCTCCTGCTGCAGCGTCGAGGTCATGAACGGCGCGTACGGACGGCGCGTGTAGGGCTTCTCCTCGACCGAGGTGACGGTCATCCCCGCACCTCGCAGGCCGGTGGCCAGACTCTCGGCGCGGTCGGCGTCGAGCACGATGACGCCGTCGGACCTCTTCAGGACACCCGTCGACTCGAAGTCGCGTCCCGTGGCGACCCGGGCTTCGTCGACGTTGACCAGCCGCGCCTTGAAGGTCTGCGGATTGGAGCTGTCCGCGCTCTCCGCGCTCGCGTCCATCGTCGCGGAGATGTCCCAGTACTCGGCCGACACGAACGCCATGCGCTCGCGCTCCCGCTCGACGATGATGCGGGTCGCCACCGACTGCACGCGGCCCGCCGACAGCTTCGGCATGACCTTCTTCCACAGCACCGGCGACACCTCGTAGCCGTAGAGGCGGTCGAGGATGCGTCGGGTCTCCTGCGCGTCGACGAGGTCGATGTCGAGGTCACGCGGGTTCTCGGCGGCCGCCCGGATGGCCGGCTCGGTGATCTCGTGGAACACCATGCGCTTGACCGGGATCTTCGGCTTGAGCGTCTCGAGGAGGTGCCAGGCGATCGCCTCCCCCTCGCGGTCACCGTCGGTGGCGAGGTAGAGCTCGTCGACGTCCTTCATCAGCGACTTGAGTTCGCTGACGGTCGACTTCTTGTCGGGCGACACCACGTACAGCGGCTCGAAGTTCTCGTCGACGTTGACGCCGAGGCGAGCCCAAGACTGTCCCTTGTACTTGGCCGGGACGTCGGCGGCGCCGCGGGGAAGGTCGCGGATGTGGCCTCGCGAGGACTCCACCACATAGTTCGCCCCCAGGTACCCGGCGATCTTGCGGGCCTTGGTCGGGGACTCGACGATCACGAGGCGTCGAATACCCCTGTTCGAGCGGGATGCGGTGCTGGTCTCTGCCACCGGGGCGTCCTTCGGTTGACTGGGTGGAGAACGTTCCTGCGTGTCAGTTCAGGTGTGTTCGATGGGTTTGTACCTTATGTATAGCGCCGTTTGCACATCTGAATTCCGTCTCGGACCCGGCGAGGTGACCGATCCGACACCGTTCCGACCCGTTGTAGCAGCTCAACGGCTCGAATGCGGCATGACTAATGCTCGTCGACCGGAGGCCAGTCGGCGACGGCCTCGGCACAGGGCGGCACACCGACGTACTCGTGCAACCGGGACAGGCGCCGGTGGCCTGCGATCCGCAGGGCCGGGGACTGCCCGCGCGTACCGACGAGGGTTGGTGCGATGCCGACCCGCATCAGCGCCGTGGCGAGTGCCGCGTGCGAATCCGGAGCGTGGGGATCCAATCCGAGCTGGTAGCGGCCGGCATCCAAGTGACCGGCGGCGATCACCCACAGGCGCAGGGCCCGAAAACTCGGAACCCAACCGGGGGGCATCGCCTTGACCGCTCCCGCGGACCAGGCCGCGTGCAGGGGATCGAGTTCATGGCAGGGCGCGGTCCGGGCCAGCGGGGTGCCCTCGTCCGAGACCGTCGACTCGGCTTCGAGGCCGGCCGCACGCATCTCGACGACGATCTGCTCTGCCCGCCAACGGTCGGCGACCACGATCGAGACCCGCGTACCGGTTTCGGAGCGGACGGCCTGTCCGTGCGCCGCGAGCAGCCCCGCGAGGTCGGCGTACGCGGGCTGTTCGGTCTCCGCGGAGAAAAACGACAACTGGCCCACGAGTCGAGACTAGTGCTGTGTCCCGGAAACAGGTGGCCGGTTCCGGTGGCGGGTTCACGACGCGCGGAGCGCTACGGAACAGGAGCCAGACAACAAACCGCTCCCGCCTCGACGAATCGAAACGGGAGCGGTGGTTTGCCCCGACTGCGTGGTGCAGTCACACGCGGGTCTTCTCAGACAGCGCGGACGCCGGTGGCCTGCGGCCCCTTGGTGCCCTGACCGACCTCGAACTCGACCCGCTGGTTCTCCTCGAGGGTGCGGAAACCGGATCCCTGGATCTCGGAATAGTGGACGAACACGTCGTCGGAACCCTCATCAGGCGCGATGAAGCCGAAGCCCTTTTCCGCGTTGAACCACTTCACAGTTCCCTGTGCCATTCTTGCAATCCTTTACATATCAACTGTCGCGACACGATGGGTCATCGTGTCGTGGCCGGTCGACCGCCATACCTCAAAGAGCCCCGCGAAGATCTGCATCGATCCGCCAAACTAACCTCAGTACCACGGCTGCAACATGCTTGTCGCCCACCGGGCGGTGGGTCGCGAAAGCTGCGGCCGGAACCAGTCAATCATGTTCGGCCCCCCAGCGATAGTCACACGAACCAAAGTGAGTCAAAACCTCGTCAAACTTCAGACCAACGACACCAGCCGGTAACATCGACGCAGGTCGGAGACCCGTCGCTGCACCACTATTTCGAAGAGTTCTCACCAGAAGATGCAGTACTCCACATTCGGGACAGGCCTGTTGGCCCGCACCCTCGCGGGGTCCGACGCCGACCCCTCCCCCCTCACCCACCTCTCGGTAATCCCATCGCGCTCACCGTCTTTCGACGCCTGGCCGGAGTGGGTGCCGCAACCCCTGATCGACGCCTACGCCGACAACGGCATCGAGAAGGTGTGGACTCACCAGGCGCGCGCGGCCGACGCCGCATTCCGCGGCAATCATGTAGCCATTTGCACCGGGACCGCATCGGGCAAATCGATGTCGTATCAAATGCCCATTCTCACTTCTTTGCTGAACGAAAAGAATGCGACCGCGTTATACCTCGCGCCGACAAAAGCTCTCGGCGCCGACCAGATCCGGGCGGTGTCCTCGATCATCGCCGGACGACCGGAGTTCGGGCACCTCCAACCGTGCGCATACGACGGCGACACCGACCCCGAGATCCGGCAGTGGGCGCGCGCCCATTCGCGCTGGATCTTCACCAACCCCGACATGCTGCACATCGGCATCCTGTCCCATCACCACCGATGGCGTCAGTTCTTCCGGCATCTGCGATTCATCGTCGTCGACGAATGTCACCACTACCGTGGCGTGTTCGGGTCCCACACCGCCCTGGTGATGCGGCGTCTGCTGCGGATCGCGCGGGCCGCCGGTGCCGATCCGGTCGTCATCGGCGCGAGTGCGACGGTCGCCGAACCGGCGGAGGCGCTGGGCCGGTTGATCGGTGAACCGGCCGTCGCGGTGACCGAGGACGCATCTCCCCGCGGGGAGCGGACCGTCGCCCTCTGGGAGCCCGATTTCCTGCCGGTGGTCACCGGGGAGAACGGTGCACCCGTGCGACGCTCGGCCGGCGCCGAATCCGCCCGGCTGCTGGCCGATTTCGTGGTGGAAGGTGCTCGTACACTGTGTTTCGCCCGGAGCCGGCGGGGCGTCGAGCTGACCGCACTCAGCGCACGACACCTGTTGTCACAGAGCGCCCCCGAGCTCGAGTCCCGGGTCGGCGCGTACCGGGCGGGATACCTGGCCGACGATCGGCGACGTCTGGAGAAGGCCATCTCCGACGGTGAACTGCTCGGCGTGGCCACCACCAATGCGCTCGAACTCGGCGTGGACATCAGCGGACTCGACGCCGTGATCGTCAGCGGGTACCCCGGCACGGTCGCCTCGTTCTGGCAGCAGGCCGGGCGCGCGGGACGCCAGCGCGAGTCCGGCGACTCGCTCGTCGTGCTCGTCGCCCGCGACGACCCGCTCGACACCTACCTCGTGCATCATCCGGAGTCACTCCTCGGCAAACCCGTCGAGGCCACGGTCACCGACCCCGCCAACCCGTACATCCTCGGTCCGCACCTGCTGTGCGCCGCCATGGAGAAACCGCTGTCGGACAGCGAGATCGACGCCTGGAACGCCCGCGACGTGGCGCAGGACCTGGCCGCAGACGGCCTGCTGCGCAAACGTAAGTCCGGCTGGTACGTCACCGCCGGGACCGAACCCCACGCCGACGTCGACATCCGCGGCGGGATCGGCGGGCAGGTCCTGATCGTCGACACCACGACATCGCAGCTGCTCGGTACCGTCGACACCGGCCGGGCCATGTCGACGGTGCACCCCGGCGCCGTCCACATCCACCAGGGCGAGACCTATCTCGTCGACGAGCTCGACCTCGACGACGGTCTCGCGCTGGCGCATCCGGAGGACCCGGACTGGACGACGTCGGCGCGGGAGACGACGGACATCAGCATCACCGCGACGCTCGCGAGCCGGCGATTCGGCCCGCTGACGGTCGCGTTCGTGGAGGTCGACGTCACCCATCAGGTCGTCGGCTACCTGCGCACGTTGCGCACCGGAGAGGTGCTCGACGCCGTCGAACTCGACATGCCCGAGCAGACGCTGAGCACCCGAGCCGTGATGTACACCCTCACACCGGAGGCACTCGCCGACGCCGGTATCGACGAGACCCGGTTGCCCGGTTCGTTGCACGCCGCTGAACACGCGGCCATCGGCCTCCTCCCTCTGGTTGCGACCTGCGACAGGTGGGACATCGGTGGACTCTCGACCGACCTCCACCCGGACACCGGTCTGCCGACGGTCTTCGTCTACGACGGGTACATGGGCGGTGCCGGTTTCGCCGAACGCGGGCATTCGGCGTTCCTGACCTGGATCGACGCCACCCGAGACGCCGTGGCCAGCTGCGGTTGTGAGAGCGGTTGCCCATCCTGCGTCCAGAGTCCCAAATGCGGCAACGGTAACGATCCGCTCGACAAGAATGGCGCAGTAGCCGTCCTGGATCTTCTCCGTCGGGAATACTTGGCCCATGCATGACGAGGCATCCGACCGGGGGACCCACACGTATCGCCAGGTCACCCGACCCTCTCGTGCGTTCTTCCTGCTCGCCCGCCCGACGCAGAACACCGACCAGTTGCCGTCGTCCATCGGCGAGCGCGACGTGTTCTTCTCCGAAGACGAGGCGCTCGACGCCCTGGACCTCCACTACGCCTGGTGCGCGGCCCGCTCCGGAGGTTTCACCGATGTCGTGACGACGGCACAGTGGTATCTGCAGACGGCGATGGTCGGTCCGCGGGTCTCCGCCTCCCTCGGTGAGGTCTATCTGGCGTCCACCGATGCCCAGTCCGGCGAAACCTGGGCAGCAGCAGGCGGTTTCCTCACCGAGGGGGAACTCATCCACTGGTCGTCGTTCGTCCGGGCCGCCCGATCGTGGATTCCGCTCAACACCGGGACCGATTCGCTCGAACTCGCCTATCGCGGCGACACCGACGTGCACTTCCACCAATTGTGGTTCGCGCCCATGCAGTCCATCCGCGTGTATCCGAAGCGGATCTCCGTCGAATCCGACGGTCTCGGGTAGAGCCGTCCTTCGGCAGGGTCAGTCCACCGGTCCCGCGCGCGCCTGGGCGGTGGCGGCGCTCGTCCCGAAACTCCCGAGTACCACCGGCACCCGAACCGTCACCACCACATCGTCTCCGGCGGTACGGCACTCCACGAGCTCGGCGCCGGAGTCCTGTCGGCGGCTCAGATCTCGTGCCGCCGCGCACGGATTCGGCTCACCCGCGGCATGATCGATCGCCGCGGCCAGAGCGGACAGATCGGCCGCCGACTGGGCGCGGTGGCGGGCGAGCACCGCTGCCCCGACATAGATCACCATCACGAGAACCGCAGCCAGGGCCGCGATCACGAATGCGCCCAACACCGTTGCGTGACCGTCGTCGTCGGCGATCAGCCCACGACGGCGCGTCATGGCCCCACCCCCGGCGCGAACACCACCTGATCCCCACCGGTCGGCTCCTTGGCCGCGACCGCCCGGGCCGACACCGTGAGACCCGGCAGCATCGCCACACCCGATCGGACCTCGACCACGACGACCCGATCGTCCGCATCCGAGATCGACACCCGCGCATCGTCTCCGACCAGCCGTTGCGCGACCTCGCGCCCCGAAGCATCACCCGCAGCGGACAGGCGAGCCACCTCGCGCGCCGCGTCGGTACAGCGGATCTGGGTGGTCACCGCGGCGACCGCACCCACGGCGATGAGCACCATGACGACGATCGCCGCGATCGCGTACGCGGCCTCGACGGTCACGAGGCCCGATTCGTCGGCGAGCAGGCGTCGCAACCCCTTTCGGCGTGTCATCAACCGACCGAGGTGTTGAGCGCCTTTCCGATGATGCCCGTCAGGGCACTCACGATGTTGTCACCGGTGACCACCGTGTAGAGGATCGCGCCGAACGCCGCCGCGGCGATGGTGCCGATCGCATACTCCGCCGTGGACATGCCCTCCTCGTCGGCCATCAGGCGCGTCATGTGCGCGCCGAGACGTCCGATCGCATCCCTCCGCTCGTGCGGCGCGGCGGCTTCGGTGGCGTCGTGGGTCCGGAACATGGTGCGTGACATGGTCTCTCCTGGGAGTCGATGGAACCGAGCGAACGGTGTTGCACGTACTTGGACGCAGCGCGTCGCCGTTCGGATCCCTCGGATTTTCCGACCCTGCCGTTCCAGCGCAAACCCGGACGATTGCCGGCTACGAGGTCGACCACACCCCGAGTTCGTTGCCGCTCGGATCCGTGAAGTGGAACCTACGACCACCGGGAAAAGCATAGGGGCCGTTCACGATCTCGCCACCCGCCGCGCGCACCCGCTCCACTGAGGCGTCGAGATCGTCGGAGTAGAGCAGCACCAGCGGACCACCGCGTACGGCTGCGACCTCGCTCGTCGCGAGACCCCCGACCTCGGGCAGGTCCGGGCCGCCCGGATTCGCGATCCCCGCGTACGCGGGGCCGTAATCGTTGAACTGCCAGCCGAACGCAGCTGAGTAGAACGCCTGCGCCGCGGCCGAGTCGGTGACAGCGAGTTCGATGTAGTCGATGGCGTGGTGTCGGTGCCCGGAGTCGGTCATGGGGACAGTGTGCGTCGTCGCACCGACAAGCACGTCAGATCGAACCCAGAACCGACGAGGCGAGCCCGACGACGACCGGGACGATCCCGAGACAGATGAACGCGGGCAGGAAGCACAGTCCGAGCGGGCCGCTGATCGCGACACCGGCCCGTTCGGCGGCGGCGAGGGCCTCGTCGTGCGCCCGGCGTCGAACATCATCGGCGAGTTCGGCGAGGCCGCCCGCCAGCGACGAACCGGCCCGCGCCGACCGGCGCGCCATCGCGGCGAGTGCATCGAGATGGTCGTCGGACGTCTCGCCGTCCGGTCCGTCGAGCAGGGCCGACCATGCCGCATCCGGATCGGCGCCCAGCTGCAGCAGGTCGGCGACGTGAGCGAGGGGCGCCGCCATCGACGCCGGCGCGCGTTCGGCGACCACCGAGGCCGCGGTCCCCACTGGCAGACCCGCGCGTAGACACACGCCGAACAGATCGAAGGCCGCCGCGACCGCGAACGGGTCGTCGGCGGTGGGACCGGCACCGAGCCACCGCGGCGTGCGATCGGCCGGCGGTGGCGGATCGGTCACCCGATAGAGCAGCCAGCGCGGCGCGGGCCAGATCCACAGCGCGGCCGCGAGCAGCACCGCCGCACACGCAGTGGCGGTGAGGCCGCCGGCGATCATCGTGCCAGCACCTTGCCGGTGATGCGCTCGGACCAGCCGATCCCCGCCGCGACCAGAGCGCACCCGACCACCAGCAGGATTCCACCCAGGCCACCGCCGAGGAGGACCTGGATCGGACCCGCACCGGTCGCCTGGCCCAGTGCGATCCCGAGTAATGGCAGACCGGCGAGGACCGCCGCCGTTGCCCGCGGTCCCGACAGTCCGGCTCGTGTCCGATCCGCGAAGCCACGCCGCGCCTGGAGATCCGAGCGCACCGCGCCGAGCAGGTCGACCATCGGCAGGCCGCGGTCTTCGGCGATCTGCCAGGCCACGCCGATACGACGCCAGGACGCCTCGCCCGAGGTCCTGCCCGCCGAGCCGACCCCGGACACCGGGTCGATCACCGACCCGCCCAGGGCGGCCCGGCACGCCATCGCCTCCAAGCCGTTCGCGATCTCCGCTCCGGTGACCGGGTCATCGGGATCGCGACGTCGGAGTTCGGCGACCGCGACCTCGCAGGCCCGGACCGGTGGCGCACCCACCGACAGTTCGGCGATCATCAGCGACAGCGCGAGGAGCAAGTCGTCCGACTGGCGGTCGAGGCGCTTCTCGGCCGACCGCCGCCGACGTACCCACAGCACGACCGTCACGACGATCGCGGCAGCGACGGCGGCCGCCAACCCGCCGATCAGGAGTGCCCCGAACGGGACCGTCATCGGGATCAGCACAGCCGGAGCCGATCTCCGGGCGTGGCGGGGTTGTCCGGACACCGTCTGGAGTCGGTGTCTCGCTCGCGGCGCGGCCGACAGCTGCACAGCGACGCCCACGGCTCCCAGGACCAGCGAGACGGCGACCGGCGTCGACATCATCGTCGGTCCCCCGACACCGGCCCACGCCCGGCGACCAACCGGTCGAAGTGATCGCGCTCCGCCGTGAAACCGCTGTTCCGCAACCAGATCGGCACGATCGTCACGCGTCCGGCGTCGTCGCGCCGGACGACCCCGATCTCGGCGAGTCCGCGGGTCCCGCCCGCGTTGCGCGCCACGCCGAGCACCACCTGCAGTGCGGCACCCAGCTGACTGTGAAGTGCGTCGCGGGCCATGCCTCCGAGGGCGGCGAGGGCCTCCATCCGCGCCGGCACCTCCGAGGTCGAGTTCGCGTGGACCGTGCCGGCACTTCCGTCGTGCCCGGTGTTCAGCGCGGTGAGGAGGTCGATGACCTCACCGCCGCGAACCTCTCCGACGATGATCCGGTCGGGTCTCATCCGAAGTGCCTGACGGACCAGGATCCGCACCGGCACCTCGCCCACGCCTTCGACATTCGACGCGCGCGCGACCAACCTCACCACCTGCGGATGGCGCGGGGCCAGTTCGAGCGCATCTTCGACGCAGACAACCCGCTCGCGCGGATCCATCGCTCCGATCAATGCGTTGAGCAGGGTCGTCTTGCCGGTCCCGGTGCCGCCGATCACCAGGAATGCCAGGCGGTTCCGGAGGATGTCCCCGATGATCGGCACCACCGCGGACGGGATCGCGCCGCTCTCGACGAGGCTTGGCAGATCCTTGGACGCCGAACGCAGGACCCGCAAGGAGATACACGTCCCGTCCGCGGCAAGCGGCGGGATGATCGCGTGCAGCCGAACGGTGTATCCGCGCCGACCGACGTTCGACAGCTGCCCGTCGACCCAGGGCTGGGCGTCGTCGAGCCGCCGCCCGGCCCCCAGGGCCAGCCGACCCGCGAGGCGGCGTACCGACGCCTCGTCCGGGAAGCGGATCGTCGTCTGCTCGAGTCCGGATCCGCGGTCGACCCAGACCTCGGCGGGACCGGCGACCAGGATGTCGGCGATGCCGGGTTCGGCGAGGAGTTGCTCGAGCTTGCCCGCCCCGGTCAGCTCGGTCTGCAGGAAGCGGAGGGCGGCGAGCAGGTCGGTGTCACCCAGCACTCCCCCGGCCTCTGCGCGGATCGCGTCGGCGATGACGGCCGGACTCGGGTCGGCCGCATCGGCGGCCAGTCGCGAACGAACCCGGTCCAGCAGCGCCTCGTCGGCCGGTCCGTCGATTCGCGCCTGGGTCACGACGCACGCTGTCGGCGCTCGGCGACCCTGGCGTGCACGGTGTGAGCCGCGCGTCCGAGCGGACTGCGGGGCCGCAACCGCAACGGACCACCCTCCAGCCGCCCCGCGAGACGGGGCTCCGGCCGATAGGCGGCGAGCAGTGGGAGTCCGATGGCATCCGCGATCTGTTGCGGACGCAACCCGCCGGGCGACGGACCGCGCACCACCAGCTCGACGGCCACCTCGTCACCGACGACACGGTCGACGATGCGTCGAGCCGCGGCGCATCCGCCGACGGTGGGCGTGGTCACCACCACCACGACATCGGAGGACGCTATCGCGGCGCGCACCACCGGCGCGTCGGACCGGGGCAGGTCGAGCACGACGAGATCACCATGGGTGTGTCCTGCGTCGATGACCGCGGTGACCGCCTCGACACTCAACCCGGCGCTCGGCCGGCGTTGCGAGGTCAACACCGCCAGGCCCTCGCCCGCGCTCGGCAACGCCTGGTGGAGCGCCGTACCGCCGACGACGCCGCCGTCGAGCGAGAGATCCTGCCACCGCAGCCCGCGGCGGCGCTCGACGCCCAGCAGGAGATCGGCTCCGGCGCCCATGTCGTCGAGGTCGAGCAGCAGCGTGGGCGACTCGGTACCTGCCGACGTCAGCGCGACCGCCGCGGCCAGGGTCGACGCCCCGGCACCACCGTGAGCACCGATGAGCGCCACGACACCCGCGGGTCGGCGTCTGGGTACCCGGCACTCCGTCAGTACCCGGACGAGGCGTCCTTCGTCGGCCGGGAGCGTCGATGCGTCTTCGATGCCCAGTTCCATCGCCATCCGCCAGATGTGTGCTCCCGGTTCGGCCGCACTCACCAGTACGAGACCGGGTCGCCGAGGTGGGCGCACCCGGGCGAGAACAGTGATCGCGGACGGGTCGGCCGCGACGGCCCGGGCGGTCAGCCATTCGCGACGGCAGTCGTCCGCCGGCGCGCTGAGCACGTGGTATCCGGCTGCGGCGGCGCAGCGAGCGACGTCGTCGTGGAGGTCGGGATCTACGAGAACCAGGAGTTCATCGGGCATGCAGCCGATCATGCGGCAGGTGCGGCATTGCAACGGGTGGGATCGCAGGCGGTTGGGGACGGCGACGGAGGCTGTGGACAAACTCTCGTGACCGACGGGGTCTCGGGATACAAAAGACCCCAGACAGAGGACAACCCCGGCCAGGGGGGGAGGAGGCCGGGGTCGTCACGTTTCAGCCCCGGGGGGTCGGGCTGAAACGCACCGGTATGAGAACCGGGTACCGATGACTATACACACGGTTTTGGATTATTTGCAAGCACAACAATCCCATTCACTAATGTCCGTTCTACTGCCGAGTAACCAGAAGATCGAATGCGACGCCCGTTCCGGGCGCATATTCGGGAATCGCGATTCCGGCCCGCGAATCGCGCAACGTCTTTGCAACGTTCCCGCTCGAGGCCGCCGAACCCCGGATCGGACACCTACCGCCCCCGAACCATCAGCCGATTCCGTCGAAGATTGTGCGTCACAGCGTGTTTCGTCGCCAATCGCAAGTCGTTCAACATTCCGGCGCCGAACGCTTGATGTGATCGGCGTCACGGTGTAGAACAGTGGTTACGGAATCTCGGAAGGCCAAGTTCGATCCGGAAGAGAAGGAACGGACCCCCACGCCGAGCACTTCCCAGCACGGGCGGCAAGCACCCACGCGGAGCACGCCGCATATGGCAAAAGTGTTGTGCGCCTGCGACATCACAGTCAGGACGACCGACCGCCACCACTCGATGCGCCACCGCCTTCCTCTCGTGAGGCGCCAGGCCCGAGAGGAATGGCCCACAGCTGGCAGCACGTGGACGGTCAGCAATCCCGACTCGTGATCAATCGCCGAGGCGGTGACCACAACCCACCAAGCACGCTTGGTAACTTGAGTCCGTGCTACGCGGGCGGCAACCGCGTCGTTTACGACGCCGGCGGCCGCCCGCAGTGCTGTCCGGGCCGTGTTCGAGACCGCGCGAGACTACGCCGACCGGGCCGCGTCCGCGATCGACTTCGCCTCGGCTGCACCGGCTTCCAGGGCCTCGCAACAGAAGATGATCCAGTCCCGCAGCCCCGACTCGGTACCCGCCCCGAAGCTCGTCGCCAACGTGCGATAGTCGCCGACCCGCTTGAACCAGGTCACCTCCGGCACGCCGAGGCAGTGCGGGTCCAGCCCGGTCGCGGCGCCGACGAGCCGGGACGCGGCACGAGCGACGACACCGTTGGCAGCGGGGAAGGCGTCGACCGCCAGCAGCTCGCCGTGCACCACCGCCACGAGCACCGGCGCCGGAACCGAGGTGGCTCCGGTTGTCAACTGGCCCAACAGGTTGAGACGTTCGGCGACATCCGTCCCACTCCGGGGCCGCCCGAGAACTTCCGGGTCGTCGACGAGGTCCGCGGCGGCGAGGGTGTGCAACCTCGCCAACGCCTGTGCGGGTGCTCGGCGGATCACCGAGGTGAGTGTGAGCAGAGAATCGCCGTCGAGGGCCTGCGATACCCGCATCGCGCCGGCCAGGATCGGATCGTCGAAGTCGCCATCGCGTCGAAGTTCGACACTTCCCCCGTCGATCGCGGCCGAGGACCGGCCCGCCCGCCACGACGCCTCGGTGGCGGTCTTGTCCCATCCCCGCAGGTTGGCGGGGTGCCGGTGCACTGCGGACAGGGCATCCCGTGCTCGATCGGCGGCGGCGGCGACGCCGGGCAGCTCCAGCAGGGGCAACAGTGGGTCGGTGGTCACGAACCGACGATAGTTGCGGCCGCGGACCGCTCTCCAGGTCGCCCTCGGTTCGGTCGATCAGGGCTACCGATTCGAAGACCCGCGGCGTCAACCGAATAGATACCGACGATCCATTGTTAGTCACCGTTTCAGATATTGCGCACCTGCAATTGTCCACCGTGTTCGTCAGTTGACTGACTGAAACGCATCGCTCCCGTCGTCGGCGCGGTCCAGAGGGCATCCCGACCGCTCGTCGCCGCCCACCCGCCGTTCGTCGCCAATCGATCACGCTCGCATACCGGACGGTTTCAGCCTAGGCCGCGACGTGACTACGCTCACACTGATTGCCCGTTCTGACGCCCGGTCACCCTACTGTTGGGTGACCGCCGTCGACAGCGAAAGGCCCTTGTCACCGATGTCCTCCACCGTCCAGGCATTTCCTCCCTCCGACGAGTTCGTCGCCCAGGCCAACGGCACCGCCGAGATGTATGACCATGCCGATGCCGATCGCCTCGAGTTCTGGGCCGAGCAGGCCCGGCGGCTGGACTGGGCCACCGATTTCACCACCACCCTCGACTGGTCCGACGCCCCGTTCGCCAAGTGGTTCGTCGGAGGCAAGCTCAACGTCGCGGTCAACTGCGTGGATCGGCACGTCGCCGCAGGCAAGGGCGACCGCGTCGCCATCCACTGGGTCGGTGAACCCGGCGACACCCGCGACCTCACCTACAGCCAGCTGCTCGCCGAGGTCAGCAAAGCCGCCAATTACTTCGCCTCCATCGGGCTGGTCGCCGGCGATCGCGTCGCCATCTACATGCCGATGGTCCCCGAGGCCCTGATCTCGATGCTCGCCTGCGCCCGCCTCGGACTCACCCACTCCGTGGTCTTCGCCGGCTTCTCTTCCGGAGCGCTACGCTCCCGCGTCGACGACGCCGAGGCCAAGCTCGTCATCACCACCGACGGGCAGTACCGCCGCGGCCAGCCGGCGCCGTTGAAGACCCAGGTCGACGAGGCGCTCGGCGCCGGCGACGACGCGGCGAGATCCGTCGAGAAGGTCCTCGTCGTGCGTCGTACCAACCACGACCCCGACCTGAACTGGGTCGAAGGACGCGACGTGTGGTGGGAAGACACCGTCGACGTACAGTCCGACACCCACGACGCCGAGGCCTTCGACGCCGAACACCCACTGTTCCTGCTCTACACCTCGGGCACCACCGGCAAGCCCAAGGGGATCGTCCACTCCTCCGGCGGTTACCTCACCCAGGTCAGCTACACGTTCCACTACGTCTTCGACCACAAAGAAGGCCGCGACGTGTTCTGGTGTGGCGCCGACATCGGCTGGGTGACCGGCCACTCCTACCTCGTCTACGGTCCGCTGTCCAACGGCGCGACCGAGGTCGTCTACGAGGGGACCCCGAACTCCCCCAACGAACACCGCCACTTCGAGATCATCCAGAAGTACGGCGTCACCATCTACTACATCGCGCCGACCCTGATCCGCACCTTCATGAAGTGGGGACGGGAGATCCCCGACGCCCACGACCTGTCCAGCATCCGGCTGCTCGGCAGCGTCGGCGAACCGATCAACCCCGAGGCCTGGAAGTGGTACCGCGAGGTCATCGGCGGCAACTCCGCGCCCATCGTCGACACCTGGTGGCAGACCGAGACCGGCGCCATCATGATCTCGCCGCTGCCCGGCGTGACCGCGACCAAGCCGGGATCGGCGATGAAGCCACTGCCCGGCATCAGCGCCAACATCGTCGACGACCAGGGCAACCCCGTCGGCGCCGGTGAGCAGGGCTACCTCGTACTCGACCAGCCGTGGCCGTCGATGCTGCGCGGCATCTGGGGCGACGACGAGCGCTTCCGCGAAACGTACTGGTCACGGTTCGCCGAGCAGGGCTGGTACTTCGCCGGCGACGGCGCCCGCTACGACGAGGACCACGCCCTCTGGGTCCTCGGACGCGTCGACGACGTCATGAACGTCTCGGGCCACCGCATCTCCACCGCCGAAGTCGAGTCCGCGCTCGTCGGGCACTCCGGTGTCGCCGAAGCCGCGGTCATCGGCGCCGCCGACGAGACCACCGGCCAGGGCATCGTCGCCTTCGTCATCCTGCGCGAGGGCGTGGAGAACACCGGGGACCAGCTGATCGCCGAACTGCGCCAGCAGGTGTCGGTGGAGATCTCGCCGATCGCCAAACCCCGGGAGATCAACGTCGTGCCCGAACTGCCCAAGACACGCTCGGGCAAGATCATGCGCCGCCTGCTCAAGGACGTCGCCGAAGGACGCGAACTCGGCGACACCTCCACCCTCGTCGACCCCTCGGTCTTCGAAGCGATCCGCGCGAAGAAGGCCTGAGGCCGTTCGAGTTCTCCAGGGCCTGCCGACCTGAGGTCGGCAGGCCCTGTCCGTCTTCGCGCCACTCCATTCGACGGGTGGCTCGCCGCTCCATTCGACGGGTGGCTCGCCACCCCATTCGACGGGTGGCTCGCCACCCCGATCGCCCACGCATGGCAACATATGGCCATCAGCCGAACAACGGAGGATTCTGTGAGCCCCAACGAGCACGGCCTGCCCGACGCGGGCCGGGACTCCGTCCCGTCGATCCCGCTCTCCGACGCCAACGCCGGCCGCAACGGCGAACCGACGATCGGAAGCCTGGTCAAGGACGCGACCGCCAGTGTCTCCACCCTGTTCCGATCCGAGGTCGCGCTGGCCAAGGCCGAGCTGGTCACCGAGGCCAAGAAGGCAGGCGCGGGCACCGGGCTGCTCATCGTCGCCGGTGTGATGGCGCTCTACGCGAGCTTCTTCTTCTTTTTCTTCCTCGCCGAACTGCTCGACGAGTGGGTCTGGCGCTGGCTGGCGTTCCTCATCGTGTTCCTCATCCTGGTGGCGGTCACCCTGATCGCCGCGTTCGTCGGATACCTGTTCTTCAAACGCGTGCGCGGACCCGCGAAGACGATCGAGACGGTCAACGAATTGCCGACCGTCCTGCCCCACCGCGGCGCGGCGCACGACACCTCCACGCACCCGAGAATCCCGCCCGCCCGCGAAGGGTGATCCGTGAGCGAGGAGCCCGACCCCTCGACCGTTCGTCTCCCGGGTGATTGGGAGCATCTCGACGTCCGCGCCAACGGAGTCCGTTTCCACGCCGTCCAGCCCGCCGGCGTTCCCGCCGACGACCGCCCGCTCGTACTGCTGCTGCACGGTTTCGGCGAGTTCTGGTGGAGCTGGCGACATCAGCTGACCGCACTCACCGACGCCGGCTTCCGCGCCGTCGCCGTCGACCTCCGCGGTTACGGCGACACCGACAAACCACCGCGCGGCTACGACGGCTGGACCCTGGCCGGCGACACCAACGGCCTCGTCCGCGCGCTCGGACACACCCGGGCCACCCTGATCGGACACTCCGACGGCGGCCTGGTCTGCTGGGCGACCGCCACGCTGCACCCACGCGTCGTCGACCGGATCGTCGTCATCGCGTCCCCGCACCCCCGCGCCCTGCGTCGACGCGTGTTGCGCGACAAGGCACAACGCGCACAGTTCCTGCCGCTGTTCCTGCGCAACCAGATCCCCCGCCTCGGTGAACGGCAGGTCACCCGCGACGACGCGGCCTTCGTGTCCGACTACTTCGCGGAACGGTCGTCTGCTCCCTGGCGCGGTGAACCCGACTACGCGCACACCGTCGAACTCAACCGGTCGGCCATGCTGATACCCAACGTCGCGCACTGCAGCCTGGAGTACCGGCGCTGGGCGTTCCGTTCGCAGTTCCGACCCGACGGCGCCCGCTTCATGGAACTGATGGACCAGCGGCTGCATCTCCCCGTGCTGGCCCTGCGGGGCCGCGACGACCCGTACATCCTCGACGACGCGATGGCCGACAGTCACCGGTGGGCGGCGCACCAGACGTACCGGCAGGTCGAGGGCAGCGGCCACTTCGTCCATCAAGAACAACCGGCCGCGGTGACCGAGCACATCCGCGAGTTCCTACGCCACGAACCCGCACCCACCGCCGACGGCACGCGCCGATCGGCCCGCAAGGTCAGGCGAGGACGCAGCGTTGCGTACTCACCCGCTCGCTTCGTCGCTCGGATTCGTCGAAGTCGGAGCGCACCTGACGGGCGGTGAGCACGAAACCGGTCTCGTCGGCGGCATTCTCGGCCGCGCCGAAGACCACGCCGAGCACCTCGCCGTCCGAATTGAGCAGCGGCCCACCCGAATTGCCCTGCCGGATCAGACCGCGGACGGCGTAGACCTCACGGGTCACCTGCCCGGTCCGGTAGATGTCGTCACCGGTGTGGGCGAAGACCGCACGCACCCGCAGCGGGCTCACGTAGAACGGTCCGGCCTCGGGGAAACCGAGTGCGATGGCGTCGTCCCCCGTCGACGCGGGGCGTGAGGCGAACCGCAGGGCCGGCGCCCGGAGGCCCGGGACGTCGAGGACCGCGATGTCGTTCTCGCTGTCGAAGAGCACGACGCGCGCCGGGAGCTGCGCCCCCGTCGAGGTCTGGACCTCCAGACGTTCGGTGCCCGCGACCACGTGCGCGTTCGTCATGACGCGCTCCGGAGAGACGACGAACCCGCTCCCCTCGAGAGCCTGCCGGCAGCTCGGCGCCACGCCTTCGATCTTCACCACGCTGGGACGCGCCTGCGTCACCACCGGCAGTTCGGCCAGCGCCTGATCAGGAGGGTCGACGTTCGTCGACGGGGTGCTGACGAACGGGAGCTTCGGGAGTCCCGAACTGTCCAGGAGCGCCTTGAAGTCGTCCGGGATGTCGTCGACCCACTGCGGCGACACCGCGTCGACCCCGGTGAGCACCTTCGAGTCCCGAACCGCCCCGGCGATCGCCGGATCGGCGGACTCGCGAAGCGGAATCGCCAGCAGGCCCGCGGCCAGCAACACCGCGACCACCTGCAGGAGCGAGCCGACACCGCTGTCGACGGCGCGCAGCCCGGGCGACCGGATGCCACCGCGAGCCGCACGTCCCAAGACCATGCCGGCCACCTCGCCGACGACCACGAGCACGACCAGCACCAGAATCCCGGCGAGCACCCGCACCTGCAGATCGTCGAACTGCTCGATCAGGCGGGGCGCGAGCAGCAGACCGGCGACGGCGCCGAGTGCGACTCCGATGAACGCCAGGGCCGAGGCGACCGCACCCGACCGGTACCCGCTGGCCGCCGCGAGCAGCGCGATGCCGATCACGATGATGTCGACCCACGTCGAGCCGGTCATCGGGCACCTCCGGACTCGGCGTTACCGGCATCGACCACGTCGCGGTCGTCCGGGTGCAGCTCCGCGAACCCGGATTCCTGCCGGCTCCCGGCGAGCTCGATCATCTTCTCCAGCGAACGAACGTCGGCGGAGTCCCACGGACGGTCCCAGCCGGACACCTCGCTGATGGCGGCGATGAGCCCACCCGTGAATCCCCAGACGAGCAACTGGTCGACGAAGAACGCGGGCCCCTGGTAGACGATGCCGACCGCCTTGCGGCGGACCTGGAACCGGTTGTCCGGGTTCAGCAACTCGCGCAGGTTGATCCGGTCCACGCGCGCGGTCTCGCCTCGGTCGACGACGCGCACCTCGCTCGGGCGGTGCCAGTAACCGATCACCGGGACGACGTCGAAGCCCGAGACCCCGACGGGAAAGCTCGGCAGGGTCGCGAGAATGGTCACCCCGGAGGCGTCGAGGCCGGTCTCCTCGGCTGCCTCGCGCAGCGCCGTGCCCACCGGGAAGTCGTCGCCGGGATCGGCCGCGCCCCCGGGGAACGCGACCTGCCCGCTGTGCTGGCGAAGTGTGGGAGCGCGCTCGGTCAGCAGGACCTCGGCGTCGGCCGGCACCCCACCGGGATGATCGTCGGCCGACTGCCACGAACCCGAGAACAGGATCAGAACGGCCGCCGACCGGGAGTTGGTCGGCAACATCGACGCCCAGCGCGATCGATCACCGCCGCGGTTGTCGACGCTTGTCGTGACGGCGCTGACATCGTCGGTCAACGCCCGCAGCCACGGCGGGATCTCGTCACGCGGGACCAGCGGTCCCGCATCGGCGCGCGAACGCCCGCTCATATCCGCACGCCCAGATGCTCGGCCACCGAATCGGCGATCTCCTCCGGACTGTCGAAGACACCGGGATAGACCTCGGCGACCGTGCCGTCGGGTCGAAGGAAGACGGTCGACGGGAACACCCTGGGCGCGTTGATGGCTGCGGCCACCTTTCCGTCGAGGTCGAGCACGGACGGCAAGCGGACTCCGATCTCGGTGAGCAGCGTCAGCGGAAAGAACGGGTTGCTACCGCCTTCCTTGGCGTGCAGGGCCAGCACCGTGACCCGGTCGCCGGCCCGCGCGGCGAACTCCTCGAAGTAGGGCAGCTCGGTCTTGCACGGACCGCACCACTGCGCCCAGACGTTGATGACGAGCGGCCGGCCGGCCGTCGAGGCACCGAGGTCGTAGGGCGCTCCGGTACTCAAGCAGGGTTCGACGACGCCGTCGAGGACGGAGTCCGGCGACTCCGGCAGTCCGGTGACCGGGCAGTCCGGCAGGTCGGCGGTGCTACGCGCCTCCGCCAGACGCGCCTCGTCCACCGGCGCATCGATCGGGCGGACTCCACTCGACGAGGGCGGTGCGCTCGACATCGGCGACGGATCGTCCCCGCGCGGCCAGATCGCCACGATCAGCGCGATCATCACGACCACGAAGACCACGGTCCACCGCGCGGCAGGTGGGAAACGAGAACCCCGGGGTGACGCCGGCCCGCTTGGTTCGCTCACGGGGCCGCGATCCCGGCCAGCGCGAGGAGATGCTCGGTCTCCGGCCCCTTCACCAAGGCCGCGGCCTCGGCCTTGTCCATCGGTCCGGCGCCCACCGACGGACAGTCCTTGGCGAGGATGCACACCCCGCACGCCGGCTTGCGCGCATGACACACCCGTCGGCCGTGGAAGATCACCCGGTGCGACAGGTCCGTCCACTCCCGTCGCTCGATCAGCTCGCCGACGGCGTGTTCGACCTTCACCGGATCGGTCTCCTCGGTCCACTGCCAGCGCCGGACCAGGCGGCCGAAGTGAGTGTCGACGGTGATGCCGGGCACACCGAAAGCGTTGCCCAGCACCACGTTCGCGGTTTTGCGCCCGAAACCGGGCAGGGACACCAAGTCCTTCAGATTGCCCGGGACCTCCCCGTCGAACCGCTCGACGAGCGCCTGCCCGAGTCCGATGATCGAGTTCGCCTTGTTCCGGTAGAAGCCGGTGGGTCGGATCATCTCCTCGAGCTCGGTGCGGTCCGCCCCGGCATAGTCCGCGGCCGTCCGGTATCTGGCGAACAGCGCGGGGGTGGTCATGTTCACGCGGACATCGGTGCACTGCGCCGACAGGATCGTCGCCACCGAGAGCTCGAGCGGGTCGGTGAAGTCGAGTTCGCAGTACACGTGTGGGAAGGCGACCTGGAGGGTCCGATTCATCCGTCGAGCGCGCCGGACCAATCCGAGATGGGTCTCCTGCTTGCGTGCCGGGGTCGGTCCCGCGGCCGCAGACTTGCGTGCGCTCACCTGATTCAGGTTAGCGATGCGCACGGCGGAGCCCGATTCCGCTGGCCTCCGACACCGGGGCGAAGCACTCTCGTACACCCCCTGAACGGAACATCACCGCAGGTCAGAACCGCGTGTTCGCCCTGGGAGAAGAGCTGGTCACGGCCACATCGGGGTGCTCACGCGCAACCTACGGTCAGGTAACAAGTCAATGACGGCGGCCCTCTCGATGCGGTTCCGGGCGGGTCGATTGTGTTTACTTGTCCCCATGCACGGTCTCGCGGCGCTGCTGTTCCCGGCTGTACTCATGTTGTTCGCCATGGGCATGGACAAGGTCCAGTCCCGGATCGACCGCTCGGCGGTCTCACGCGATGAGGTGGAGGACTTCCTCGACTCGGCCGACGCCCAGAATGTCCAGACCCTCGCCCGCGAGGGGATGCCGGCCGCGCTCGACGAACTCCGCGACCGCCGGGTCACCCGTCACGAATCAGCGGTGTCCGGCCACACCGAATCGCCGCAGCGGGCCAGCTGACCGGCCGTCGCCGAACCCGCAGTGGTCCCGCCCGGTCACCTCATCGACACTCCGCCAATCGGACACACCCGCAATGAGCTTCCAGTGACCCATCCAACACATATGCTTGTGCGCGGGGTAGCGTAGCCAACGGCGCGATCTGACGCGGGCTGTAGAGAGATTCGAGAAAGGTTCCCTAGGTGGAAGAAGTACTGGCGCGGGCGGGCATATTCCAGGGCGTCGAGCCCTCCGCCGTCGCGGCGCTGACCAAGCAGCTTCAGCCCGTCGACTTCCCTCGCGGACACGTGATCTTCCACGAAGGCGAGCCCGGCGATCGGCTCTACATCATCATGTCCGGCAAGGTGAAGGTCGGCCGACGCTCGCCCGACGGACGCGAGAACCTGCTGACGATCATGGGCCCGTCCGACATGTTCGGCGAACTCTCCATCTTCGATCCCGGGCCCCGAACCTCGTCGGCGACGACGGTCACCGAGGTCCGCGCGGTGTCGATGGACCGTGACGCGCTGAAGGCGTGGATCAAGGACCGTCCGGAGATCGCCGAGCAGCTGCTGCGCGTGCTGGCACGCCGCTTGCGCCGCACCAACAACAACCTCGCCGACCTCATCTTCACCGACGTCCCCGGTCGCGTCGCCAAGCAGCTCCTGCAACTCGCGCAGCGCTTCGGCACCCAGGAGGGCGGCGCGCTGCGCGTGACCCACGACCTGACCCAGGAAGAGATCGCCCAGCTCGTCGGCGCATCGCGCGAGACCGTCAACAAGGCGCTCGCCGACTTCGCCCAGCGCGGATGGCTGCGCCTGGAGGGCAAGAGCGTCCTCATCGCCGACTCCGAGCGTCTCGCGCGCCGCGCGCGCTGACTCGAGTCGCTCGCTGCGCTCGCTCCTCAGGGAGCAGAGAGCAAGTCGCTGCGCTCGCGCTGACTCGAGTTCACCACGAAGCCGCTCGCTCCTCCGGGAGCGAGCGGCTTTGCTCCTCCCCGCTCCCCGCGGCGCGAGCGGCTTTGCTTCTCCCCGCTCCCTGAGGTGCGAGCGAAGCGAGCCTCGAAGGGTCAGGCCTCGCGCAGATACTCCAACTGCGCCTTGACCGACATCCGCGCGGCGGGCCACAGCTTCTTGTCGACGTCGGAGTACACCTTGCGCACCACCTTCATCGGCTTCGCGTCGCGGGCCGAGACACCCATCGTGTCCAGAGCGGCGACGATCTGGTCGATCCGCTCCTCGCGATGCGCCTTGTAGTACCGCGCGACGGGCCCCAGATCGGGATGGTCCGGGCCATGCGCCGGGAGCAGTGCCGCTCCTTCCCCTTCGACGATCAGACGGTTCAGCGAGTTCAGATAGTCGCGCAACCCGCCGTCGGCGGGATCGAGCACGGTCGTGCCACTCCCGAGGATCGTGTCGCCGGTCAGGACCGCACGCTGTCCGTCGTGTTCGACGAGGAAGCTGACGGAATCCCCCGTGTGTCCCGGGGTGAACAGCACCGTGATCCGCAGACCCGCGGCCTCGATCACCTCACGGTCCCGCAGTGGCGCCCCGTTGCGGCAGTGCTTCTCCAACCGAGCGCGTACCGGCGCACCCGTGCGCTTGTGCAGGCGCGACACCCCGCCGGTGTGGTCGAAGTGCCGGTGGGTCACCAAGACCAGTGCGACCCCGGGCAATTCGGCGAGGCGCCGGGCGTGGTGTTTGTACTTCGGCGGTCCCGGGTCGACGACCACGCATTCCTCACTGCCGGGAGCGCGCAGCACGTAGGTGTTCGTGCCGTCGAGTTCCATCATCCCGGAGTTGTCGCACAGCAGGACCGACGCGAAGGGGGTCACTTCCCGCAGCACCCCGTAGGCAGGGTGCGTGGGTGCGGCGTCGTTCGGTGAGCTCATGGTCCCCGAGCCTATCCACTCGGTGCGAGGAACCGGGCGAAGCCCGACGATCCGACCACGCCGAGTCGATCCCCGGGTCAGACCCCGCCGACCGGGGTACCGTTCACGGACTGCTCGCCGGCCGACCCGTCCACCACCGTGGGCGCCACCTGATCCTGCAGGCTGCGCAGCAGCGCGGCACCCTGGGTGATCACACCGGTCATGATCTCGTTGACGCCCTCGGCCCCGTTGTACACGGTGAGGTTCGCGGTGCTGAGGCCCTTGGCGACCTCGCCGACGAGCGTGGGCAGGGCCTCGATGAGCTGCTGATCGAGGGCGATGCGGTTGTGTTGTGCGGCGGCCGCCGACTGGATCTCGACCGCCTTGGCCTCCGCCTCGGCGATGATCTGTCGTCGTAGCGCCTCGGCCTCGGCCGGTTTCACCACTTCGGAGATCAGCTCCTGCTCACGGAGTTCGGCCTGCGCCTGCGCGAGCACGGACTGTTCGCGGATGACCTCCTGGTTGACCCGCGCCTGCGCGAGCGGACCGGCCTGGGCGGCTTCGGCATTGGCCTTGTCGGTCTCGGCCTTGATCGCAGCCCGCTTGATCGCGGTCTCCCGCTCGTAGTCGGCCTGGTTCCGCAGCGACTCCTGCTGCGCCTTCGCCGACTCCTGGTCGGCGCGAGCACGTTCGACCGCCGCCTCGCGCTGCACCTTGGCGATGTTCGGGGCAGCCAGCGCGTTGATGTAACCGGAATCCATGTCGTCGATCGACTGGATCTGGAACGAGTCGACGACGAGACCGATCGATCCCATCTCACGCTTGGACGCGTCGAGCACCTGACGGGCCAGGGTGTCGCGCTCGCGGATGATCTGCTCGACGGTCATCGAGCCCACGATGGAACGCAGGTGACCCGAGAAGATCTGTCCGGTCAGTTGATTCATCTCGTTCTCCTGCTCGGAGATGAAGCGCTGTCCGGCGTTGACGATCGACGCCACGTCATTGCCGACCTTGTGGGCGATGACCGCCCGCACGTTGAGTTGGATACCCTGGGTCGTCACACAGACCTCGCGGATCGTCGCCTCGTGCAACGCCATCGACAGGAAACGGACCTTCCGGAAGAAGGGCATGACCCACTTCCCGTGCCCGACGACGACCACGAACGGCGCATCGTCGAAGTCGGACTTGGCGCCCGAGATCAGCATCGCCTCGTCGGGTTCGGGAACGTAGTAGCCGAGCATGGTCTCTCCTCGAGCGGCAGGCGATATGTGTCGACGTCAGATCCTGCCGCATCCGGGACCTTTCGACGATCGGTTGTTCACATGGTTCGGTTCGCCGTGCCCGGGACCGGAAGCCATGGCTCGACGTCGACGACTCGGCCGGAACGTTCGGCGATGACCAGAACGGGCGCGTCGAGGCCGATCGGTGCGGCGGCGCGGGCGAGGAACCGCTCGGTTCCGCCGGCCAACGGCAGTTCGATCTCCCCGAGGAGTTCGCCGCCCGGTATCGACATCGTCACCGTCCCGGTACGCCCGACGAGTTGCGATGCTGCCATCCGACGGCCTCCCCAGTGTCCCCGATCCGTGTGTCGAACCCTAGGCCATGGCGGTCCGTCGTCGGTCGCGAACACCGTCGAGCACCACGTAGGCCGCCGTCAGCACCGCGATCACAGCGGCGCCGAGCACCAGCACCCCGTAGCCGAAGGCCCCGACGACGAGTCCGGAGAGCGCGCCCGCGGCGGCGCCGGCCAGACTCATCGCGGTGTCCGAAACCCCCTGCGCCGGTGCGCGTCGCGCGGTGTCGACATTGTCGGTGAGGAGCGTGGAGGCCGCCACGGTCGACGCCGACCATCCCACGCCGAGCAGGACCAGCGCGACGACGAGACCCGTCTGCGATTCCGCGAAGACGAATCCGACGACGCAGCTGACGACGAGTGTCGCCTGACCGCCGAGGATCACCGGGATCCGGCCGGCCCGGTCGGCGAGCAGGCCCATCACCGGTGCGAGCGCGTACATTCCGGCGATGTGCGCGCTGATCGACAGGCCGACCAGCGTCACCGAGGCGCCGCCGTGATGC
Source organism: Gordonia sp. NPDC127522 (assembly GCF_042672305.1). Taxonomy (NCBI): domain Bacteria; kingdom Bacillati; phylum Actinomycetota; class Actinomycetes; order Mycobacteriales; family Gordoniaceae; genus Gordonia; species Gordonia sp. NPDC127522. The sequence goes on from NZ_JBHXVK010000012.1 coordinate 110,054, forward strand.
ATGTGGACCGGCGTCAGCGCCATCACCCCGACCATGACCGCGTGCGCCGACACCACCGCGGCCATCGCGGCCCGCGCCGGCGGCGAGTGCGTGATCGCCGAGAGCCCCTCGGCCAGCGACACTTTGACACGACCACCATCCGTCTCGCCGGTCGCCACGACCAGCGGGTCGGGGCGGAGGCCGACGAACAGCACGGCCGCCGCCCCGAAGCACCCGACCGCACCCACGAGGAACGGACCCGACAGATCGACCATCGCGAACCACCCGGCGACGGTGGCGCCGACCGGGACCACCGCCGGCCCGATCACCGCGCCGACCATCGTCGTCCACACCACGAGCGAGAGGTCGCGGCCACGGGTGCCGGCCGACGACAGATCCGTTGCCGCGAAACGTGCCTGCAGGCTCACCGCGGTGCCCGACCCCACCCCGGCCATCCCGACGAGCATCAACGCGAACCAGCCGCGATCGACGGCGGCGGCCACGACCAGCGAACCGACCCCGGCGATCACCAGGCCCGTGGTCAACGCGGGACGCCGCCCGCGTCCGGCGGCCAGTGACGCCAACGGGAGACCGGCGGCCGCGGCCCCCAGCGTGACCACGGTCGTCGGTATGCCGGCCAGGGACGCCGTTCCCGACAGTTCCTCGCCGAGGATCGCCCCGAGCGCCAGGGCTCCGCCCATCGACAGGCCGGCCAGGATCTGGGCCGTGCACAGCAGGACGATGGTCCGCCGTTGCACGGCGAGGCGACTGGAGGCGGCGTCGATGTTCACCCGATCAGCATCGACGTTGACCCGGCGCCCGCCAAGTCGGATCGCACCCCGGCGCGGTTTCAGCCGACGATCAGGTCGTACCCGAGCTTCCCCACCATCACGACGACGACGGCCAGCAGGACCCACCGCACGAACGAACTGCCGCGGCCGATCGCCATGTGCGAGCCGATCTGGGCGCCGACGATGTTGGCGACGGCCAAGCCGAGTCCCAAGAGCCACAGCACATTTCCCTGCAGGCCGAAGACCGTGAGGGCGCCGAGGTTGGTACCGGTGTTGATGACCTTCGCCATCGCCGAGCTCTCCAGGAAACTCGTCCCGACCAGCGCGGTCAGGCTGATGATGAGGAACGTACCGGTCCCGGGACCCATCACCCCGTCGTAGAAGGCCACGACCACACCGGCGAGCACCAGACCCGCGATCGTCGAGACGCGCGAGCGCGGTCCCGTCGACGCGTCGGTCCCGAAGCCGGGATTGAGCGCGACGAACAGTCCGACGCCGACCAGCATGACCAGCACGATCGGCGTGAAGATCTCGGTGGGCAGGACGACGGCCACCGACGCGCCGAGGGCCGAGAAGACGAGCGCCGCAACGAACACCGGGATCAGGCGACGAAGATCGATCCGGACGTGCCGCACGTAGCGCCACGCCGCCGACGCGGTCCCGAAGACCGCCGCCAGCTTGTTGGTCCCCAGGGCCGTCGCGATCGGCAACCCCGGCTGGGCGATCAACATCGCCGGGATCAGCACGAGGCCACCGCCGCCGACCACGGCGTCGACCCATCCGGCCGCGGCGGCCGCCGCGATCAGCAGCGCGACGTCCAACGGAGACGTCAGGCCACTTCGACGATCAGTTCCACCTCGACCGGTGCACCGAGCGGGAGTTCGGCGACCCCGACAGCGGACCGGGCGTGCACGCCGGCGTCGCCGAAGATCTCACCGAGGACGTCCGAGGCCCCGTTGATCACCGCCGGCTGCCCGGTGAAACCCGGTGCGGACGCGACGAACCCCACGACCTTGACCACCCGGACGACCGAGTCGATCCCGACCAGCGCGTGGATCGCGGCGAGGGCATTGAGCGCACAGACCCGGGCTGCCGCAGTCGCCTCATCCGGCCGAACGACGCCTTCGGCGCCCTCGTGGACCTTGCCCCGCGCCGACAGTTCGCCGTCGACGATGGGCAGCTGTCCCGAGGTGTAGACGAGGTTGTCGGTGCGCACGGCCGGGGTGTAGCTCGCCACCGGTGGCACCACCGACGGGAGTTCGATGCCCAGTTCGGCCAGTCGATCGGTCCACGTGGTCGCCATGGTCAGCCCTTCGGTCGCTTCAGGTATGCGACGTGCTGCTCGCCGGTGGGACCGGGCAGAACCGAAACCAGTTCCCAACCGTCTGCGCCCCACTGATCGAGGATCTGCTTCGTGGCGTGCGTCAGCAGCGGCACGGTTACGTATTCCCACGCGGTCACTTCACTCATGGACTCACCCTATCTGGCGACGGCCAATGGATAAGGTGTTGCGGTGGCCAACGAACAGGGCTCACGATCCGGGTCGGGTGAGGCGCTCGATTCCGGCGTGACAGACAACTCCTCCGTCGCACGCGACAACGAGTGGCCGGCGGCCGCCGCGCGCGCACGCCTGCACTTCGTGACGGGCAAGGGCGGGACCGGCAAGACCACGATCGCCGCGGCGCTCGCACTCGCGCTCGCCGCCGACGGCAAGAAGGTCCTCCTCGTCGAGACCGAGGGTCGCCAGGGCATCGCGCAGGTCTTCGACATCCCGCCGCTGCCACCCACCGACACCCGCATCGCGACCGCCGAGGGCGGTGGCGAGGTGTCCGCGCTGGCCATCGACATCGAGCACGCCCTTCTCGAGTACCTCGACATGTTCTACAACCTCGGCTTCGCCGGCCGCGCGATGAAGCGGATCGGCGCGATCGACTTCGTGACGACCGTCGCTCCCGGACTCCGCGACGTCCTGCTCACCGGCAAGATCAAAGAGCGCATCATCCACACCGACAAGCAGGGCAACCGCGTGTACGACGCGGTGGTCGTCGACGCGCCGCCGACCGGCCGGATCGGCAATTTCCTCGACGTCACGCAGGCCATGGCCGACCTCGCCAAGACCGGCCCGATCCGCAACCAGAGCGAAGGTGTCGTCCGCCTGCTCCACTCGGAGGAGACGATCATCCACCTGGTGACGCTCCTCGAGGCGATGCCGATCCAGGAGACGATCGAGGCGATCGACGAACTGCGGGGCAAGAACCTCAACCTCGGCAGTCTCGTCATCAACCGCGTCAGCGAACCCCATCTGCCCGCCGAGGTGATCGACGAGATCGCCGAAGGTCGGGTCGACGCAGGGCGTGTCGAGGACGGCCTCACCGCCGCCGGGCTCAAGCTCGCCGACGGGGACCTGGCCGGCCTGCTCACCGAGACGATCGAGCACGCGACCCGCCTGCAGGCGCAGCAGATCGCCAAGGCGCAGCTCGACGAGGTGGAGATGCCGACGCTCGAACTGCCGTCCCTCGGTGACGGCGTCGACCTGGGGTCGATCTACGAGCTGGCCGACCTCCTCCAGAAAGCGGGTGCGTGATGCCACTCGACCTCAAGATGGGCGCGGTGCTCACCGACCCCGCGACCCGCGTCGTGATCTGTTGCGGCGCAGGCGGAGTCGGCAAGACAACGACTGCTGCGGCGATGGCGATGTACGCCGCCGAACAGGGCCGGACCGTGGCCGTGCTGACGATCGACCCGGCCCGGCGCCTGGCGCAGTCGCTCGGGATGTCCGAACTCACCAACGACCCGCAGCCGGTCTCGATCGACGGCAAGGGCACGCTCGACGCGATGATGCTCGACATGCGACGCACGTTCGACGAGATGGTGCTCGAGTACTCCACTCCCGAACGCGCCGAGGCGATCATGCAGAACGCCTTCTATCAGACGGTCGCCTCGTCGTTCTCCGGGACGCAGGAGTACATGGCGATGGAGAAGCTCGGCAAGCTCCTCGAGCAGGACCACTGGGACCTGATCGTCGTCGACACCCCGCCGTCGCGCAACGCACTGGACTTCCTCGACGCCCCACAGCGGTTGGGGTCGTTCCTGTCCGGGCGTCTGATGAAGGTACTGGTCGGCGGCGGCCGCGGCGTCGGCCGGATGGTGACCGGCGCGATGAGCCTGGCCATGCGTGGTGTCTCGACGATCATCGGCGGCGAGATGCTCCGCGACGTGGCGACCTTCGTGCAGTCACTGGACTCGATGTTCGGCGGCTTCCAGGACCGCGCCGCGAAGACCTATGCCCTGCTGAAACAGCCGGGCACCCAGTTCGCCGTCGTGGCTGCGGCCGAGGCCGATGCCCTGCGGGAGGCCGCGTTCTTCGTCGACCGCCTGTCCGAGGAGTCGATGCCGCTGGCCGGACTGATCCTCAACCGGACCCACCCGAACCTGACGTCGATCCACGAGGAGGCCGCGCTGGTCGCCCTCGAGTCGGTCACCGACGAACTGGCTCGCGGTGTACTCCGGATTCACGCGGATCGGGCCGCCACCGGGAAGCGCGAACTCCATCTGCTGCAACGGTTCACGGCGTCGCACCCGCGGGTGCCGATCGTCGGGGTGCCGGCGCTGCCGTTCGAGGTGGCCGATGTGACCGCCCTGCGCGCGGTGGCCGAGCAGATCACCGGCCGCGGCTGATCACCGAGCGCGACGAGCCGTCCCCCGCTGGTTGAGCAGGCGAGGAGCGTGCGACGAGCCGTCCCCCGCTGGTTGAGCAGGCGAGGAGCGTGCGACGAGCCCGTCCCCCGCTGGTTGAGCAGGCGAGGAGCGTGCGACGAGCCGTGTCGAAACCACTCGACACGGCTCGGCGGAGAAAGGGTCAGACGGCGTCGCGGTGCCGCCGGCGCTGCGCGGCGAAGAACGCCGACCAGGACGTGACCTCGGGATGCTGGCGGAGGAGTGCGCGACGCTGACGTTCGGTCAGTCCACCCCAGACGCCGAACTCGACGCGGTTGTCGAGTGCATCGGCGCCGCATTCGAGCTGGACCGGGCAGTGGCGGCAGATCGTGGCGGCTTTGCGCTGGGCCGCGCCCCGCACGAACAGATCATCAGGGTCTCCCCCTCGACAACGCGCTTGAGCAACCCACGCCAAGCGATCCTCTTCGTTGGAAACTGCCGCTGTCGCCATCCGCCACCCCTACCTGTCGTATCTGCGTAGCTGCGAGAACGTCTCAACCTCGCTGCTCAAGCCACATTTGCAGCGAACTGTTAAGTGAGTCACATTCTGCACTCAATCTAGGGATCTGTGCTTGGGGGCGCAACCCCTGGAGCCGACAAAGTGGGACAACCGTGCAAACTCATCCGAACGGACGGCCCGCGGGCGGCGGCCTCCGGCGCATCCACCGGTGATCCACGGGCACCCCGACCGTCGGCTCGGGGCCACGCTGCGCCGATGCCGCGGGCGAGGCAGGGCGATGTTCGGAATTAACGCACGTATCCTGTCGGGGTGATGTCGAAGAAACTGTGGTCGCTGGCGTGGGCGAGCCTGCTGGCCGGAGTTCTCGTCGCCGGCCTGCTGTACCCCGTGGCCAGCGGAATCGGCGTCGTCTCCAACCGAGCGGCGGCCGCTGTCGAGAACGTGTCCTCCGAACTGCTCAACGGCACGTTGCCCGAGGTCACCACCATGACCGACGTCGACGGGAAGCCGATCGCGGTGCTGTTCGACCAGTACCGGTATCAGGTCGGCTACAACGACATCTCGCCCGACATGATCCGGGCGATCATCTCCGTGGAGGACCGCCGGTTCCTGGAACACGACGGCGTCGACTGGAAGGGCACCATTCGTGCGGCGCTGAAGAACTCGTCGTCGGGCGAGGTCCAGCAGGGTGCGTCGACACTCGACCAGCAGTACATCAAGAACTATCAGCTCCTGGTTCTCGCACGGACCGAGGCGGACCGCCAGGCCGCGATCGAGACCACACCCGCGCGCAAGCTCCGCGAGGTGCGCATGGCGCTCACCCTCGAGCAGACCCTGATCGATCAGGCGAAACGCGACAAGGGCCTCGACGACGCCGCCGCCAAGCAGGAGGCGAAGAAGCAGATCGTCACGCGGTACCTGAACGTCGTCCCGTTCGGCAACAACGCGTACGGCATCGAGGCCGCCGCGCAGACCTACTTCGGCATCCCCGCCAAGGACCTGCGCGTCGAGCAGGCCGCGTTGCTGGCCGGCATGGTGCAGTCCAGCTCCGCGCTGAACCCGTACTCGAACCCCGAGGCCTCCCGCGCGCGCCGGAACGTCGTGCTGGACACGATGATCGACAACTTTCCGGAACGACGCGCCGAGCTCGTCGCGGCCAAGGAGGCGCCCCTGGGCGTGCTCCCGAGTCCGCGGACCCCGACCCAGGGCTGCATCGCGGCCGACAACAACGGCTTCTTCTGCGACTACGCCCTGCAGTTCCTGGCCGAGAACGGCATGTCCCGCAATTCGGTCCTGCGCGGTGGCTACATCATCCAGACCACGCTCGACCCCGAGGTCCAGCGCTCCACGGTGCGCGCGGTGAAGAGTCAGGCCAGCCCGACCGCCGACGGTGTCGCCGACGTCATGAGCACGGTCCGCCCGGGCACCCGCTCGCACGACGTGCTGTCGATGGCCTCGAGTCGGGACTACGGTCTCGACCTCGGCCGGGGCGAGACGATGCAACCGCAGCCGTTCTCCATGGTCGGCGACGGCGCCGGCTCGGTGTTCAAGATCTTCACCGTCGCGGCCGCGATGGAGAAGGGGCTCGCCGCCGGTTCGAGCATTCCCGTCCCCGGGTCGATCGCCGTCGAGGGCATGGGCAACAGCGGCGGTGTCAACGGCTGCCCGCCCAACGCCTACTGCGTACGCAACAGCGGCCGGTACCCGGCGTCGATGTCGGTGACCGATGCACTCGCCCAGTCCCCGAACACCGCGTTCGTGAAACTGCTACAGCAGGTGGGTGTCAAGCCGGCCGTCGACATGGCCGTTCGACTCGGCCTGCGCTCGTACACGATCCCCGGTTCGTCGGGTCAGGGCGAGAAGAGCATGGCGCAGTACGTCAAGGACGGGAATTTCGGTTCCTTCACGCTGGGACCGCTACCCATCAACGGTCTGGAACTGGCGAACGTGGCCGCCACGATCGCGTCCGGCGGGACCTGGTGCCCGCCCAACCCGATCAAGTCGATCAGCCGGATCAAGCGCGACCAGTACGGCAACCCGGTGATGGATGCAGACGGACGACGCGCGCTGGTATCGGTGCCGTTCACGGCACCGCCGTGCGAGCAGGTCGTCGACGAGGGACTCGCCAACACCCTCGCCAACACCATGAGCAAGGATGACGTGGGCGCCGGAACCGCCGCCGCTGCCGCAGGTTCCGCGGGCTGGACGTTGCCGATGGCGGGTAAGACCGGCACCACCGAGGCCTATCGATCCTCGGCCTTCCTCGGATTCACCAACCAGATCGCGGGTGCCGCGTATGTCTACAGTGACGGCCCCAATCCCCAGGGCGTCTGCACCAGCCCGCTCCGTTCCTGCTATGACGGCAACGTGTTCGGCGGCATGGAACCCGCGCGGACCTGGTTCCAGGCGGTGCGGCCCGTCGCGACCAAATTCGGGCCGGTCCGTCTGCCCCCGGTCGACCGCTCGTACTGGAACGGTAGCGACCGGGGCCGCATCCCGCAGGTCAGCGGCCTGCCCGCGAGCGAGGCCACATCACGCCTGCAGGGTGCCGGGTTCAAGGTCAGCGAGCTCGACGTGGACAGCGGACGCCCGCAGGGCACCGTGGTCTTCACCGCACCGTCCGACTCGGCCATGCCCGGCAGCACCGTGACGATCTACGTCAGCAACGGGCGCCGGGCCGACGGTGACGAGGGCGGTCCCACCGAGACCACCGTCGTGGTACCCGGTGTCGGCCCGGTGGTGATCCAGCTACCCGGCTGACCCGCGGTGTGGGTACGACCCGCTCCGCAAACCGGGTCGGGATCGTTGTGGGGGATGCGTATTCTGGGGTGATGCAGCACTCCGAACTCGACATCGCACGCCTCGGCATCTCTCGCCTCGGTCCGTCCGGTTCCGGGGTACCCGCGCGCGCTCTCGCCGGCGCGGCGGGTCTCGCCGCCGCCGGACTGCTCTACTCGACGGTGATCGAGCGCAACGCCTTTGCGTTACGACACACGACGCTGTCCGTTCTCGAACCGGGCGCCTCGCCATTACGTGTCCTGCACATCAGCGACCTGCACATGATGCCCAACCAACGCCTCAAGCAGGCGTGGATCGCCGAGCTCGAGGCGCTCGAACCCGACCTCGTCGTCAACACCGGGGACAACCTCGCGCACCCGCAGGCCGTACCGTCGGTGATCCAGTCGCTGGGCGGCTTGCTGTCGCGGCCCGGCCTGTTCGTCTTCGGGTCCAACGACTATTTCGGCCCCAAGCCGAAGAACCCCTTCAAGTACTTCAAGAAAGACCATCAGCGCACGCACGGCGAGCCCCTGCCATGGCAGGATCTGCGTGCGGCGTTCACCGAGCGTGGATGGCTCGACGCGACGCACACGATCCGCGAGCTGGAGGTCAGCGGCGTGCGGGTCGTCGCGGCGGGCGTCGACGATCCCCATATCGAACGAGACCGCTACGAGACGATCGCGGGCCGTCCGAACCCCCTGGCACACTTGCGGCTCGGACTCACCCACTCCCCCGAACCCCGGGTCCTCGACCGGTTCGCCGCCGACGGTTACGACCTGGTGATGGCCGGCCACACGCACGGCGGCCAGCTCTGCTTGCCGTTCTTCGGCGCGCTGGTGACGAACTGCCAGCTGGATCGATCCCGGGTCAAGGGGCCGTCGAGCTGGGGGTCGTCGATGAAGCTCCACGTGAGCGCGGGTCTGGGCACGTCGCCGTATGCCCCCGCACGCTTCTGCTGCCGCCCCGAGGCCAGCCTGCTCACCCTCACGCCGGTGTCGCACGGTGATGCCGACTACGACGCCGACCAGTCGCTCCCGCAGCTGGCCCGGGAGACCATGTGAGCGTTGACCTTCAGCCCCGCGTGAAGGTCCTGGCGTTCGACACCTTCGGGACGGTCACCGACTGGTTCACCGGGATCTCCGGTGCCGTCGCCGCCGTCGCGCCGGAGGTCGACGCCGCGGCGTTCGCCAAGGAGTGGCGACGCCGGTACTCGCCGATCCTGGCTCGCGTCGAATCCGGCGAACTGCCGTGGCGTCGCCTCGACGACCTGCAGACCGAGACGCTGCACGACGTCGCCTCGCTGTTTGCGCTGTCACTCGACGACGATCGGGCCCGCACCCTCGTCCGAGCGTGGCGGACGATTCCCGCCTGGCCGGACGCGGCCGAGGGTCTGCAACTCCTCAAACGCGATCACATCGTCTGCGCACTGAGCAACGGCACCGTCGCGCTGCTCACCGACATGGCCCGGCACAACGCGTTCCCCTGGGACGTGATCGGCGGGTCCGACCTCTGGCGGCACTACAAACCTGCGCGCGAGACCTACTGCGGGCTGGCGGTTCTGCTCGAGGTGGAGCCCGCCGAGGTGATGATGGTGGCCACTCACCAGAGCGATCTCGACGCCGCGCGCTCCTTCGGCCTGCGGACGGCCTTCGTCGAGCGGCCGGACGAGTGGGGCGGGGACGAGAAGGATGATGCCGGCTCGCCGGACAACGACTTCCACGCGACGGATCTCCTCGACCTCGCGCGGCAGCTGAGCCCATCGGTGACCGGCCCGTCCCGATGACCCTCGACGACCTACTGCGCTGGGAGGATTCGGGGGCGTCCTGGCGGGTGGTTCATCACGGACCGGATGGGGTCACCCTGGGCCTGCTGCGCTGCGACGGTGGCGAGGAGGTGGACCGCGTCGTCACCGACGACCCGATCATCCTGGCCCACATCGGTGGCCGGTCGTCGTCGGACGAGGACCCGGACTGACCCCGCAGAGACGAGGGGACCCCGACCGGATCTCTCCAGGTCAGGGTCTCTTCTGCAATCTCAACCTTGCGTCGGGGTGGCGGGATTCGAACCCACGACCTCTTCGTCCCGAACGAAGCGCGCTACCAAGCTGCGCCACACCCCGTGTGTAGCCTGCGATAGCTTATACCCCGCCCCCGCCGACTACTAAATCGCCTGGTCAAAGATGTGCCCGGTGTGGCTGAAACCCGTGCGGAGGAGCGTCGCGCACCCCATCCTTGATGTGGTCCATCCGTACCAGTGCCGCCGCGCCGTCGGTCGGGACCAGGGAGTCGGCGTACAACCACTGAAAGGACACGCCAAACAATGAGCGCTTCCCCCGATCAGCAGGCCAACTCGTCGGCCAAGCAGGGTTTCGCCTTCGGTATCGCGATCGTGGCCGCCGCGCTGCTCTTCGTGGCCGGCTTGGTCTCGATCTTCCAGGGCATCTCGGCCATCGCGAACGACGACCTGTTCGTCGCCGGCCAGAACTACATCTTCGAGTTCGACCTCACCACCTGGGGCTGGATCCACCTGATCCTCGGCATCGTCGGGGTCCTCGTCGCCGGCGGTCTCGCGGTGGGCGCCGACTGGGCGCGGATCTCGGCGATCATCATCGCCTCGCTGTCGATCATCGCCCAGTTCCTGTGGCTTCCCTACTACCCGGCGTGGGCCATCCTGATCATCGTGCTGGACCTGATCGTGATCTGGGCTGTCTCCACCTGGAACCCCAACAACGAATACAACCTGTGACCGACCGGCGCTGACGCAGTGACAACAATCCGCTGAGACGAGGGCTGCGGGGAACCAATCCACGACGCGCATCCGGTTCGAATCGTCTGGTGACGTTGCTCCGATCCGGGGTAGCGCGACGACGAACCGCCCGAAAGGAACACCATGCGCATCACCCGGTCCCTCGCAGCCCTTGTCGCCGGCGTCCTCCTCAGCGTCGGCTTCGCCGCCGGGACGGGTCCGGCGCAAGCCGCACCGCTGGCCCCCGTGGCGAAGGTCGAGGTGGATCGCTACCTCGGCAAGTGGTGGCAGCTCGCCACCGTGCCGTCCTTCTTCGGGGTCACGTGCGCCCGGGACACCAGCGCGACCTACACCTTCATCGACGCCACGACAATCGGAGTCGACAACCGGTGCACCGGCCCCACCGGCATGCGCGGTGGAGTCGTCGGACGTGCGACCGTCGTCGACCCGCAGACCAATGCCCAACTGAGCGTTCGCTTCCCACAGACACCGGGCAGCATCAACCCGGGCGGCGCACCGAACTACATCGTCGCCTACCTCGAAGACGGGCCGGATCCCGCCGGGCCGTACCGGTACGCGATCGTCGGTGATCCCTCGCGCGGATCGGGATTCCTGCTGTCGCGCGACAAGGTGGTCCCCGACTCGGAGTTGCGTCGGCTGACCAAGGAGATCGAGAAGGTCGGGTACAACCCGTGCACGTTCCTCGTCTCCCCGACCACCGGCGGGCGCAGCGACTATTCACCGCTCTGCACCGTGTGACGGTCAACGCCAGACGATGACGACGACCCCGGCGCAGACATGAAAAGGTCTGCGCCGGAGTTGTTTCAGCTGGCCTCGGCGTCCGGTCCCGACGCCGGCGCCATCCGGCGGAACTCGTCGGGGGTGCACCCGAACTTCGACCGGAAGCGGTTGCGCATCGTCGCCGTCGAGGCGAATCCCGACGCGTGGGCAATGGCCTCGAGTTTCAGGTTGCCCGGACCCGTGAGCAGCCCCTCCGCCCACTCCAGGCGTCGGTCGGCGATCATCTCGGCGAGCGACGTGGTGCCACCGGCGAGCACCCGGTACAGGTGCCGACGGCTCACGTGCAGGTGCCGGGCGACGACCTCCACACTGAAGTCGGGATCACGGAAATTGCGCTCGATGAGGTCGGCGACCGCAGCACGCAGGTACCGCTCGCTCGTCCGGATGTCCGAACGTACTACACTCGAATCCGATTCCGGCACAACACGTATCGACTGAACGTCACGATCATTGAGGACTGCGGTCACCAGGATTCCTTCCACGCGAGACTGCTCCCACCCGATACACGAGTTTATCGACGGCCACACCTGCGGTCTTGGGCCTTTGGTCCCACTTTCACGGATTCCGGTCCCGCGATTGTGCTGCGTGACGCGAACTTCCGTGATCAGCCGCAACGGTGGAGTCGGTCAGTCGTCCAACTTCCCTGCCGGTCCGGACGCTCGTCGTACTGTGAGAGTCGTGACCACCCAGGACGCCGGAGCCGAGCGACGAGCCGAGTTGCGAACAGCAGCGCTCAGGGTGGCCGATGAGGTCCTGTTCCCGGCGGCCGGCGAGGTGGACCGCACCGGAGCGGTGCCCGAATCCCACTGGCGAGCGCTGGCCGACGCCGGCCTGTACGGCATCGCGGCGCCGGTCGAGGCCGGCGGGCCGGGACTCGAATTCGGTGAGGTCATCGAGATCCTCGAGGTGCTCACCAGTGGGTGCCTCGCCACCGCTTTCACCTGGATCCAGCACCACGGCGTCGTCCTGTCCCTCTCCCGGAGCACCAACGACGACCTACGTGGCGAATTCCTCGACGCGACCGTGAGCGGACGGCTACGCGCGGGCGTCGCCTACGCCGGAGTCGTCCCCACGCCACCACGGATGGTCGCGACGCGCACCGACGACGGCTGGCTCCTGAACGGGCACGCGCCGTTCGTCAGCGGCTGGGGTGTCGTCGACCTGCTCCAGATCTCGGCGCGCGACGCCGCGACCGATGACGTCATCTCCGCGATCCTGCGCATGCCCGACCTGGTCGGCGGCAGGTCGTCCGCAGCGGTCCGGGCAACACACGTGGATCTGTCCGCCGCCGCCGCGACGACCACGGTGTCCCTACGCGTCGACGGTCTGAGGGTCCCGTTCGATCGCGAGGTCACGCGCGTGGGCCTCGCGGAGTTCCTCGCGACCCAGAACGTCGGCGTCCGACTGAACGGCACCCTTCCGTTCGGCCTGGTGCGGCGCTGTGCGGCACTGCTCGATGTCGGCGGCCATCACCGGGAGGGGCGGGCGCTGCGCGAGCGCGCCGACGTCGCCCGAACCGCGCTCGACGCCGGGATGGCAGATGCCACCGCACTGCTCGCGGCCCGGGCCGACGCCGCAGCTCTGGCTCTCGACGCCGCGGCCGCGCTGGTGTCCGCGGACGGCGGCCGCGGCGTCGTGCGCGGAAGCGATTCCGAACGGTTGTTCCGCGAAGCCGCGTTCGTCCTGGTGGCCGCGAGCCGCCCGGAACTCAAAACAGCTCTGCTACACCGCTTCAGCGGTACCTGAAGTCGCGCAGGAAGAGTGCCTCGGCCAGGGCGATCCGCTCGATCTCGGACGGGTCGACGCTCTCGTTGGGTGCGTGGATCAGGCACCGCGGTTCCTCGACGCCGAACAGCATGATCTCGGCGTCGGGGAACAGCGACTGGAGAACATTGCACAACGGGATCGATCCACCCTGCCCCTGGATCAGCACTTCGCTGTCGTAGGCGGTCGACAGGGCGCCGGTGAGCGTGTCATACGCCGGACCGCTGGTGGATCCGGCGAAGGGCGCGCCCACCGCCTCGCGCTCGAAGGACACCCGTGAGTTCCAGGGCGCGACGCGGCGGAGGTGCTCGACGAGCGCGTCCTGCGCAGCCATCGGGTCCATCCCCGGTGGCACGCGGAGGTTGATGCGCGCCCGCGCCCGCGGCTGCACCGCCGCCGACGATCCGACCACCGGCGGGCAGTCGATGCCGAGCACCGTCGCGGCCGGGCGCGCCCACACCATGTCGGACACCGATCCTGATCCGACCAGGTCGACCCCGTCGAGAACCGTTGCATCGCTGCGGAATCGGTCGGGCGGGTAGGACACACCCGGCCAACGGGCGTCGGCATCGAGTCCGGCGACGGTGGTGTTGCCGTGCTCGTCACGCAGGGTCGCGAGCATCGAGATGAGCGCCGCGAGTGCATCCGGGGCGGCCCCGCCGAACATTCCGGAGTGCATCGCCGACCCCAGCGTCTCCACGGACACGACGACGTTCGCGATGCCGCGCAGCGTCGTCGTCAGACTCGGTTTCCCGACCGCGAAGTTGCCGGAGTCCGCGATCAGGATCGCGTCGGCGGCAAGCAATTCCGGATTGCGGACCGCGAAGTCCTCGAGGCCTCCCGTCCCCTGTTCCTCGGACCCCTCGCCGATGATCTTCACCGTCACCCCGGCCCGGCCGGCGAGAGCGCGCAACGCGGTGAGGTGCACGGCGATGTTGCCCTTGCAGTCGGCAGCTCCGCGGCCGTACCACCGCCCGTCCCGCTCGGTCAGTTCCCAGACGGGAGAGTCCCATTCGTCGTCGCCGAGCGGCGGTTGCACGTCGTGGTGGAAGTAGAGCAGAACGGTCGGAGCACCCTCCGGGCCGGGAATGGACCCGGTGATCGCCTTGCTGCCGTCGCTGGTGGCATGCGCGGCGGCGTCGTCGACGCCGACGGCACCGAAGGCCGCCAGCAGCCAGTCGACCATCCCGTCACACTCCTCGACGGGAAACTGCTGTGGGTCGTGCACCGACCGGAACCGGACCATCTCCGCGAGATCCGATCTCGCCTGCGGCATCAGCGCGGCGACCTGCTCCCGCAACGACGTCTCATCCTCGCGCGCAGTCGATTCCACCAGCAACCTCTCCTGTCGGACTCAACTCTTACCCTCGGCCGCCAGGTCGTACACCTCGAGCTCGCCTCGACCGATGGCCTCCATCATCCGGGTGTGGTCGGAGTCGTTGAGATCCGCGTACGCGAGCGAGAACTCGGCGATCGCGTCACTGAAACCCTTCGTGGTCCCGAGGTACTCGGCGATCCGGAACCGGCTCGCGGTCCGGGCATGTGCCTGACCGAGAACCAGCCCGCACAGCTGTGCGTACAACTTCATCCCCTCCGCGCTCAGGGCCTCGACGACGACCGAACCCTTTCCGTCGCGGAGCTGCCGCACGTAGAAGTCGCGTCGCTCACCGTTCTCGTCGATCCCGGTCGACCAGCCGAGGAAGAGGTCGCTCGTCGCCTGGAGCAGGCGTTGGCCCTCGACCACCCGCTGCCCTTGGTTGTCGAAGCCCGATGCCGGCACGTGGTCGGCGAGCACCGACCGCTGCGCCTCCTTGACCTGCAAGAACAACGGATCACCCAGCTCCTTGCCGGTGAGCAGGATGATCCACGCCCGCGTGCCGACGCTGCCGACGCCGACCACCTTGAACGCGATGTCGACGATCGCGAACTGGTCGAGGAGCGCCTGCACGTGCAACGGCACGGTGTCGCGGTAGGCGCTGACCCGCTCGCGGACCCGTTCGGCCACGATCTCGGCGGTCTCGGCCGGGAACCGCTCGTGCAGCGGTACCAGCAGCGGCGGGTCGCTGCGGATGTGCGCGGAGCCGTCGGCGCCGATCACACAGAGCTTCGCGAGGGCCTGCGCACTGTCGCGGTGCCGCGCCTTCTTCAGCGCCTTCTGCGTCCGTTCGCTCATCGACGTGTCCAGCTTGGGTCCGAACTCCGCCAGGAAATGGTCGACGTCGATCCCGGCGTACCAGTTCTCCAGAGTCGTCTTCGACGCACTGCGCGCGACCGCCCGCCGGTACGACTTGGCAACGGTCTTGGCGACCCTGCGATTGGTCGCGTCGTCGAATCCGTTGTTGCGTCCCGCGATCGCGAAGCTCGCGGCGAGACGCTTGACGTCCCACTCGAACGGTCCGATGTGCGTCTCGTCGAAGTCGTTCAGGTCGAACACCATTCGACGCTCCGGGCTGAAGAAGAGGCCCAGATTGCTCAGGTGCGCGTCGCCGCACAGCTGGGTGATGATCCCGGTGTCCGGCGTTCTCGACAGGTCGTCGGACATCACCGCGGCCGCACCACGATAGAAGGTGAACGGCGTCGCCGACATCCGCGCGTGCCGAACCGGGATGAGATCCGCGACCCGGGTCTGCGCCTGCGCTTCCAGGATGCGCAGCGGGTCGGCCCGCTCAGTCGGCGTCGGGCACGCGGCGAGTTCGACAGCGGTGGGCGGAGTGGACAGAAGTGTCGACACGGAGTGCTCCTTCACGTCGATGCGGCCCCGCCACAGGCAGAGGTCCGTGTGTCCGGGCCCGGTCGGAACCCGCGGGTGAACGCCGCCGAAAACGAAGTCCTCCGAGGGAGGATTCTCCCAGCCCGTCGGCAGTTCCGCCGATGGATCGGTGATCAATCTGCGCCACGTTCCCTCGGTCGCGTCCGGGTCGCGTCCACCGGGATCTGCCGACCGCCGCCCAAGGCGTGTGACCCGCTTCACGACTGCAACAGGTTCTAGTTGTAGCGTGAACGTCATGGACTACTGGGGTGTGATGGTCGGGTTGGGGCTCGTGGCGACGGCGCTCAGCGTCATCGGGTTCGTGCGGTACCGCGAGCGGGAATCGACGAGTCTGCAGCGTCAGACCCAGCTGGCGCGCGAACTGCGTGACCTCGCCGGCGGCGACGAGGTCCGGCTGGCCGCGGTCGACGAGTTCTCGCTGACCATCTACCAACGGCTCTTCTACGTCTCGGTGGTGGCCCCGTGGATACGGAGTGCCGCGTGGGCTCTGCTCGGCGCGGCGCTGGCCGGTGCGGGAGCGCTCGCGACCGGACCGCTCGACGGGGTGTTCGCGACCGTCGCACACATCGCGGCGATCCTCGCGTCCGCGGTGTTCGCGGTGGCCGCCCTGGTGTACGTCGGCATCGCGCTGTACCACTCGGCGACCACGCCTCGGGTGTCCTTCAGCGACTCCTATGCCGACGAGGACGCCGATCCCGCCGTCGACGCCCCCGATCCCGGCACCTCCGATCCCGGCTCCCCCGAATCTGCTCGGTCTGTCGACTGATCAGGCCCCGGCCACAACGAACCCCCGTCGCGAGTCGACGGGGGTTCGTTGCTGTGAGAGGGTCAGGCGTCTTCGCTCACGCGATCTGCGCCTGCCACATCCAGTGCAGCTGCTCGAGTTTCGACGCGAACGAGATCAGCAGGTCCTGAGTGACCGGATCGGCCTCCTCGGTGACCCCGATTCGCTCGCGGAGACCCGCGACCACTGCCTTGAGATTGTCGACGATCGACTCGACGACGTCGCTGTCCTTGGTCCATCCCTCACCGAATCCCTTGGTGTGGGCGGTCTTGGCGACGGTCTCGGCCCGGCCGTCCGGGCTCACGCCGATCGCGGTGGCCCGCTCGGCGGCCGCGTCGGTGAACTCCCTGGACACCGTGACCAGTTCATCGAGGTCGAGATGTACCGACCGGAACTGCTTGCCGACGACGTTCCAGTGCGCCTGCTTCGCGATGAGGGACAGGTCGATGAGGTCGACGAGGGTGTCCTGCAACGCCTTTCCGGCGACGGACTGCTGCTCGTCGGTGAGTGTGCTGGTGATCGGGTTGGTCATGATCAAGAACTCCCTT
Organism: Gordonia sp. NPDC127522; assembly: GCF_042672305.1. NCBI lineage: Bacteria > Bacillati > Actinomycetota > Actinomycetes > Mycobacteriales > Gordoniaceae > Gordonia > Gordonia sp. NPDC127522. The sequence goes on from NZ_JBHXVK010000012.1 coordinate 127,191, forward strand.
CTTGTCATATCTGCGCGCAGTACGACTCCGACTGCGCTGATTGCCGGTGGACCGGGCGATCAGACGCGTACGGTGACCGACGAGTCGATGTTGCCCTTGGTCGCCTTCGAGTACGGACAGAATGTGTACGCGAGGTCGGCGAGTTCCTTGGCCTTGGCCTCGTCGAGGCCGGGCAGCGAGACCTCGATGGCGACGGTGAGACCGAACCCGTTGTCCGCCGGGTCTTTTCCGATCCCGACGGTCACGTCCACGGTCGCCCCGTCGGGCACCGGGGTGTCGGCCTGCTTGGCGGTGGCGCGCAGCGCGCTCAGGAAGCAGGCCGCGTAACCCGCCGAGAACAATTCCTCGGGATTGGTCCCCTCACCGCTGCCACCCAATTCCTTCGGCGGCCGCAGGTCCAGATCGATCTGGCCGCTCGCCGAGACGACTTCGCCGTCGCGTCCGCCGCCGGACGCCTTCGACGAGATGGTGTACACCGGTTCGATTGCCATTCGAAATCCTCCTGGATGCTCAGTGCGGGTTCGGGCCAACGGTCGGTTCAACCCACCCCGCTCGCGGAACATTCCGACAAAACCGGGCGACGGCGACGTGATGGTCACGACACCGACGTCGGAGTCCGGTTCACCGTCCCCGCATCATCCGCGTGGGCTTCATCCGGGTCGACTCCGGCAGCCATTGGTTGACCGGTCGCCGGAGAGTGCACAGGGCAGCGACCACCAGGAGACCGAACTGGAGGTAGCTCAGGACGACCATGACGGACGACACGTCCGGGTATCGGAAGAGCAGGTCGACGCCGACGGGGATGCACAGCAGATGCACGACGACGGCGGCCAGGAAGAAGTTGCGGAGATTGCGGCTGTGCTGTGACGCGGCGGTAACCAGGCACGCGTACTCGATGGCCAGCACGACGACGATCATCACCAGCATGAACGGCGGGAAGAAGCCGGCAAGGGTGTCGACCTCGCTCTCGGGAGCGGAGTTCGCCGGGTCCGAGACCGCGCCTTCGAGCAGTCGGCTGCGCAGATCGTCGGTGATGGTGCCGAGGTTGAAGAAGCCGTAGATCGTCAGCACGAGACCGATCACGGCCGCACCCCACCACACGATGCGCGCGTGCACTGCCAGCGCCTGCGGCGGCGGTCCTGGGTCGCCCGGCCGCGTGGGATAGAGCGCGGACTGATCTCGATCTCGGGAGGACCGCTCGATGGCCGCCAGATCCTCGGCGTCGAGCTCGGCCTGGCTCGGGACGCGATCGGAGTCATCCGCGGGAGAATCGCCGGACGCGCCCCCGGCCGGGTCCTTCGGATCCGTCATGCCCCGATCCTGCCACTCACCCCGGCGGGCCTGCAGCGTCGAGGAGGTTCGGCCGCGAGCGGCTCACTTCCGGAACTCGGCGAGGACGAACTCCATCCCGGGCAGGAACGTGCCGAGCATCGGGACGACGTGGTTGACGATCGACTTGGTCAGAATGGGTGGCGTGGGGTCGGTGACGAACGTGACCTCGGCGCCCTGAGCGCGCCAATCCGCCGCGAGCTGAGCGACCTGCCCGTAGGGAATCACGTCGTCATGCAGTCCGCCTTCGACGAAGACCGGCGCGTTCGGCTTGAGCCGCCCGATCCGCTGATCCCGAACCACCTTCTGCAACCCCGGCGACCGCGCGATGAGCGATGACAACGTCTCCCCGGTCCGGGTCCACCCCGCGACCCGATGGAACCCGTACGCCGGGATGATGTCCCCGATACAACTCGTCGAGATGTGTGTCAGCGCAGCCTTGCCGGTCGGATTGGTCTCCCGTCGCACCACCTCGGCGACGTTCGGATACCGCTCGGTCAGCCCGTTGATCGCGAACCCGATCGCCCCCGCAATGGTGGTGCCGTCGATCGCGGGAATGACCTTCTCGAGGTCGGCAGGCGGCGCGCCGGCATAAGTCGCACGGACATTCAGCTCCGGCGCATAGGACTCGGCGAGCTCGGCAGCCGACGCCGCTGCACCACCACCCTGCGAATACCCCGCGAAGCCGACGGGCGCGTCCTCCGGGGCACCCGAGATCGCCAGTGCCGCCCGGGCGCCGTCGAGCATCGCCTGACCGGTCTCCGCGCGATTGACGTAGGTGTGAACACCGGGTGTGCCCATCCCGATGTAGTCGGTGAGGAACACCCGCACACCGTTGACCAGCATGTAGTACATCTCCGGCGCGCTGTAGTTCACCGAGACACCCGGCCGCATCAGATCCACCGCGAACGGAATGGTCATCAGCTTCGACGGCGCACACTGGTCGCCCTGACCAATGGTCCCGGAACCGACGACGACGGTCGGGCGCGGACCCTGCCCGCGCCACGGCGCGGTGGGCTCGATGACGGTTCCGGTGACCGCGGCAGGCTTCCCGTCCTGGTAACGCGAGGTGTACATCACCTTGCGAGCCGTCCCCGGCCACTGACCCGCCATGCCGGGGATCTGGAGCAGCAACGGACTCGGCTGACTGCGGATCACCGACCCCGGCTCGGACGCGAACCGCGCCGGCGGGGTATAGAAATCCGCCGCCGCCGCGGTACCGACCGCCGCGGGGGCCAGCGACGCGACGCACGCCGCCACCAACGCGCCGGCGATACCGACGACCCGACTCGTGCTGCTGCGGTAGCTCATGCTTCTCCCCGACTTCCAGTTCATGGCTGTGTAACCTACCGCACAGTAACTTCAGTCAGGTGACTGGTGTCGCTTCCGAGGGCGAATCATCCGTCGAACGACCGCCGAAAGCTATCGCTCAGGGGTGGCTCAGCGGCCCGGCGATACCTTGAGCATGCGACCCAGAGTTGCCTGCCACAGCGTTCCGTCGGCCGTGATCGTCCCGGTCAGCTCGAGTGGTTCGTCGAACGGCGCCGCCCCGACCGGCACCGTCGCCACCCGCCGGCCGGTCGCGAAATCGGTTGCCAGATAGGCGACTTCACCGATCTGCCGTGGGAGGTTCGGCTGCTGGATCGGACCATATCCGAGCGCGTGGATCAGACCGTCCGCGCGAGACAACTTGGGGAGCGTCGCGATCCGGTCGCCGTTCTCCCACATACGGCGACAACCGGTTTCGCCGACTTCGATGCGGGTGGCTCCGCCGACGAACGGAGCGTCGGCCGGGACCGACGGACCCCGTACCGCCATCGGCGGGTACTGGTAGCCGTAGGTACTCGGGATGACCAGCGAGTTGCCCCAGGCCATCGGCGAGTTCTCGGTGCCCGGCCCGGACGTCGAAAAAGCCCGCATGCGGCAGACCTCGGAGCCGTCATCGCTGCGCAGCACGCGGAGATCCGGCGGTTCCGCGTTGTCGACGATGGCGACCCAGCCATCGCCACCGGGACCGAAGTACGTCGGCGTCGTCCCCGAGCCCCAGGTGAGCTGTCCGGGTTTGCGTGCCGGCCCCCGGTCATAGGCACGGCGCCAGACGACTCGCGGTGCGCTCCCCGGTTCGGCGCGCATCTCGTACAGCGCGTGCGTCGTCAGGATCGACGCCCCCGATCGCCGGATGGACAATCCGTTGCCCAGTTCCTCTCCCGCCGGCAGCCGAGTGGACCGCACGGTGTCGTGCCGGTCGACCGTCCCGACCACCCCGCGCGTCGTCGCGAACCACACGCGGCCGTCGAAGTCGGGTGCCAGGCCCGTGATCGCGTCACCCGCCGGTATCGCGTGATCGACGTCGACCCGATCGTCGACGAACACCCGCCAGCCGCTGGCCGTCTTCGCATGCGCGACACGGAGAATCGACCCGGACCCGTCGGCGACGACCACCCGGTCGCGGTCGTCGAGATAGCCGTACACGCCGCCGAGCAGTCCGCCCTTCGTCAGTTGCGTCGACGCCAGTGGTTGCGCGGTCCGGGGATCGAAGAGGACGACCGACGGCGCCGCGAATGCCGGTGGCGACGATCCGACGAATTGTGTACACAACGCGACGGGCATCCCGTCGCCTCCCACGAACGTTGCCGCGCAGGCGCCGCCCGGGATCGATGAGCCGGCCAGTCGAGCCCCGCGGCCGGGGCCTCGATGGGCCGTGGAGTCCGTGGAGGCGAGGTCGCCGTGCATGAGCGAGGTGCCGGCCGGTCCGAGTCCGGTACTCGGCGAATCGGGTTGTGCCGCTGCGGGGTACGCGAGCGTCGCCGCCAACGCCAGAACCCCGGTGACCACCGCTGCCCGGACCCGCATCTTCCGTGTCATGAGTGGTCAAGCTACCCCACTCTCCGATCCCTGAGGAGCGCCCGGAGCTTGCGGAGGGCGCCACCAACCACCGATCCCTGAGGAGCGCCCGGAGCTTGCGGAGGGCGCCACCAACCACCGATCCCTGAGGAGCGCCCGGAGCTTGCGGAGGGCGCGTCACGAAGGGTCTGCCCCGCGTCTCACCGAGACCCTTCGTGACGCTCGCAAGCTCGCTCCTCAGGGAGCGGGGTTGGCTCGCAAGCTCGCTCCTCAGGGAGCGGGGCTGGGCTCCGGCCGTTCTTCAGAGCAGGGGGCGGCTCAGATGATCAGCCCGAGCGCCAGCACCACGATCAAACCGGTCACCGAGAGGACCGTCTCCATCATCGACCAGGTCTTGAAGGTCTGTCCGACGGTCATCCCGAAGTACTCCTTCACCAGCCAGAAACCGGCGTCGTTGACATGGGACAGGAACACCGACCCGGCACCGATCGCCAGGACGACCAGCGAGAGTTCTCCCGAACCCATCCCGTCGACCAGACCCAGGATCAGCGACGACGCGGTGATCGTGGCAACGGTCGCCGATCCGGTCGCCAGGCGGATCAGTGCCGCGAGCGTCCAGGCCAGCAGGAGCACCGAGACGTTCGCGCCGGTCGCCCAGTCGGCGAGCAGGGTGCCGATCCCGGTGTCGACGAGAACTTCCTTGAACCCGCCACCCGCGGAGACGATCAGCAGGATGCCCGCGATCGCGGGCAGGGCCGCCCCCGTGCACTTCGAGATGGTCTCGCGGTCCATGCCGGAACCGCGGCCGAGGGTGAACATCGCGACGATCACCGCGATGAGCAGCGCGATGAGGGGCGTGCCGAGAATGTCGAGGACCTTGCGCACGGGCTGGTCCTCGTCGGCGATGAAGATCTCGGCGAGTGCCTTGCCCAGCATCAGCACGACGGGCAGCAGGACGCTGAACATGGTGATCGCGAAGGACGGTCGCTTGGTGGTCGGGCCGTCGGACGGATCGACGTCGAAGGTCGTCGGGGCCTCGACCGTCACCCATCGCCCGGCGAGCACGCCGAAGAGCGGCCCGGACACGATGATGGTCGGGATGGCAACCAGCACACCGAGTCCGAGTGTCATGCCGAGATCCGCGCCGAGGGCGTCGATCGCCACGAGCGGGCCGGGATGCGGCGGGACGAACCCGTGCATCGCCGACAACCCGGCCAGTGCGGGAATGCCGATCGGGATCAGGCCGAGACCCGAGCGTCGGGCCACGAGGTAGATCACCGGCATCAACAGCACGAGACCGATCTCGAAGAACATCGGCAGACCGATGATGGCGCCGACGAGGGCCATTGCCCACGGCAGCATCCGCGGTGACGCGTGTCCGACGATCGTGTCGACGATCTCGTCGGCGCCACCGGAGTCGGCCAGCAGCTTGGCGAACATTGCGCCGAGTGCGATCAGGATGCCGACTCCCGCTGCGGTGGTGCCGAATCCGGCGGTGAACGACTCGAGGACCGTCGGGATCGACTCGCCCGCGACGATGCCGACGGTCGCGCCGCCGCCCACCAACGCGAGGAAGGGATGGACCTTGGCGATCGTGATCGCCACGACGATGACGGCGATACCCGCCAGCGCCGCGACGATGAGTTGCCAGCCGGGCGCGACCGGCTGCGGCAGATCTGTGCTCGCGGCGAGGATCGTGATGGTGGTCGGCGACATCAGTTCTCCTCGGCGTCGAGATCGGAACCGTGCGAGAGGGCCTCGACCAGATCGTCGATGATGGCGTCCACGCTCTGGTCCACGTCGACGGTCAGGCCGCGTTCGTCGGGGGTCAGCTGTTCGAGGGTCTCGAACTGCGAGGCGAGCAGGGCCGGTGGCATGAAATGCCCCGGGCGTGATGCCTGCCGTCGCGCGATGACCTCGACCGACCCCGCCAGATGCGCGAACAGCGTCGTCGGTGCGTGATCACGAAGATGGTCGCGGTAATGCCGTTTGAGCGCGGAGCAGCTCATGACACCGCCATTGGCGTGTTCGGCGAGCCAGACGCCGATCGACTCGAGCCAGGGTCGGCGGTCGTCGTCGTCGAGCGGTTCTCCCGCCGACATCTTGGCGATGTTCTCGGCGGGGTGGAAGTCGTCGGCGTCGGCGAACGGCACCCGCAGGCGCTGTGCCAACGCCGCTCCGACGGTCGACTTCCCGGACCCCGACACCCCCATGACGACGATCGGCGATCGCATGTTCACTCCTCACCACGCTGTGCTGCTGATCACGTAGGCTGCCTCAATAGTCATACTTTTGCAAGCTCTCGCTGATGTTAAGTACGCACAATGGTTCCTACATTGATCAATGAGAAGATGAAACGGTGAGTCAGGGCACACGGAGCACAGGCGAGCGGCACGACGAGATCCTCGCGGCGATCGGCAGACGGATCGTCTCGGGAGCGCAGCCGGCCGGCAGCGTGCTGACCCTCGACGCCATCAGCGCCGAACACGGGGTGTCGCGGACGGTATCCCGCGAGGTGATCCGGGTTCTCGAGTCGATGGGCCTCGTCGAATCCCGACGCCGCGTCGGCATCACGATCCAGCCGCGGACCCGGTGGAGCGTGTTCGACGCCCGGCTGATCCGCTGGCGCCTCGACGGTGCCGACCGCGCCGAGTTCCTCGCCACCCTCTCGGAGCTACGACGCGGCTTCGAGCCGGTGGCGGCGGCCCTTGCCGCCGAGCGCGCGAACGAGCACCAGTGCCGTATCCTCGCGGCGGCCGTGTCGGACATGTCGGTACACGGGCGCAACGGCGACCTCGAGTCGTACTTGTTGGCCGACAAAGTCTTTCATCGAACGCTCTTGGAGGCCAGCGGCAACGAGATGTTCCGGTCGCTCACCGGGGTGGTGAACGAGGTCCTCGCCGGACGCACCCACCACGGAATGATGCCCGCGACACCGAATCCGGTGGCCATCGCACTGCACGACGATGTCGCCAGAGCAATACGCCTCCGCGACCCGGAAGCCGCGGAGGCGTCGATGCGCGCGATCATCACCGAGGCGGCGGCTGCTGTATCACCCCCGCCACCTGAGGTGCTCTAGACGAGCAGTTCGGCGATCTGAATCGTATTGAGGGCAGCGCCCTTCCGGAGGTTGTCCCCCGAAACGAACAGCGCGAGACCGCGGCCGTCGGGAACACCCGGGTCCTGCCGGATCCGGCCGACCAGCGAGGCGTCCTTGCCCGCGGCGGCCAGTGGCGTCGGCACGTCCGCGAGCTCCACACCCGCTGCGCCACCGAGGATCTCCTGTGCACGTGCCACCGACAGCGGGTTCGCGAACTCGGCGTTGATCGAGAGCGAGTGGCCGGTGAAGACGGGCACGCGTACGCAGGTTCCGCTCACGAGCAATTCGGGCAGCCCGAGGATCTTGCGCGACTCGTTGCGCAGCTTCTGGTCCTCATCGGTCTCACCCGAGCCGTCGTCGACGAGCGAACCGGCGAGCGCCACGACGTTGAACGCGATCGGCGCGACGTACTTGTTCGGAGCGGGGAAGTCTGCCGCGGAACCGTCGTGCACCAGCTTCTCCGCGTCGCCGGCGACCGCACGCACCTGGGTGGCCAATTCGTCGACACCGGCCAGACCGCTACCCGAGACCGCCTGATAGCTCGAGATGATCAGTCGCTGCAGGCCCGCCTCATCGTGGAGCGGCTTGAGGACCGGCATGGCGGCCATCGTGGTGCAGTTCGGGTTGGCGATGATGCCCTTGGGCGGGTTCTTGGCCAGCTCACCGTTGACCTCCGAGACCACCAGCGGCACATCGGGATCCTTGCGCCAAGCCGACGAGTTGTCGATGACGGTCACGCCGGCCTCGGCGAACCGCGGCGCCTGCTCGCGCGACATGGTGGCACCCGCCGAGAACAGCGCGATGTCGAGTCCGGACGGATCGGCGGTGGCCGTGTCCTCGACCACGATCTCGCCGTCGCCCCACGGCAGCTTCTTGCCCGCCGAGCGCGAGGACGCGAAGAAGCGCACCTCGTCGGCCGGGAAGTTGCGCTCCGTCAACAGGGTTCGCATGACGGCGCCGACCTGACCGGTCGCGCCCACGACTCCGATACGTACGCCCACTGCTATCGCCCCGTTCCGGCGTAGACGACGGCCTCTTCTTCGCCGCCGAGATCGAAGGCGGCGTGCAGAGCGCGCACCGCGTCGTCGAGTTCGGTGTCCCGGCACAGCACCGAGATCCGGATCTCCGAGGTGGAGATCAGCTCGATGTTCACGCCGGCCTCGCTGAGGGCCTCACAGAAGGTCGCCGTGACGCCGGGGTGCGACTTCATGCCCGCGCCGACGAGCGACACCTTGCCGATGTGATCGTCGTAGAGCAGATCGGTGAACCCGATCTCGGTCTGCAGCTTGGTGAGCTTCTCGACGCCGAGCGGCCCGAGCTCACGCGGCAGGGTGAAGGTGATGTCGGTCTTGCCGGTGTCGACCTTCGAGACGTTCTGCAACACCATGTCGATGTTGATCTCGGCGTCGGCCACGGCGCGGAACACCCGCGCGGCGTAACCGGGCTTGTCGTCGAGGCCGACGACGGTGATCTTGGCCTCGCTGCGGTCATGTGCGACGCCGGTGAGAATGGCTTCTTCCACGGGGATGTCCTCCATCGATCCGGTCACAATGGTGCCGGGTTTGGTCGAGTACGACGAGCGCACGTGAACGGGAACGTTGTATCGGCGCGCGTATTCGACGCACCGCAGCATCAGCACCTTGGCGCCACAGGCAGCCAGCTCGAGCATCTCCTCGAAGCAGACGGTGTCGAGACGGCGGGCGTCGGGCACGATCCGCGGATCGGCCGAGTAGACGCCGTCGACGTCGGTGTAGATCTCGCAGACATCGGCCTCGAGCGCGGCCGCCAGCGCGACCGCGGTGGTGTCGGAGCCGCCGCGTCCCAGCGTGGTCACGTCCTTGGTGTCCTGCGAGACGCCCTGGAAGCCGGCGACAAGCACGATCTTGCCCTCGTCGAGTGCGCTGCGAACGCGTCCGGGCGTGACGTCGATGATCTTGGCCTTGCCGTGGCTGCTCGTCGTGATGACACCGGCCTGGGAGCCGGTGAACGACTGCGCCTGCGCGCCCATCGAGCTGATCGCCATCGCGACGAGCGAGTTCGAGATCCGCTCACCCGAGGTCAGCAGCATGTCCATCTCGCGCGCCGGCGGCGCCGGGTTGACCTGCTGGGCGAGGTCGAGCAGCTCATCGGTGGTGTCGCCCATCGCCGACACGACCACGACGACGTCGTTGCCCTGCTTCTTGGTCTCGACGATCCGCTCGGCGACGCGACGAATGCGTTCGGCCGTTGCGACCGAGGATCCGCCGTACTTCTGCACCACGAGGGCCACGTCGAGTTACCTCCCGCCGGCCAGAGTGCCGGTCGATAGACGTCAACTTGCCGGGACAACCTTACCGGGACCGACGCGACCGCTCTGACCTGGTCTCCGCCCCACCCGACGGGACCGGACCGAGGTGATCCGCCCTAGGATCGCTCGCGTGGCCTCCCCAACCGACGTCGGTGACACCGGAACCGGTCCCGTCGGTACGAACGGGTGCGGTCGTCGACTGGCGTCGATGACCCGCGGCTATTTCGGTCCGCTCGGTTCGTCTCCCGCCGCGGTCCGTGGTCATCGATGGTGGCTCGACGCGCTGCTCGTCTTCCTCGTCATCCGCGCCATCGGCATCCTCGTCCTGGCGCGGTTCGCCGATCTCCGGGGCACCACGCTGGGCGACTCCCTGGCGGTCTGGGATGGGCAGTGGATGATCGCGATCGCGACCCACGGCTACGACGGCGTGCCCTACACGCTCACCGACGCCCGAGGTCTGCACACCGTCGACACCGCGTACGCCTTCTTTCCCGGTTACCCCTACCTGGTGGGCTTGATCGCGAAGCTGCCGGGCCTGAGTCCCTTCGGTGCGGCGATCACGGTGAACCTGGTCCTGGGATGCGTGGCGGCGGTCGGGGCGGCACGTCTCGGAATGGTGTGCGCCCGACTCATGGCACGACGGTCCCCGATCGGCCCGGCACCCGAACGCGGAACCGGACTGTTCCTGGTGGTGCTCTTCGCGGCGACGCCGATGTCGATCGTGCTGAACATGGCCTACACCGAGGCGCTGTTCTGCGCGCTCGCGGTGTGGGCGCTGGTAGGGGTCCTCGAGAAACGCTGGCTCCTCGCCGGCATCGTCGCCGCGCTCTGCGGGCTGTGCCGGCCGACGGCGGCGGTCCTGATCGGGGTCGTGATGCTCGCGGCCCTCGTGTTCCTGTGGCAGGCGCGCGGGACCGCCGTCCCGAGAGCTGCGCGCGTCCGCGCGATCGTCGCCCTCGTCATCAGCCCGCTCGGTTACCTCGCCTATCTCTGCGTGGTGTGGACGCACACCGGGTCGCCGACCGGGTGGTTCCGCATCCAGACCGAGGGCTGGGACACCCAGTTCGACTGGGGCGTGGCCGCTTTCGAGTTCATCAACGAAGTGCTCGTCCATTCTGCCGAGGTCGCCCCGGTGGCCACGTCGTGGATCGTGCTGAGCACGCTGGTGATGCTGGGCGTCGCCGTCTGGTCACGGGTCCCGTGGCCGGTCCTGCTCTACGGTTCGCTGCTGGTCGCGCAGATCGTGCTGTCGAGCGGACTGATGATGAGCCGGCCTCGGTTGCTGTTGCCCGCGTTCGTCCTGCTGATCCCGCTGGCGATGGCGCTTGCACGGATGCGGCCGGTGGTCGCGGGACTGATCGTCGTGCCGATCGTGGTGGGCAGCTCGTGGTTCGGCGCGCACATGCTGACCGTGTTCCCCCACGCCATGTGAGAATCGCGCACCCCCATTCCCCGAGGAGCGCGACCCCTCTGCCCCCAAGCACGACGAGCGGACCCCCTTCTGCACTTCGAGGTGCGAGGAGCGGACCCCCTTCTGCACCTTGAGGTGCGAGCAGCGGACCCCTTCTGCACCCTGAGGTGCGAGGAGCGGACCCCCTTCTGCACTTCGAGGTGCGAGCAGCGGACCCCCTTCTGCACCCTGAGGTGCGAGGAGCGATAGCGACGAGCCTCGAAGGGCCTGGTGAGATGCCGTGCGAGACCCTTCGAGGCTCGCTACGCTCGCACCTCAGGGAGCAGAAAAACCTACTTCGCTCGCACCTCAGGGAGCAGAAAAACCTACTTCGCTCGCACCTCAGGCAGCAGAAAACCCACTTCGCTCGCCTCTCAGAGAGCAGAAGGTCGTTCCACCGCCGACGCCGCGAATCCCAGGCAGAGGTAATCGATTCCGGCGTCGAGCCGCGCCCGGGGATCGAGCAGCCGGCCGGCATCGCGGCGGCCGGCGAGGCGGGCGAGATGCGACGGGACTTCGACCTCGGACTCCCCCGAGATCACCTCGGCCAGTCCCGCGGACGGCAGCAGGGCGTCGTCGTGGAGCAACTGATCGCTCACTGCGACAAGGGCGACGCCGTGGACGAAGCTCCAGACCGACAGCGCCATGTCGGTGGCGCGTTCGATGCCGACGCCGAGCTCGAGGAATCCGGCCGCCAGCCAGTCGAGGCACGCCAGCGAATCCTCGCCGTAACTGTGTCGGGGCGACGAGTAGGCCAGGACCACCCACGGATGCCGGGTGTAGAGGTCCCAGTCGACGTCGACGGCGATCCCGACCCGGGTCCGCCACTCGGGCGCGGTGTCGACGGGGTACGGAAACCGCCGTCCGACCTCCGTCGACATCGCCTGCAGCAGCGCGTCCTTGTCCTCGACGTGGCGGTACAGCGACATGGCCCCGACCCCGAGCTTCTCGGCGACCCGCCGCATCGACAGCGACCCGATTCCGGCATCGTCGGCCACGGCGATGGCGGCATCGACGATCGTCGCCGTCGACAGTTTCGAGGTGTCGGCCGTCACGTTCTCGTTCCTCCTGATCAGGGCGGGAATATTTCGATTGCGTACAGCGTACTCATCCCCGTACGCTGACCCGCGTACACCGTACGCGTAGGTAGCTGCCGTCTGCCGCGAAGGAGGAATGATGTCCGCCCAGCTCGACCCGTCGAACCGGCTCCGCCCGACCACCTCGGGTATCGCCGACCGGCGAACGTGGCTGGGACTGGCCGTGCTGACCCTGCCGGTGTTCCTCGTCTCGATGGACGTCTCGGTGCTGTACCTCGCCATCCCGTCGATCACCGATGCACTCGCGCCGTCCGCGGCCCAGCAGCTGTGGATTCTCGACATCTACGGCTTCCTCATCGCCGGGCTGCTCATCACGATGGGCAATGTCGGTGACCGCGTCGGCCGGCGACGCATCCTCCTCGCCGGCGCCGCCCTGTTCGGTGTCGCGTCGGTCATCGCCGCTTTCGCACCCTCGCCCGAGATCCTGATCGCGGCACGCGCCCTCATGGGCATCGGCGGTGCCACCCTGCTGCCTTCGAGCCTGTCGCTCATCGCCAACATGTTCCCCGACGCCCGTGAGCGCGGTCGCGCGATCGGCGTGTGGACCGCGGCGTTCGCCGGCGGCAGCGCGGTCGGTCCGGTCATCGGAGGCGTTCTGCTGCACCACTTCTGGTGGGGTGTGGTCTTCCTCATCAACGTCCCGGTGCTCGCCGCGCTGTTCGTCTTCGGGCCGCGCCTGATCCCCGAGTACCGGGCCGCCACGAACGATCCGTTCGATGTCGTCGGCGTCGTGCTCTCGATGGCCGGGATCCTCCCGCTCGTCTATGCCGTCAAGACGGTCGCGAGCGAAGGCGCCACGACCGGCGTGGTCGTCGCCGGAGTGGTGGGCGCCGCACTGCTCATCACGTTCCTGCTGCACCAGCGCCGGGTCACGTCACCCCTTCTGGACCTCAAGCTGTTCGGCAACGCGCAGTTCAGCGGAGCGGTCGCCGTTGCGCTGATCGGCATGATGGCCCTCGGCGGCATGTCGTACCTGACCGGCGTCTATCTCCAGTCGGTCATGGGCCACGACGTCCTGGCCGCGGCCATCGCCGGCCTCCCGATGGCCGTCGCGGTGGCGGTGTTCTCCATCGGCGCGACCCGGGTCGCCGCGTTCCTGGGCACCCGGCTGGCCTTCGTCGGTTCTGTCGGCCTGGCCGCTACAGGCAATCTCGGCATGCTGACTCTCGGCACCTCGACCCCGGTCTGGGTGTATGTGCTGTGCACGACGATCGCGGGCGTCGGCTACGGCATCCAGTTCAGCCTGGTGTCGGTCGTGGTCGTCGGCTCGGTGCCGCCGGAGCGGTCGGGCGCCGCGTCGGGCATCTCGGAGACGAGCTTCGAGCTCGGGACCGCGATGGGCCTGGCCCTTCTCGGATCGCTGGCCACCCTCGTGTTCCGAGACGGCGATCGGGGTTGGTCGTTCGGCGACACCCTGGGCGAGACCCTCCACCGGGCGACCGACATGGGTTCGGCCGGAGAGGGGTTGGCCACCGCCGCCAAGCAGGCCTTCGTCGACGGCATGCACGCGGCGTCGCTGGCGAGCGGTCTCGCGCTCCTCGCGCTCGGCACGGTCCTGCTGTTCGTGATGCGCGACGAGCCCACCGATCCGCAGGCCGAGGTCGCCGAGGTGCAACTGCCCGACGGTGCTGATTCGGTCCCCCTCGCTTCGCTCCCGGCGACCGGTCCCGTGGGCGTCGCACGCGCCGACTCCTGACGGCGAGCCCGGCGGTCGCCGCGCCACTACCCTCGGGCGGATGCACGAACTCATCTCGGGCCGCCGCAGCGCCCGCGGCTACGATCCGTCCGCGACCATCTCGCTCGACGACGTCACCACGATCGTCGACGCCGGGCGCTGGGCTCCCACCTGGGGGCGGGTGCAGCCGGTGCGCTTCATCGCGGGACTGCGCGGCGACCCGACTTTCGACGCCCTCGCCGGCGTCCTGACCCGGGGGAACTCGGGGTGGGCGCCGCGATCGGCGGCCCTGATCCTGGTGTGCACCACCGATGACCCCGACGACGCGAAGGCCCACACGTACGGGGCCGTCGACTGCGGACTGGCGGTGGCGCAGATGATCCTGCAGGCCGAGGCCCTCGGCTTCAATGCCCATCCGATGGCCGGTTTCGATACCGACGCTGCCCGCGACACCTTCGGCATCCCCGCCGACAAACGACCGCTGGTGCTGCTCGGTGTCGGCGCGCTCGCCGACCCCGAGTCCCTTCCCGAAGAGATCCGCGTCCGCGACGAGAAACCTCGCACCCGGCTCCCGCTGTCCGAGGTCGCGTTCGCGGGCCGCTGGGGACGTCCCGCGTTCCCGGGCTCCACAGACGCCTGACCGGCGAATGTGACGAACGAGGCATATGAGACAGAAGTGACGTGTGGTACTTGTTCTTCATGACTGTCGCACCTCAACGTCGAGGACTCCTCCGCCGACTGGGAGCGCACCTCGCGCCCGTCGCCGCCGTCACCGCACTGACAGCCGCGGCAGCACTGTCCGTGCCGGCGGCCGCCCACGCCGACGAGCCGTTCAGCCTCGAATTCGACGGCGCCGCCGGCACGCTCCCGTCGGCGCTGCAGCACGAGACCGGCGCCGACGGCTGGGGCAACAACGAGGTGCAGAACTACACCGCCGATCGGCTGAACTCCCGGCTCGACGGCAACGGCAACCTGCTCATCGAGGCGCGCCGCGCGGCGACCGGCGGCTGGACGTCGGCCCGGCTCACCACCAAGGACAGCTTCCAGTTCACCTACGGGACGATCTCCGCGCGCATCTCGCTGCCGCAGGGTCGCGGGTTGCACCCGGCGTTCTGGCTGCTGGGGAGCGACATCGACTCCGTCGGGTACCCGGCGGCCGGCGAGGTCGACATCGCCGAGACGATCAACTCCTCCGACTGGGTCCACGTGGGCGTACACGGCCCGACGGCGCTGGGCACCGCGATGGGATCACTCGATCTCTCGCTCGCCGATCTCCTCCCCGGACTGCCGCTGCCGGGGCCGATCGCCGGCCGTTGGGAGCGGGGTCACGACCTCACCGGCATCGATGCGGGCGACTTCCACGTCTACGCGGTGACCAAGTCGTCGTCGCAGATCCGTTTCACCATCGACGGGAACGCGGTTTACACGATCAACCGCTCCTCGCTCACCGGCGACGAACGGTGGGTCTTCGACAAGCCGATGTACGCACTGCTCAACGTCGCGGTCGGCGGCATCTGGCCCGGCCCCCCGTCGTCGACGACTCCGAGCCCGGCGACGATGACGGTCGACTGGTTGCGCTACACGCCGTCCACCCCCGCTCCCTGAGTCGCCGGCCCGCATGATCCGAAGGGGCCGCACCCAGGTTTGGCGACGCATCTCACCAGGACCCTTCGTGACGGCCTCCGCAAGCTCCGGCCTCCTCAGGGAGCAGTAGTTGGGCTTCGTGACGGCCTCCGCAAGCTCCGGCCTCCTCAGGGAGCAGTAGTTGGGCTCGCCCCAAGCACAACGGGTTCTTTCGTAACGCACGACGGCCGCCAGGCCGCAGCTACTCAGCAGCGCCCGGAGCTTGCGGAGGGCGCGTCACCCCCCGCTCCCTGAGGAGCGCCCGGAGCTTGCGGAGGGCGCGTCACCCCCCGCTCCCTGAGGAGC
>NZ_JBHXVK010000013.1:0-132966 GCF_042672305.1 Gordonia sp. NPDC127522
CCTCGTCGAGGCAGTCGCCGGACGCGGCGCGAATCTGCCACCCGTGGTGGCGGTGTCGCCGCGCCCGGACCGGATCCCGCTGTCGTTCGCGCAGCAACGCCTGTGGTTCATCAACCGGTTCCAGCCCGACTCGGTCGCCTACAACATCCCGGCGGTACTGCGGATGCGCGGTGGCCTCGATGTCGAGGCACTGCGTGCGGCACTGGTGGATGTGGTCTCTCGTCACGAGGTGCTGCGAACCACGTTCCCGGACGAGGCCGGCGTGCCCTATCAGCTCATCCATCCCGAGGCATCGGTCGCCGATGGGCTCGACTGGGGTATCGCCGGTTCCCAGGACGAGCTCGTCGCAGCCGTGACCGCCGGCTTCGATGTCACGACCCAGTGGCCCATCCGTGTCCGCCTCTGGCGCGCCGCGGCCGGGGAGCATGTGCTCGCCATCGTGTTGCACCACATCGGCGCCGACGGGGAGTCGATGGCGCCGTTCGTCTCCGATCTCGTTGCCGCGTACGGCGCCCGCGTCGTCGGCGAGGCTCCCGGTTTCGTGCCGCTCACGGTGCAGTTCGCCGATTTCGCGATCTGGCAACACTCCGTGCTCGGCTCCGCGGACGACCCGGAATCGGTTGTCGGACGTCAATTGGCCTACTGGACTGCACAGTTGGCCGGTCTGCCGGATGTGCTCGAGCTGCCGGCGGATCGGCCGCGTCCGGCGGTCGCGTCGGGCCGGGGTGACCGGTACGACGTGGGAATCCCGGCTGAGATCGGTGCGCGTGTCGCAGAGGTGGCACGCGGGGCCGATGTGACGCCGTTCATGGTGGTGCACACGGCGCTCGCAGTGTTGTTGGCTCGGTTGTCGGCCACCGACGACATCGCGATCGCCACCCCGATCGCCGGTCGTGGACAGGCGGTGCTCGATCCGCTCGTCGGCATGTTCGTGAACACCTTGGTGCTGCGCACCGCGGTCGACGGTGCCCAGCCGTTCGACCGTCTGCTCGCGCAGGTCCGCGACACCGATCTCAACGCCTTCGCGCATGCCGACGTCCCGTTCGAGACCCTGGTCGATCGTCTCAATCCGGTTCGCTCCGAGGCGTTTTCACCATTGGCGCAGGTGACCTTCTCGTTCGATCCGGCGGCCTCGGCCGCCGAGGCGCTCGGGGACGCCGGCGGGTTGACGGTCACACCGTACGGCGAGGTCGCGGTCACCGCGCAGACCGACCTGTGGATCACGGTGGCGTCCGGGGCGGCCGGCCAGGACTGGGGGCTGTCGATCATCTACGCGACCGACCTCTTCGAGGAAGCGACCGTCGTCGAGTTCGCCGACCGCTTCACCCGCTTGCTCGCCGCGTTGACCGCGGCTCCGGGAACCGCAGTGGGCGACGCGCCCTTCGTCGCGCCGGCGACGGTGGCCGAGATCGAGACCGCCGAATGGGGCGATCCCGTGGAGTTGCCGGCCGTGCAGACGGTCAGTGACGCCGTGGCCGCGCAGGCCCGACGCACTCCTGACGCGACCGCGCTCGTCTTCGGTGAGCGTGAGGTGTCCTACGCGGAGTTCTCGGCCCGGGTCAACACGCTCGCCCGTGCCCTGATAGCCGCCGGGGTCGGTCCCGATGTCGCTGTGGCGCTGTGTGTTCCGCGATCGGTCGAGATGATGGTGGCCATCCATGCCGTCGTCGCCGCCGGTGGTCAGTATGTACCCGTCGACGTGGCCGCACCCGCGGACCGCGTTCGCTACATGTACGAGACCGCCGGTGCGCGAGTGCTGCTGGTCGCCGACGCGGACGGGGTACCCGGCGCGGTGAACGCCGCGGACGAGGCCGGGGTCCGTGTCATGACCGTCGACGCCTCGGCGCTGCTGGACGTCGACGCGGCGTCCGCCGCCCCGGTGTCCGACGACGAGCGACTCGCGCCGCTGCGCCCGGATGATGCGGCATACACCCTCTTCACCTCCGGGTCGACCGGACGTCCGAAGGGTGTGACCCTCTCACACGCGGCCGTGCTCAACCGCCTGTGGTGGGGCCTGGACGCGCTGCCGATCGGCCCCGACGACGTCGTGATGCAGAAGACGCCGTACACCTTCGACTGCTCGGTGCCGGAACTGTTCGCGCCGTTGGCGATCGGCGCGCGCGTGGTCGTCCTCGCCGACGGTGGTCACCTCAATCCGCGGCAGGTGGCCGACGAGATCGCCCGCACCGGCACGACGATGGTGCACTTCGTGCCGTCCATGCTCTCGGTGTTCCTCGAGGTCGTCGACCGCGAACAGCTCGCCGCGCTCGACACCCTCCGGATCGTCTCGACCACGGGTGAGGCGTTGCCGCCGGCGGTCGCGGCACCGGCGCGCGAACTGTGGCCGGATGCCTGGTTCTTCAACCTGTACGGCCCGACCGAGGCCGCGGTGGAGATCACGTTCGAGCGGATTCACTCCGTCGCCGCGGATGATCCGACGGTGCCCATCGGCGTTCCGGTCTGGAATTCGTCTGCAGTGGTGTTGGATTCGCGGTTGCGCCGGGTCCCTCCCGGCGTGCCCGGCGAGCTCTACCTCGGCGGGGTCCAACTCGCCCGCGGTTACGCCGCCCGCCCGGACCTCACTGCCGAGAGATTCGTCGCCGACCCGTACGGCGAGCCGGGCTCGCGTCTGTACCGCACCGGCGACCTGGTGCGCCGCCGTCCCGATGGCGTGCTGGAGTATCTCGGCCGCACCGACTTCCAGGTCAAGCTGCGCGGACAGCGCATCGAACTCGGTGAGATCGAAGCGGTCATCGCGTCGGCGCCCGGCGTCGTGCACGCTGCGGCGACGGTGGCCACGGCGCCCGGTGGCGGTGAACACCTCGTCGGTTACGTGGCGGGGGTCCCGGGCGAACGTCTCGACCTCGACGCGGTGAAGTCCGTTGTCGCGGCGTCGCTCCCGGAGTACATGCGGCCGAGCGTGTGGATGCCCGTCGAGGACATCGCGCTGAACACCGCAGGCAAGATCGACCGTCGTGCACTGCCTGAGCCGGTGTTCTCCGCCGGTGAGTACATCGAGCCCGCCGATGAGTCGGAGGCCGCGGTGGCGGCCGTGTTCGCCGACGTCCTCGGCCTCGACCGCGTGAGCGTCACCGACTCCTTCTTCGACCTCGGTGGCAACTCGCTGTCGGCGATGCGGTTGGCTGCGCGCGTCGGTGAGGTCACCGGCAGCGAGATCTCGGTCCGCGACCTGTTCGACGCGCCGAGCGTGCGGGAACTGGCCCGTGCCAGCGCCGATCTCGACGCAGCCCGGGCGCCCATCGTCGCGGTCAGTCCGCGTCCGGAACGCATCCCGCTGGCCTTTGCGCAGCAACGGATGTGGTTCGTCAACCAAGCCGATACCACGTCGCCGGCCTACAACATCCCGGTGGTGCTGCGTCTGTCCGGTTCCCTCGACGAAGACGCTCTGCACGCCGCCCTGATCGACGTGGTGTCGCGCCACGAGTCGCTGCGGACCACGTTCCCGTCCGCCGACGGCACGCCGTATCAGAAGATCAACCGCGCGACCTCGGTCGCCGCGCGTCTGGACTGGGATGTGGTCTCCTCGCAAGAGGAGATCGAGGCCGCGGTGTCGGCCGGCTTCGACGTCTCGCGCGACTGGCCGATCCGCGCCCGGATCTGGGAGGTGGCGCCGGATGAGCACGTGTTCGCGGTCGTCACCCACCACATCGCCTCCGACGGTGAGTCGATGATGCCCCTGGTGAGCGATGTCGTCACCGCTTATCTGGCCGAAACCGCGGATGCCGACCCGGATTTCGCAGATCTCGAGGTCCAGTTCGCCGACTTCGCGATCTGGCAGCACGACGTGCTCGGCTCGCCCGACGATCCGGAATCCGTTGTCGGTCGCCAGCTCGCCTACTGGGTCGAGCGGTTGGCCGGTCTGCCGGACGTGATCGACGTGCCCACCGACCGCCCCCGCCCGGCCCGTGCCAGCCAGCGCGGCGGACGCGTCTCCTTCACGGTGCCGGCCGAGGTCGGTGACCGGATCGCGCGCGTCGCCCAGGACACCGGCGCCACGCCCTTCATGGTTGTGCACGCGGCGTTGGCCGCGCTGCTCTCGCGACTGTCGGCGACCGATGACATCGCGATCGGCACCCCGGTCGCGGGTCGAGGTCAGCGCGTGCTCGATCCGCTGATCGGCATGTTCGTCAACACGCTCGTGCTGCGCACCCGCGTCGACCTCGACCGCGGCTTCGCCGATCTGCTGGAGGCCGCCAGAGAGGCCGATCTCGGCGCGTTCGCGAATGCCGATGTCCCCTTCGAGATCGTCGTCGATGCCGCCGGTGCCCAACGGTCGGCTGCCTTCGCTCCGTTCACCCAGGTCTGGCTCACCTTCGACCAATCGACCCTGCCGGAGCTCGCCGGCGCCGACCTGTCGGTGGGGGAGGTCGCCGGCATCCAGGTGAGTCCGGTGGACACCGGTCAGACCCCGGCGCGCGTCGACCTGCTCATCGGGATGACCCAGCCCGGCCGTGGCGAGGAGTGGGCGGGCTCCATCACCTACGCCACGGATCTCTTCGACGAGTCGACCGCGGTCCGACTGGGCGAGCAACTCGTCGGATTGCTGACCGAGGCCGTCACCGAGCCGGAGACCCCGCTGCGGCAGATCACACTCGGCGACACGGTGTCGGTTGCCGAACTCGCCCGCTCCGCAGCGCAACCCGAGCCGCAGCGCCAGACGGTGTCGATCGCCGACTCCGACGCGGTTGTCACCGGGGGACCGGGAACCGAGCCGGTCGTCCTGGGCGACCTATTCGCCCGGGCCGCCGCGAAGTGGGGACCACGCCAGGCAGTCGTCGACGCCGACAACGTCTGGCTGTCCTACGCCGATCTCGACGCGCGGTCGAACCGCCTGGCGCGCTGGATGATCGGTCAGGGCATCGGCCCGGAGAAGCTGGTCGCTCTGGCGATCGGCCGCTCCGCGCAGTTGCTCGTCGCGATCTGGGCGGTCGCCAAGACCGGTGGTGGGTATGTGCCGATCGACCCGGACTATCCCGCCGAACGGGTGGCGAACATGGTCGAGGACTCGGGTGCGATCCTGGGCCTGGCCGTCCAGGCGTCGGGAACCCTTCCCGGGGAACGCTTCTCGTGGCTCCGTCTCGACGACGCCACGCTGTCCGCCGAGATCGAGACACTGTCCGACGCGCCGATCACCGCAGCGGATCGTCGTGGGCCGGTGCGGGTGGACAACGTCGCCTACGTGATCTACACCTCGGGCTCCACCGGGCGACCGAAGGGTGTCGCCGTGACCCACTCCGGCCTCGCGAACTTCGCCGCGGAGGAGATTCGCCGGTCGGGTGCCGACGAGTACTCGCGGGTGCTCGGCTTCGCCTCGCCCAGCTTCGACGCGTCGGTGCTCGAGTACCTGCTCGCGATCGTGTCCGGCGGCGTGTTGATCTACCGCCCCGCCGACGCCGTCGGCGGCCCGCCGCTGCAGGACCTCATGATGCGGCAGGCGATCACCCACACGTTCCTGACGCCGACCGTGCTCGCGACCATCGAACCGCAGGCCGTCCCGGCCCTCCGGGTCGTCTACGCCGGTGGCGAGGCCGTGCCGCAGGCGCTCAAGGACAGCTGGGCGCCGTTCCGGCGGATCCAGAACCTCTACGGCCCCACCGAGACCACGATCGGCGTGACCATCAGTGCGCCGATGGCGGTGGGCGAGCCGGTTTCGCTCGGCGGCCCGCTCGCCGGCGTGGGCCTGATGGTGCTCGACGCGCAGTTGCGTCCGGTCCCCATCGGGGTCGCAGGTGAGCTGTATGTCAACGGCGGCGCGCTGTCGCGCGGATACCTCGACCGTCCGGGCCTGACCGCCGATCGGTTCGTGGCGAACCCGCACGGTCACCCGGGTGACCGGATGTATCGCACCGGCGACATCGTGCGCTGGAAGCAGGATTCCGCCGGCGCCCCGGTCATCGAGTACTCCGGGCGCAGCGACGACCAGGTGAAGCTGCGCGGTCTGCGCATCGAACTCGGTGAGATCGAGGCAGTTCTCGCCGAGCATCCGGCGGTCCGCTCGGCCGTGGTCGTCGGTGTCGGCGGTTCGGTCGCCACCGCACTGGCCGCCTACGTGGTCACCACCGGGGCCGAGGTCGATCCGGCAGAGCTGAGATCGTTTGTCGGCGAACGTCTCCCGGCGCACATGGTGCCGGCGTCGGTCGCGGTGCTCGACGAGCTCCCCCTCACCCCGGTGGGCAAGCTCGACAAGGCGGCGCTGCCCGAACCGGTCATCGAGGCCGGCGAGATCGTGGCACCGGAGACCGATCAGGAAGCCGCGGTCGCCGCGGTGTTCGCCGAGGTGCTGGGCCTCGGCGAGGTCAGCGTGACCGAGTCCTTCTTCGATCTCGGCGGCAACTCGCTGTCGGCGACGCGCGTCGCCGCCCGGGTGGGCGAGGTACTCGGTGTCGAGACCTCGGTGCGTGACCTGTTCGAGGCGCCGACAGTACGTGCGCTGGTGGGCGAGGTGTCCGGACACGCCGCGGCGCTGCCCCCGATCGTCGCGAATGCCGAACGGCCGGAACTCGTTCCGCTGTCGTTCGCACAGCAACGGATGTGGTTCATCAACCAGTTCGATCCGTCGCTTCCGACCTACAACATCCCGGTGGTGTTGCAGGTGACCGGACCTCTGGACACCGACGCACTGCGCCAGGCGATGGCCGACGTGGTGGGCCGCCACGAGGTCTTGCGCACCACCTTCCCCTCCGTCGAGGGGGCGGCGTATCAGCTCATCCATCCGCGCGAGCAGATCGCCGAACGCCTCGACTGGGGGATCGTGGCGGATCAGCGCGAACTGGAGAGCGCGATCGTCGCGGGCTTCGACGTGAGCGCCGACTGGCCGGTCCGTGCGCGGGTCTGGCCGGTCGAGCCGGGCCGATCCGTGGTCGCAGTGGTCGTCCATCACATCGCTGCCGACGGCGAATCGATGAATCCGCTCCTGGCCGACGTGATGAACGCCTACGACGCGCGGGTCGCCGGGCGGGCACCCGACTTCGAACCGCTCGAGGTCCAGTTCGCCGACTTCGCGCTCTGGCAGCACGATGTCCTCGGCGACGGGTCCGACCCGGACTCGGTGATCGGCGCCCAGTTGTCCTACTGGGCAGACAAACTCGCCGATCTGCCCGAGGTGCTCACGCTGCCGTTCGATCGGCCGAGGCCGCTCGTCGCCTCGCAGCGGGGCGGCCGGGTCGGTGCGGTGATACCGGCCGAGATCGGCGACCGCGTGCGCGACCTCGCTCGCGAGGCCGACGCGACGCCGTTCATCGTGGTACATGCGGCGCTCGCGGTTCTGCTGGCGCGTCTGTCGGCGGGGGAGGACGTGGCGATTGCGACGCCGGTGGCCGGACGCGGCCAGCGTGTCCTCGACCCGCTGGTCGGTATGTTCGTCAACACCCTCGTCCTCCGCACGCAGATCGCCCCGTCGATGACGTTCGCCGAACTCCTCGAGCAGGCGCGCGAGACCGATCTCGAGGCGTTCGCCAACGCCGACGTCGCGTTCGAGACGCTCGTCGAACGACTCAACCCCGTGCGATCCGAAGCGTTCGCACCCCTCGCACAGGTGATGTTGACCTTCGGCCAGACCGCGATACCTGAGATGGGAGCCGACACGGCGCCGGCCTCGGTCGCCGGTCTTGACATCGAACCGATGTCGCCCGCGGACCCGCCGGCGAAACTCGACCTCACCGTCGGTGTCACCGTCCCCGAGGGCGACGGCGACTGGCCGCTTGAATTCGTGTTTGCACGGGACCTCTTCGATGAGGACACCGTGGCTCAGCTGGCCCGCAGGTTCGTCGCGATCCTCGATCAGCTGACGGCGCGGACCGAGGCGCCGGTGGCCGAGGCGGCGCTCCTCGAACCCGCCGAGGTTGCGGACATACTGCGTCGGTCCCGTGGCACCGAGATCGTCATCGCAGCGGAATCCGTTGTCGCCGGGGTAGAGGCCGGCACTACCCGGCATCCCGACACGATCGCGCTGACCTTCGCTGACCGTGAGCTGTCTTATCGCGAATTCGGAGCCCGGGTCGCAGATGTGGCGCGCGAGCTGCTGGCGCTGGGCGTCGGTCCCGACGTCGCGGTGGCGGTGTGCATCGATCGCGGCGTGGAGATGGTCGTGGCGGTCCACGCGGTGACCGCGGCGGGTGGGCAGTACGTGCCCATCGACACCGCGGCCCCGGGCGACCGCGTGCGCTACATGGTCGAGACCGCGGCCGCGCGGGTCCTCCTCGTCGGACCGCGGCCCGTGGCGGCCGACCTGTCCGGTCTCGACGACGGGATCCAGCGTGTCGTCGTCGATTCGACCCGCGACATCGATCCGTCGACTCCGCCGGTCACCGACGCCGAGCGCGTGCGGCCGATCCGCGGTGACGACGCGCTGTACACCCTGTTCACCTCGGGTTCGACGGGACGGCCGAAGGGCGTCACCGTCTCGCACGCGTCCGTGGCCAACCGGTTGTGGTGGGGACTCGACGAGTACCCCTGGACCGTGGGTGACCGGATCATCCAGAAGACGCCGTACACCTTCGACGTCTCGGTGCCGGAGCTGTTCGCGCCGTTGCTGACCGGTGCGACGATGGTGATCGCGGAACCGGGCGGTCACGCCGATCCGCTCTACATCGCCGACCTGATCGCGTCGAGCGGCGCCACCTCGGTGCACTTCGTCCCGTCGATGCTGTCGGTGTTCCTCGATGTCGTACCGGCCGAGACGGTCTCGCGCCTGGGTACGCTGCGGTGGCTCTTCGCCTCCGGTGAGGCGCTGCCGCCCGCGGTGGTGGCCCGTGCCCACGAGCTGCTGCCGCACGTCCAGATCGTGAACCTGTTCGGTCCCACCGAGGCAGCGGTCGAGGTGGCCTACGCCGACGTCACCCGGGCACCGTCGGTCGTGCCGATCGGCGTGCCGGTCTGGAACACGACCACCCACGTGCTCGACGCGCGGCTGAACCCGGTCCCGACGGGAGTCCCGGGCGAGCTCTATCTCGGTGGCGAGCAGGTGGCCCGCGGGTACGCCGCGCAACCGGGACTTTCCGCCGAACGCTTCGTGGCCGACCCGTTCGGCCGGCCCGGCTCGCGGCTCTACCGCACCGGCGACCTCGTGCGGTGGAACACCGACGGTGAGATCGAATACCTCGGCCGCACCGACTTCCAGGTGAAGCTGCGCGGCCAGCGCATCGAGCTCGGGGAGATCGAGTCCGTCGTGGCGGCTGCGCCCGGGGTCGTGCACGCCGCGGTGACGGTGGCCGACGCGCCGGGCGGCGGACAGCATCTGGTCGCCTATGTCGCGCCGTCGACCGTGGACATCGAGGTCCTGCGCGACGCGGTGACGCAGGCACTTCCGGAGTACATGCGTCCGACCCTGTGGATGCCGATCGACGACGTCGTGCTGAACAGCGCGGGCAAGCTCGACCGCCGCGCCCTGCCCGCACCCGACTTCGCGGGGCTCGACGCCGATTACGTCGCGCCCGCCAACGCGACCGAGGAGACCCTGGCGAGCATCGTGGCGGGTCTGCTCGGACTGGAGCGGGTGTCGGTCACCCAGTCGTTCTTCGCGCTGGGCGGCGACTCGATCATGTCGATCCAGCTCGCCTCGGCGGTTCGCGCCGCGGGGTTCACGCTCACGCCGCGAGACATCTTCGAGCAACGCACCATCCGGGCGATGGCCCGCGTGGTCGCCGGCGAGGCTCATCGCCTGCCGTCGCTCGACGAACCCACGGGCGGTGCGCATGGCGACATGCCGCTCCTGCCGGTGATGTCGTGGATGATCGAGCATTCATCGGAGCCCGGCGATTTCGCGGACTTCTCGCAGTACCGGGTGCTCCACGGGCCGTCGGGACTCACCGTGGACGCGTTGTCGGAGTTGCTGTCCGAGCTCATCGCGGTACACCCGATGCTGTCCGCCCGTCTCGCCCGCGACGGCGACCGCTGGCAACTCGTCGCCGGTTCCGGCGAGAGCCCAGATGGTTCGCACACCGACAGTCCGGGCGCAGCGCCGTACGTGTTCGCGCGGTCCTCGACCGCACCGGTGGGTACCCCCGGCCACGACGCCGACGTGCGCGCCGCGCATGCCGAGGCGCTGGCACACCTCGATCCGTCGACCGGCGTGCTCGTCGCAGCCGGCATCGTCACCGACGTCGACGGCGTCGGTCGGGTGGTCCTGGCGATTCACCATCTCGGTGTCGACGCGGTGTCCTGGCCGATCATCGTCGAGGACCTGGTGATCGGATGGGCGCAGCGGGCAGCAGGTCAGCCGATCGCGCTGCGGGCCGAGGCGACGTCCGAGCGGGCGTGGGCCCACGCGGTCGGCGCACAGGCCGACTGGCGCGCGACCGAGCTGCCGTACTGGCTCGAGCGGCTCCCGGCCTGGCCCACCGATCTCGGGATCGACTTCGACGCGTCGCGGGACCGGTTCGCCACCGAGGTGTCGGTGGTCCACTCATTCGACGCGCAGGTGACCGAGGCCGCGCTGACCTCGGTGCCGGAAGCGTTCCGCGGCAACGCCAACGACGTCCTGCTCGGTACGTTCGCCCGTGCGGTCCGGGCGTGGCAGGCCGCGCGCGGCATCGCCGACGTCGCACCCGTGACGGTCCTGGTCGAGGGCCACGGCCGCAAGGACGAGATCGTCACCGCCGACGGCGAACGCGCCGTCGACCTGTCCCGCACGGTCGGCTGGTTCACCACGATCGCCCCGGTCGCCGTCGATCCCTCCACCGACGTCGCCCATGCGGTGAAGTCGGCCAAGGAGGAACGCCTCGGGCAACCCGACGGCGGGCTCGGTTTCGGTGTGCTGCGCTACGGCGCCGATACCGAGCTGTCGCAGCGTCCGCTGCCGAGCATCGGGTTCAACTTCTTCGGCGCCGGACGCGCGGGACGCCCCGCGGCCGAACCCGAGCACGACGTCATCCCGTTCACCGGCGCGCCGAGCGCACCGGGGATGCCGCCGTCGGTGTCGGGCGCGATGGTCGCGCTGAACCCGTTGAGCGTCAACGTCGGAACGCAGAGCGACGGCGATGCCCGGCGCCTGACGGCCAACTTCACCTTCCCGTCGGCACTGTTCGGGACCGACGACATCGCCTCGCTCGCCGAATTGTGGGCGGATGAACTCGTCGCGCTCGCGCAGCACGTCGCCGCGGTCGGCGACCCGGGCCGCTCGCCGTCGGACGTGCCGGGCACGCCCGTCACCCAGGCCGAACTCGACGCGCTCGCGGTGCGTTTCCCGGGTGCGGACGTCTGGCCACTCACGCCGCTGCAGTCCGGTCTGTACTTCCAGTCGCAGATGGCGTCGCGAGACCCGTCGGCCGTCGACGATGGGCTGTCGGCGGGAGCCGCGAGCGTGGACGTCTACGTCACCCAGGCGGTCCTGCACCTCGGGGGCGACGTCGACCGCTCGCGATTGCGGTCGGCCGCAGAGGAACTGGTGGCCCACCACCGGGTGTTGCGCAGCGGGTACGTGCGTACGCCCGGAGGTGCACTGGTGACCGTCGTGCCCCCGCGCGTCGACCTGCCGTGGTCCGAGGTGTCCCTGGAGGCGGGTCTCGACGACCTCGGGGCCGCACAGCGGGTGCGCGAGATCGCCGACGCCGAACGGATCACGCCGTTCGATCTGGAGAATCCGCCGCTCATGCGGTTCGTCGGTGTCGAGCACGCCGCCGGTTCCGCGACGACGCTGAGCCTGATCGTGACCAACCACCACATCCTGCTCGACGGCTGGTCCGGGCCGCTGGTCCTCGCGGACCTGCTCGCGCTCTACGCCGGGGTCGGCACGTACACGGCCACCATCGCCGCGGAGACCGACTTCGGCGATCACGTCCGGCGTCTCGCCGCCACCGACCGGGCCGCAGGTCTCGCCGCGTGGCGGGAGGTGCTGTCGCCGCTCGAGGAACCGACGCTGGTGTCCGGCGGCGAGGAGGCCACGACCACCTCGTTGCCGCGCAATCACGAGGAGTGGATCGACGCCGGGACGACGGCCGCGATCAACCGGCTCGCCCGCGAGCGCGGGGTCACGGTCAGCACAGTCCTGCAGTTCGCGTGGGCGGTACTGCTGTCGCGTATGACCGGTAACCGGGTCGTCGCCTTCGGTGAGACCGTGTCGGGCCGCCCGTCGGACCTCGATGGTGTCGAGGGCATGGTCGGCCTGTTCATCAACACGGTCCCGAGCGTCGTCGACGTCGACCCGAACGCCGCCATCGGTGACGTGCTCGCCGCGATGCAGGCCGACAAGGTCGCAGTCCTCGACCATCAGCACGTCGGCCTCGCCGATCTCACCGCGCTGGCCGGGATGGGCGCCCTCTTCGACACCCTCACCGTGTTCGAGTCGTTCCCCGTGGACTCCGACTCGCTGTCGACGGCGGACACGTCGCTGGCCGGTGGTCTGCAGATCGTCGGCGTGGATGCCGACGACTCGACGCACTATCCGCTCAACCTCTCGTCGTCACCGTCGGGCGATCGCCTGCTGCTGAAGCTCAAGTACCTCCCGTCGGCCTTCGCCGACGACCAGGTGCGGGTGTTCGGTGCGGCGCTGCGCGAGATCCTGCGGGCGGCCGTCGGCGATGCGGACCGGCCGACCTCGTCGATCGCCCTGCTCGACGCAGCGGGAGCCGCCGAGCTCGCCCCGGTGAACGGTCCGGCGGCGCCGGAGCCGCGACTGCTGGGCGAGGTCTTCGCCGACGTCGCGGCCACGCATGCCGAGATCGTCGCGGTCACCGACGGCACCGGCGCATCGCTCACCTACGCCGAGCTCGACGAGCGGTCGAATCGTCTCGCGCGGTGGATGACCGGTCGGGGCATCGGCGTCGATCACGTGGTGGGGCTCGCGGTGGGACGCACCGTCGACCGTCTGGTCGGGCAGTGGGCCCTGGCGAAGCTGGGTGCGGCGTACCTGTCCGTCGACCCGACGCTGCCCGCCGACCGCATCGCGCACATGATCACCGATTCCGGTGTGCGACTGGTCATCACGTCCGATCAACGAGGCCCGGACTCGGGCGTCGACGTCCCGGGCGACGTCGAGTCGATCGATGTGCACACCCTCTCCGAGGCGGTGCGCGAGGTCGACGGCAGTCCGCTCACCCCGGGTGAGGTGGCGGGTGTCCCGCGTCTCGACGCGCTCGCCTACGTCATCTACACCTCCGGCTCGACCGGTGTGCCCAAGGGTGTCGCGGTCACCCATCGTGGTGCACACGCCTTTGCGGTCGCCGAGGCGCAGCGGTTCGGTATCCGTCCGGGTTCACGTGTACTCGGTTACGCCTCACCGAGTTTCGACGCCTCGGTGCTCGAGTGGCTGCTCGCCTCGACCTCGGGTTCGACGCTGGTCTACCGGCCGGACGAGGTCGTCGGCGGCGAGGTGCTCACCGGATTCCTCCGCGAGCACGCGCTGACGCACGTTTTCCTGACACCGAGTGTGCTGGCAACGGTCGAACCCGACGAGCTGCCCGCACTGCGGATGCTCGCCTCGGGTGGTGAGGCGGTTTCCACCGCCCTCGTCCGCGCGTGGTCGCACCGGGTCGCGTTCCACAACGCGTACGGTCCGACGGAGACGTCGGTGGCGGTCACCATCAGCGGTCCGCTCGATCCGGACGGACCGGTGACCATCGGCGCGCCCGTGCCGGGTACCGGCCTGCTGGTCCTCGACCAGCGCCTGGCGCCGGTGCCCGTCGGGATGGCCGGCGAGCTGTACGCCACCGGCGTCTCGCTGGCACGCGGTTACCTCGGGCGCCCGCAACTGACCGCCGAACGGTTCGTGGCGTCCCCGTTCGGGGTGCCCGGCGATCGCATGTACCGCACGGGCGACCGTGTCCGGTGGGTGCGCTCGGCGTCGGGTGAGCTGGTGCTCGAGTACCTGGGACGTTCGGACGACCAGGTGAAGCTGCGCGGGCTGCGCATCGAACTGGGCGAGATCGAGAACGCGCTGACCTCGCATGCGGCGGTGAAGACCGCGGTGGTGCTCGGGGTCGGCGGGTCGGTCGCGTCGTCGTTGGCCGCCTACGTGGTGTCGGCGTCGGAGGCGCCTGCCGTCGACGTCGGCGATCTGCGCGACCATCTCGCGGATCGGTTGCCCACGTATATGATCCCGGCGACGATCACGGTGCTCGACGCCCTGCCGCTCACCCCGACGGGCAAGCTGGACAAGCGGGCCCTGCCCGCCCCGGAGGTCGAGGCGGACGACCTCGTGGCCCCGGAGACGGCGGCCGAGGCGCGCATCGTGGCCGTCTTCGCCGACCTGCTGGGCGTCGACGCGGTGTCGGTGACGGGTGACTTCTTCGCCCTCGGCGGCAACTCGCTGTCGGCGACCCGCTTGGCCGCACGCGTCGGCGACGCGTTGAACGCCGACATCGGCGTCCGGGACGTGTTCGAGTCGCCCACCCCGCGGGCCCTGGCCGCTCTCGGGGAACACCGCGGCGGGTTGCGCGCTCCGGTGATCCGGGTCGAGCCCAGACCGGCGGAGATCCCGCTGTCGTTCGCGCAGCAGCGGATCTGGTTCATCAACCGCCTCGACCCGGCGTCGGCGGCGTACAACCTGCCGATCGGTGTCGAACTCGGCGGCGAGCTCGACGTCGAGGCCCTGGGCGCGGCGATCGGCGACGTCGTCGCCCGGCACGAGATCCTGCGGACCACCTTCCCCGCCGTCGACGGCCGGCCGACGCAGGTCGTCCACGACGCCGACGGTCCGGCCGCGCTGCCCCGGCTCGTCGAATGTGCGTCGGAGACCGAGCTTCTCGACGCGCTGTCGGCCGGGTTCGACGTCACCACCGAGGTGCCTGTCCGGATCCGGTTGTGGCAGCGCGGCGAGGGTTCGTGGGTCCTGCTCGCGGTGCTGCATCACATCGTGGGTGACGGTGAGTCCATGCGGCCGCTGATGGCCGACGTCGTGACCGCCTACCGCGACCGTGCTGCCGGCCGCGCGCCGGAGCTGCCGCCGCTGCCGGTCCAGTTCGCCGACTACGCACTGTGGCAGCAACGCGAGCTCGGGGCGGTCGACGACCCGACGTCGGTGGTCGGCCGGCAACTGTCGTACTGGTTGCGTCAGCTTGCCGGGGTGCCCGACGTGCTGGAGCTGCCCGCCGACCGCCCGCGCCCGACCGTGGCGTCGATGCGGGGTGCGCGGGTGGACTTCGAGATCCCGCACGAGGTCGCGACGCGGATCTCGGCGCTGGCGCGCGACCGCGGGATGACGCCGTTCATGGTGGTGCACGCGGGCCTGTCGGTGCTGCTCGCCCGGGTCACCGCGACCGACGACATCGCGGTGGCCACGCCCATCGCGGGTCGCGGACGCGCCGAGATCGATCAGCTGATCGGCATGTTCGTCAACACCCTGGTCCTGCGGGCCGAGGTCGACCCGTCGATGAGCTTCGCCGAACTGCTCGAGGACACCCGGGTCGTCGACCTCGACGCCTTCACCAACGCCGACGTGCCGTTCGAGACACTGGTCGAACGTCTGAACCCGACCCGGTCGCGGGCGTTCTCGCCGCTGGCACAGGTCATGCTCACGCTGACCAACGCCGGCAGCGGTTCACCGGTGCTCGAGGCGGAGGGGCTGCGGGTCGCGCCACTCGAGTCGCCGGTCACGTCCGCCCAGCTCGACCTGACGGTCGCGGTGGTCGCCCGTCCGGACCGGTCCTGGTCGGCGTCGATGGTGTACGCCACGGACCTGTTCGACGAGGGGACGGTCGAGCTGTTCGCGCAGCGCCTGGTTACGCTCCTCGACGGGCTCACCGCCCGGCCGGATGCCGCGGTCGGGGAGTGTCCGCTCGTGACGCCCGCGGAACGTGATCGCGTGCTGGCCTGGTCGGCGGGTGCCGCGACGCGGCCGACCGGTGCGACCCTGCCGGGCATCATCGGACCCCGGCAGCCCGGCGCGGGGGAGCCGGGAGCCGGCGAGAACGGTGTGACCGGCCGCGAGGTCGGGTACAACGGTCGCGGCGGGTACAACGGCCAAGACGACCACGACAGGTACAACGGCCTGAACGGGGACGCGGGTCGCTACGGTGACGATGGTTCCGATGGCAGTGGTCGGGGATGACTGAGCAAAGAGAACACCCGGGGCGCAGCGAACACACGGGGGGAATGGGGAACGCAGGACGAGACGGCAGGCGACGAGGCGAGATGGAGGCCCAACGGTGACCGATGTGGTGCATGTGGCGACGAGGTCCGACGTACCGGCCATCGTGTTCGGTTCGCGTCGCGTCAGCTACGCCGAGTTCGGTGCACGGGTCGACTCACTGGCTCGTCATCTGATCTCCATCGGTGTCGGACCCGACGTCGCCGTCGCGGTCGCCATCCCACGGTCGGTCGAGCTTCTCGTCGCCATCCACGGCATCGTCGCGGCGGGTGGTCACTACGTTCCGCTCGACATCGACGCGCCGTCTGACCGCACGCGGTACATGCTCGACACCGCGGACGCCCGGCTGGCCCTCGTCGCCGCCGATTCCGACGTCGAACTGCCGGCGGGCGTCACCGTGCTGGTGATCGACACGACCGCCGAGGTCGACCTCGCCACCGCACCGGTCACCGACGACGAACGGCTCGCGCCCCTGCAGCCCGCCGATGCGGCGTACACCCTGTTCACGTCGGGGTCGACGGGGCGGCCGAAGGGTGTGACGGTGTCGCATGCGGCGATCGTGAACCGCCTGGAGTGGATGCGGGACTGGTATTCGATCAAGGACTCGGATGTCTTCGTCCAGAAGACCCCGGTGACGTTCGATGTGTCGGTGTGGGAGTTGTTCCTGCCGTTCGCGGTGGGGGCGACGCTGGTGGTGGCCGAGCCGGAGCGGCACGGTGATCCGCGGTATCTGGCGGAGTTGATCACGGCTGAGCGGGTGTCGGTCATCCATTTCGTGCCGTCGATGTTGTCGGTGTTCCTGGATGTCCTGGGCGACCGGGTGGGTGAGCTGTCGTCGTTGCGGTTGACGTTCACCTCGGGTGAGGCGTTGACCGCGCCGGTGGCGCAGGCGTTGGTGGCGGCGTTGCCGGGCAACGAGGTCCACAATCTGTACGGTCCGACCGAGGCGGCGGTGGACGTGACCGCCCATCAGGTGCGGGCGGGGGAGACGTCGGTGCCGATCGGCGTCCCGGTGCCGAGCACCACCACCTTCGTCCTCGACTCGCGACTGCAGCTCGTGCCCTCGGGCGTGCCCGGTGAGCTGTATCTGGGGGGCGTGCAACTCGCCCGCGGTTACGCCTCGCAGCCCGGCCTGACCGCTGAACGCTTCGTCGCCAGTCCCTTCGCGGCTCCCGCACGCGGCGAGGCGGCCGGCAACACCGAGGGTTTCGGTGAACCCGGTGAACGTCTGTACCGTACCGGCGATCTCGTCCGATGGAATGCGCGTGGCCAGCTGGAATACCTGGGCCGCACGGACTTCCAGGTGAAGCTTCGCGGACAGCGACTCGAGCTGGGGGAGGTCGAGTCCGTCCTCATGTCGGCGCCGGGTGTCCTCCACGCGGCGGCCACCGTGGCGAAGGTGTCCGGGCAATCGCACCTCGTCGCCTATGTCTCGCCGGCGTCCGTCGACGTCGACGCGGTGAAATCGGTTGTCGCGCAGACCCTGCCGGCGTACATGCGGCCCACGGTGTGGATGACACTCGAGCAACTGCCGCTGAACAGTGCGGGCAAGGTCGCCCGGCGTAAGTTGCCGGTCCCCGAACTGACCGTCGAGGAGTTCGCCGCACCCGAGTCCGACGCCGAGGCCTCGATCGCGGCCATCGTCGCCGATGTGCTGGGCACCGACCGGGTCAGCGTGACGCAGTCGTTCTTCGACCTCGGCGGCAACTCGCTGTCCGCGGCGCGGGTGGCGGCGCGCGTGGCCGACCTGCTCGACGTCGACGTGTCGGTGGGCGACCTGTTCGACGCGCCGTCGGTGCGGGATCTGGCCGCCCTGGTGTCCGGACGCGGCCGGAGCGTCCCGCGGGTCACCGCGATGCCGCGGCCCGCGCGGTTGCCGTTGTCGACGGCGCAGAGTCGCATGTGGTTCATCAACCAGTTCGACACCGCCTCGGCGGCCTACAACATCCCGATGGCCCTGCGGCTGACCGGAGCCCTCGACCTCGACGCGCTCGCGGCCGCGGTCGGCGACGTGGTCGCCAACCACGAGATCCTGCGCACCACCTACCCCAGCGACGAGCAGGGGCCGTTCCAGCTCGTCACCGATGCCGACACGGCCCGCGCCCGCCTCGACTGGCAGGCGGCGGAGACCGAGGAGGACCTGTTCGTCTCGGCGACCACCGGCTTCGACGTCGCCGCCGACTTCCCACTCCGGGTCCGGGTCCTCCGTCGAGGTCCTGAGGAGGTGGACGTGGTCGTCACCGTGCACCACATCGCCTTCGACGGTGAGTCGACCCCGGTCTTCGTGCGCGACCTGCTCGGCTCGTACCTGGCCCGGACGAACGCCGCGCCACCGGTCGCCGCGCCCGCGGTCCAGTACGCGGACTTCGCGCTGTGGCAGCGCGAATACCTGGGCGCCGCCGACGATCCCGGCGCACCGATGGGGCGTCAGCTCGCGCACTGGCGCGAGGTCCTCGCGGATCTGCCCGCGGTGACCGACCTGCCGATGGATCGCCCGCGACCGGCCGTGCTCGACACCGCGGCCGCCGTCGAGTCCGTGACCGTCGACGACGCGCTCGCCGCCGCACTGGAAGACCTGGCGCGCAACCGCGACGTCACGCTGTTCATGGTCCTGCACGCGGCACTCGCCGTCACCGTCGCGCGGCTCGCCTCGACCCGGGACGTCGTCATCGGCACACCCATCGCCGGCCGCCCCGACGCCGCGCTCCACGACCTCGTCGGCATGTTCGTCAACACGCTCGTGCTGCGCACCGACGTCGACCCGGCATCGACCGTCGACGACCTCATCGCCACGACCCGCGCCACCGACCTCGATGCCTTCGCGCACGCCGACGTGCAATTCGATGATCTGATCGAGGAACTCGCGCCGGAGCGGTCCACGGCCTATCCGCCGCTGGTCCAGATCGCCTACACCCTCGTCGCCGCCGGCGGACGGCCGGAGGAGATCGACCGGGTGGAGCTCTCGGGTCTGAGTGCCGAACCGCTCGGGGCCGCCGCCCCGATCGCCAAGTTCGACCTCACCGTTTCGGTGTCCGAACGGACCGGGTCGTCGCCGATGCGGGCCGACTTCCTGTACGCCACCTCGTTGTTCGACGCCGCGACCATCCGCCGATTCGCCGAGGTCTGGCTGCAGGTGATCGCCGCGATGGCCACCGACCCCTCGCTGCCCGTCGGGGACGTCGACATCGTCGGCATCGACGCCGCCGCCCTCAGCGCGCCGAGCCGCAACTCCGTCGGCGAGACGGGGCCGGCCGCCGACGGCGGGATCACCGAGCCGGTGACCCTCACCGAACTCCTCGCGCGGCGCGACCTCGACCCGCATCGTCCGGCACTGGTCCACGACGGCACCGAGATCTCGTACGCGGACTTCGAGGAACGAACCAATCGTCTCGCACGCCAGTTGATCTCCCGTGGGGTCGGGCCCGGCGACGTGGTCGCCGTCGGCCTCGAGCGGTCGATCGGGTCGGTGGTCGCGGTGTTCGGTGTCATCAAGGCGGGTGCCGCCTACGTGCCGATCGACCCCGCCTACCCGAGCGACCGGATCGCGTTCATGGTGGCCGATTCCGGTGTGCGCCTCGGCATCACCGATGCGCCGACGCGGGACCGGTTGGGTGAATCATCCTGCGAATGGCTCGAACTCGCCTCGCTCGACGATCCGGCCGTCACGGGTGGACCCGTCACCGACGCCGAGCGTCATCGGCCGGTCCTTCTCGACGACCTGGCCTACCTCGTCTACACCTCCGGTTCCACCGGACGGCCGAAGGCGGTCGGGGTTCCGCATCGCGGCATCGCGAACTTCGTCGCCGCGCTGACCGAGGTCACCGGAACGCCGGCGCAGGCCCCCGACACCCGTGTCCTGCACGTCGCCTCCCCGAGCTTCGACGCCTCGGTGCTGGAGATGATGTGGTCGATCGCGGTAGGACACACCCTCGTCGTCGCGCCCGCGTCGGAGTACGCCGGCGATGCACTGGGCCGCATCCTCGAGCGCGATCGGGTCACCGACACCCTCATCACCCCCACGGTGCTGGCGACCGTCGACCCGCGCCGGGGCCGCACCGTCCGCAACCTCGTCACCGGTGGCGAGGCCTGCCCGCCCGAGCTGATCGCGCGGTGGGCCACACCGGAATCCGGCCGCCGGATGTTCAACTTCTACGGCCCGTCGGAGGCCACCGTCTGGGCGACCACCGGACGATCCGAGCCCGGCGCGCCCGTGACCATCGGACGACCGGTCCGCGGCTTCGCCGCCTACGTGCTCGACGGCCGCCTGCACCCGGTACCCCAGGGCGTGGTGGGTGAGCTCTACCTGTCGAGCGGCGACGCGCTGGCGCGCGGATACCTCGGCCGCCCCGGCCTCACCGCGTCGTCGTTCGTGGCCGACCCGTTCGCCCGCGAGGCGGGCCACCGCATGTACGCCACCGGCGACCTGGTGCGGATCACCGCGACCGGCGAGATCGAGTTCGCCGGGCGCGCCGACCACCAGGTCAAGATCAACGGCCAGCGCGTCGAACTCGGCGAGATCGAGTCCGTCCTCGGTGACCAGCCGGGCGTCGGCTCGGTCGTCGTGACCGGTGTCGACGACGACCACGGTCGCACCCGGCTCGTCGCCTACCTCGTGGGCGACGACACCGCCGGCGACCGCCTCGACGCCGGCGCCGTCCTGGCCGGGGCGGCGGATCGGCTTGCCGGACACATGATCCCGCACTCGGCGATGGTGCTCGACGAGCTGCCTGTGACCCCGGGCGGCAAGCTCGACCGGCGCGCGCTGCCGGTGCCCGAGTTCACCACGCCCGCCGACGGGTACGTCGCACCGGCGACGACCGCCGAGGAGACCCTCGCGGCGATCGTCGCGGGGCTGCTGGGGCTCGGCACCGTCTCGGTCACCGAGTCTTTCTTCGCACTCGGCGGGGACTCGATCATGTCCATTCAGCTCGCGTCCGCCGCGAAGGCCGCCGGACTGTCCCTGTCGCCGCGAGAGATCTTCGAACAGAAGACCATTCGCGCGATGGCGCGGGTCGCGTCGACGGGTG
Organism: Gordonia sp. NPDC127522; assembly: GCF_042672305.1. Taxonomy (NCBI): domain Bacteria; kingdom Bacillati; phylum Actinomycetota; class Actinomycetes; order Mycobacteriales; family Gordoniaceae; genus Gordonia; species Gordonia sp. NPDC127522. The sequence continues at coordinate 21,070 of NZ_JBHXVK010000013.1, forward strand.
GCGACCGGGCGCCGCTGCTCGCGGAGCCCACCGACGATCCCGCCGGCCGGGTCGATCTCCCGCCGATCGTGTCCTGGCTCGTCGACGCCGCGCGGACGCCGGCCGACCTCGCCGACTTCAACCAGTCGATGGTGCTCACGGCACCGGCCGGACTCACCGTCGCCCACCTCGGCGAGGTGCTCGGCGCGGTCGTCGACGCGCATCCGATGCTGGGTGCGCGCCTGGAGTCCGCCGGTGACACCCGGATCGGTGACACCCAGACCAGTGACACCCAGACCAGTGACACTTGGACCCTCACGACCGGAACACCTTTCGATCCTGGCGCCTCGATCGTGTCGGTGGCGACGGACACCGTGCCCGGCGAGGCCGGGTTCGCGAATGCGCTGGTCGACGCGCATGCGCAGGCGGCGCGCCGCCTCGACCCGGCCGCCGGGCGGCTGGTCGCCGCGACGGTGGTCAGCGGCGCCGCCCCACAGGGTTCTCCCGACGAGGCGGATCGGCCCGTACGAATCGTGCTGGTACTGCACCACCTCGGCGTCGACGCGGTGTCCTGGCCGATCCTTATCGAGGATCTGCTCACCGTCCACGCCCAGCTGACCGCGGGGCAACCGGCGGCGGTTCGCGCCGAGGAGACCTCGCAACGTGCGTGGCAGAGGGCACTCACCGCGCAACTCGACGCCCGTCGGGGCGAAGCCGGGTACTGGCTCGAGCGCTCCCCGGCCGTCCCGACCGACTTCGGCGCGCCGCTCGACCCCGACCGCGACCGATACGGCACCCTGACCTCGATCGTCCACCGCGTCGACCCGGCCATCGTCGACCCGTTGACGACGACTGTGCCCGAGGCATTCTCGGCGTCGGTGGTCGACGTACTGCTCGGCGCCCTCGCGCGCGCGGTCCGCTCCTGGCAACATGATCGCGGCATCGCCGACGCCGCTCCCGTCACCGTGCTCACCGAGGGGCACGGCCGATACGAGGACGTCCTGCTCACCGGCCCGGACCCGCGTCGCGCCGACCTGTCGCGCACGGTCGGCTGGTTCACCTCGATCGCCCCGCTCGCCCTCGATCCGGCCGACGACGTCGTCCACGCGGTCAAGGCGGCCAAGGAAGAACGTCTCGGCATGCCCGACTCCGGGATCGGTTTCGGCCTGCTGCGTTACGCCGCCGACGGCCGCGGCCCCGGCGACCCGGCCGCGCAACTGCATTCGCGTCCGCTGCCGACGATCGCGTTCAACTATCTCGGGACCCGCGGTACGACCGGTCAGCGCGAGGACCCGACGACCCCGGACGGGGCCGACCCCCTGTCGTCGGTCGCCCCGTCGTCCGACACCGCAGCACCGGCCGGCGCGGGCTTCCTGCCCGCACCCGACGCGCCGTTCCTGCCGGCCACGGTGTCCGACGGGGTCGCGGCCATGAGCGTGCTGACGGTCAACGCGAGCACCGGTGCGTCTTCGAAGGGTCGTGTGCTCTCGGCCGATCTGCAGTTCCCCGCGGCGATCCTGTCGCCGGAGGACGTCCGCGACATCGCACGACGGTGGACCGCGGAACTCGCCGACGTCGTCCGCCTCGTCACCGACGGCGTCGACGTCGGCCGCTCGCCGTCGGACGTCCCGGGCGCCGAGGTGACCCAGCACGATCTGGACATCGTGGCGCAGCGGTTCCCCGGCGCGCATGTCTGGGCCCTGTCGCCGCTGCAACGCGGACTGTACTTCCAGTCCCAACTGGCGGGCAGCGACGAACTCGATGTGTACGTGACGCAAGCGGTTCTGCACCTCGAGGGCGAGGTCGACCTCGAGCGGCTGCGCACCGCGGTGGTCGCACTGCTCGATCACCACCGCACCCTCAAGTCGGGCTTCGTCCGGGTGCCCAGCGGGCACGTGGTCACCGTCGTGCCCGAGACGGTGCCGCTGCGCTGGCGCGTGCTCGACGTGCCGACCACCGCCGAGGTGGATGTCCGGGCTGCCGTCGACGAGGTGTCGGCGGCCGAGCGCACCGAACCGTTCGACCTCGCCGACCCGCCGCTGCTGCGAGCGGTGGTCGTGCGCCACGCACAGGGCACGAGCGTGGTCATCACCAACCATCACATCCTGTTCGACGGCTGGTCCGGGCCACTCGTGTTGGCCGACCTGCTGGCGCTCTACGCGACCGGGACCCCGTTCACCGGTCAGGGAACGACCGAACGCACCGACTTCGCCGACTACCTGGCCCGCATCGCCGACACCGATCTCGACGCCGGTCTCGCGGCGTGGCGACGAGTCCTCGAACCGGTCGAGGAGCCGACCCTGGTCGCCCCCGGACTCACCGGCCACGCCGTCGAGGATGCCGAGAACGACTCCGCGGCAGACCATCTGCCGCGCGAGCATCGCTGGGTCCTCGAACCCGACCTGGTCTCGGGGCTCGAGCGGACGGCGCGGCAATCCGGTTCGACGACGGCCACGGTGTTGCAGCTCGCCTGGGCGGTGCTGCTGTCCCGGCTGACCGACAACCGGGTGGTCACCTTCGGCGAGACCGTGTCCGGACGTCCCGCCGGACTCGACGGCGTCGAGTCGATGGTCGGCCTGTTCATCAACACGCTGCCCGCCGTCGTCGACGTCGACCCGGAGGCGACGATCGCCGAGGTGCTCGGCCGGTTGCAGTCGGACAAGACCGCCGTGCTCGATCATCAGCACATCGGCTTGCCCGAGATCCTCACCGCCGTCGGACGGCCACAGCTGTTCGACACCCTGACCGTGCACGAGTCCTACCCCGTCGACAACGACTCACTGGCCGGCGGTGCCGCCAGTGCAGCAGTGGGACTGGCGATCAGGGACGTCGAGGTCTCCGACGCCACGCACTACCCGCTCAACCTCGCGACCTCGCCGACCGCGTCGGGCATCGCGGTCCGCTTGACCTACCTTCCCGATGCCTTCGCCACCGACGAGATCGCGGTCTTCGCGCGGTCCCTCGAGCGCATCCTGCAGGCCATCGCGGGCGACGCACAGACCCGGATCGCCGACATCCCACCGATGTCGAAGGACGACGAGGCCCGCCTCGACACGTGGGCGACCGGCCCGGAGCTGATCCCGTCCGGCACCCATGTCGCCGATCTCCTTCTCGAGCGCGTCGCCGCGTCACCCGACGCGATCGCGGTGAAGAGTCCGGCCGGGGCCTCGACCCACGCGCAATGGACCTATGCCGAATTGGGCAGCAGGGTGAGCGTTCTCGCCCGGCGGCTGGTGGCTCTGGGGGTCGGACCGGAGGTCGCGGTCGGCGTGTGCATCCCGCGGTCGACGGAGATGATCGTCGCCGTCCACGCGATTCTCGCCGCCGGTGGGCAATTCGTGCCGATGGACCCGGCCGCGCCGGCCGATCGCATCGACTATCTGGCGCGCACCGCCGATGTCGCGGCGGTGCTGATCGGTCCGGGACAGGTCCCGGTGGGCATCGAGGCCCTCGACCCCGGTGTGACCGTCGTGGCCGTCGACGACGACTCGGATGCCGGTGAGCCGGCGTCGCTCTTCGCGCCGGCGGAGCGTTCGTCGGCAGTCGTCGGCGCGAATCCGGCCTACACCATCTTCACGTCGGGTTCGACCGGTCGACCCAAGGGCGTCACGGTGAGTCACGAAACCCTGCGCGCCCATCTCGACTACGACCGCGGCGCCTACGATTTCGGCTCCGATGATGTCTTCCTGCAGGTGTTGGAGCTGACCTTCGACCCGTCCGTCGGCGAGATCCTGCGCCCGCCGCTCTCGGGTGGACGGCTCGTCGTGATGGAGCCCGGTGCCCACCGGGATCCGGTCGCCGTCCTGCGCTACCTCGCGGACTTCGGCGTGACGTCGGCGACGCTGGTGCCCTCGATGCTCGCCGTGCTCACCGAGGTCGCCGATCCCGAACAGCTGCGCGGTCTCGCACGGCTGCGCTACCTGCACACGGGCGGCGAGGCGCTCCCGCAGAGCGTCGCCGAGACGGTACGGGAGCTGATCCCGCACGCGCCGATCCGCAACCAGTACGGACCGACCGAGGCGACGATCTACGCGACCGTCGCGCGGGTCGCGGGCGACTCGGTCTCCATCGGGCGGCCCGTGGCGAACACCACCGCGCTGGTGCTCGACCATCGGTTGCGACCGGTGGCACCGGGATTCACCGGCGAGCTGTACCTCGGCGGCATCCAGCTGGCACGCGGATACACCTCGCGACCCGCGCTCACGGCCGAACGCTTCGTGCCGAACCCCTACGGCGCGCCGGGGTCCCGTCTGTACCGGACCGGTGACCTGGTCCGCTGGCGAGCCGACGGCGAGCTGGAATACCAGGGCCGCACGGACTTCCAGGTGAAGCTGCGTGGCCAGCGGATCGAGCTCGGCGAGATCGAGTCGGCCCTCACGTCGGCGCCGGGCGTCGTGTACGCGGCGGCGGCCGTCGTCGAGACCCCGGCGGGGCAGCAACTCGTGGCCTACCTGACGCCGGCCTCGGTGGACCTGGATGCGGTCAAACACTCTGTGGCGCAAGCGCTCCCGGAGTTCATGCGTCCCGGGATGTGGATGCTGCTCGACGAGATGCCGCTGAGCAGCGCGGGCAAGATCGTGCGACAGCAGTTGCCCGCGCCGACCGTCGACACCGCCGCGATCGTGCCGGTCGCCGGCCCGCGGGAAGCGGCGGCGGCGTCGGTCTTCGCCGAGCTGCTGTCGATGTCGCCGGAGAACGTCGGCGCCACCACGAATTTCTTCGACATCGGCGGCAATTCGCTGTCGGCGATGCGGGCAGCCGCCCGGCTCGGGGACGCCCTCGATGTCGACGTGACGGTGCGTGACGTCTTCGAGGCGCCGACGCCGCGCCTGCTGGCCGAACGCCTCGGCGACCGTACCGGCGGACTCCCGCCCATCGTCGCGGTGACGCCTCGTCCCGACCGGATCCCGCTGTCGTACGCCCAGCAGCGGATGTGGTTCATCAACCGCTTCGATCCGACGCTGGCGGCCTACAACATCCCGGCGGTGATGCGCCTGACCGGTGATCTCGATCCGGCCGCGCTCGGCGCCGCGATCGCCGACGTCGTCGCGCGCCATGACATCCTCCGCACCACCTATCCCGAAACCGGCGGTCAGCCGGTACAGCTGATCGCCCCGGTGGCCGACATCGCGACCCGGCTCGACCACGAGTTCGTGCCGGCCGCAGCCGGGCGCGACGGGGGAGAGGTCGTACTGGCCGCCGTCACAACGGGATTCGACCTCGCCGTCGACTGGCCGGTGCGGACCAGGCTGATCGAGATCGGAACCGGTTCCGGAGCATCCGAGTACATTCTCGCGGTGGTCCTGCACCACGTGGCGTCCGACGGCGAATCCCTCGGGCCGCTGGTCACCGATCTCACCGCCGCCTACCTGGCACGGGCAGCCGGTACAGAGCCGTCGTTCGAGCCGCTGCCCGTCCAATACGCCGATTACGCCATCTGGCAGCGCCGCGCCCTCGGCGATGTCGACGACGCGGCGTCGGTGATGGGTGCCCAGCTGGAGTACTGGAGCGCGCACCTGGCCGGGATGCCCGATCTCCTGGAACTCCCGACGGATCGGCCTCGCCCGGCGGTCGCGTCGCAGCGTGGCGCGCGGGTGTCCTTTCCGATCCCGGCGGACGTCACCGCCCGGATCGACACCGTCGCCGATGAGTTCGGGGTCACCCCGTTCATGGTGCTGCACGCGGCGCTGGCGGTCCTGCTCGCCGACCTGTCGGGAACCGACGACGTGGCGATCGGCACGCCGATCGCCGGACGTGGTGCCGCGGTACTCGATCCGCTGGTCGGCATGTTCGTGAACACGCTCGTGCTGCGTACCGCCCACGCGGCCGGTGACACGTTCGTCGACGTCCTCGGTCGCGTCCGACGCGTCGACCTCGATGCCTTCGCCCATGCCGATCTGCCGTTCGAGACCCTCGTCGACCGGCTCAACCCGGTTCGTTCCGAGGCGTTCGCCCCGCTCACCCAGGTGTGGCTGACCCTGGACCAGGCGGTGGTCCCCGAGCTCGCCGGACAGTCGCTGTCGGCCGATCTCGGCGACATCTCGGTCAGCCCGCTCGACGCGGGCGAGGTGCCGGCGAAGGTCGATCTGCTGTTCTCGATCGCGAAGGCGGAGGCGGGCGAGACCTGGTCGGCGGCACTGCAATACGCCACCGATCTGTTCGCGGAATCCACCGCCACCGGCTTCACGGCCCGGTTCGTCAATCTGCTCGGCGCGCTCACCGCGACCCCGAGCGCCCCGGTTGCGGCGGCGCCCATCCTGCTGGCCGGTGAGGCCGAGTCCCTGGTGCCGGTACACGGCGGCCAGGCCGCCGAGGCCGTGTTGCTGGGCGAGCTCTTCACCGAGGCCGGTACGCGGTACCGGCGTCGTACCGCGGTGGTCGACGCCTCGGGAGCCACCCTGTCGTACTCGGCGCTGCACGCCCGGTCCAACCGCCTGGCGCGCTGGCTGATCGGTCGCGGTGTCGGTGCGGAAACACTGGTGGCGCTTGCGATTCCCCGGTCCGTCGACCTGTTGGTCGCGATCTGGGCGGTCGCGAAGACCGGCGGCGGTTACGTTCCCATCGATCCGGATTACCCTGCCGAACGGGTCGCGACGATGGTGGAGGACTCCGGCGCCCGGATGGGACTGTCGGTCCACGCCGTCGGCGCGTTGCCGGACGAGGGCTTCGAGTGGCTCCGCCTCGACGGCGCCGCGGTGGCCGCCGAACTCGACGCCACGTCGGATGCCCCGGTGGACCCGGCCGAGCAGACCGGTCCGGTCCGGACCGACAACGTCGCCTACGTCATCTACACCTCGGGGTCGACGGGACGCCCCAAGGGCGTCGCGGTGTCGCACTCGGGACTGAAGAACTTCGCCGTCGCGAAGTCGAGGGCGCTGGGAACCGAGGACGGGGCGGTGGTCCTGGGATTCGCGTCCCCGAGCTTCGACGCCTCGGTGCTCGAGTACCTCCTCGCGACGGTCAACGGCGGCACGCTCGTCTATCGGCCGTCGACCGCGGTCGGCGGTGCGGACCTGCAGGAGTTCATGCAGCGACACGAGGTCGCGACGACCTTCCTCACGCCGTCGGTGCTGTCGACGCTCGACCCGGCCGCGTTGCCCAGCCTGCAGGCGGTCTCCGTCGGCGGCGAGGCCGTGCCGCAGTCGGTGATGGACGCCTGGGCGCCGCACACCCGCATCCACAACGGATACGGCCCGACGGAGACGACGATCATGGTCGCGGTCTCCGACGCGGCGACGCCCGGCGACCCGGTCCGCCTCGGTGGTCCGCTGCCCGGCCTCGAGTTCCTCGTGCTCGACGCCCACCTGCGTCCGGTGCCGGTCGGTGTGGCCGGCGAGCTCTACGTCCTCGGCCCCGCACTCTCGCGCGGTTATCTCGACCAGCCCGGCCTGACCGCCGCGCGGTTCGTCGCCAGTCCGCTCGCCGGGTCCGGACGCCGCATGTACCGGACCGGCGACGTCGTGCGCTGGCGCGAGTCACCGTCGGGCGACCTCACGCTCGAGTACTCCGGCCGCAGCGACGACCAGGTGAAGCTACGCGGCCTGCGCATCGAACTCGGCGAGATCGAGGCGGTGCTGCGCTCGGCGCCCGAGGTGCGTTCCGCGGTCGTCGTCGGCATCGGCTCGTCGGGGACCCCGGGTTCGGTGGCGTCGAGCCTCGCCGCCTATGTCGTCGGTGACGGTGTAGAGGTGGACGCTCTGCGTGGTCTGCTGGCCGCGCAGCTGCCCGGACACATGGTGCCCGCGTCGATCACGGTGCTCGACGAGTTCCCGCTGACCCCGGTCGGCAAGCTGGACCGAGCGGCGCTGCCTTCTCCCGAGGTGGCTTCCGTCGAATTCGTCGCCCCGGCCACCCCGGTCGAGCAGGCGATCGCCGATGCCTACACCGAGGTCCTCGGCGTCGAACAGATCGGTGCCACCGACAGCTTCTTCGACCTCGGCGGCAACTCACTCTCGGCCACCCGGGTCGCGGCGGCGCTGCGCGACCGAAACGGCTTCGAGATCGAACTCGCGTGGTTGTTCAGCGATCCGACGGTGCGTGGCCTGGCCCACCGACTGGCCGAGGACAACGCGGTGAGCAACGACGTGGTGATCAGCCTCCGCGGCGAGGGTTCGCGGCCGCCGCTCTTCTGCGTGCACCCGGCCGGCGGCCTGGCGTGGTTCTACGGCGGGCTGGCACCACATCTGCGGGACCGGCCCATCTACGGACTGCAGGACCCGCATGTGGTGACCGGAGAGCCGAGCGTGACCGACGCGCGGGTGCTGGCCCGGCGCTATGTCGAGGAGATCCGGCGGGTCCAGCCGCATGGCCCCTACCATCTGCTCGGCTGGTCGGTCGGCGGCGTGATCGCCCACGCGATGGCCGTACACCTCGTGGAACTCGGGGAGCAGGTCGCCTACCTGGGGATCATGGACTCCCGCCCAGAGGACGAACCGGTGATCGTCCACGACGTCCCGCAGCACGGGGGGGCGGCCGCGGCGGAGCCCGGGCCGGCGATCGAGCCGGACGCGTCCACCGTGGTCGATGTCCTCGGCGGTTGGCGGGATCTCTTCGATCTCGGCGACGACATGCAGGCGTCCACCTCCGAGGAGGTCACCGCGATCATCCGGCAGCAGATCTCCGGCATGGGCCTGCTCGCGGAGGATCAGGTGGAGCGCATCATGGACAGCTTCGAGTCCTCGACCCAGGTGGTCCTCGACTACCGGCCCGATGTCTTCGCCGGCGACATACACGTGTTCACCGCGACCGAGGACAAGGACGACCCGTCCACCCTGGCCGCGGCCTGGCGGCCGTTCGTCACCGGCACCGTCGACAACGTCGACGTGGCCACCCACCATTTGGGGATGGCGAACGCCGACGCCCTCGCGGTCGTCGGACCGGCGCTCGATGCCCAGCTGTCGCAGGTCGACGGCGCCGGCGAGCGGACACCGGAATGAGGGGATTTGCGTGACATCATCGACCTGACCTCGCGTGAATCCGGGCGGCGAGCCACTACGTTCGACAACAACAAAGCAGGCGGGTGACGACAGTCGCCGTGCCGATGGAGAAAGGACACCCATGACGAACCCATTCGACGACGAGGACGGCCGCTTCTACGTGCTCGTGAACGACGAGAACCAGCACTCGCTGTGGCCGACGTTCGCCGACATCCCAGCCGGGTGGACCAAGGTCTTCGGCGAGGACAGCCGCGCCGCGTGCCTGGAGTACGTGGAGCAGAACTGGACCGACCTCCGGCCCAAGAGCCTCATCGAGGCGATGGAGGCGGACAAGAGCGGCGACGCCTGAGTCGGCGACGGGCCCGACACTCGCGATCGCGAAAGTCGGTCGTGCTCGAATGTCAGGACAGTTGCACGTGGATAACAGGTAAAGAATCAACCCAGTGGTGACCTGTCGCAACTGCAGTCACAGCCGTAACATCGGAGTGCAGCACAGTTACCGAAATTGTTGTGGAATATCCCACACATGTTGAGTCAGTGTTCTACTAGTTGAATGAGGTAGGGCACACTTGGTTGAAGGATCGCATGAGTACCAACGTCAGGGGAGGCGGGGACACAGCGATCGACGCTCCACGGGCGGGAAGGCAGTAATCATGGACCAGCTACTACTGGATGACATCCAGACACGAGGGGCGATCACGCCCCACCTGACCGCAGTTCGGCTGGGCGATGACGCTCTCACCTACGGTGAACTCGCCGATCGCGTCGAGGACTACGGCAGCGTGCTGGCCGAGTACGGGATGTCGCCGACCTCGGCGTTCTACGCCGCCCTGATGCACTGCATGCCGTCTCTCGTGGACATCGACCCGGTTGATTCCCGGTTGCAGGTCATTGGCGAGATCCAGGCCTGGCTCGGCCGCGAGCGCGGCGAGGTCGCCTCGGTCCGGCCCCGACTCCGCGCGGTCAGCTAGAGACCGGCATCGACATACCCGACGAGACCCGCCGACAGGCGGGTCTCGTTGTTTCTGTGGTCGTGCGACTGTGGCGGCGACAAGCGTGGCGGCGGCAGGCCTCGAAGAGTGCGCCTGTCGGCTACAGCCCGGCGAGGAGCAGAACGAGAAAGAGGATCGGGCCGCCCACGATCACGCTGCCGGCGCCGGTCACGATGCCCGTGATCGCGCGACCGGTGCCCTTGCGCTCCGCGGGGGCGCGTCGAACCTGCCGGACTCCGACCGCGCCGGCGACGACGGCGATCAGTCCGAGGATCGCGCCCAGTCCCAGCAGGAGGGTCAGGGGAATGGAGATCAGCCCGGTGGTGAGCGCCAGCGAGGCAGCCGGAGCGACGGAACGGCCGCCGACGGGCCTGGTCAGGTACGGCGCCGGACGCGCCGGAAAGGTCCGCGCGGGCAGCGGCATCGCGGCAAGGGGTGCCCGACCGGCGTTCTCCAGGTCCCAGAAATCGCCCACCGGCGGCAATGCGGCATGCTCTCGTGCCGGCAGCCGGCCGGCGTCGCGCCTCACCATCCGCGGTGACGATTCCGCCGCGGGCTCGACCCTGGTCGGCGGCTTCGGCGACGCGGGTACCCCAACGTGTACGTCGACCCGCGTGCCGGTCGGTTCGGCCGCAGCCGGCAACTCGGTGTCGTCGAGATCGTTGACGAGCGGCCACCGCGCGTGCCGCTTGGTCACCGGCGGAGCGAACGGTTGGGTGGGTTGATCGGTACGCACGTACACCTCCTCGCCGCCCGGCTCCGGGTCGGAACCGCACCCGTCCGAGTGTAGGCGAGGAGGCGACGTACGCCGTGGGTCTAGTTGCCCTCTTGCTGGCCGGGATTCAGGTTGATCATCTGCTGAATGGCGTCGCCGCTGAGTTTCCAGTCGCCGTCGACCTTGACGAAGCCGAGCTGGATGTCGACCGGCGTCGAGGAATGCGGGCTCTTCACGGCGACGGTCGCGGTGGCCTTGTCGCCGTCCTCGGTGACCTCTTTCACCGAGAACGCGTCCGGGGTGTATCCCGCGGCGGAGGCGCCCTTGGCGAAGGCCATCGCGGCCGGTTTGGTCGCGGGGTTGGTGACGTCGATGACCTGGTCGAGCTCCTCGGAGGAGGTGTTCGGGTCGATGGCCTGGCGCAGGGTTTCCTGTGCGTCGTCATTGCTGAGGCCGGTGACCTCGTCGACCGCGTCGCTGGCGGCGGTCTCGACCTGACTCGCCGCGGACTCGACGGCGGTGGACACCGCGCTCGTCGCCTCGTCGACGGTGTCGGTGGACTCCGAACAGCCGGTGGCGACGAACAAAGCGGCCCCGGCGAGGGTGACGGCAGCGACGGACTTCCGGATCTTCATGCGACTCTCCTCGATGCAGTTGTCTATCCGCGGCGCTTCTCCGCAGTGAGCCAACACTAACTCACCGGCCACCGGAATTAATCGGACCGCGGTCCGGTTATGCTCGGTGCAACCATCACAAGGAGGCGCGACATGCAGTTCGGACTCTTCAGCGTCAGTGACATCACCACCGACCCGACCACGGGCACGACGCCCACAGAACACGAGCGGATCAAGGCGATCGTGGAGATCGCCAAGAAGGCCGAGGACATCGGGCTCGACGTGTTCGCGCTCGGTGAGCACCACAACGAGCCCTTCGTCTCGTCGTCGCCCACCACGACCCTGGCCTACATCGCGGCGCAGACCGAGCGCCTGCAGCTGAGTACCGCGACCACGCTGATCACGACCAACGACCCGGTCAAGATCGCCGAGGACTTCGCGATGCTGCAGCATCTGGCCGACGGGCGCGTCGACCTGATGCTCGGGCGCGGCAACACCGGCCCGGTCTATCCGTGGTTCGGCCAGGACATCCGCCAGGGGATCCCGCTGGCGATCGAGAACTACCACCTCCTGCATCGGTTGTGGACCGAGCATGTGGTGGATTGGGAAGGGCAGTTCCGGACCCCGCTGACGTCCTTCACCTCGACGCCCCGTCCGCTCGACGACGTGGCACCGTTCGTCTGGCACGGTTCAATCCGCAGTCCCGAGATCGCCGAGCAGGCCGCCTACTACGGGGACGGGTTCTTCGCGAACAACATCTTCTGGCCCAACGAGCACTTCCAGCGGCTGATCGACTTCTACCGGGAACGGTACGAGCACTACGGCCACGGCAAGGCACACCAGGCCGTCGTCGGGCTCGGCGGACAGTTCTTCATCCGGCCGAAGTCGCAGGACGCGGTGCGCGAGTTCCGCCCGTACTTCGACAACGCGCCGGTGTACGGACACGGTCCGTCGCTCGAGGACTTCACCTCGCAGACGCCGCTGACCGTCGGCAGCCCGGCCGAGTTCGTCGACAAGACGCTGACCTTCCGGGAGACCTTCGGCGACTACCAGCGTCAGCTGTTCCTCGTCGATCACGCGGGACTGCCGCTCAAGACCGTGCTGGAGCAGCTCGACCTGCTGGGCGAGGTGCTGCCGGACCTGCGCGCCGGGTTCGCGGAGGGACGTCCCGACGACGTCCCCGACGCGCCGACGCACGCCTCGCTCGTCGCCGCCCGCCAGGAAGCCGATCAGGATGTGGAGGTGTCCTCGTGACCGCCCCGCGGATCGTCGCGGTGAATGCCGGTCTCTCCGAACCGTCGTCGACGCGACTGCTCGTCGACCGGATGGTCGCCGCCGTCACCGAAGGACTCGGGGCGGGCCGCGTGGACGTCGAGATCGTCGACCTGCGTGACCTCGCCGCCGAGCTGGGGCAGGCGATGACGGTCGGCTTCGCCTCGGGCCGGGCGCGCGCGGCACTCGACGCGGTCGAGGGGGCCGATGCCCTGATCGTGGCGACGCCGGTCTTCAACGCGTCCTACAGCGGACTGTTCAAGATGTTCTTCGATCTCGTCGACATCGACGCCATGTCGGGCAAACCGGTGCTGATCGGGGCGACCGGCGGCAGTCCGCGCCACTCGATGGTGCTCGACCACGCGCTGCGACCGTTGTTCGCCTACCTACGTGCCGTCGTCCTGCCGACCGGCGTCTACGCCGCGTCGGCGGACTGGGCGGGCGCCGGTGGCGACACCACGTCGTTGAACGACCGGATCGGCCGTGCTGCAGCCGAATTGGTCTCACTCCTCGGACCGAGGGGTGATGCGGGGCCGGTGGACGCCGAAGGCGGCCGGGAACCGTCGCGCGCGCCCGCGATCGACGGCAGGCAGCAGGCGGTCGAGGCGGCGGGGATCGCGAACTTCGCGAGGTTGCTCGGAACGGCGTGATGCGCTCTCACTCGGGGGCGGCGCGCCCCGGGGTGTTGGCCCGGGCGCGCAGCCGTGACTGCGGCAGCGGCGGCGCGGGCAGGTGCTGCGTCGAACCGACGTAACCCTGCACCTGCCCGAAGCGTTCGCTGCGCGCCTCCCACTGGTCCCGGTGGCCGACGATGTCGTCGTGTGTGCGCCCGATGAAGTTCCACCACATGACGATGTCCTCCGCGAGCGGTGCGCCGCCGAGGAAGATCACCCGGGCGTCGGTCTCGGCGACGTTGGTGAGCGTGATCCGACGCGCGCCCAAGCCGATGTAACCCAGCTCGGTGCGGGCCAGCGGTGCGGTGTCGGCGCCGATGACCTCGACGGTGCCGGTGTCGACGAGAACGCCGTGTTCGTGTTCGGGGTCGACGTCGATGTCTACGGTGGCGCCGGGTGCGAAATCGAGCTGGGCGCCGGTCAACGGCGTGAACGTGTGCACCGGCGAGCGGGTGCCGAACAGTTCGCCGAGAAAGACCTTTGCGGTGACCCCGCCGAGGTCGAGAGCGTCGGGCCGGTGGTGTGCGAAGTCGCGTGCGGTGTCGGCATTCTCGGCCGGCAACGCAACCCACAGCTGTACCCCGTGCAGGGTGGTGGTGTCGGGTGTGGAGACCTCCGTGTGCGCGATGCCGTGCCCGGCGGTCATGAGGTTGATCTCGCCGGGGCGGACCATCGCGTGGTTGCCCATCGTGTCCCGGTGCTCGACCTCGCCGGTGAACAGCCAGCTGACCGTCTGGAGTCCGGTGTGCGGGTGTGGTGGCACGTCCATCCCGCCGCTGCTCGCGACGTCATCGGGGCCGTAGTGGTCGATGAAACACCAGGCTCCGATCAGCGAACGTGACCGCTGCGGGAGGGTCCGGTGCACCGTCATCGCGCGCGGGCCGCCGAGGGGTACGTCGCGCGCGGTCAGGACATCCATGTGGAGGAGGCCCGGGCCCGCGGCGACGCCGGCATCGGCATGGCACTCGACCTCGACCGGGTCCGTCTCGAGATTGCTCATGGAACCATTGTCCGCGACCGCGGCCCGGACGTCCGCGAACCCGAGGTGAGATCCGGGTCAGACCAGCGTGGGGTTCTCGAATCGCATCGTGATCCGATCGACCGAGCTGGACATCAGGGCGCGTCGCCCCAGTCGCAAAGAGCGCAGTTCGTCGGCGATGGGGTGGTTGCCGAGCGTCAGGCGCGCGCCGCCGATGCGGGTGCGGGTCCCGGTGGTCGAGGTGAGTCGCCAGGGTGTCATCCGCGTGACCCCGTCGAGCTGCGAATAGGCGTGCAACACGGTGTCGGCGGTCGAGTCCGGGACCTTGAGTCCCGGCTTCACACTCAGGTCGGCGACGAGTGCGCCGTCGGACACGAGGCGTCCGCGTCTGGTGGCGGAGGAGTGGTCGACCTCGAACTCGGCGAGTGTCTTCGGGAACCCCCAGATGCCGCGCCCGGCGGCCATGGTGAAGTCGCCGTCGACGGGGAGTCGGTGCACCAGCGCACGCGCGTCCCCTTTCAGCAGGGAGCGCAACGCCCGGATCGGTGAGGCGGGCGGGGTGGTCGGGTCCTCGACGAGGAAGCACACGCCGAATTCGTTGTACGGTCCGAGGTCGCCGTCGACGTAGTCGACGAACACGAGCATGCACATGGTGCGACCCGGTCGGATGCGCAACGGGCGAAGCGTCCCGGGCTGTGTCGATTCGGCGTCGATGGCCCGTGTCACGGCCCGGGTGTCGGCGGTGAAACCGGCCACGAAGCACCGCGCGTGCCGGATCTCGACCGGCATGGTCACCGGTGTACCGAGTACATCGTGCGTCGATGGTGCGCTCACCTTTTCTGCTCCTGCGTGTCGGGTCGGGTCGTCGCCGGACGACGCCCGGCACGATCACTTTTTTAGAACACGTTCTAGTCTTGCATGCTTTCGCTCCCGGTGTGACCGATCCGGGTGGTGTCCCCAAGAATGTGGACACATCAGGTTTCAGATTGGGACGGATCATCGCTGGTGATGCCGTCGACGGGGTGAAGTGTCCGACTCGTCGGATACTGTTCGCTGAGTACACGGTCGCAAACTGCTGTGTAATTGCTGAGAGCGTCGACCATCGCGGCCACGGGTGAGGTCGATCGCGGGGGCGGGTCCGAGGGGGTGAACGCGATGGCGGACGACACGTCGGCGGACGGCGTATCTCTCGTCCGCGTGGGCATGGTCGACGACCACCGTTCGCCGATCTGGGGAATCGAGCGCGTGCTGGATCCGATCGCCGACATCTCGCTGGTCTGTGCGGCGTCCACCGTCGATGGTGTGCTGGGCGGGATGCCGCTCGATGTCGTGCTGCTGGATCTCCGTCTCGACGACGGCACGACACCACGCGAGAACGTCAACGCACTCTCCGCGGCCGGGGTCGCCACCGTCGTCTACACCTCCGGCGAGCACCCGGCGCTGTTGCGCTCGGCGGCCCGCGCCGGAGCGCTCGGCGTCGTGCTCAAGTCGGCCGACGAGGCGGTCATCATCGACGCGATCCGGGCGGCCGCCCGGGGTCGGGCGGTCCTCACCACCGAGTGGGCCGCAGCGATCGACGGCGACCCCGAACTCGCAGCGGTGGACCTGTCGCCACAGCTGCAGAAAGTCTTGGCGCTGTACGCATCCGGCGAGACCTCGACGCGGGTCGGGGCCGCCCTGGGAGTGTCCGCCGAGACGGTCAACGAGTACCTCAAACGGATTCGCCAGAAATATGCGGATGCGGGAAGACCGACCCACACCAAGGTGGATCTGTTCAAGCGTGCCGTCGAAGACGGTTGGCTCCCGGTGCCGCAGCGACTTCGGCGAGCCACCGGGGTCGTGTCCGACGACTCGCGCGGGAGCGGACGGTGAACGGCGCCCGCCCACAGGGCGGCGACGGTGACACCACATCGAGGACAGAGGAGGGGAGCGATGGGGAAGCGGCTGCGAGACCGACTCGACCGGTGCCGAGGTCCCCAGTTCTGGGTCTACCGACCGACACTCGGCCGACCTACCGTTGGGGCAACGATGAGAACGCGTGGAGCGTGCGGCGTCGGGGACGTGAGCGATGCGCCGATCGAAAAGGGGATGGATCAATGACGGCGACGACAGATTTCTTCACGACCGGGGGGTCGTCGGCGGCACGCCGTGCTGATACTGCGGACATGGTGGCGCACAACAGGGTTGCGCGCCTCGCCGACTATCGGGGGAGCGGGGAGGTGACCGCCGCGATCCCGCGGCCGAGCCTGTCCGACCGGGAGATCGAGGTCTTGCTGGCGTGGCTGGCCGCCGACTCCAAGGAGGATGCCGCGGCGCGCCTGTTCATCTCGGCGTCGACGGTGAGCACACATCTTGCACGAATCCGTGCCAAGTACACCGCGGTCGGCCGTGGCGCCCCGACCAAGACGCACCTGTTCGCGCGCGCCCTCCAGGACGGATACACCGGCCTCGACTCGTGGTGAGTTCGTCCGCGGATCGGTCCGCCCAGGGCGGAGGGGGCGGTCCGGTGGGTGGACGAGCTCAGCGCAGGTCGCGTTCGATACGCGGCCAGGTCCGGTACAGGTCGTCCTGCCAGTAACCCCATGAGTGGGTGCCGGTCGGGCGGAAGTTCACCTGGACCGGGACGTCGAGCGCACGCATACGCTCGACCATCTGCCGGGTGCAGATGTCGATGGCGACCTCGATCCCGCCGCCCACGATCGCCTGGTTCGCCAGCGTGAAACCGTCGCCCGCGATACTCGGGTCGGTCAGCTGCTCGTGGACTCCCGGTGCTCCCGTGCCGGTGGTCATGTAGACCTTGCTGCCGCGCAGCTTCGCCGCGTTCAGGTAGGGATCGTTGGCTCGCCAGCCGGGAC
This sequence comes from Gordonia sp. NPDC127522, assembly GCF_042672305.1. NCBI lineage: Bacteria > Bacillati > Actinomycetota > Actinomycetes > Mycobacteriales > Gordoniaceae > Gordonia > Gordonia sp. NPDC127522. The sequence continues at coordinate 38,086 of NZ_JBHXVK010000013.1, forward strand.
CGTCGAGCGGGCCCCACATGTTGGTCATGTCCGCTTGACCGCGGTCCTCGACGACCAGCCGGATGTACTGCTGGCCGGCCGGGTCGCTGGTCCGAGCGCACCCGCTGAAGGCGGCGACGGATCGGTACAACCCGGGGGCGGCGATGGCGAGGTTGAGCACCGATGTCCCCGCCATCGAGATCCCGGCGATCGCGTTGACGCCGGTGGTGTCGAATTCGTCGTCGACGAGGGGCGGCAGTTCTCTCGTGAGGAAGGTCTGCCATTTGTTGCGCCCGAGAGCGGGATCGTCGCGCTGCCAGTCGGTGTAGTACGAGTAGGCGCCACCGATCGGGGTGACGACATAAGCGTGTCGGTCGGCGAAGTACCGCTTGTAGGTGGTCCGTGCGTCCCAGGTCGCGGAGTCCTCCCCGCCACCGGCGCCGTTGAGCAGGTACAGGGTGGGCGCCGGCCGGGTCCGATCCCGTGGCGTGAGCACCGTGACCGGGACCGCGCGGTTCATCGAGGCGGAGTGGACGAGCAGCGTCACCTGCCGCGGGTCATCGGTGTAGGAGTCGACGATGCGGGAACCGTCGGGGGACGACGGCGCGGCGGTCGCCGGCGCCCCGAGAGCGGTCGCGAGGCCCGCGATGACCGCACCCACCGTCAGCATCCCGGCGAGGAGACTCAACCCGCCGGGATGTCGCTGCCGCTGTTCCCGACGACCGATTCCGTTCACATCGCACCTACTCGTTCTCGAGATCCCGTCGGCTCGGACGCGCCGACGTGCCGGCCCCACAGTCTATGGATCGCCCGCACACCGAAGAACGGTTCGAGCGGAGATCGCCACGGCTGTCACCCGCAGGATCGAATTCTCGCCGGCCTAGAGGGCGACCTGGGCGAGGATCGGCGTCGTCGGCTGCGGCGAACCGCCGGCCGGTTCGATGGTGACCGCGAGCACGCTCGACCCGCGCACGTCGTCCACCACCACCGGGGCGGTGTCGTCCCCGGGGATCAGCCCGGCGGGCACCGGCTGCGGTGCGCCGCCCACCAGCCACAACTGATAGGTGCTGTCGGCCGGGATGGGCGTGCGCAGGTCCCGCAGGAGCGCGACCGCCTGGTCGGCCGATTCGGACGTCACCACCGCGATGGTGCCCCGGTCGTCGGCCAATGGCTCGACGCTCACGGACGCGTCCGCGGCGGTGAGTACCCCGAGCACCTCACGCTGGGAGTCGCTGAGGGCCGTCGACGAGGTGGACGATTCGGGGGCGGTGGTGCGACCGATGAGCACGCCTGCCCCCAGCGCCACGGCCACGGTCACCGCCGCGGCCGCCAGGATCGCCGTTGCGCGTGCCGGACGCCGCGCGGTTCCGCCCGATCGATGCTGTCCGTGGCGCGAGTCGCGGGACCGCAATTCGACCGGCGGTGGCGGCGCGAGGTCGCTTTCGCCGGACCGGCCCGTTCCCGCCGGGGCCGCCGGCGGGACGGGATGGACCGCGGGCGCGGCCGGGTTCTGCGGGCCGATGCCTGCGGGTACGTAGGACTCCGGGGTCAGCGCCGCACCCTCGAAGACGTGCTGCAGCACCCGGTCCCGGAGTTCGGGCGGTGCGTCGAGCGCATAGGTCGTCGCGAAACCCGCCATGGCCGCCTGGATGTCGGCGATCTGGGCGTCGTGTTCCGCCCGCTCGTGCGGTGGAAGTGCGGCGAGTTCTGACTCGACGCGTCTGGTCTCGTCGGGGGTCAGCGCGCCGACGGCGAACAATTCGACGTGGTCGTCGAGCCAGGTGGCCCCGCGGTCCCCGGTCGTATCGGATGTGGTCATTGTGGGATCAGGCGTCCTCGTGCGTCCTCAGGCAGGTTCTCAACCGACGCAGGCCATCTCGAATCCGAGATTTGATGGTGGGCAAGGGGGTATCGGTGTGCCGGGCGACCTCGGGATAGGTCAGGCCCCCGAAATACGACATCTCGATGCAGCTCCGTTGCAGTTCCGTGAGCGTGCCGAGACATGTTCGTAGCGTACGCGCCTCGTCGGTCTGCACAACGACCTCGAGCGGTATGTTCCGCGGTGTCTCCACCGAGACCGCTCCATACTGCGACATGCGCTGTTGCTGCAGCTCCTCGGATCGGACTCGGTCGACGGCCCGCCGGTGGGCGATGGTCATCATCCATGTGATGACCGAACCGCGCCCGGGCTGGTACTCGCCGGCCTTCTGCCAGTACTGCAGGTACGCCTCCTGGACGATCTCCTCCGCGTACTGACGGTCCCGCACGACGCGGAACGCGAGTCCGTAGATCCGTGAACTCGTGCGGTCGTACAACGTGGAGAACGCGGTCCGGTCGCCTGTCGCGGCTGCGGCCAGCAACTCCCGCAGCATCTGTGCTTCGCCTCCGCGTCCGTGGTGCGCGTCGGTGGCCGCGCTGCCATCGTCCGGTGTCACGGTTCCACGGTAACGAAGACGTAGGGATTTCTCGGGTGATCGTCGATCCCGGGGCTACCGATCGCGAATTCATGGATCACTGACCTGCAGATCACCGGTTGGCGGCGCGGCGGTACAGGATGAGCGAGGCGGGTATGCACACCGCCAGTATGACCAGTGCCGATCCCACCGAGTATCCGACCGCGTGGTCGGCGACCCATCCGGTGGCCTCGGGGAAGGTCGGCGGTGCCTCGTTGCCGAAGAGCTGCCGGGACGCGGTCGCCACTGCCGTCACCGGGTTCCACTCGGCGATCGCGCGCAGCGGACCCGGCAGGCTCTGGGCGGAGATGAACGCGCTCGACAGGAACGTGACCGGGAACATCCACAAGAACCCGATGCTCTGCGCGGCTTCGACATTCGGCGCGGCGAGACCCGTCACCGCACCCACCCACGCCATGGCGAGCGCGAACAGTCCGATGATGCCGAAGGCGAGGGCGGCGTCGCCGGCACTGCCCTGGACCCGCCAGCCGATGGCCAGACCGCAGGCGACCATCACCGCGAGGCCGACGACGCCCAGGAGCATGTCCGAGGTGACACGTCCGCTGATGACGCCCAGCCGGGACATCGGCAGCGACCGCAGCCGGTCGACGATGCCGTCGGAGGTGTCGTTCGCCAGGCCGACCGTGGTGAAGGCCGCGTTGAAGACCACGGTCTGGGTGAAGATGCCGGCCATCAGGAATTCTCGGTAGGAACCCCCGCCCAAGGTCGCGCCGAAGACGTAGGCGAACAGGAACACGAACATCAGCGGCTGGATGGTGGCGCCGATGAGCAAGGTGGGAATTCGCTTGACGGTGAGCAGGTTCCGCTCGACCAGGACTGCGGTGTCAGTGAGCATGAAGTCGGTCCGATCTGGTCGTCGGGGCGTGGGAGAGGTCGGGATCTGCGTCGGACAACCTCGGGATGACGGTGGTCTCGGCATCGGTCGTGACCGGTGTCTCGACACCGAGGTCACTGCCGCCTTCGCTGCCTGGCGTGTCCCGCTCGGTGAGGGCCAGGAACACGTCGTCGAGGGTCGGCGTGGCGACGGTGGCGTCGACGACGACGATTCCGGCGGCGTCGAGCGCCCGGACGGCGGCGACCGCGCTGCGGCTCCCGTCGCCGACCGGCAGGGACCACCGTGAGTTGTCGGTGTGTGCCGGGTCGGGGCGGTCCGACTCGTCGAGTCGTTCGGGCATGCCGAGTCCGACCTCGGCGAGGGTCGTGGCGACCAGCTCGTCGTGAGCGGTCCCGTCCGAACGCACCTCGATGGTGAGGATCGACGCACCGGTGGAGGCCTTGAGGTCGGCGGCACTGCCCTGGGCCCGGATCGTCCCGTGGTCGATGACGGTGATCTCGTCGGCCAGGGCGTCGGCCTCCTCCAGGTACTGCGTCGTGAGCAGGACCGTTGCGCCGTTCGCGACCTGTTCGGTGATGACCTCCCACATCTGGCGTCGCCCACGGGGATCCAGCCCCGTCGTCGGTTCGTCGAGGATGACCAGAGACGGTCGGTTGATCAGGGCGCCGGCGAGATCGAGCCGCCGGCGCATGCCGCCGGAGTAGGTACGCATCGGGCGGTCGGCGGCGTCCTGCAGGGCGAGGTCGGCGATCAGTTCGCGCGCCCGTGCCGAGGCCTCGCCCCGGGAGAGTCCGTACAGCTGACCGACCATCCGCAGGTTCTCGAAACCGGTCAGGTTCCCGTCGACGGCGGCGTACTGCCCGGACACGCCGATGATCTTGCGGGCTGCGCCGGGATCGGCGAGGGCGTCGACGCCGTCGACCACGACGCTGCCCTCGTCGGGCTTCATCAGCGTCGCCACCGCGCGGACGGTGGTGGTCTTGCCGGCTCCGTTGGGGCCGAGCAACGCGTGGACGGTGCCGGCGGGCACGGTCAGGTCCAGGCCGTTGAGGGCATGGACGCGGCGACCCCGGCCGAACAACCCGGTGCGGAACGTCTTTCGCAGGCCGCGCAGCTCGAGGGCGTTGCGGGCGGGGGAGACGCCATCGGTGGATGTCTCGCCGGAAGACGTGACCGGACCGGCCGGCGACGCCGTGGTCCCCGGAGTGGTTTCGGCCGACGTCGTGTCAGCCATACTGTGCCGCCCCATGTGTGACCTCCCTTTCACTGTTCTGCGAACGTTCCATCGCGCGGATCAGGCTGGCGGGCCTCATGTCTCGCCAGTTCTCCTCGACGTACTCGAGGCACTCGTCGTGACCCGACGGACCGAACACGACGGTCCAACCGTCGGGGACGGGGGCGAAGTCCGGCCACAAGGAATGCTGGTTCTCGTGATTGACGAGGACGCGGAAGGTCCCCTCGGTGTCGTCGAACGGGTTCGTCATGATTCCTCTTCCTGTGCTGCGATTCCCGGTGTGCCCGGGCCTGATTCGATCGGACCTGATTCGATCGCGGTCAGCCACTCGGAGACGTTCTCCGGCAGCAACATGCGTGCGTGGGTGCTGGTCGCCTGGACCTCGACGACGCGACCGGTGGCCTTGGTGCGCCAGTCGGCGATCGCCGGCGGGCCGTCGTGCGCGTCCACGGTCGCGGTGACGAAGGTGAGGTCGCCGTCGAAGACCCGAGGTTGCCAGTTCCGCGCCAGCGGCGAGGCGTGGCGGAACACCTCGTGGACGGTCGTGAGCGTCTCCTCGGACAAGCCGCCGAGCGCGCCGCCCGCCGCGGAGATGACGCGGAACGCGTCCGCGACCGAGGGCTCGGTGCCCTCCTCGCCACCGTCGGGGACGTCGAGTCCGAACTCGCGCATGAGTTCTGCGATCGACGCCTCGGTGTCGAGGTCGGGCCGTTCGGCGACGACGTAACTGTCGAGCACGACGAGTTGCTCGACGGTCTCGCCGGCCTCCTGGAGCTGCACGGCCATCTCGTGGGCGATCAACCCGCCCAGCGACCACCCGAGCAGGTGGTACGGCCCCTCCGGTGACACCGTGCGCAGCTTGGCCACGTACACCTGGGCGAGGTCGGCGATCGTCTGCGGGCACGGATCACCGGCGAACGCCGGGTGCTGTAGGCCGTAGACCGCGCGGTCGGCAGGCAGGTGGGGCAGCAGGGAGGTGAAGCTCCAGGACAGTCCGATCGCCGGGTGGACCACGAAGAGCGGTGCGGGAGCATCGCTTCCGGCGTCGTCGCCGGTGCGGCGCAACGGCAGGAGGGTGTCGAGACCGGAGACCGACGGTCCGGTGTCCCCGTCGGAGTGCTCCCCGCCGTCGAGCAGCTCGGCGAGTTCGGCGGGACTCGGGGCCCCGAACAACGACTGCGCCGCCAGATGCTGCCCGGTGAGCTCGCTCAGCTTGCCGGTCACGGCGGTGGCCATCAGGGAGTTGCCACCCAGGTCGAAGAATCCGTCGTCGGCACCGATGGCGTCGAGGTCGACCTCGAGGACCTCCGCGAAGAGGCGGGCGATGGTCGCCTCGGTCCCGGGCGCCGGCGCTCGGCCCGAGGCGGAGACGGCCGGGGTCGGCAGCGCCGCGCGGTCGAGCTTGCCGGTGGGGGTCAGCGGGATGTCCTCGAGCACGGAGACGGACGCCGGCACCATGTGCCGCGGCAGCCGTCGTCCCACCCGGCGCCGCAGGTCGGCGGGATCGGGTTCGTGCCCGCGCGTCGCTGTCACGTAGCTGCGCAGGATCGCCTGGGCCCCGGTGCCGTCCACGAGTGTCACGGCGAAGTCGACGTCGGGTTCGGCGGCGAGCGCGTCGTCGATCTCACCCAGTTCGATGCGGAATCCGCGGACCTGCACCTGGGAATCGCTGCGGCCGACGTAGAGGAGCTGCCCGTCGCCGGTCCAGCGGACCAGGTCGCCGGTGCGGTACATCCGTTGGCCGGCGAACCGGGGCCCGGTGACCATCGGAGCCGGGACGAACCGGACCGCGGTGAGGCCGGGTCGACGGTGATAACCGCGCGTGAGCTGCACGCCCGTCAGGTACAGGTCGCCGGTGACACCGGGCGGCACCGGATGCAGCCGATCGTCGAGGACGAGCGCGCCGACGCCGTTGTTCGGCGTGCCGATCGTCAGCGGCGTGTTCGGGGTCAGCGACCGGCTGCCGGTCGTGATGATCGTCGTCTCGGTGGGTCCGTAGACGTTGATCATCGTGCGACCGGGCGACCAGCGCCGCACGAGGTCGGTTCCGTAGGCCTCGCCACCGACCGCGAGTGCGCGAAGTGACGGCACGGCGGCGGGATCCATGCTGGCGACCGCGGCAGGGGTGATGAACGCATGCGTCGCCTGGCGCGTCCTGATCACGTCGCTGAGCGCGGTACCGCCGTAGACGTGGGGTTCGACGATGGTCAGTGCCGACGAACCGGCCAGCGCGAGCAGCATCTCCAGCACCGAGGCGTCGAAACTCGGTGAGGCGAAGTGCAACACGCGGGACGTGGGTCCGGGGGTCATCCGTTCCGCGAGTTCGTCGTGCACCGCGCGCAACCCGCTGTGCGGGACCAGGACGCCCTTGGGCTTACCGGTCGATCCCGACGTGTAGATGATGTACGCCAACTGATCCGGGCGGATCGTCGACGCCCGCTCGGCGTCGGTGATCGGCGCCGGCGAGGAGTGCTTCATGCGGGTCCGGGTCGACGCGGCGTCCAGGACGAGGGTCGGTACCTCGCTCCCGGCCGAGCTCTCCGCGATGCGTTCCCACGACGACGAGGTCGTCACGACCAGCTGCGCGCCGCTGTCGTCGAGCATGTGCGCGATGCGGTCGGCGGGATACTCGGGGTCGATGGGAACGTATGCGGCGCCGGCCTTCACGATCGCCCAGATCGCCACCAGGGAGTCGATGGAACGGCTGATCGCCATCGCGACCACCGGTTCGCGGGACGACCGGACGTCGGGACCCTCGGTCCCCGGCTCGTCGTCCGAGCGCGAGTAGGCCCCCACCCCGCGGCCCAGGAGGACCCGGGCCAGCCGGTTCGAGCGGGCGTCGAGTTCGGCGTAGGTGAGAGTCTCGGGGCCCTCGCCGTCCGCGGTGGGCTGCCCGATCGCGGCGAGCCCGTCGGGGTGCCGCCGCACCGCATCGGCGATCAGCACGTCCAGCGTCGTCGGTGCGTTGCCGCGCGGTCCGAGAGCGGGGGTGCGCTCGGCCACCTCGAGGGGGTCGGTGATGCGGATGTCGCCGATCGCGCGCCCGGGGTCGCCGAGCATGCCGCGCAACACGCGCATGAGCCGCGTTCCCAGCATCTGGGCGTCGTCGTGGCCGTATCGCGCCGCGTCGTAGGTGATCTGGACCGCGGCGTCGGTGTCGGAGTCGGTCGCGCCCAGGCCGGTGACGGTGAACTGCAGGTCGAACTTGGCTGCGAGGGAGTCGAATTCGGCCACCTCGGCCATCAGGTCGTCGTCCATCGCAACGGCGGTCCCGGCGAGGGAATCCGCACCGCCCACCGGGGTCGGCGCGCCACCGGCGAAGTCGTGCACCGACAACGCCACCTGGAAGAGCGGGTGTCGACCGTGCGCGCGTTCGGGATTGAGCGCGGTCACGATGTCGTCGAAGGGCACCCCCCGGTGATCGAGGGCGTCGATGTCGGTGTCGCGGGTCCGGCGGACGAGTGCGGCGACGGTCTCCGCGCTGTGCAGGTGGCTGCGCAGCGGCACCATGTTGACGAACATGCCGACCACGCCGCTGTAGTCGCGGTCGACGCCGGTCATACCGGTGCGGTTGTCGACCGGACTGCCGATGACCAGGTCATCGCCGACACCCAGACGGTGCAGCAGGATCGCCAGTGCGGTGTGCAGGACGGAGAACGGCGTCGTCGACTGTTCGCGGGCGAAGGCGGTCAGGCCGGCCCGGGTGTGTGCCGGGAGCGGCAGACTCACCGACCGGGCACCCGAACCGCGTCTGCCGCCGCCGACCGGTTCCACCGTGCTCTCGGCGGGCGCACCCGCGAGGTGTTCGGTCCAGAATCCCAACTCGTCGGTCGCCGCGGGCGCCGTCGCACTCTCGACGGCGTGGTCGCGGTAGTCGAGAGCCGCCGCATCCCAGGTCTCGGCGCGGCCGGCGCGTCGTTCTCGGTAGGCCTGCGCCAGATCGCCGACGAGGGTCGGCAACGACGCGCCGTCGGCGGCGATGTGATGGACGACGAGCAGGAGGATGTGCGTCGCGGTCTCGCCACGCGCACCGGGGTCGGCGACGACCGTGGCACGCAGCGGCGCCTCGGTGGTCGGGTCGATGGGCGTCGATGCGAGTCGCGCGATCTCGCTCATCAGCGCGTCGGGGTCCGCGGGGACGACGGGGGTCAGCGGGCCGACGACGGCCGCGGGATCGTCGAGCACCCGGCCCGTCGGTGTCCCGTCGACCGCCTCGAAGACCGTCCGCAGGCTGGTATGCCGGGCGACGACATCGGTGAGTGCACCGCGGAGGGCCGCGAGATCGATGTCCCCGGTCAGTCGCAGGACGAAAGGCATCAGGTACTCGGTCGACGCGGGGTCGGCCGCCGCCAGCGACCACAGGCGGCGCTGGACCGGCGCGAGCGGGAATGTCTCCCGTCGGACCGGGCGACCCGACGACTCGTCGGACTCCGCGGTCGGTGCCCAGTCGGCCGGCAGGCTGATCAGGTCCGCGAGGGCTTCGGCGGTCGGGTGGTCGAAGACGTCCCGCACGCGGAGGCGGCCCTCGGCCGACACGCGGTTGATCCGACTGACCAGGGTGGTCGCCTGCAGCGAGGTGCCACCCAGCAGGAAGAAGTCGTCGGTGGCTCCGATCTCCTCGCGGGCGAGGCCGAGCACGTCGGCGACGATGCCGACCAGTGCGGTCTCGGCATCACCGCGCGGTGCGCGACCGACGGACGACATGCTGCTCGCCGACGGCTCCGGCAGTGCCCGATGGTCGAGCTTGCCGTTGCCGGTCAGCGGGATCTCGTCCAGCACGACGATCGCGGACGGGACCATGTGGCGCGGCAGGCGGCTGCGGACCGACTCCAACACCCTTGCGGTGTTCAGTGTTTCAGGGGCGTCTGCGGACTCGGGATCGCCGGCCGCCCCGGCGGAGCGCGTCACGTAACCGACCAGGGTGGCCGATGCGCTCTCGCCGCGGACGACGGTGGTGGCGAAGTCGATTCCGTCCACGGCCGCCAGTGCCGCACTCACCTCGTCGAGTTCGATGCGGAAACCGCGGACCTTCACCTGGTTGTCACTGCGACCGTGGTAGGTCAGCGCGCCGTCGGCGTCGCGGTGCACGATGTCGCCGGTGCGGTACATGACGGCGCCGCTTCCGACGGGGGAGGCCACGAACCGGCCGGAGGTCAGGCTGCGCCGTCCCAGGTAGCCCCGTGCCACTCCCGGCCCGGTGAGGTAGAGCTCGCCGGGGACGTGGTCGGGCAGCGGGCGCAACCGGTGGTCGAGGACGAGTGCGGTGCACTCGTGGACCGGAGTGCCGATGGTGATCGGCTCACCCGGGTGCAGCGGCGCCGACATCGTCGCGACGATGGTCGTCTCGGTCGGCCCGTAGGAGTTGATGTAGCGACGGCCGGTTCCCCAGCGCGCCACCAGTTCCGGGGTGCTGGCCTCGCCGCCCACGCCGAGGGTCTTCAGGTGGGGGAGTGGATGGGGTGCCGCGGCGGCGAGGGCCGACGGCGTGATGAACGCGTGGGTGACCTCGCGCTCGTCGAGGAACTCGACGAGTTCGTCGCCGCCATAGATCGTCGTCGGTGCCACCACCATCGTCGCGCCGGACTCGACGGCGAGGAGGAACTCCAGCATCGATGCGTCGAACGAGGGGGAGGCGAACAGCAGGGTGCGATCGCCGGGGCCGACCTCGTACCGCTCCCGCTGGGTCTGGGCGAACGCGGCCAGGCCGCGATGGGACACGCTCACGCCCTTCGGTTTTCCGGTGGAGCCGGAGGTGTAGACGATGTAGGCGATCGAGTCCGGGTGCCGGGCCGGGGGTCGGAAGCCTGCGCGCTCGCCGGTACTCAGATCCTCCGGGGTCAGCCACCAGATGTCGTGCGGCACATCGCGACGGTGGTCGGAGCTGCTGATGCCCAGGATGGCGCCCGAATCGGCGATCATGTGGGCGATCCGCTCGGCCGGGTAACGCATGTCGACCGGCAGCGCGGCCGCGCCCGCCTTCGTCACGGCCCACGTGGCGACCACCGACTCCAGGCTGCGATCGACGGCGATCGCGACCACGTCCTCGGTGCCGACCCCGAGTTCGCGCAGCGTGAGTGCCCAGCGCGCGGAGATCCGATCGATCTCGGCGTAGGTGAGCGTGCGGTCTCCGTCCTCGACCGCCATGCGATCGGAGTGGTCGATGACGGTGTCGGCGAGGATGTCGGCAAGATGCCTCGGCTCGATCGAGCGGTGTTCGCGCACAGCCGAATCGACGGTGTCCACCAGCTCGGCCGTCCCGGCCAGGTCGTCGAGAGGTGTCGACGGATCCGCGGCGACCGCGCGTGCGAGATCGACGAACATCCGGGCCAGTTCGCTGACGCGGTCATGCGTGTGGACATCGGTCGCATAGGTGAACCGCGCGCGCCCGTTACGGATTCGCAGTTCGAGGTCGAACCGGGCGGCCGCGGTCTCGATCTCCTCGGCGACGACCTGCAGACCGGGCAGATCAACCCTGGTGTGGTCGGGTTCGAGGGTGTCGGAGACCCCGGCGTCGAATGCCAGCGCGATCTGGAATATCGGATGCCGATCCGTGCGAGGCGGATTGAGGATCGAGACGATCTGCTCGAACGGCATGTCGGCGCCCGCCAGCGCGTCCAGATCGCGGCTGCGGACGGAGTCGAGCAGGGCCGCGAACCCCTGGCTCCCGTCGACCGGGGTCCGGAGGACGACCGAGTTCACGAACATGCCGACGATGTCGGCGAGCCGGGGATCGGCGCGTCCGGCGACGGGGGTGCCGATCACGATGTCCGACGCGGAACCGGCGACATGCACTTGCGGGTCGGCGTTCAGCCGGTGCAGCAGCGCGGCGAACACCGCATGCACGCACATGAATTCGGTGGCCCGGCCGCCGCCCAGTGCGGAGAGGCGGTTGCGCAGTTCGGCGTCGAAGTCGACCTCGACCACGCTCGCCGTGCGGGCGGACCCGCTCGGCGCGTCGGGTACGAGGATCGGACCGACATCGATCCCGTCCAGGTCCTGTCGCCACCGGTCGGCCAGATCGGTGCGGGTCTCGAGGTGATCGGCCTGCCAGCGCAGGTAGTCGCGATAGTCCAGGGCCGGCGGAGCGGCGGTGACCGCGGCTTCGGTGCCGTTCTCGGCCGCCGTCCGCAGTTCGGCGTAGGCGGTGGTGATGTCGCGGTGCAGCGGCACCATCGACCAACCGTCGGCCGCGATGTGGTGGATGACGAGGCTCAGCTTGTGATGCGCTGTGTCGCCGTCGATCCGGTGCAGCGCGACGCGCAGCGGTACGTCGACGGTCAGGTCGAACGGACGACGCGCCAGCGCCTGCGCCTGGGCCGGCCACTCCGCCGACGTCGTCTCGACGACGGTGAGTTCGGTCTGCACCTCGTCGGTGGGACGTACGTCCAGGCCGGGGCGCCCGTCGTGCTCGGGGTAGACGGTGCGCAGCATCTCGTGGCGGTCGACGGCGTATCGGAGCGCGCCGGACAGAGCGTCCACGTCGAGATCGCCACGGAGATCCAGCGCGAAGGCGATGGCGTAATCGGCTGTCGACGAACCGTTGTCGGAGTCGACTCGCCCCGGATCGGCGTCGGCTCCGCTCGCGAGCTGGTTGAGGAACCAGAGCTGCTGCTGCGCGGGTCCCGGTCGCGCCGGGCTGTCCGGATCGTGCCGGAGGTCGGCGAGTGTCCGCGCCTCGACGAGGGCGGTGTCACCCTCGTCGGCGCCGCCGAGCCGGGCGATGCCGGCGACGGTGGAGTGGTCGAAGACCTCACGGACGGGGATGCGTCGCCCGGTGAGATTCTCGAGTGCGCCGACGATCTGGGTCGCCAGCAACGAGTTGCCGCCGAGGTCGAAGAAGTCGTGGTCGCGGCCGATGGTGCCGGGCTCCAGTTCGAGACGCTCGGCGATCAGGTCGGCGACCGCCTGCTCCAGGGGGTTGCGCGGCGCGACGAACGCCACGTCGCCGTCCACCGATCCCGGCTCCGGCGCGGGCAGTGCCCGGAGGTCGACCTTGCCGATCGGGGTCGTGGGGATCTCGTCGAGCTCGATGATCGTCGACGGGATCATGTGCCGGGGCAGGCGCTGCGCCAATCGGTCTCGCACCGCGGCGGCCTGCCCGTGGGCGCCCGCGGTCACGGTCACGTAGGACACGAGATGGGCGCGGTCGCCCTCGCCATGCGTGGTGGTGACCGCCGCCCGCACCGACTCGTCGGCAACCAGGGCGGCGTCGATCTCACCGAGTTCGATGCGATGCCCGCGGATCTTGGTCTGATGGTCGGCCCGCCCGCGGAACTCGAGTTCGTGATCGGAGGTCCACCGGACGAGGTCGCCGGTTCGGTACATGCGCTCGCCGGGATCGCCGTAGGGGTTGGCGATGAAGCGCTTGGATGTCAGCGGTCGGACGCCGTGGTACCCGCGGGCGAGATGCTCACCGGCGATGTACAACTCGCCGATCGCGCCGGGGGCGACCGGACGCAGGCGCTCGTCCAGGACCAGCGCAGAGATGCCGCGGATGGGCCGGCCGATGGTCAGCGTCGTGTAGTCGGGGCTGATCGGCGCCGACACCGCGGCCACCACGGTGGTCTCGGTGGGACCGTAGGCGTTGAACAGCTTCGGGCCGGTCGACCAGGTGCGGACCACCTCGGAGTTCGGGTGTTCGCCGCCGATGACGAGTGCCTCGAGATCGGGGACGTCGTCCGGGGACATGGTCGTCAGCACCGACGGGGTCAGGAACGCGTGCGTGATCCGCGCATCGCGCATCAGCTCGGCGAGCTCGGTGCCGCCGACAATCCCCGGCGGAACGATGTGCATCGTCGACCCGGCCGAGACCGCCATCAGGATCTCGAGTACCGACGCATCGAAACTCGGCGACGCCATGTGCATCGTTCGACTGGTGGGCGTGATCCCGTACTGCGTGACCTGTTGCGCGCCGAAGTCGGCGAGTCCGCGGTGGCTGACAACGACGCCCTTGGGCGTGCCGGTGGTCCCAGATGTGTAGATCAGGTAGGCGGGCTGGTCGACGTCGAGGACGCCTCGTCGCTCCGAGTCCGCGATGGGCGCCGTTGATTCGGCTTCGATCCATTCGCGGATCGCGGGGTCGTCGAGGACAACTGTGCTCAGAGCGGGCCCGGCGCCGGGATCGGACGACCGATCGGTGACGAGCAGTCGTGCGCCCGAGTCGGTCAGCATGTGTTCGATGCGGCCGGACGGATACGCGGGATCGACCGGGAGCCAGGCGGCTCCGGTGCGGGCGATCGCCCACATCGTGACAATCCACTCGACGCTGCGCGGAAGTGCCACGGCCACAAGGTTTTCAGGTCCGGCACCACCGTCGATGAGCGCCCGTGCCAGTCGGTTCGACGCCGCGTCGAGTTCACGGTAGGTCAGCGACCGGGTGCCGTCGGTGACCGCCACGCGGTGCGGCGAGGATTCCGCGGCCGCCGACAGCAGCCGGGTGAGGTGTTCGACCGGACGGCGGCCCTCGCCGACGGCCGGGACGAGATCGAGACGCTCGTGCAGGTCGAGCACCGGCAGGTCGCCGATCGGGGCGCTCGGGTCCGCGGTCGCCGCCCCCAGCATGCGGACCAGGCGCGAACCCAGTCCGGCCACCGTGTCCCGGTCGAAGAGAGCGGTGGCGTAACCGATCTCGAGTGTGAGGCCGGCAGGCTCGCCGGTCGCCCCGCGCACCTCGGTGAACGTGAACTGCAGATCGAAGGTGGTGCGACCGGTGTCCACGCGGGATGCGGTCGCCGAGAGCCCGGCGAAGTCGAGCCGGATGGCGGAACGGTCCTCCAGGGCCATCGACACCTGGAAGTACGGGTGGACATTGCCCGAACGGGCCGGGTTCAGTTCGGTCACCAGCCGGTCGAACGGCATGTCGGCGTTGTCGAACGCGTTCAGATCGGTTTCCCGGACACTTGCCACCAGGTCGGCGAACGGCAGGTCCTTGTCGACGACGGTGCGCAACGCCAGCGTGTTGACGAACATGCCCACGAGATCGTCGAGGTCGGCGTCGCCGCGTCCGGACACCGGTGTGCCGATGATGACGTCCGAGGACTGCGCGAGGGAACGGAGCAGGACCGCCACCGAGGCGTGGAGCACCATGAAGACCGTGGCGTCGGCCTCGGTAGCGATGGTCCGGATCGCGCCGTAGGTGTCGGGGCCGATGGTAGAGGTCACCGACGATCCGGACCGGCCGGTCACCTCTGAATCCCGGCTTCGGGGACGGTCCAGGGGCAGCTCGGTCTCGCCCGGCGCCCCGTCGAGGGTGTCCCGCCAGAACTCGAGTTCGGCTGCGGCATGCGGACTCTCGTCGAGCCATGCGTGACGTGCGGCGCTGGTCTGCGAGTAGGAGACCGGCAGCTGCGTCCATTCGGGCTCGATGCCGTCGCGGCGGGCGCGGTAGGCCGTGGCCAGGTCGCCGGCGAGGGGGGCCAGCGACCAGCCGTCGGCCGCGATGTGATGGATGACCATCGTGAGTCGATGATCGTCGTCGGCGGTTCGGACGAGGCGCGCACGGACGGGGATCTCGGCGGCCAGATCGAAGGGGAGCGAGGCGAAGTCGCGGTCCGCGCACTGGGCGACGTCACCGGTCGCGAGGACCGGCAGGTCGACGTCGACCGCGTCCGGGTCGATCGCGGAGATGCACGCCACACCGTCGATCTCGGTGACGACGCTGCGCAGCGGCTCGTGTCGCCGGACGACGTCGACCAGGGCCGTCCGGAGTGCGTCGGTGTCGAGTGCGCCGACGAAGCGGACGGTGAACGGCATGTTGTAGGTCGCCGAGGACGCGGGGTCCAGCCGTGTCGCGAGCCACAGCCGATGCTGGGCCGGGGACAGCGGCACGGCTCCGGAGACGGTCCGCCCGGCGGTGTCGTCGGAGGGGACCGAGGCGGAGCCGACGGCCGGCTCATCGGTGTCGACGCCCAGGTCGGACAGGGCCGCGACGAGGCCGGCGAGGTCGTCGGCGTCGAACACCGTACGGATCCCGATCCGATGGCCGGTGGCGCGGGACAGCCGCGAGGCCATCCGTGTCGCTGACAGTGACGTCCCGCCGATCTCGAAGAAGTTGTCGCTTAGAGAAATCGACGCCGGAGCCGTGGCGTGGGCCTCGTTCGCCACCTCGTCGGACGTGTCGTCGTGCAGGTCGAGCACATCGGCGACGGTCGCCACGACGAAGCGTTCGAGCGCGGTGCGGGCCCGGACGAACTCGCGGTGGGTCCGCAGGTCGGGCCGAGGCAGCGCACGGCGGTCGAGCTTGCCGTTGGCGGTGGTGGGCAGCGAGTCGAGGACCATGATCGCGGTGGGGATCATGTGATCCGGTAGCGCGGTTCGGAGTTCGGCTCGCAGGTCCTTGTCGGTGAGTCCGGTGCCGGTGACGTAACCGACGATCGTGGGCTCACCGGCGACCAGATCATCCCGGATGACCACGCCCGCGGCGGTCACGCCGTCCAGCCGGCTGAGGGTCGACTCGATCTCGCCGAGTTCGACCCGCTGGCCGCGGATCTTGACCTGTGAGTCGGTGCGACCGAGGTATTCCAGCTCGCCGGCGGCGTTCAGACGGACGAGATCGCCGGTGCGGTAGAGCCGTTCGCCCGGCGCCGCGGGCGAGGCGACGAACCGCGATGCCGTCAGGTCCGCGCGGCTGCGATAGCCCCGGGCCAGCTGGACGCCGCCGAGATAGAGTTCGCCGATCGCGCCGGGCGGTTGCGGCCGCAGGCGGTGGTCGAGCACGTGGACACCGGTGTTCCACACCGGGGAGCCGATCGGGATCACCGGGACGTCGGCGCGACAGTGGTCGTGGTGGGTGACGTCGATCGCGGCCTCGGTGGGGCCGTAGAGGTTGTGGATCGGAGCGGACGTCAGCGACGCGGCGGCACCGACCGTCGCGGGAGTCAGAGCCTCACCGCTGGTGAAGATGCGGCGTAGGCTCGTCAGCTCCGATGCATCGTCGGCGTCGAGTGCCGCGGTGAAGGCGGCGAGCATCGATGGCACGAAATGCAGTGTCGTGACGCGGTGTTCGGCGATCACGTCACGCAGATACCAGGGGTCGCGATGACCGTCGACAGTCGGGACGACGAGTGCCGCGCCGGTGGTGAACGGCCAGAAGAACTCCCAGACCGACACGTCGAAGGTGGACGGGGTCTTCTGCAGCACCCGGTCGTCCGGTGCGAGCTCGTAGCGGGCCTGCATCCACGCGAGGCGGTTGACGATGGCGTGGTGGGTGATGACCACGCCCTTCGGCTTGCCGGTGGAACCGGAGGTGAACAGCACATAGGCGGCCGTGTCGGGGCTCGGGGGCGTCGGTGCGGCTACGTCGGAATCGTCGTCGGCGCGCAGTTCGGCGAGCACCGACTCGGTGATGACGAGGTCGGGGGCGGCCACCTCGAGGATGTGACCGAGCCGGTCGGCCGGTTCGGCCGGATCGATCGGCAGGAACGCGGCACCGGCCCGGACGACGCCGTGCAACGACACGACCTGGTCGGTGCTGCGGGGCAGCTGAACGCCGACGACGCTCTCGGGGCCGATCCCGCGACGAACGAGCGCGGATGCGATCTGTGTTGCGGCGCAGGCGAACTCGCGGTGGGTGAGCGAGTGTCCGTCCTGTGCGTCGGTGATCGCGGTCTCATCGGGGTGGGCCCGGGCCGCGTCGTCGAGCAGGTCGACGAGGGTGGTGTCGCCGTGCTCGACCTGCTCCCCGGTCATGCGCTCGGGGAGTTCGGCTCGTTCGGCATAGGTGAGAACGTGCAGGTCCGACACCTTGGTCTCGACCGGCGCGCCGACGAAGGCGGTGACGAAGTCGACCAGGCGCCGGTGGTGGGTGGTGATCTCCTCGGCCGGGTAGATGTTGGGGTTCGCCTCGAGGTCGAGGGTCATCCCGCCGTCGAGGCTGTCGTAGACGTTCACCGACAGGTCCTCGATGGGGCCCGTGGACAGGACGTGCAATTCTCCCTTGAGCGGACCGAAGTCGATGTGCTGGAAGAAGAGCATGACGTTGACGAGCGGTCCGAAGAATCCTCGTCGCGCACCGGCCGCACCGAGGATCTGAGAGGTGATGTCCTCATGCCGGAACTTCTGATGCCGGACGGCGACCTTGATCTCTGAATTGGCCGACTTCAACAGATCGGCCAGGGTGGCGGTGTCGTCGTCGAGCGCGATGCGCAGCGGGACGACGTTCGAGGTCAGGCCCGCCGAGGTACGGAGGACATCGCGATCGCGGGCGGCGACCGGCAGGCTCAGCATCGCCTCGTCGCGATCGGTGTAGCGCGCGACGTAGGCGGCGACGGCGGCGGTGATGACCGAGGCGGGCCGGACCCGCTGGGTGCGGCCGAGATCGCGGATGCGCGCGACGAGCGTGTCGTCCAGCACTGCCGACCGTACGTCCGACAACGGCGCCGCCGAGGCCGAAAGGCTGGTGAGAGTGGTCATCTCGGGCATGTCGGCCAGATGCGACGCCCAGTGTTCGCGATCCTCGACGAACTTCGCGGAGGCGCGGTACTCACGGTCGAACTCCGCGATGTCGACCATCGACGCGGTGTCCGCGATCGGGGGCGGGGTCCCGTTCACGATCGCGGTGTAGTGCGAGGCGACCCGCAACATCATGTACATGGCCGCGTAGCCGTCGAAGCCGATGTGGTGACCGTGGCAGTACCAGATCGAGTGCCCGGGACCGATCTTGAGCAGGTGGGTCTCGAGGATGCGGTCTTCGAACACGTCCGAACTCGCGCTTCGCCGGCGGTCGATCCAGGCCAGCGCTGCCGCGCGCGGGTCGTCGGCGTCGGAGAAGTCCTGTCGCCCGAGTACCACTCCCTGCGACCGGTCGAGCACCATCATCGGTTCGCCGTCGTCGGTCGGGATCAACCGCAGCAGTGGGGCTTCGGTCTCCCGCTCGGTCAGGGTGACCGCACGTTGCATGATGTCCGGATCGACGTCGACGAGGGGGTCGTCACCGTCCTCGGCCTGCGGACCCGATGTGTCGCCGCGGAACTCGACGTACGCGTCGATGGTCATCGGCACGTCCGGCTCGAGTTGCTGAGCGTAGAAGATGCCGCGTTGTGCGGCGGTCATCGGGATCGTCAGGCCGGCGTCGATGTCGGTAGCAACGGTGTTCCGGACCGCGTCGTCTGTGGTCACGCGTGCCTCCCCTGTGAATGCGCCCGCACGGCAGCGTCGAACCCGGATCGAGCGTGGGGATTCGAACTCCGGTCCACGAACTCGGGGCGGGTGGCCCGGAGTCGAGGACTCGCCGTCAGGCCCGCGGTTGTCGGACTGAACTGCGGAGCCGGGGAGCATGGTGATCGTTCGGCTCACGATCGGCAGCCGAGAGTTACCCCCGGCGCTGACACGCCCCCCGTGTTTCGCTCCCTTCCGGCTCGCACTGATTGCTCGCCGGACGGGCTTGTGTCTGGTCGATCTCGTCTCATGGGTGCTTCGCGTGGCGGTGCACCCCAGATGGGTCAGTGCGCGAAAAACTTTCCCGGCCCGGCGTCCTCCGAAACCCCGCGCGGTCGCCGGGGCCATCGATTTGGCCCGGACCTGGGCATTCCCCTACACTTGTGGGGTTGCCTGCGGCACCGCTGTGTCGCGAGTCGGCTCACGAACCCACTGGGGCGGACCGCTCAGGTGTCACAACCTGGTCAAAACCCCAGGCAGGCGTGTGTTCGATGGCAACGGACCGTGTGCGTCGGGTCGGAAATCCGCCGTACATAAGAAGCCAGGTCAAGGAGACTAACGAGTGATTCAGCAGGAATCCCGCCTGCGAGTCGCCGACAACACCGGTGCCAAGGAGATCTTGTGCATCCGCGTGCTCGGCGGTTCCTCGCGGCGCTACGCCGGCATTGGCGACGTCATCGTCGCCACTGTCAAGGACGCCATCCCGGGCGGCAACGTCAAGAAGGGTGAGGTCGTCAAGGCCGTCATCGTGCGCACCACCAAGGAGCGCCGTCGTGCGGACGGAAGCTACATCCGCTTCGACGAGAACGCCGCCGTCATCCTCAAGGGTGAGAGCGACCCCCGCGGCACCCGCATCTTCGGCCCGGTCGGCCGCGAGCTGCGTGAGAAGAAGTTCATGAAGATCGTGTCGCTGGCACCGGAGGTGATCTGACATGAAGGTCCACAAGGGTGACACCGTGATCGTCATCTCGGGCAAGGACAAGGGCGCCAAGGGCAAGGTCATCCAGGCCTTCCCGAAGACCCAGCGTGTCCTCGTCGAGGGCGTCAACCGAATCAAGAAGCACACCGCCGCGTCGGCCAACGAGCGCGGTGCCTCCTCCGGCGGCATCGTGACCCAGGAAGCCTCGATCCACGTCTCGAACGTGATGGTCGTGGACTCCGACGGCAACCCGACTCGCGTCGGCTACCGCGTCGACGAGGAAACGGGCAAGAAGGTCCGGATCTCGCGCAAGAGCGGGAAGGACATCTGACATGACCTCTACTGAAACTGTGAACGGCGGCTCCGCAAGCTCCGCCGACAAGATCCAGCCGCGCCTGAAGACTCGCTACCGCGAGGAGATCAAGGACACGCTGAACAAAGAGTTCGAATACCCCAACGTGATGCTGATCCCGGGCGTCGTGAAGGTCGTCGTGAACATGGGCGTCGGCGACGCCGCCCGTGACGCGAAGCTGATCAACGGCGCCGTCGAGGATCTGGCCAAGATCACCGGCCAGAAGCCGGAGATCCGTCGCGCTCGCAAGTCCATCGCACAGTTCAAGCTGCGCGAGGGCATGCCGATCGGTGCGCGCGTCACCCTCCGCGGCGACCGCATGTGGGAGTTCCTGGACCGCCTCGTGTCCATCGCCCTCCCGCGTATCCGCGACTTCCGCGGCCTGTCGGACCGTCAGTTCGACGGCAACGGCAACTACACGTTCGGCCTGAACGAGCAGTCGATGTTCCACGAGATCAACATCGACAACATCGACCGGCCCCGCGGTATGGACATCACCGTCGTGACGTCGGCCACCACGGACGACGAAGGCCGGGCGCTGCTGCGTGCCCTGGGCTTCCCGTTCAAGGACAACAACGTTAAGGACAACTGACATGGCAAAGAAGGCTCTGGTCAACAAGGCCAACAAGAAGCCCAAGTTCGCCGTGCGGGCCTACACCCGGTGCAACAAGTGCGGCCGCCCGCACTCGGTGTTCCGCAAGTTCGGCCTGTGCCGTATCTGCCTGCGCGACATGGCACATGCCGGCGAGCTGCCGGGTGTGCAGAAGTCCAGCTGGTGACTCTCACCTCACGGATTTCGTAGCACGAATGCGCTCATGGAGCGCATTCGTGCTACCGATTCCCCAGCGGCCCCATCTCGCTTCGGCGAGGTGGGGCCGTTGTCGTGTCACTGCTGGGTGAGCCACTCGTCGATGAGATCGGGGATGCTCTCGATCGACGCGGTGAGCGAACGCTGATAGATGCGGTTGACGATGGGGTCGGCCATCTTGCCGAACACCCCGCCGAAACCGGTCGAGGACGTGATCCGACACGTCACCCGGACGCCGTCGGAGGTCTCCTCCAAAGAGATGTGCGTGGTGAACGGGAACGGCGCTTCGACGGTCTGGAACTCCGTCTCCTTACAGGTGTCGACGCGGGTGAACTCTCCCCGCCAGTCCACCGTCCGACCGAGGACGGCCGTCTTGCCCTTCCACTGCGTACCGACGGCGAGTGGCCCATCGGACAGCGGGGTGACCTCCACGGTTCCCGGTAGGTATGCGGTGGTGTGTTCGGGAGTGGACATGTACTCCCAGACGGTTTCGAGTGGTTGCTTGACGGTGACGGATGCGCTGGATTCGGGCATGACGAAATCCCTTGTGTGCGAACGATTGTAGGACGGCAGGGCCGGGGCCCACGCCGCACACCGTCTCGGGGCGGGTGGTGATCACGGTCCGGACGAGATGCATCCGCCGGTCAGAGTACTCCCCGTCGACCGCGAAGGCTACGTCCGATTTGTCCCCGATTCGTATGTCTAACAAAGACTTTCGTCTACGTCGTTCTCGAGGTTATGTCCGTCGGAGATCGACGCTCGTGGGCTGATGCCCGACACCGCACTCCTCGGCCGCCTCTTCGTCAGTGGGTGGCGGCCCATTCGTCGACGAGGCGCGGCAGCTTCTTCGCGTTCGCGGCGAGCGACCGCTGATACGCGCGGATCGCCAGCGCGTCGGCGAGCTTCCCGACCGCCCCGCCGACCCCGGCGTTGCGGATGCGGTAGGTGAGTTCGACGCCGCGGCCAACCTCCGCGAACGTGGCCGAGATGGCGAATTCGAGCGGTGACTCCGTGGAGGAGAACTCGGTGGCCGTGTGCGCATCCACCCGAGTGAACTCGCCGGTCCAGTCGACAGCGCGGCCGAGCCCCTTCATCTGGCCGCGCCAGACGGTCCCGACCGAGACCGGCCCGTCGGTGACGGTCTCGACGCCGACCACGCCGGGCGTCAGCGCCGCGACGTGCTCCGGGATGAGGCAGTACTCCCACACCGTGGTGAGGGGTTGTCGGACGAGGACGGTCGCACTGGCTTCGGGCATGACGTCGACGTTACCCGCCCGCCGGACTGCATGGCGAAAAGCGAACTATGGCAGCATTTCTCGCTACGGAATCCCGTTGGGGCTCAGCACCCACGGATGCCACCCAGTCGCGACGTCGACTTGCCGGGTGTGCCAGAAGTCGAGCTGGTGACTTCGCACTGGCCTGACAGTCGCGCTGTAAGGCCCCACCCCCCACCGGGGAGGTGGGGCCTTACGCAGTTCACCCGCACCACAGGTCGGGCGTGAACAATATGAAGTTCTCAAAGGGCATGCGCGCTCCGACGGATCGGTGCGAAAAGGTGCTACGCGGGGCGTCGTCCCTCGACGGATTCGCCTTCAGAAGTATCAGGCGCTCGGGCTCTCCGGCCGTTCGCCGATACGAGTCGGTCATCGACCACCGAGGTGGATCAGGCTGCGGCCCGGTCATCGAGAGTCATGGTGCGGCGATTGTATGCCGGCAACGGCGTTCGGGTCGGATCGATCGATGCGGGTGGGACCAGCCATGGGTGGCGATCGCGCCCCATGATGATCTCCCACTGGCCGGCATGGATGTGGGCGTGGCAGGACGGGCAGAGCAAGCATCCATTGTCGAGATCGGTGGAACCGCCGTGGCTCCAGAACTGGATGTGGTGGACGTGGGTGCGGCCCGCCGGCGCACCGCACTTGATGTAGCACCGGTCGCGGACGATGATCGCTCTACGCAGATGCGCGGGGAACAGTCGTCTCGAAGTGCCCATCTGCAGGGGGACGGTGTCGCCGTCGATGACCACGTCGGTGACAGAGGAGTCGCACGCCAGGAGGGATGCGGTGGTGGGGCTGATCGAATCCAGCCACAACAGGCTGGCCTTGTCCGGGGCAGCCGCCGGCAGGAGCACGCTGACGTGAGTCTTGGGTGGGGTGGCAAGGGTGGTCTCGGCCACCGCCGCGGCATCGAGGATGAGTTCCAGAGATCTGCGTTGCGGGCCCCGGCGGTCCGCGAGTCGTCGGAGCCGTCGGGCTCAGGCCTCGGAGTGTTCAGAGATTCGATTGCCGCGATGAGCTTTTCGCCGATGACCGTGTCGAGATCGCCGCGCACACTGACCCGGCCTTCTGGGGTCGGGGTCACAGTGAAATCGTTGATGGTGCGGTCCTCGCCAGCAGGCAGGCCGCCGGTCCCGACCGCATACTCATTGCCCAGTTCCCGTGCCTTCTGGGCGATTTCGGCAGGGGTGGCGCCGGACATCGCCTGCGCGATGAGGGTCTGCTCGACCTCTGCTCGTTCCTCGGCGCAGACATGCTCGGGTGCTCGACGCCCGACATGAGCTATGCCGCTCACGACGGCATCGGCGTGTTCGCCGGGGATCGCGCCGTCGGCGGTGTGACCGGGTAACCGACGGAGCCACGCGTGTGCGTTGCCGATCCGCAACCAGCGGTGCGCGATTGCGGGTGCTGCGCCCATTGTGATCAACAGGGTGGACGTGGAACCTCAAATGAATCCAGTTGTATCGGAACCGAATTCGACACGATCGAGTGCCAGGCATAGGTGTGGAACACGCTGCCCAGCTCGCTGAGAACCGATGCACTCGTTCGTGCATCCAGTCCGTGCACCGCCAACTCGGGGAGGTCGTGTAAGCGCAGGCAGGTGGTGTACGCGAAGGAGCAGTCCGGTGCTTCGCCATTCGGGAGAGTGACACGTGCACTCGTCACTGACGGCCGTCACCGCTCAGCCGCAGCGCCGGATGCGGTCGAGCGTCTCGCGTATCAGCGGGTCGGGGTGCCAGCGGGGCAGACCCCGCAGATCGGAGAAGTGCTGGGCCATGCTCGCTCCTGGTGTTCGAAGGTGGACCGTAGTAGAGCAGTCGGCACCAACAAACTCGGGAGACGTCCGAGTTCCGCCTCGTCAGCGGCCGAGGATGCCACCCAACATGCCGCCGGCCCCTGACCCGGCCGACCCGCCGCCACCGGTCCCGCCGACGAACCCGCCGGGCGGGAGTTCGGACGGCTGCACGACGACGAACCCGCGGCCGGAGAACTCGAGGGTGAACCGTTCGCCGGTGCTGCGTCCCATCAGGGTGCCGAGGTTGAACGAGTCATTGGACTTCACCGAGGTGCGCAGGCTCGACGACCAGGCGACCGCGGCCTGCGGGTCGGCATAGGTCGCTGCATCGACGTTCAGCACGACCGGAGTGCCGTCGGTGGTGATGGCGATCCGGCCGCGCCCGGTGAAGACGCAGTTGAACAGTCCGGCGTTGCTCATCGCGCCGGCACCCTGCACGCGGGCGATGTCATAGGACAGCGAGGAGTCGAAGGCGAGCACGTTGGCGCCGTTGATGGTGAGGCCGTCGGAACCGTCGAGATCGATGAGGTGCACGTCCGACGCCGCATCGGCGAGGAACAGGTCGCCCTGTCCGGTGACCTTCATCAGCGGGACGCCCTCGCCGGTCATCGCCTGACGCATCATCCGTCCGAGACCTCCGGAGCCGAGCGCCTCGAACTTCAGGTTGCCCTGGTAGGCCACCATCGAGCCGGTGCGGGCCATGACCTCACCGGCGAGCCCGACCCGGCACATCTTGCTGCCCTGCTTCTGGATGCCCTGCCCGGTGACCTCGGCGTGGGACGGCGCGAACAGATCGCTGTGCATGGGAACTCCCTGTGGTTGGGCGGTGACCGGAGGCCGGGGCGGGACGGGTGGAGGCGGCGGCGCGGACGGTGTATTCCATTGCGGGGCCGGTGGTTCGGGTGTCGGCGACGGTGCGGTTGGCGTCGACGCGGCCGGCGGCCAGGGCTGCGGATCGGTGACTCGCGGAGGCTGACCGGAAGGCGGCGTCGCGGGTTCGTCGTCGACCTCGATGCCGAAGGCGGTGGCAAGGCCCGCGAGCCCGGCGTCGTATCCCTGGCCGACAGCACGAACCTTCCAGACGTCGTTGCGCCGGTAGATCTCGAGGCATACGACGGCCGCTTCGCTGGTGAGACCGGAGGGGCTGAAGGTCAGTTCCGTGCCGCCGCCGGTCAGCGTCGCGGTGAGGGCACCCGCGGTCGCGAAACTCGCGGGCCCGGTCCCGTCCAGGCTCGCCGCGACGACGACCGTCGCGATCTCCCGAGGCAGCGCGGCGGTGTCGACCGAGATGATGTCGGCCGAGCCGGCAGAACGGTATCCGACGCCGGGGCCGCTGGGCTGGTTGTAGAAGACGAGGTCCGCGTCGGAGCGGACGCGACCGGCATCGGTGAGCAGGATCGCCGACGTGTTGACCGGCGATGCCGAGTGCACCGAGACGGTCACGGACGCCGACGGTAGCGGACGGTTCTCTCCGGCGGTCAGCGTGAGCACGGTACCCATTGTGCCAACCATCGGCTCCGGGCGTCGGCGAAGTCTGGTCCGCCCGTCAACGCGGACGCGGTGTCGTGGAGCGCGCGAGTTCGACGACCTCGTCCTCGGTCGGCGGGCTCGACGGGTGGTAGGTGAGACATAGCGGCGTCTCGGCTTTGGTGAAACGCCCGCCCTCGCTCGCGATGTAGAACGTCCCCGCCGGTAGTTTGCCGATGTCGGGGATCCTGCTGCCCTTGTTGCTGGCGAGTTCCTTGGCGCGCTCGATTTGGGTTGGATGGTTGAGGAGCCCGAAGATCTGGGTGGAGGAATTGGCCGAGATCTTGTTGTCGATCCCGGTGGGGGACTGGGTCGCGAAGACGAGACCGAGACCGTACTTACGAGCCTGCGACGCCAACGCGCTCGTGCTCTTGGAAGCCGCGGTCATTCGTGTCGACGGGGCGAAGTTCTGCGCCTCGTCCATGACGAGCAGTCCGCCGAGCGGCCGGTCGGCGGCCGGATTCTTCTTGATCCAGGCGAACAGGGCCATCTGGAGCTGATTGACGAAACCGGCCCGCCGGTCGTCGGTGCCGAGGCCGGCGAGGTTCACGACCGACACCCGGGCCCGGAAACCCGGTGAGGGAGTGAGCATATACCCGGGGTCGGCCGGGGCGGCGTCACCCCCGAAGACCGGATCGATCGCCATCGAGGCCTTGAGGTTCTCCGCGAGTTCGGCGGCGAGCTTCGGGGCGTCGGCGAGGGTGCTCGCGTCGTCGGGCAGTTCGGTCAGCAATCCGACGTATGCCTGCAGGGTGCCGCCGCCGCGACGTCCGAAGGCTTCCATGGACTGCTGCAGGACCGCTTGCTGTCGGTAGGCCTTCGCGCTGGTCCCGGTGGCCCGGGCATGTGGGATCAGGGCGCCGACTGCCGAGTCGACCGCGGCACGGAACTCGTCGGGGTTGCCCGCCACCGTGCTGAAGTCGGGTAGCGGTTGGAAACTCAATGGCCGCCCCGATGCCCGACCCGGGGTGAAGACCGCGACCTCGGTGTCGTGGAGGTAGCGCTTGGCACGGTCGCGGTCGTCGGGTGTCCACGGACGCGGGTCGTCGTCCGGCCACGGTGTCCCCAAGCGTGCGAGGTCGTTGTTCACGTCGAGGATGATCGACGAAACTCCCTGCAAGGCAGCCTCTTCGACGATGCGCCGAATCAACACCGTCTTCCCCGAACCGGATCCGGCGAACAGCGCCACATGCTTGCGCAGGGCGAGCAGCGAGACGGTCACCGCCTCGCCGGTGGCGACACTTCGCCCGAGGGTGATCGACTGTTCGTCGGCGGGTGTGGTTCGCGACGACGATTCGGCGGTGTCGGACCCCGCCGTTCCCGACCGAGGGTCGGTGGACCGGAACTCTTCCGTCGTCGTCTCGCGGGGTGGCGGCGTGGTCGAGCGTTCGTCCGCGGTGCCGGGCTCGTGGCGTTTGGCAGGCGTGTCCGAAGAGGTTGCCGCGGAATCCGTTGACTGCAAGCGTGGCGCCGGCGCCTCGAGTGCGGGGCCCAGGATGTCGGTGAGGAAGGCGATCTCGGCAGCCGGATTCCGGGCGGAGATCCACTCCCGGAGATGAGCGGGCCGCTCGGCACGCAGTTGCGCAAGGGCACTCAACCGTTTGATGTCCTGCTCGGTCCAGGCGACGACCCGTCCGCCTCGGTCGTGCAGTTCCTCGACCATCTGCCGGGTCTTGGGGCCTGTGGGCCAGGGATCTCGACGCAGGATCACCAGGGTGCGTTCGATGTCGCCGAGGGTGAAACCGGAGGTCGTCGTCGCGCTCGACAGGCGCGTCTGGACGGCACGCGCGTTCGATGCCGCGATGGCGCGGAAGCTCCAGGACTGCTCGATGTCCCGGTTCGGGTCGACGAGTTGTCGGATCCGCCCGTGCAGCGGACTTTTCGGTCCCGGCCGGGCATCGAGCTGCCAGCGGTCGGCGTCGCGGGACAGTGCCTGGATCCAGGTCGCCAATCCGGCGTGGAGCAGCGAGGGGACGATCCGGTCCTCGGTGTCGGGTACCAACGCGGGTAGCGGGTCGGCACGCCGGATCAATTCCGCGTACCGCTGGTCGAGCTTCGCGAACGCGGGATTGTCCGAGGTGGTCGTCGACGACGAGTCGGTTGACGACGACCCCGCAGACGACGAGCCCGCAGACGACGACCCCGCAGACGACGAGCGCCCCCGAGCGGACGCCCCCGAGTCAGGAACGTCTGTCGTGGTGCGGGACTGGTTGATCAGGGGGAGCGTGCCCTGGTCGGCCGTCGCGCCGGAGAGGTCGGTGATCTCGGCGAACGTGTCGGTGCGGAGCATCGCGGCGATCTGGCGGTCCACGGTCACCATCAGCTCGCGCGGGGTGTAATCGGTGGCCGCTGTCAGCGCGGTGTCGGTGACCGGCCAGGTGGGATGGGGCGGCGTGAATCCGACGCCGGCGAAACCCGGCGCGAAACGCCTGGCGAGCAGGAGCCGGCCGAAGTCCGCACTCGCGGGCCGTTGCAGGGTGGGTGGCAACCGGAACCGGTCGACCGCCGATCGCATGACGTGTCCGGCGAGGTACTCCCACGCGGCGGTGATCGAGGAGACGACACATGTGGTCCGACTCATGGTGTCGCGCACCGACATCAGGCCGTGCGCCAGTTTCTCCACCTGCGATTCCTCGCCCGGCTCGGCGGTCTTGCCGGCCTCGATCAGGGTGTCGATCTGGTCGATCGCGAGCACCGCCGCATCGTCGAAGGCGATGATCCGCGAGATGTTCTCGACGATCTCCTGATAACCGAGGCGCGCATTGCGGATGCCCCAGGCGGCCAGTTCCTCCGCGTCGTCGATGTCCAGGTGCAGAAACGCCTCGCCGAGGTCTTTGGCCGCGAAGTCGTCGGACTCCAGCAGTACGAGCGCACGCAGGATGTGCTGCGACCGGCGCCGGTGCCGCGAGTGGCGGGTGTAGACGCCGTGGACGAAGTCATCGAGGGCCGCGGGTGTCAGCGGCGCGCCGCCGGTCACGGCGGCGCGTGTCCCGTCCGAGACCCCGGCGTCGATCGCGAGACGGTGAAGGAGCTGATTCAGCTGCGAGCGGTGGCGGGGCGTCGGTCGGCCGAGATCCTCGATGATCGCCACGAGCACCGAACGCCAGAAGTCGGTGGCGTCGAGCAGCTTGACGAGGAAGAAGTACCCGCCCTCCTCTTGGACACGATGCCGGACCCGGCCCAGGAGATGGGTCTTGCCGGATCCGGCCGGGCCGCGCACCGTGACCCCGATCGGACTCCCCGACGGCGAACGACGGGCGTCGTCGAAGGAACGGATGATGTCGACGATGGTGTCCTCGTGCAGGCCCCCGACGTGGAAGGGGTCGGCGGTGCCCCACACGTCGTCGGGGGTGTCGGCCCAGTTGAGGCGGATCGATTCCAGTGCGTGACGGGCGTCGGCGTCCATCGGATCAGCTCTCCTCGATCGCGAACAAATGGCACGGTTGCGTGCCCACCGTCACCGCGGCCGCCCGGTCGGCCGGAGTCAGCAACGCCTGGTCTTCCTGTGGGATGAGGCTGACCCCGGGCGCGCGCTGGAACTCCACCATCGTGGCGTCGAAGACCTCGTCGCTCATCCCGGGCAGGTCGGCGCGGAGGTCGGTGACGAGGACGAAGTCGCCCGCCGTGACGGCCCGGGCCCGGTAGGCGACCGCGATCTTCTCGCGGGGATCGACGGTGGACGACGCCCGGTCGGACGCAGCCGTTGCGATCGGGGTCCCGGGCTCCTCGTGGGTGGGGCGTCGGGGGCGGCCGAACACCTCGTGGAGACGGAGGTCCTCGTCGTCGAGGTACCGGGCGAGGCCGGCGAGGACCGCGTACATGGCCTTCGTCGGTGCGGTCGATCTCTTCGGTGGCTCGGATGTCAGTTCGGCCGCGCACCAGGCCCACCCGCGGTCGGTCAGGGTGTGGAAGTACGCGCGGCGCGCGCCGAGTCGCGAGTCGACGAGGCCGAGGGCGTTGAGATGGTTGCGGGCCGGCTTGTCCAGCGCGGCGCCGAACTCTTTCAGCTCCGGGTTGGAGAGTTCCCGGGACTCGGCCAGCAGGACGAACAGCGCCGCACTCTGGATCGGCGTCAGCTGGGCGTGGTCCACGGATGCTCCTCGCGGGTCGAAGGGGGTCGGGCGGGCGTCGGTCGGGACGGTGCCGGTGGTCGGGGGCGCTCGGCGATCACGGCGGCCAGCTCTGCGACGACAAGGGACGTGTCGTCGAGAACGTGGTCGTTCGTGTAACGCAGAACGAGGTACCCGGCACGCTGAAGCATGTTGTCGCGACGTCGATCTCGCGCGTACTTTACCGGGCCGCGATGATCCGCGCCGTCGACCTCCACGACGACGCGTTCATTCGGCCACAGCAGGTCGACGATCACCGCGGGGTGGAGCGGATCGAGGTCGCGCGGACTCCGGTTCCACTGTCGGTCGCGAGCCCACAGTGCACGCGCGAGGGCGCGTTCGAGGGTTTGCTCGGCCTCGCTGTGCGGTGCCGGTCTCCCCGACGGACGGGAGGCGACGAGGACGGGTCTCGCCGCGGCCGATGACGGATCGTGCAGCGCCTCCGCCGGACCAGACGGCGGGCACCGCCCCGCGGGTACTCCGATCCGGATGGCCGGCACCCTGGTGACCGCGGGCAGGGCGTCGGCGGTGAGCCACACGGTGAGGTCGGCGTGGTCGGCCAGCCATTCGTACGCGGCGGCCGCCGCATGCTGGGCCCGCTCGGCCAACGCGGTGTCGGCGCGCACGGCCAGGACCACGGAACCGCGTCCGTATCCCCGTCGCAAGAGGAATGTCAGCGCGGCCGCCCGGGCGTCGTCGGCGGGGCCGGGGCCGGGACGTCGCGCGCCGGCGGCCGCACGGGCCAGATGGATGACGGCGGGCGACGGGAAGCCGGCGTCCCGGCACAGCAGGCGTGCCGTCACCTCGGCGTCGTCGGCGTCGACCGGCTGACCCGGCTCATGGCCCGGCAGCCAGGCCGGGAAGAGGGCGACGACGATGTGCTCGAGCGCGTCGAGGACCTCCCGGACGACCTCCCGGGCGGTGCGATCGCCGGGTCCGCGGTGGTCCAGGAACACCGGTAGGTCAGCCGAGACCGAGTCGACGAGGTCGGCCAGGGCGAGGCCGTCGACGTCATCGACACGTAGCACGTGACCGGGACGCACGGCCGCGTCGAGAGCTGACGGGCGGATGTTCATCGACGCCGACGATATCGCCCGAACCCGACAGCCGCCCGGTGGTCACGGGTGATCCGCGGACCGCCACCACCGCTCGATGGCAGTCCACCGACCGCGGATTGGACCTTGTGGTGCCAGCGGGCACTGCGTTTGACTGGACGGCGACGGCCGCAGGGCGTCGTTCGACCCTGTCGGCCGGTGAGGAGGATTCTGTGGGTGCACCGCGAGCCATCGGCCGGCCGGTGGCTCGCTCGAACCTCGGGGTGAAGCAACTCGTCACGCTGCTCGGTGAGTGGGAGAGCGGCGACGCGGCCTACGCGGCACTCGCCGCCCGCATCCAGCTCCTCATCGTCGACGGCCGGATCGCGACGTACACGCGGTTGCCCGCCGAGCGAATTCTCGCCGATGCGCTCGGGCGGAGTCGGACCACGGTGGTGTCGGCGTACGGAGCGCTGCGCGAGGCCGGCTATCTGGTCAGTGTCCGGGGATCCGGCTCCGTCGCGATGCTCCCGCGGAGGGGGCCGGGCGCGGTTGCCGAGATCGACTTCGCGCACGCCGTTCCCGAACCGGTGCCCGGTCTCGAGGCGATCATCGAGCGGGTCACGGGCAACGTGCCCGACCTGCTGCGCCGGCCCGGACTCGACCTGGTGGGCGATCCGCTGCTACGCCGACGAATCGCCGAACGATACACCGATCGCGGACTGCCCACGACCCCGGCGCAGATCGTGGTGACCCTCGGTGGGCAGCACGCCATCGCACTCGTCGCGCGGACCCTGCTCCGACGAGCCGACCGGGTGGTCGTCGAGACCCCGACCTATCCGCACGCCTACGAGGCGATCGCCGAGGCCGGCGGACGGCTCGTGTCGACGCCGGTCACCGCGGCCGGCTGGGACATGGACCACTTCCTCGAGATCCTCAACCGGTTGCGACCCGAGATGGCCTATTGCATACCGGATTTCCAGAACCCGACGGGCGCCTCGATGCCGTCCGCCCACCGAGAGCGACTCGCCGACGCGGCGCGCCGGGCCGGGACCGCGCTCCTCGTCGACGAAACGACTGCCGAGCTCGACATCGATCGTCGGACGGACCATTTCCCGTTCGCCGCGCATGCGCCGGTGAGGTCCTCGGTGCCGGTGGTGACGATCGGGTCGCTGGGCAAGACGGTGTGGAGTGGATTGCGGGTGGGTTGGATTCGTGCCGACGAGGACATCGTCGACCGGATCGTCCGACGGCGACCCGCCGGTGACCTCGGTTCGCCGATCATCGACCAGCAGATCGCCGCCGAGGTCTTGGCCGGTTACGACGACCTGCTCGCCGTTCGCTCCGCGCAGCTTCGTACCGGCCGGGACACGCTCACCGAACTTCTGCGAAAACATCTGCCGGAGTGGGAGATCCCCGACGTGAACGGAGGGTTGGCGATGTGGGTCGGCCTCGGGGCGCCGCTGAGTTCCGCGCTCGCGGCCGCCGCCCTGAATCGAGGTGTGCGGATCAGCGCCGGACCGAAGTTCGGCGTCGACGGGGCGCACGAACGCTACATCCGCGTTCCGTTCACCGAGGATGCCGACGACCTCGCCGCCGGCGTCGACGTGTTGCGGGACGTATGGGCATCACTTGATCGCCCGGGGGCGCCGGACGCGTTGACGCGCCCGGCGTGAGAGATACCGACCGTCGAGGACTGCGTGTCGTTGCCGCACCGCACTTCTCGGCGGTGTGCCGGAATGATGCTGTCCGTCGGCGATACCGTCGCCGGACCCCGGCACCGGCCCGCCGGAGAAAATCAGTGGCGCCGCCCGGCGGAGTCGCGTCACCATGGGCGGGCAGTTGAGTCCACGGATGCGCGGTTGGCATCTACCACCAGGTTGTGATCGGCGATTGAATGTCGGCACACCATGTTCCGGCGTCAGGAGGTCGCCATGACCGCACTACTTTTCGCGATCGTCAGCGGCATCGTCCTGCTCGCCGTTGTCGCCCGCACGCTGATCGTCACCATCCGGGACGAGCGGGGACGGGTGCCGTATCGCCCCGCGTACGACACCCGACGTCCGACGATGTGACGAGGCGGGTGGGTGGCCGCGGCTATTCCGCCCGTTTGAGCACCGCGAGCACGGTCAGGAGCAGGATCTTGACGTCGAGCCAGAGTGACCAGTTCTCGATGTAGTAGTTGTCCCACTCGGCACGGTCGGCGATGGAGGTCTGACCACGCAGGCCGTGTACCTGTGCCCAGCCGGTGACCCCGGCTTTCACCCGGTGTCGCTCGCCGTATCGCCGGATCTGCACCTCGAACAGCGAGACGTACTCGGGACGCTCCGGGCGTGGACCCACGAGACTCATGTCCCCGCGGATCACGTTGAGCAACTGGGGTAATTCGTCCATCGACGTCGAGCGCATGATCTTGCCGATCCTGGTGCGGCGGTCGACGCCCTCGACGCCGCCGGGCGCGCTGCCCGCGGTCGGCCGGAACTTCTCCGCGGCGGGGTCCTCGGGCCGCATCGAGCGGAATTTCAGGCAGTTGAACACCCGCGCGTTGCGACCCACCCGCGGTTGCGCGAAGAAGACCGGGCCCGGCGAGCTCAACCGGACCAGCAGCATGAGCGTGAGGAACAGCGGTGAGATCGCGGCGAGGATCAGGGCTCCCACCACCCGGTCCCCGATGTGCTTGGTTCGGAACTGCCAACCGCGCGGGTTGGTGTGCGGGACCGACATCAGGGGCAGCCCGCCGATGTGGTCGACCCGGCTGCGGCGTCCGACGACGTCGAACATGCGCGGCACGATCCACACCTTCACCCCGTGCCGGTGGGCGATACGGACAGCGGCGGTGAGCCTTTCGACATTGGTGACCGCGAAGGCCACGACCAGGACTTCGGCCCTGGTCGCCCGGATCGCCTCGTCGAGTTCGTCCACCCCGCCGAGCTGCGCGATCTCGTTGGTCGGTCCCTCGTCCCGATCGGCGCGGGGTGGCGCGCCGGCGGCCAGGATGCCGACCGGCCGGAGACCGTGCTCCGGCGCGGCCACCATGCGGCCGACCACCTGTGCGGTGATCGGCCCGTCGCCGATGATCAGCGTGGGGGACAGCAGATGACCGTTCTTGCGCAGGCTCCGCTGGATGATGTCGCGGATGAGACGACCGAACGGAACCCAGAACAGCGCCGACACCCACACCTTGGTGACCGCGGCGCCGGGTCTGTCGTCCGAGTAGGAGAGGAGCAGCGAGCACAGCAGGATCATCGCGGTGATCGTGCATCCGGTCATGACCCGGCCGACCTCGTCGAGGAACCGGCGGTTGAGCCCCCGACGGTAGACCCCGCGCAAGGAGAAGACGATCACGAGGATCGGCACGAAGAGGACGAGCGTCCACAACGGCGGGTTGGCTCCACTGCCGCTGTTCACCCACCAGATCCCCATGGCCAGCGCGATCGTCGCGGACACCACGTCGATCGACACGGTCACGATCGTGCTCAGGGGATCGTCGCGGATCAGCTCGTGGAAGGTGCGCCGGCCGCTGGGCGGCGAGGACACCGGCGCGCGCATCGTCGTCTGCGGGATCTCGGCCTGCGATACACGGGTCGACAAGTCCACTCCATCCGAAAGAACAGCCCCCCGTCCCGACGATTGTAGGTGTACGCGGCGGTCCCGCATGCGCCTACCGGGCACGTGTTGGGTACCGAATGCTCACCGCCAGGTCACGAGGGCACGCGCTCGTGTCATCGCCCGAAGATGAGCTCCTGGACCAGGATCGAGAGATCGGACATGAGCTGGACCTCCGCGGTCGACCAGTGATGCGCCTCCGAATCCCACGCGCAGAACGTGCCGATGACATGTCCGTCGTCGTCGGCGAGCGGGATGCCGAGGTAGGCGGTCACCTCCCCGCTGACGGCGGTCGGGTGGTCGGCGAGGAGCGCGTGGTCGGCGATGTCGTCGATGATGAGGGGTGAACCGCTGACCACCGGGAGGACGCAGAGGGAGTCGACCAGCGACCGGGTGCTGGGACCGTCGGGACTCCCGGACCGGAAGGCGATCGCCGCGGTCACCTGCTCCTCGGGGGTGATGAGGTTGACGGCGACGTGCGGTACGCCCACGGCATCGATCGTGAGCCGGATCGTCTCGTCGAGGCTGTGGGTCGGCGGGTCGTCGAGCAGGCCGCTGTCCTTCAGCGCGCGCATCCGCTCCGGATCGGACAGGATCGTGCGGAGCGGGCGGGCCATGTCGGGGTTGCGCCCGCGCACCGCTTCGAGGACGGCGTGCACGCCGGCCTCGGGTGACGTGTCGAAGAGTGCGGCGAGCTGGGCGGGGTCCGAGGTCGGCTCGCCATCCGGAGTGGGGTCGTCGACGGGGTTCACGGTGTTCGCACCGTCCTCGGTGTTCGAACTCATCGTCACTCCTCTCGCTGCCCGGGTCGACCCGGCCGGCACACAGCTCACGCGCAGGTGTTCGGCGGACGCTGTCCTGACCGCACGACCCGGACCCAGTCGGTCGCCGCGGAGCCCATGTCGAGTATGCCGTGCGGCTGACCGCGGACCTCGATCGCGGTGATCGCATCGCCCAGCCGGCATCCCCGATCGATGGCTCCCGCGGTCCACGGGGCCGGGATGACGTCGTCGGCGTCGCTGTAGGCGACGAGCATCGGGGCCGAAGCCCGCCCCTGGGGCAGACTCACCTCGCGCAGCCACGTCCGGAGGCGGTCGGTGGCCGCGTCGTCGACCGGGCGATAGTCCTCCGGTCGCACCTCCTCGACGATGGCCTGCTTCTGGACCATCGCGGCGTCGTTGCACTCCAGGAGCACGCCGAACGCCTCACGCAGCGGTCCGTGCACGTAGTCGTCGATGACGAGTTCGGGATGGATCGCCTTCAATCCCGTCAGGACCAGCGGGAGAAACGCGATCTGCTCCGGGGTGAGGGTGCCGGCATCCATCGCGTCGGCCAGCGGCGCGACGTCGAGCGCGGGACTCATGCTCACCGTCCCGCGCAGTCGCAGACCGCGACCGTAGGTCGCCGCGATCTCGTTGGCGTGGAACACCGCGTGCCCGCCCTGCGACACCCCGAAGCCCCACCACTGATCGCTGGTGCCGTCGACGATCATCCGCGTCGCACGCACCGAGTCGATGATGTCGTTCGCGGCGGGCGCCGGGTCGAGGTAACGGTGGGGTCCTGGTGTGCCCAGCCCTCGATAGTCCGTCTGGACGACGACGAATCCCTGATCGAGCAGCGACGCGATGAGGCCGATCGTGCCCAGCAGATTGCCGTGCAGGGACGGGGCACAGTTGCCCGCGATGCCGGTGGTCGGGTGTCCGACCGCCAGGATCTGCCATCCGCCCGCCGGTGCCCGGCCGCGCGGCACGAACACGGCGGCCGAGACGGGGACCAGCCGGTCGGTGGCCGGGTCGGTGGACAGGTAGCGGAACCGGACGGTGCGGTCCACGATGCGCCGCAGCGAGATGTAGGCGTCGGTCGGGGTGGGTGATCCCACGAGGTCGCCGGCCGACGCCCCTGGCGGTGCCGAAAAGCTCTGCGACGCATCGTCAGACGCAGGGCCCGCGGAGGCCGAACAGGCGGCGGTCAGCAGTGCTGTGACGAGCAGGACGGCCACGAGCACGGTCGCAGACGGGCGCCCCACGCGCCGCGACGCCGTCCTCATGAGCGCGCGAGCAGCCGATCCAGCAGGGACACCGGATCTTCGCAGAGCTGGTCGAGAGCCGCCTCGATGATCGGGCGACCGACGAAATCGCTGCAGAACGTCGCGGTGAAACTGCGCGAACCGTCGATCTCGCTGACGAGCATGCTCGCCGCATCCGGGCCATCGGGCTCGACATAGGCGAACAGGTGATGCGAGGCCGCCGCCAGATCCCACGGCAGATCACCGAAGATCCCGATCCGCCCGAGGTCGCTGACCGACAGTCGTAACCGGTCGGGCACCTCGACCCGGCGCGGGACGGGCGGCTCCTCGGGTGACGATCGACGCAGGCGCGCCCGGAGTTCTCCCGCGGCCAGAATGGCTGCGGGCCAACCGGATTCGGCGACCGCACGGATGCGGTCCCCGATCTCCATCGGCGTCGCGTCGCGTGGGAAGCGCAGTGGTATGCCCACGGCGAAGTTCCCGTGGTCCTCGGCGTGGCGGGCGTCGAGATAGCGGCGGCAGTCGAACAGGATCTGCGTGCGCTCGTCGAGGGAAACGCCCTGCGCGGACAGGGCGGCGCGCCACAGCGCGACGGTCACCGCCGCCGAGGACATCCGGACACCGGTGTCGGCGATCGCACGCTTGAGTTCGGCGGCCTGCCCCGGGCGCATCGCGGCGGTGACGGCGCAGCGGGTGGCATGCCAGTCCTCGATGACGCGCGTGGGTCCGTCGGTCGGCGGCGAGACGTTCGCAGCGCGCAGGCGGACGATGTCGCGCAGGCGCCTCGGGTGCCGGAGCACGTGACGGCGCAGTGCCTGCCAGGCGGCGTCGGACGGCAGCGAGCGTTCGAACCGCTCGGTCATCGGGAACTCGTGCCGACTGGCGAGGCCGGCGATCTGCTCGATGCCGAGACGGCCGTCGCCCATGCCGTGGGTGTGGTCGATGACGAGCCACTGACCACACACCAGCACCTCGAGTCGGGGCAGCGGCCCGGGGCGGTTCCGCAGGCGCGTCATGAGGTCGCCGATCGGCAGATCGGCGAGGTCGGGCCGCTCGACGACCCGTGGCAGGGTCGCCACGTCGTGGGCCCAGCTCGCCGACGCCGGATCAGGGACGAGACTCAGTCTCGACGTCGGCGTCCACGCCCGGGTCAGGCGTGCCCGGATGACCTCGAGGTCCAGCGGCGCCATCGGGCCGGTCACCGAGATCGTGCGGGACGTGGCCAGTGCGCGGTCGAGGACGGAGGCACGCTGCGCCCCGGCCGTCGCGGCGTTCTCAGAGCGCGGCATCGACGACCTCGCGCATCTCGTCGCGGAACCGTTCGCGCCGGAAGCGCTCGGCCCACGCACGGATCTCGGATCGGTCGTAGTCGTCGACGGCGAAGTCGCGCAACGACGCGGCCAGCCGCTCGACGATCTCGTCGTCGGTCCCCGGTTCGATCAGCAGACCGGTCGACCCGGGTACGACGGTGTCGAGGGCGCCGCCTTCACCGAGCGCGATGACGGGCGTGCCGGTGGCCATCGCCTCGACGGGCACGATGCCGAAGTCCTCGATCCCGGGCATCAGGACCGCGCGGGCGCTGCGATGCAGGTTCAGCAGGGTGTCGTGGGGGACGCGGCCGAGGAACGTCGTCTTCGGCCCGGCGAGCTCGCGACACTGCGGCATGGCCCGTCCGTCTCCCGCGACCACGAGCCGGACGTCGGCGCGGGCGGCCGCCGCGATCGCGAGGTCGGGTCGCTTGTACGGGACGAGACGTCCGGCGAGGAGGTAGAAGTCCTCACGGGGCACCGCGGGATCCGGTGTGAAGCCGTCGAGGTCCACCGGCGGGTGCACGACGACCGACTCGCGTCCCCAGTGCTCGCGGATGCGCTCGGCGACGGCCGAGGAGTTCGCGACCACGGTGTGCAGACGGGGCGCGGCGCCGACTTCGCAGCGCCGGGCGACCACCGACAGCGCCGACAGGATCGCGGCGCCGGCTGCCCCGCCGCCCTCGCCCGCGCGCAGCGACGGATCCCATGCCCAGCGGGCCGGACTGTGTACGTAGGCGATGACCGGGGCGTCGGTCGCATGCACCGCCTGGGTGGCGAAGGCGTGATGGCTGGTGACGACCGCGTCGGCATCCCGCAGCGGCATCCGCCGGAACGCCAGCGGCATCAGCGGGAGCAACGGGGCATAGCTGCGTTCGCCGAGCAGTCGGTAGGCGCGATTGAGCGACGAGGTGATCGGCGGCTCGGCCAATCCGGCCGGTACCCCCTCGGTCCGTGAGATCGGCGCGTGTACCTCGACCGTCGGCCACGTCGCGGCGAGTTGTTCGACGACGTGCTCGGACCCGGCGATCTCCGTGAGTCGTTCGTGGACGACGGCGACGCGGTCACCGGGCATTGCTGCCCACATCTCCCGGCGCGGTGCGGAACCGGTCGGAATCGAGGGTCGTGCCTCGCGGATCGTCAGACGGCGGTTGCGGTGTCATGAGTGTGGTGGCCTCGGCTCTCGATGCGGCTGTGTCCCCGGCACTCTCGACCTCGGTGCGGTCGCCGGAGACCGGATCGGCGCTGGTGGTGGGCAGGACTCGCGCGGGAGGATGCTTTCCCGTGCGCTGCACGATCAGATGACGGGTCGACCCGATGGTCGCGAGCTGGGACAGCGCTCGGTCGGCCGCCTTGCGATCACGCCCCGAGGACGAGACGACCACAGCCGCGAGCGCGACGTCCCCGGGATCGACGCTCTGCCACCAGGGCTCGGTGAGAGGGAACCGGACGATGCGCAGACGGTGTCCGGTGGTCGCGTCGTCCGTTGGGTGACGGATGTCGTCGATCACGCGAGCGGCGTCGATGTGGTCGCCGGTGAGGATCAGCGCGACCTGGGCGCGGCGATGGCGTTGCGCGAACGCGGGCAGCAGAGTCGCCGGCAGCGCCGGCTCGCCCCGCTGTCCGTAGGTGAGCTCCGCGTCGTACCGGTGCGCCGCGCGGCGGGCCCAGATCGGGTTCGGTCTCCGGCCGACCCGCCCACGGAACAGTGCGAGCAGCTCCGCCGCGATGATCGTCGCGGCGATGCCGGCGACCGCGCCCTCCTGGGCCGGTTTGGGGCTGACGGGCACCTCGCTCGCCGACGGTGCCGCGAGGATGGTGAGCGTGTCCGACGACGAGTTCTGCAACCGGGTGAGCTGGGAGTCGAGATCGGCGAGGGTCGCATCGGATTCGACCTTCGACTCGCTGCGGTCGGGCAGCGCGCGGTTGCGGACGCGCTCGGCGGTCACCTGCGCACGCAGTTGATCGATCTGCCGGGTGATGTCGCGGGCATGGGTGGACAGCGACGCGGCGGAGATGGCGGTGACCATCGCGCGGGCGACGTCTTCGGCCTGGGTACTCGTCGGCGCCGTGGCGGTGAAGTCCATGAGTGTGGGAGCCGTTCCCGGAGTCGTGGTGACGTGCGAGCTCAACTCGCTTGTCGTCCATCCGGTGTCGACCTGGGTGAGCACCTGTTGCAGGACGTTCTCGTCGGTGGACAGCGCCACGAACGGGGCACGCAACTGTTCGACGAAGGCGTCGCCGGGAATGATCGTGCCGGCCGGCGTGATCTCGGTGACGACCGTGGCCGAGTACTCCTTCGGGACCAACGCGGTCCGCAGCGCGAACACCGAGGCGCCGACGAGGATGCCGATCAGGATCGCGGGGACGGCGACACGGACGAGATCACGGAAGTGCCCGAACAGGTCGACCGAGGGCGGCGCATCACGTCGCCCGGCGGCATCGAAGCTGGAGGTCACGCCTAACTCCTGTGGTGTCGGATGCCCCCCGACCATCCCCGGACATTACGGTGTCGATCAGCTGTCAGTTCACCATAACGAAGGAGGTGGGTAATCGTGGTCGGCGCCGTCTGGCGTGGCGTGTGCGAGAAACGATTTCGGAGGTCACCGCGACGCGAGCATCGAGTACGCCTGCTTCGGTGACCAGTCGCGGCGCACCAGGCCGAAGTTGTGCTCGAGATTGTTCGGGTCGGTGCCGGCGTCTCGCAGCGAGTACACGAACAGCGGTCCGAGCCAGGGCGCGTCGCGCTGGGCGCCGATGGCTATCGCGATGCTCTGTGCCTGGACCTCCTCGGTGACGGCGTTCGTGCCGGTTCCGGTCGGTGCACCGAACTCGGTCATCCAGATCTTCTTGTCGCCGTCGCCCGCGGCGACCATCACGTCGCGCATGTCCCACATCCGTGCCGCGGTGCTCCACGATGCCGCGGCGGGGTCGTTGGGCAGCGCCGGATAGGTGTAGGGATGCACGCCGAGTGCGTCCAGCGAGCGGTTGAATCCGCCCTGATACAGATTGCGCACGAAGGTCAGCGGTGCGATGTCGCGGCCGTTGTCGGTGCCGGGTGCGAGCCCTCCGGAGATCACCGCGGCGCCGGGGACCGCGCGTTTGACGGCCGCGTAGGACGCAGCGAGCAGGCGGCCGTACTCGGCCGAGTTCGCCCGCGGCAGCCAGTAGTTCGCCAGGTTGGGCTCGTTCCAGATCTCCCAGACCGCGATCGAGTCGGCGTACCGTTGCGCCGCGGCCGCGGCAAAGGATGCGAAGACGTTGGGGTCGGCGGGACGGTAGTGACTGTTGCGCGGGAAGTCGGACGCGCGTGCCGCCCACAGCGGTGTGTAGGTCACCAGCCCCAGCGGACACAACCCGTGGGCGACGACGGCGTTGACCACCCGGTCGATGGGCGCCCAGTTCCGTTGTCCGCGCCGGGGTTCGACGACCGACCAGTCCACGTCGAGTCGCACCGCCCACATACCGAGGTCCTGGGCGACCGACAGCTCCCGATTGAGGTCCTCTTCGGACGCACCGAGCAACGAGGCACCCGGCGACGCCGCGACCTTGTTCTCACCGTTGGCGAGTGAGCACGCCGCCGGCGCCGAGTGCGCGTCGCTGCGGACCCATACGATCGCGGCGAGGGTTGCGACGAGGATGCACACGTATGCGAGTGCCGACCGGGTGGCCCGACCGTGCAGGGACCGTGTCATGGATGGTGCCTATCTGACGAGACGCGCATCGCGCGCGGCAGGTGCCGGCGGTGGACTTCTCCTCAGCCGGACAACAACTCGTCGAGCATACGCGGTAGGGTCGCCGACTTGTCGTGTCCGTCCGCGATCCGACGACGCGCCTCCGCGGTCAGCGAACGGCGCAGGTCGGCGTCGTCGAGGACGCGGCTGATCGCCGCGGCCAACGCGGCGGGATCCGACGGCGGGACGAGGACTCCGGCGCCGTCCCGCAGGAACTCGGTGGTGCCGCCGTGATCGGTGCCCACGACCGGCTTCCCGTACGCCATCGCCTCGAGGACCGAGAGCGGTCCGGCCTCGGGCGTCACACTCGCCGAGAGCACGACATCCCACCGCTCCAGGGCGGCGCGGAGATCGGTGTGCCCGAGGAACCGGACGCGTCCGGTGAGGTCCGGTCTGGCGGCCCGGGCATGCAGTGCGGCAACGTGATCGGCGTCCCCGGGAAAGGAGCCCCCGGCGAACTCCAGTTCGACGTCCGGCAACCCGGCGACCGCGTCGAGCGCGACGGCGTGCCCCTTCCAGGGGGTGAGCAGAGCCAGCATCCCGACGACCGGTGGGTCGTGGAGTTCGGTGGGCAGTGCGGGGACCGGCCAGGTGACTCCGTTGTGGGCGACGACGACCGGCAGACCGAGGTCCGCGAGGGGGACCGACGTCGCCTCCGACACCGCCACGGCGCGCCGGATCACGGGTGCGCTGACGCGGATGACGGCGCGCTGCCGCCCCGACGTCAGGGTGTCGTGCACGAGCCAGGAGACGCGGTCCGTCGGTTGCGCAACGCGTGCGGCGGGGAGTGCGAACAAGGAGTTGACGATCGTCGAGGTGTCGGACCGACGTGTCACCCGGCGCAGGGTCCGACCGGCGCGTACCCAGTCGAGCACGAGGCGGCCGGCACCCGCGAGGCGCGCCACACCGCGCTCGCCGCTCAGGCCGAGCGGCGGGATGGACACGTGGTCGACCGGGGCCGGGAGTCGTCCCACCAGGGGGCCGTCGGGACTGACGACCCGCACCGGGTGGCCGCGCTCGAGCGCGACGTCGACCAGATCGAGCATCACCTTCTCCGCCCCGGAGACCTGGCCGGTGTGCGCGACGAAGACGATCGTGCACGGGTGCTCGGAATCGGTCATCGGACCACCTTCGTGTGTCGGCCGGGCGGCGTGGTCACCGCCCGGGTGAGCAGTACCGCGGGTCCGGCGACGATCAGTGCGGTACCGGCCGAGATGACCGGCCAGGGAATCGAATCCGCGAGCCAGACCCCGATGGCGCACGCCGCCACCGTCAACAGGGTCAACGTGGTGAGTGCGCCGAGTGGGAGCAGACCCGAGATGGGCAGCGTCCGACCGATGACGACCCACAGTGCGACCACCGCGAGGGCGAAGGTGATGACGGTGGAGAGGGCGGCCCCGTCATAGGAGTACCGCGGGATCAGGATCAGGTTGAGCACCACGTTGAGTGCCAGGCCGCCGACCGCGATCCACGGGTAGTGATTCGCCCGACCGGTCGCCGCGAGCAGGAAGATGCCGAGCACGATGAAGGCGGTGAGCGCCGCGCCCAGAACGAGCAGCCGCGCGGCGTCGGCCCCGACGACGAACCGGTCGCCGTACAGGAGTCCGATGATCGGGCCGGCGCTCGGCCAGAAGGCGGCCACGGCCACGGCACCGCCCGCGGCGAACACCACCGCCGCACCCCGGCACCGCTGGCGCAGCACCGCCGACTGGCCAGGCCAGGCGGCGACCAGCAGGGTGCTGACGGGTCCGATCGCGGCCAGGATGAAGGTGTCCATGATGTCGGAGAACTTGTACCCGATGCTGTAGATGCCGACCGCGTCGAGCGAATCGAGCAGGCTCAGCAGCAGGACGTCGACCTTCTGCAGCGCGATGGTCAGGGCGAGGCCCAGTGCGAGCGGAAGGGCGTCGGAGAGCATCGGTTTCCAGCGCGACCATTCGACGACCCGCGACGGTCGCAGACCAACCGACCGGCGCGTGATCCCGACGACCTTGATGATCAGCGACAGGATCTCGTTCGCGACGGGCGCGAGCACGAACACCAGCAGGGCCGGCGCGACGAGGACGGCGGCGATGGTCAGCGCCAGCTGCAGGACCTGACCCAGGCTCTCGGCGACCGCGGTGAGCACGAGGCGGTGCCGGCTCTGGAAGATGACCGTGAGTGCCTGTGCGGGCGTGGCGAACACGACGACGAGACCCGCGATCGCGGTCGCCCGGATCACGTCGCCGGGATACTGCAGCACGATCACGTAGGCGACGGCGATCAGGTAGCCGAGAAGGCCGAGCACCACCCGCAGGGCGATGAACGCCGAGGACGTCTTCGCGACGTCGTCGGGGTCGTCGGAGATGAGCCGGGCCATCACCGCCCGGCCGACCCCGAGGTCGGTGAAGATCGCGGTCAGACCGAGCAGCGCGAACACGAAGGAGTAGGTGCCCCAGTCCTCCGGGGACAGGGTGCGCGCGATGAGGACGCTCCCGGCCCAGCCGAGGGCGGCGATGACCACGCGACTGGTCAGCATCGCGATGGTGGCACGGGTGGCGGCCCGCGCATCCGATGCGGGGTGCGCGCCGGTGATCTTCGGCCCGCTCGCTGCGCTCCCGGCGCCGGTGGTCTTCGGCCCGCTCGCTGCGCTCCCGGCGCGGGTGGTCTTCGGCCCGCTCGCTGCGCTCCCGGCGCCGGTCGCGCGGACCAGCAGCTCGGCTTCGGCCTGCTGCTCCACCATCGCATCGGACGGCAGCGGGCCGGTGACGTCAGGGCTCATCGCGGCCCCGCACGGGGTATGTCGATGCCGCCGGCCCGGTAGGCCTCGACCGTCCGGCGGGCCGTGGTGTCCCAGCTGAGGTCTGACGCCACCGAGGTGCCGGCGGCGACGAGTTCGGTGCGCGCCGAGTCGTCGCGCACGAGGGGTTCGATGGCACGGACCCAGTTGTCCTCGTCGTGGCCCCGCACCAGTGTCGCGCCGTCACCCACGACCTGGGGAAGCGCGCCCACCGCGCTCGCGACGACGGCACCGCCACAGGCCATCGCCTCGACGGGCGGGAGGCCGTAACCCTCGTAGAACGAGGCGTAGGCGGTCACGGTCGCCGCGGCGTAAAGCGCCGGCAGGTCCCCGACATCGACGTAACCGAGCCCGACCGCCGACGACGGGGCGTCCGGGC
This sequence comes from Gordonia sp. NPDC127522, assembly GCF_042672305.1. Lineage (NCBI taxonomy): Bacteria > Bacillati > Actinomycetota > Actinomycetes > Mycobacteriales > Gordoniaceae > Gordonia > Gordonia sp. NPDC127522. Next base: position 82,414 of record NZ_JBHXVK010000013.1, read on the forward strand.
CCGTCGAACCCGCGCCGCCGAGCACGCACGGAATGTCGAGGCGCCGGGCGACCGCCGCGACGAGTTCGACGTTCTTACGGGGTTCGACGGTGCCGATCTGCATCACGAAGCGTTCCGGCAGATCGTATTTCGCCCGAACCCGTTCGACATCGGCCGGCGCGGGTGGGCGGGCCCAGTCGGCGGGCGCGAGTTCGGTGACGTGGGCATCCCGTCCGCAGGTCTCGCGGATCCGGTCGGCGGTGAACTGGGAGACGGCGATCAGCACGTCGGCCCGACGGAGGGTCGTGCGGACGAGTACGGATTCGCCCGCGGCGCGAAACCGGCTCGACGCCGACGGCATGTCGAGAACCGAAAGGTCGTGCACGGTCGCGACCGTGGTGGCGGGACCGGCGACCGGCAGGTCGACGTCGAGACCGTGGAACACGCCGCCCGACCGGGTGGGGAGTATGCCGAACACCGCCCGTCGGACACCGTCGGCGACGGGACGCTCCACCGGGGTGATCGCCGGGGGCAGTTCGCCCACTGCGTCGGTCTGCACGACCGCGGACAGGGCGGTGCCATCCAGGTGGCCGGGCAGTGCCCTCAGGAGTTCGCGGATGTAGGTCTGGACGCCGCTTCCTCCGGGACGAAGTGCAAGCGCACCGTACGTGATTCGTGTTGTGCCGTCGCGCATCCAGCAGCTCCCAACAGTAACCAGAAGTAGAAGTCGAGCGGGAAGATCTCGAAGTAGGTGGCGACCAGGCAGGCCACCATCGCCGCGACCATCGACGCACTGACACCCAGGACGAGGGCTCCATCCGGGTCGGGCATCCGGCGCGAGTACTGCACGCACCAGATGATCGCGGTCACGATCAGGGCCAGGAACAACCACAATCCGACCGGCCCGAGTTCGATCAGCAGTTTCACGTAGTAGTTGTCCGGCTGATAGTTCTTCGACAACTGCTGCACGGTACCGCCGGCGCCGGCGGTGATCGTTCGCGTCGTGTCGCCCTGGGCTGCCGACATCGCGTCGGCCGCCGATCCGCTCGACGCCAGGCCGGTCCCGAGCGGGTGCACCCAGATGCTCGCGAAGATCTCACCCCACCCGGAGCCGCGCTGACTGAGGCTGCTCGACGAGAAGAACACCTTGGTGATGTTCGACGGCAGGAACGGCAGCGAGATGACGGCGACGACCCCGAGTGCGAGCAGCGGGGCGATGAGGCGGCGGAAGCGAAGGGCCGCAAGCCACATCACACCGACGATGAGGCCGAGGATCGCCGCCCGCACCACCGACGTGGCCATCGTGATCGCCATGACCGGCCAGCAGACGAGGAACAACCGGTTGCGCCGGCGGCCGGTGTCCGACAGCGCGACCGCTCCGCCGACGAGCAGGGCCAGCATGACGAAGAGTCCGAAACCGAAGGGCTGATTGAACGTGCTGAACGTCCGGAACAGCGGACCGCTCGTCCGCACCTGCTCGCCGAAGGTATAGCCGAGTTCGACCAGCCGCGCCGGGCCCAGGAGCTGCTGGCCGATGCCCACGAGGGTGGTGAGCACCCCGAGCGCCATGATGATCGAGACCAGTCGGTCGCGGTCGAGCGCGTCGAACGGCGTCAGCCAGAGCGCGAGGACCACGAAGAGGTAGAAGAAGGTGACCTTGACGCCGTACAGCCCGATGGGGCCGTAGACGTAGAGCGCCGACACGACCCCGAACGCGACCAGCACGGCCGCGGCCGGCCACCACGGCAGCTGCAACGGCGGGTCCGTCCGGTCGGCGGGCCGGACCCGGCGATCGGCCGCGCAGATCAGCGTGAGCGCGAGGACGCCCTCTTTCCACGCCGAGGCGACGCCGGGCACCGGGGCGAGGTCGAGGAGACCGTCGAGGGGGGTGAGCGCGGCCAAGACCAGGAGACCGCGTTGCGGACGCCGGTAGATGACGGCGACGAAGGTGACCGCGAGAACGAGGGCGACGAGTGCAGCGACCACGACGGGGAGGTGCGCCACGCCGACCTGCCTTTCCACGTGCCCCCGTGGTCTAGTCGAGCCCCCAGACCAACCATGGTGGCATCTCGGAGCTCCGTTTGTCCGGGGCAACACGGACACACGTCGCCCCGGACACGCAGGCAGGCCTCCGGCCGCAGGTCAGTGACCCGAGATGCGACGTGCCCGTCGCGGTCGGGCTCGGTCGGGCCCGTATTCGGTTGTGAGAAGGCGTGGTTGTGGCCGCGGGGGATCCAGGAGTTGCGGCATCCCCTTCACCGGCTGGTGCATCGGGAGCAGGGTGTAGCCGTCTTCCCATGGGAGGTGGCCGTGGTCGTCGGGCCAGACCACCTGCAGTTTCGGGTGATCAGGGAACAGCAGGTTGGCCAGGAGCAGCTCGTCGTGGTCGAGTTGCTCGATGAGTCGGACGGTCACGGCGACCGTCTGCAACGGGATGTCGGACTGCGCGGCGGCGAGATCACGCCAGTCCTCCTGGTGGAGCAGGGCGCCCAGTTCGTTCAACACGTGCGTCGCGGTCAGGGGATCGACGCCGTAGATCGAGAGCTCCGGGATCGAGTGCAGCGAGAGTCCGGAGGTGTAGGAGAACCCGCACTCGGTTCGAGCACCCGCGAGCGGTGCGTCGAACTCGGCGTCCGCCTCGCCGACCGAGGTCACCTGCCAGCCGCAGCGCCGGATGGTCTCGAGGGTGGAACGGATGAGCGGATTGGGATGCCACCGGGGCAGACCTCGGATCGCGGCAGCGTGGTCTGACATGGATCGCTCCTTTGTTCGACGGGTGCGAACATCAGAACACGAGGCCCCGACAATCCCGGCCGTGGGCGACTCGGATCACCGCGTCGCGACCGTCAACAGGATCGCCGAGTCCTCGTGCGCGGTCAGGCCGTGGCGTGTCGACGGAATCGTCACCAGATCGCCTTCGGCACCCTCCCAGCGACCACTCGGATCGTCGTTCGCGGAGGTCAGGACCACGCGTCCGCGCAGTACCTGCAACGTGGCCTCGGTCGGGCTCTCGTGATCGGACAGCGCGGCGTCCGCGACCAGTGCGATCACCGTCTGCCGCAGGTGGCGAGAAGAGTTGCCGTGCAACGTATGAGAGGCCCGTCGGCTCGATGCCTCGCGTGCCGAGGAGAGGAGTTGGTCGATGAGTTCGGGCAGATGAGTCGAATCCACGTGGTCCACCATGTCACTGGTTGCGACGCCGACACCGTGTAATGGGGGATCGAGGGCCGGTTCGTTGTCTCGTTCTCGTTCGACACGTCGATCGTGCCGCCGAGACGGAGAACGCATCGTCAGGAACGACTCAGATCATTCTGGTCAGCCGAGCCGCATCCGGAGCAGACGATCGTCGCCGTCGGCCGGCCGGCCGCGTCCGTCGGTGTTGCTCGTGCCGAACCACAGTGAGCCGTCGGGCGCGGCGGCCACGACGCGCAGCCGGCCGAACTCGTCGGCGTACCTGCTCACCGGCTCGCCGGCGGCCGACTCCGTGAGCGGTATCTCCCACAGCCGACGGCCGCGGAGCGCGGCCATGTAGGCGCGGTCGCCGATGATCGCCAGCCCGGCCGGGGACGCCTCCTGGGTGGTCCAGGTGGCGGCCGGCGCGACGAACCGCGGATCGTCGGAATCGCCTTCGACCTCCGGCCACCCGTAGTTGCCGCCCGGTCGGATCAGATTGAGCTCGTCACGACGGTTCTGTCCGAACTCACTGGCCCACAGCCGGCCTGCGCCGTCGAAGGCCAGGCCCTCGACGTTGCGGTGCCCGTACGAGTGGACCTCGTTGCCGAACGGGTTGCCCGGCCACGGACGGCCATCCCGGTCGATCCGCAGGATCTTGCCGTTCAGTGCGCGGACGTCCTGGGCGACCTCGGGCACGGCGGCATCGCCGACCGCGACGAACAGGCTTCCGTCCGAACCGAAGGCGAGGGCGCCGCCGTGATGGTTGTAGGCCGCGTCGAGGCCGGTGATCAGCGGTCGGGGACGGGTGAGCCGGTCGCCGTCGAAGTCCAGGCGCACCAGCCGGTTGTCGGTGGCGGTCGTGTAGTAGACGAACACCGAACTCTCGTCGCCCGGCGCCACCGCGATGCCCTGCAACCCGCCTTCGCCACGCGGCGCGGCGTCACCGAACTCGCCGACGGTCCGGACCTCGCTCCCAGGGGACACTCGGACGACCGTGGCGTCGTCGCGCTGGGTGACGAGGGCATCGCCGTCACCGAGGAAGGCCAGCGCCCACGGCACGTTCAGCCCGGATGCGACGGTCTCGACCGACGCGGCGTCCGCGGACGTGCCCGTCGGACCCGAGCCGGATCGATCCCGCGGCGGCGGATCGTCGGTGGCGCACCCGGTCACCAGCGACGTACCGCTGATGCCGAGCAGCCCGGCCCCGAGCAGGCCCGTTTTGAGGAGTTTGCGTCGATCCATACCCTCGATGGTGCCTGATGATCGCCACTGCCGACCGGCGCCGATTTGGGTCTACGCTGCGGATTCCCTACACTAGACCGGTTGCCTGTGCACCTCAGGTGTCCGGGACACAACTGAATAGTCTCCGGTGCCGGCGAAAAGCCAAGGGCATCGGCGGCGAGAACCTTCAGAAAACAACTATCCACTTCGTGGAAGGCCCACCGCAGGTCAAAGGGATTCTCCCGGCCACCGGCGCTGTATGGGAACCGCTACGAGAAAGGTTGACGGTCACCCATGACCATGACTGACCCGATCGCAGACTTCTTGACGCGTCTGCGTAACGCCAACTCGGCGTACCACGACGAGGTGACACTGCCCTCGTCGAAGATCAAGGTGAACATCGCCGAGATCCTCAAGCGCGAGGGCTACATCACCGACTACCGCACCGAAGACGCGGAGGTCGGGAAGAACCTCGTGGTCTCCCTGAAGTACGGCCCGAGTCGCGAGCGTTCCATCGCCGGTCTGCGCCGCGTCTCCAAGCCCGGCCTCCGGGTCTATGCAAAGTCCACCAACCTGCCCAAGGTTCTGGGCGGCCTCGGCGTGGCCATCATCTCCACGTCGTCGGGCCTGCTCACCGATCGCCAGGCAGCCAACCAGGGCGTGGGCGGCGAAGTCCTCGCCTACGTCTGGTAGGGGAGGTAACAACACATGTCGCGTATCGGAAAGAACCCCATCGAGATCCCCGCGGGCGTGGACGTCACCATCGACGGCCAGAACGTCACCGTGAAGGGCCCCAAGGGTGAGCTCTCGCTCACCGTCTCCGAGCCCATCTCGGTCGCCAAGGAGGACAACTCCATCGTCGTGACCCGCCCCAACGACGAGCGTCGCAGCCGCGCGCTGCACGGCCTGAGCCGTTCGCTCGTGAACAACCTCGTCGTGGGCGTCACGCAGGGCTACACCAAGAAGATGGAGATCTTCGGTGTCGGTTACCGCGTGCAGGCCAAGGGCAGCGACCTCGAGTTCGCGCTCGGTTACAGCCATCCCGTGCCGATCGAGGCCCCGGCGGGCATCACGTTCGCCGTGGAGTCCCCGACGAAGTTCTCGGTCTCGGGTATCGACAAGCAGCAAGTCGGCGAGATCTCGGCGGTCATCCGCCGCCTGCGTCGTCCGGACCCCTACAAGGGCAAGGGCATTCGCTACGAGGGTGAGCAGATCCGTCGCAAGGTCGGAAAGACGGGTAAGTAAGCCATGAGTGATTCAGCTACCAAGACAGTGCGCAAGCCGATCGGCAAGGACGTCTCGACGCGTCGTCGCAAGGCGACCGGCAACCGTCACTTCCGCCTCCGCAAGAAGGTCAGCGGAACCCCGGCCCGTCCGCGTCTTGCGGTCAAGCGCAGCTCGCGCCACATCCATGTGCAGTTGATCGACGACCTGGCCGGCAAGACGCTGGCCGCGGCATCGACGATCGAGGCCGATGTGCGTGCGGCCGGCGGCGACAAGTCCGCGCAGGCCCGCAAGGTCGGCGAGCTCATCGCCGCCCGCGCCAAGGCTGCCGGCGTCGACGCCGTCGTGTTCGACCGTGGTGGCAAGGACTACCACGGCCGGATCGCCGCGCTCGCCGACGCCGCCCGCGAGGGAGGCCTGAGCTTCTGATGACCATCTCGAACAGCTACACCCACATGACCGGAGGGAACCTCTGATGCCCGGACGTCAGCGTGACGGCGGAAACGGACCCGCCGGTAACGACAACAACCAGAACAACCAGGGCGGCGGCAACGACCGTCGCGGCGGTGGCCGCGGCGACCGTCGCGATCGTGGCGGCCGCGACCAGGACCGCAACCAGCTCGAGCGCGTGGTGACCATCAACCGCGTCTCGAAGGTGGTCAAGGGTGGACGTCGTTTCTCGTTCACCGCTCTCGTGGTCGTCGGCGACGGCCAGGGCATGGTCGGCGTCGGCTACGGCAAGGCCAAGGAAGTCCCGGCCGCGATCCAGAAGGGTGTCGAGGAAGCTCGCAAGAACTTCTTCCGCGTGCCCCTGATCGCCGGCACCGTGACCCACCCGGTCCAGGGTGAGGCCGCCGCCGGTGTCGTCATGCTCCGCCCGGCCAGCCCCGGTACCGGTGTGATCGCCGGTGGCGCGGTGCGTGCCGTGCTCGAGTGCGCGGGCGTCCACGACGTCCTCGCCAAGAGCCTCGGCTCGGACAACGCCATCAACGTCGTGCATGCCACCGTCGCAGCGCTGAAGATGCTGCAGCGTCCCGAAGAGGTCGCGGCCCGCCGCGGTCTGCCGATCGAGGACGTGGCTCCGGCCGGTATGTTGCGCGCTCGTGCCGGACAGGGGGTCTGATCATCATGGCTCAGTTGAAGATCACCCAGGTCAAAGGCACCATCGGTACCAAGAGCAACCAGCGTGACAGCCTGCGGACCCTCGGACTCAAGGGCATCCGCCAGACCGTCACCCGCGAGGACACGCCGATCAACCGCGGCCTCATCAACGCGGTTCGTCACCTCGTGACAGTCGAAGAGGTTCAAGCATGACCATCAAACTCCATCACCTTCGCCCCGCTCCGGGGTCGAAGACCGACAAGACCCGCGTGGGTCGCGGTGAGGGGTCCAAGGGTAAGACCGCCGGTCGCGGCACCAAGGGCACCAAGGCACGCAAGAACGTGCCCGCCGGCTTCGAGGGTGGCCAGATGCCGATCCACATGCGGCTGCCGAAGCTCAAGGGCTTCACCAACCGCAACCGGATCGAGTACCAGGTCGTCAACGTCGGCGACATCGCCCGCCTGTTCCCGCAGGGCGGCACCATCGGCGTCGACGAGCTCGTCGCGGCCGGCGCCGTTCGCAAGAACAAGCTGGTGAAGGTTCTCGGCGACGGTGACCTGTCGGTCAAGGTCGACATCACCGCCGACAAGTTCACCGCCTCCGCCAAGGAGAAGATCGCCGCTGCCGGTGGCAGCGTCACCGAACTCTGACGGACACACACCGCGGTCGGGGGGCCGGATCGCGGGCGCCCCCCCCGGGGGGTTTGGGGGGTGGGTTTTGTTGTAAGAGGTTTTGCAGGCCGGCACGCCCCCCCCCCCTGGTCCCCCCCGCGGGGGCGGGGCCCCCCCACCCCCACCCCGCCCCCCCCCCCCGGGGGGGGGGCCGCCCCCCCCCCCCCCCCCCGACCGGGGCGTTTCGGTGTGACTGTTAGAGTCTCAGAGGTTGTCCTGCCGGACACGCCCAAGACTGCCGCATCCCGAAAGATCATCGTCGATTGCCGAGCACACGGGGGTCGGGTCGCACCGACCCGGAACGTAGACCTCGCGTGGTCGTTACTAGGAGGAGTTAGTGCTTTCCCCCCTCTTCGCGGCCATTCGGACGCCGGATCTGAGGAAGAAGATCCTCTTCGTTCTCGGCATCATCATCCTGTATCGGCTGGGAGCGACCGTCCCGTCGCCGGGTGTCGACTACCAGGCCGTGCAGGCGTGTCTCGACGAGGTCTCGTCCGGTGAGTCGAGCTCGGTCTACTCCCTGATCAACCTGTTCTCCGGCGGCGCGCTGCTGCAGCTGTCGGTGTTCGCGATCGGCATCATGCCGTACATCACCGCGGCCATCATCGTGCAGCTGCTGACCGTGGTCATCCCGCGCTTCGAGCAACTCCGCAAGGAGGGCCAGGCCGGCCAGGCCAAGATGACGCAGTACACCCGCTACCTGGCCGTGGCACTCGCACTCCTGCAGTCGACGGGCATCGTGGCCCTCGCCGATCGTGGCCAGCTCCTTCCGCAGTCCTGTGCGCAGAGCGGTGAGGTCCTCAACGACCAGAGCATCTTCGGTCTGTCGATCATCGTGCTCGTCATGACCGCCGGCGCCTGTGTCGTCATGTGGTTCGGTGAGCTCATCACCGAGCGCGGCATCGGCAACGGCATGTCGCTGCTGATCTTCGCCGGTATCGCCGCGCGTATCCCCGCCGAAGGCCGCACCATCCTCAACAGCCGTGGCGGACTCGTCTTCGCCCTCGTCTGTGTCGCCGCGCTGATCATCGTCGCCGGCGTCGTGTTCATCGAGCAGGGCCAGCGCCGCATCCCGGTGCAGTATGCGAAGCGCATGGTGGGCCGCAAGATGTACGGCGGGTCGTCGACCTACCTGCCGCTGAAGGTCAACCAGGCCGGCGTCATCCCGGTGATCTTCGCCTCGTCGCTGCTGTATCTGCCGCAGCTGATCGTCGAACTCACGCGCAATCCCGATGGGACGCAGTCGACCTGGCAGGAGTACGTCACCAGGTACCTGACCGATCCGAGCAACGGCGTCTACATCGCGGTCTACTTCCTGATGATCATCTTCTTCACGTACTTCTACGTGGCGGTGACGTTCAATCCGGAGGAGCGCGCCGACGAGATGAAGAAGTACGGTGGATTCATCCCAGGCATCCGTCCGGGAGCGCCCACGGCCGAATACCTCGGGTATGTGCTCAGTCGCATCACTCTGCCGGGCTCGATCTACCTCGGTATCATCGCGGTACTCCCGAACCTGTTCCTCGAGATCGGTAACAGCGGCAACGTCCAGAACCTACCGTTCGGTGGTACGGCCGTACTGATCATGGTCGGCGTGGGTCTGGACACGATGAAGCAGATCAACAGTCAGTTGATGCAACGCAAGTACGAAGGATTCCTGAAGTGAGACTTGTCATTCTCGGCCCGCCCGGAGCAGGTAAAGGCACCCAGGCGGAGCTTTTGAGCGAAGCACTCGGGATCCCCCACATCTCGACCGGTGACCTCTTCCGCGCCAACATCTCGCAGGGCACCGCCGTGGGTGTGGAGGCCAAGAAGTACCTCGACGCCGGCAACCTCGTCCCGTCCGAGATCACGGTGGACATGGTCCGCGCCCGCGTCGGCGAGCCGGATGCGTCGAAGGGTTTCATCCTCGACGGTTTCCCGCGCTCGACCGAGCAGGCCGACGCGCTGAACGACATCTTGGCGAATCTCGACGCCTCGCTCGACGCCGTGCTCTCGTTCGTCGTCGACACCGACGTCGTCGTGGAGCGCATGCTGGCGCGTGGCCGCGCCGACGACACCGAAGAGGTCATCCGCAACCGGATGGACGTCTACACCCGGGAGACCGCGCCGCTTCTCGCGTACTACGGCGACCAGGTCAAGACGATCGACGCGGTCGGTGACATCCAGGGCGTCCACCAGCGCGTCCTGAGCGCGCTCGGCGCCGGCGTCTCCTGACCCCGCTGGGTTCTGACCGCACAGTCTCTGACAACCGAGGAATCGCTGTAGGGCATGGGTTTTCGTAAGCGCAAGCGCGTCGTCCCCTTCCGCAGTGCGGGCGAGCTCGATGCCATGGCCGCTGCGGGTGCGGTCGTCGGGGCTGCGCTCGTCGCGGTGCGCGATGCGGCGAAGCCGGGGGTCAGCACCCTCGATCTCGACGAGGTCGCCGAATCCGTGATCCGGGGGGCCGGGGCGGTGCCCTCGTTCAAGGGCTACCACGGCTTTCCCGGATCCATCTGCAGCTCGGTGAACGATGTCGTCGTCCACGGCATCCCGTCCGCGGACGTCGTTCTCGCCGACGGCGATCTGGTGTCGATCGATTGCGGCGCCATCCTCGACGGCTGGCACGGTGACTCGGCCTGGACCTTCGGGGTCGGGGAACTGTCCACCGCCGACGAGGAACTCTCCGAGGCGACGCGGTTGTCGATGGAGGCGGGGATCGCGGCCATGGTCGATGGCGCTCGCCTCACCGACATCTCCCACGCCATCGAACTCGGTACGCGCGCTGCGGAGAAGACGTTCGGCCGGCCCTTCGGCATCGTCGACGGTTACGGCGGACACGGCATCGGCCGCGAGATGCACATGGAACCGTTCCTGGCGAACGAGGGTGAACCCGGCAAGGGGCCGACGCTCGTGATCGGCTCCACCCTGGCCATCGAGCCGATGCTGACGCTGGGCACCACGGACACCACCGTCCTCGACGACGACTGGACAGTCGTCACCGACGACGGTTCGCGTTCCGCCCATTGGGAACACACCGTCGCGGTGACCGCCGACGGACCCCGCATCCTCACCCCGCACCCGGTCTGACTCCACGCCAGTGCGGGATTCGTACCGGGAACCGATACGAATCGCGCACTGTGCGAATGGTGGGTTCCAGCGTCCGGCGCGTGACCGATCAACCAGATGACCGTGTGCGGCCGGTCGTGTCGTCGTACCGTTGACCATGCATTCCGACGTCTCCTGGCTCACCGTCGTGCGGCGGCTTCCGTTCACCGTTGCCCTCGCGGCCGCACTGCTGATCGTCGGCGCGACGACCGGATCGCTGTGGGGTAGGGCGAACGACAAGTCGTGGTATCACGAGGTGGCCTTCGGGCTTCCGGCCCTTCGGGAGGGCAAGTTGTGGACGCCGGTCAGCTCCGCGTTCGTCGAACCCGGACCCTGGCTGTACCTGCTGGCGCTGGTCGCGGTCGTCGTCGGAATGGGTTGGGCCGAGTGGCAATTGGGTACTGTGAAGGCTGTTCTGGTCGGTGTGGGCGGCCACCTGATCGCGTCCCTGCTGACGGTGTTGCTGCTGTGGTTGCTGTCCTCCGAGGTGACGTCGTGGCGGTGGGCGGAGCAACTCGCGGAGTCGCGCGCCACCGGGGTGGGGGCGTTGGTGGTGTCGGCGGTCGCGGTGGCCTCGGCGACCGTGCGGTCGCCCTGGCGGCTACGTGTGCGGGTCCTGTTGGGCGCCATTGTCTCGGTCGCGTTCCTGTTCGAGGGGACCCTCGCCTCGGTCGAGTATGTCCTCGCGGCGATTCTCATGCTGATCGTGGGCGAGAAGTTCTTCGCCGCCAACGAACACGGCTGGGTGCCGCGTACCCGGCGTGAGGTCCGCATGCTGGGTTGCGCTGCCCTGCTGGTCATCGCGGGCGCGAACCTCCTGGTGTTCCTGTTCCCGGGCAGCGGGCCGCTCGGGCCGACCGACGCCGGGGACGTCTCGGTGTTCACGATGCTCATCGGCCTCGTCGTCAACGTGCTCATCGCCGATCAACTCCGGCGGGGCAAGCGGTGGGCGTGGTGGGTGGCCGTCGTCCTCGGTGCGCTCAACGTCATCGCGACCCTGCTGGCGGTGATTGTGGTGGTCTTCACCGACGTGTCGTCGGAGGGTGCCGTGACGCTCGGAACCACGTTGCTCTGGGTGCTGGTCCTGGCCATCCTGATCCCCGGCCGGTTCGCGTTCGCGGTGCCGTGGCGCGTGCGTCAGGTCGGTGCGTCCGGTCCGGACGACGATCCGGTCGGCCGCGTCAAGGAACTGCTGCGGGTGCACGGCGGCGGCACGATGTCGTGGATGACGACCTGGCCGGGCAACAGCTATCAGTTCACCGGCGCTGCGGGTGATCTCGACGACCAGTCCGTCGTGACCTACCGAAAGCACGTCGGGACCATGGTGGCCCTGGCCGACCCGGTGTGCGCTCCCAACCGGTTGGCCGACGCCGTCGACGCGTTCGTCGACCTCGCGGAGAGCGCGGGCGCGACTCCGTGCTGGTTCTCGATCGGCTCGGCGACTTCGGAGATCGTCACCGGACGCGGATGGCTCAGTGTGCAGATCGCCGAGGACACGATCGTCGATCTGCCGGGTCTGGAGTTCAAGGGCAAGCCCTGGCAGCACGTGCGATCGGCGATGAACAAGGCCACCAAGCAGGACATCTCGATGCGGATGGTCTCGCTGGCCGACGAGTCGTTCGCCGTCAAGACCCAGGTGCGCGCGATCTCGGAGGAGTGGGTGGGGGACAAGGGCCTTCCCGAGATGGGGTTCACCCTGGGCAGTGTCGAGGAGGCGATGGACCCCGCGGTCCGGGTGGCGCTCGCGGTGGATCCGGCGGGAAACGTGCACGGCGTGCTCTCGTGGCTACCGGTGTACGCGCCGGGCGGCGACGTCGCGGGCTGGACGCTCGACATCATGCGACGCCGTACGGACGGGTTCGGGCCGGTCGTCGAGTATCTCATCGCGTCGTCGGCAGTCACCTTCAAAGACGAGGGAGCGCAGTTCATCTCGCTGTCCGGCGCCCCGCTGGCGCGAACGGGCGACTTCGACGCCGAGCCGCTCGACAAACTGCTCGACACCCTGGGTGCCGCACTCGAGCCCTATTACGGATTCCGCTCACTGCACACCTTCAAGAAGAAGTTCAATCCCCGCTACGAGCCCGTCTATCTTGCGTTCCGCGATGAATCCGACCTGCCGCGTATCGGTGTGGCTGTGTCCAGGGCGTACCTGCCGGATGCCACGACCGGTCAGCTGGTCCGGCTGGCGGCGGCACGAGGGGAGTGACCCGCCCGCCCCGGCTGTGAAGGCATCGTTCACGGGAATCGCCGCCTGAGTTCACCACCCGGTCGTCTCCTGGGGCGAGACTTCGCCAGTGTCATCGGTCGAGGAACATGTGCTGCCCGCAACGGGGCGGCGTCCCTGGCGAAGCTATGGGCTGTTCCTCCTTCTCGTCGTGCCGAACCTCGTCCTCCTCGGCGTGTTCACCTATCGACCCCTCGTCGAGAACATCCGGATGTCGTTCTACGACTGGAACATCGCCGAGGCGGGAGCGACGTTCGTCGGTATCGACAACTACCTCGAATGGTTCACTCGTGCCGATACCCGGGTGATCGTCGCCAACACCGTCATCTTCACAGTTGCCGCTGTCGTCGGCAGCATGGTCATCGGCCTGGCGCTCGCACTGTTGCTCGACCGCGCACTGCGCGGCCGAAACCTGGTGCGGTCGGCGGCGTTTGCTCCGTTCGTGCTGTCCGGGGCGGCGGTCGGCATCGCCTTCCAGTTCGTCTTCGACCCCAGTTTCGGCCTCGTCAACGACGTGATGGTGCGCCTCGGACTGGGCTCTGCACCCGACTTCTACCAGCAGCCGTCGTGGGCACTGTTCATGATCACGGTGACCTACATCTGGAAGAACCTCGGTTACGCGTTCGTCATCTATCTTGCTGCGCTGCAGGGTAAGCGGACCGACTTGGACGAAGCGGCCGCGATCGACGGAGCCGGGTGGTGGACCTACTTCCGCAAGGTGCTGTTGCCGCAACTGCGGCCGACGACGTTCTTCCTGTCGATCACCGTGCTGCTCAACTCGTTACAGGTGTTCGACATCATCAACGTGATGACCCGGGGCGGCCCGTTGGGCAACGGCACCACCACGATGGTCTACCAGGTCTACGAAGAGAGTTTCGTGAACTTCCGTGCCGGCTACGGCGCCACGGTCGCGACCGTCATGTTCGTCGTCCTGCTGGCCATCACGGTGATCCAGGTGCGCATGATGGACAGGGGAGCGCGATGAGGCCCGTCACCACGAGTCCGGCGTCCCGACGGGTTGCCACGCCGGGCCACACAGACGAGTCCGGACATCCGCCGGCGGGCCCCGGGAAGCAGCGACGGCGCCCCGACGGTGAGGCGATGACGCCGGCCACCCGCCGACGACTGGCCGATGCGTGCGGGTACGCGGCGATGGCGGTGGTGCTGGTGATCATCGCCTTGCCCCTGGTGTGGATTCTGTTGGCGTCGTTCAAGGATCGCACCGAGATCTACGTGCAACCGGCCGTGTGGTGGCCGTCGACATGGCGTCCCGAGAACTACGTCGAGGCCACGACGTCGGTACCGTTCTGGAGCTACCTGCGCAACTCGCTCATCGTGACCTCGATCCTCGGCGTGGCCAAGTTCGTGCTGGGCGTGCTGAGTGCGTACGGACTGGTGTTCCTGCGGTTCCCGGGCAAGAACCTTGTCTTCATCGTCATCATCGCCGCGCTCATGGTGCCCAACCAGATCACCGTCATCACCAACTACGCCCTGGTGGCCCAACTGGGACTGCGGAACACCTTCATCGGCATCATCCTGCCGCTCGCCGGTGTCGCTTTCGGGACCTTCCTGATGCGCAACCACTTCCTGTCCATCCCGCCCGAGATCATCGAGGCGGCGCGGATGGACGGGGCCGGTCACTTCCGCCTGCTCACCAGAGTGGTGCTGCCGCTGTCGATCCCGACGATGGTCGCTTTCGCGACGATCACCCTCGTCAACGAGTGGAACGAGTACCTGTGGCCGTTCCTGATGGCCGACGATGCCTCGGTCGCCACACTGCCCGTGGGATTGACCCTCCTGCAGAACAGCGACGGTCTCACCAACTGGGGCCCGGTGATGGCGGCGACCGTGCTCGCGATGCTGCCGATGCTCGTCCTCTTCCTGGCCTTGCAACGGCACATGATCAAGGGCCTCACCTCCGGGGCGGTCAAGGGCTGACCGGCCGGCACCCCACAAGCCAGAACACCTGGCGCGAGAACACCCCCGTACGAGAACGACTGACACACAGACGATTGAAGGAGACGACAGATGATGAACATGTCCCGGCGCGGGTTCCTCGCCGCGTCCGCGACGGCCGCGGCCGGTGCTCTGGTGGCCGCATGCGCCGGAACCTCGGGTGACGGCGGCTCGTCGTCGGGCGACGCCTCGAAGCTGAGCTTCTGGTCGAACCACCCCGGCAAGTCGGTCGAGGTCGAACGAGAACTCATCTCGCGCTTCGAGGCGGCCAACCCGGGCATCACCGTCCAGTTGGTCGACGCCGGCAAGAACTACGAGGAGGCGGCGCAGAAGTTCAACGCCGCGCTGTCCGGCGGTGCCGTGCCCGACATCATGATCTTGTCCGACGTCTGGTGGTTCAACTTCGCGCTCATCGGCGCGATCAGCCCCCTCGACGACCTGTTCGGCCGTGCGAACGTGAACACCGCCGACTACGTGGATTCGCTTGTCGGCGACTACAAGTGGAACAACCAGACGTGGGCATTGCCGTACGCGCGGTCGACCCCGCTGTTCTACTACAACAAAGACGTGTGGCGCCGGGCCGGCCTGCCCGACCGCGGCCCGCAGACCTGGGACGAGTTCGACGACTGGGGCCCGCGGATCCAGACCGTGGTCGGCGGCGACAAGCGCGCGCACGGCTGGGGCAACGCGACCGACTACCTCGGATGGACCTTCCAGGGGCCGACCTGGACATTCGGCGGCGCCTACTCGAACGACTGGGAGCTGAAGTTCACCGATCCGAAGACGGTTGCGGCCGCGCAATATCTGAGCGAATCGATCAACACGAAGCGGTACGCGAAGATCTCCAACGACATCGCCGGCGACTTCAGCGCCGGCATCATCGCCTCGACCATCGCCTCGACCGGCGATCTGTCGGGCATCACGGAGAACGCCGCCTTCGACTTCGGTACGGCCTTCCTGCCCGCGCCGCAGGGGGTTTCGGGTTGCCCGACGGGCGGTGCCGGTCTCGCGGTCCCGGCCAAACTGTCCGACGAGCGCAAGGTCAACGCGCTGAAGTTCATCGAGTTCATCACCAACACCGAGAACACCGCCTTCTTCGCGCAGAATGTCGGCTACATGCCGGTGCGGAAATCCGCGCAGGACGACCCGTCGATGGTCGCGTTCCTGGAGAAGAACCCGAACTTCGCCACCGCCATCGAGCAGCTCCCGCGGACACAACCGCAGAACAACGCGCGGGTCTTCGTCCCCGGCGGCGACAAGATCATCGGCACCGGTTACGAGCGCATCGGCCTGCAGAACGCCGATGTCGCCGCGACCCTCGCCGACACCCAGCGCCAGATCGCGCAGATCTACGAGGCGCAGATCGCGCCGAAGCTCCCGTCATGACGGGCCACGTGGCGGGGCCGGTCGTGGGCCGGCGACGAGGGGGCCGGTCGTGGCATCGGTGACCTTCGACGGCGCGACCCGGCGCTTCGCCGACGGCCAGAAACCCGCCGTCGACTCGCTCGATCTGGCCGTCGACGACGGCGAGTTCATGGTCCTCGTCGGACCGTCGGGATGCGGGAAGTCGACGAGTCTGCGGATGGTCGCGGGTCTGGAGTCCGTGGAGTCGGGGGCGATCCTGATCGACGACATCGACGTCGTCGGAAGGGCGCCGAAGGCCAGGGACGTGGCGATGGTCTTCCAGAACTACGCGCTCTACCCGAACATGACGGTCGCCGACAACATGGGATTCGCGCTGCGCAACGCCGGGATGAGCAAGGCGGACACCGCGTCCCGGGTCGGTGAGGTCGCCGAGATGCTGGAACTGACACCGCTTCTCGACCGCAAACCGGCGAAGCTGTCCGGCGGGCAGCGACAGCGGGTCGCGATGGGTCGTGCCATCGTGCGCCGTCCCAAGGTGTTCTGCATGGACGAGCCGTTGTCGAACCTCGACGCCAAGTTGCGGGTGAGCACGCGTGCCCAGATCGCGGCCATGCAACGGGAACTCGGCATCACGACGCTCTACGTGACCCACGACCAGGTCGAGGCGATGACCATGGGGCACCGGGTCGCGGTGCTCGATCACGGTGTGCTGCAACAGGTCGGGAGTCCGCGCGAGATCTACTCGCGGCCCGCGAACCTGTTCGTGGCGTCGTTCATGGGCTCACCGCAGATGTGTCTGATCGACGCCCGGGTGGACGCGGGCATTGTACGCCTCGGCGGTGCCGAGGTCCGGGTTCCGCCGTCGGTGCTGTCGTCGGCGTCCGCTGGCGACGTCGTCATCGGTCTGCGTGCCGAGTCGTGGCAGGTGTCGGCTGCACCGCAGGCCGGGAACCTCACCGCAACGGTCGACCTGGTCGAGGAACTGGGGGCCGAACAGTTCGTCTACTGCAGCGCGGACGTCCGGCTGCGTAGTAGTCGCATCGTCATCCGTGTCGATCATCGCCGGACGATCGAGGTCGGTGACGTGATCGGGCTGACCCCGGAGGTCGACGAGACGTACTGGTTCGATCCGATCAGCGGGGTCGCCCTCGACGACCCACGTCGTCACGACCTCAGCGCGGGACCGAAACCTCTTCGGTGACCGCGACTTCGGACAGGGAGATCCGATCGGGACGGCTGTAGATCACCATCGACTCGCCACGAGAGAAGCCGACGAGCGTGATGCCGAGGTCGTCGGCGGCGTCGGCCGCCAGTGACGACGGCGCGGAGACCGCGCACAGCATCGGGATTCCCGCCATCGCGGCCTTCTGGACGAGTTCGAAGCTCGCGCGGCCGGAGACCTGGAGGACCGTGCCCGACAGGGGCAGACGGTCGGCGAGAACCGCCCACCCGATCACCTTGTCCACGGCGTTGTGCCGACCGACGTCCTCCCGGACGGCGAGCATGCGACCATCCGCGTCGAACAGCGCGGCGGCGTGCAGGCCACCGGTCTTGTCGAAGACGCTCTGTTCGGCGCGCAACCGATCGGGGAGGTCCAGGACCGTCCCGGCGGCCACGGTCATGGTGTCCGCGGCGGGATCGTGGGTCGATGAGGTGTGCACCGCGGCGATGCTGTCCTTGCCGCAGATGCCGCATGCACTCGTGACGGGGTTGGCGCGGACAAGCTCGGAGCCGGGTGGCGGCACATGCGGGGCGAGCGTCGCGTCGATGACGTTGTAGGTGTTGGCGCCCTGCGCGTCGGTGCCCGCGCAGTAACGGGCCGTCGAGTAATCCGCGCCGGTGGTCACCACACCTTCGGAGACCAGGTAACCGGCGGCCAGTTCGAAGTCGTGGCCGGGGGTGCGCATGGTGACCGCGAGCGTGCGCCCGCCGACCCGGATCTCGAGTGGCTCCTCGACGGCGAGCGTGTCGGCACGCTGTGTCGGCTCCGCGCCGCGTCGGATTCGGGTGATGCGGCGGCGTGCGGTGATTCGTCCCACGACCCCGACGATAGTCCCGAGACCGATCCGGCCGGCCGTCTCAGGCGTCGAGGACGAGGGTGACCGGTCCGTCGTTGACGAGATCGACTTCCATGTGCGCGCCGAAGCGGCCCGTGGCGACTGTTGCGCCGAGAGTCCGGAGAGCCTCGACGACCGCCTCGACCAGCGGTTCGGCCACCGGTCCCGGCGCGGCGGCATTCCACGACGGGCGCCGGCCCTTCGCGGTGTTGGCATAGAGCGTGAACTGGCTGATCACCAGGATCGGAGCGTCGAGGTCGGCGGCGGCGCGTTCGGGACCGTCCCCGCCGTCGAAGATCCGCAGGCGCCAGATCTTGTCGGCGAGCCGGACCGCGTGGTCGGTGGTGTCGTCGTGCGTGACCCCCACCAGGGCGACGAGGCCCGCGGCGCCGGGCGGGATGTCGAGCTCGCCGACGACCTCGCCGTCGACGCTCACACTCGCTCGGCTGACGCGCTGGAGAACGGCGCGCATCGATCCTCCGATCTCCGGGTGCGGTGCACGGACGGGGTGTTCAGTCGAGCGCGAACGTGACCGTGACGGTGAAGGTGAGTTCCTGCTGGCCGGGCTCGACCGGTACGGGCGCGGCCGCCACGTCGCGTTCGAAGGTACCGGGCGAGACCGGCTGTTCCTGGCCGCTGGTGCTCTCCTTGATGGTCAGCACGTCGCCGAGCGAGTCCCCGGCGAGACCGGCGTACTGCTGCGCGCGGCCCCGCGCGTCGGTGAACGCGGCTTCGCGCGCCTTCTCGAGGAGCTCCGAGTCGTCGTCGATGGCGAAGGCGACGTTGTTGATGCGCGTGTTGTCCCCACCGGCGGTCGCGGCGGCGCTCAGCACGGTCGACGCCGTCGAGATGTCGCGGATGGTCACGCGGATGGTGTTGGTCGCGGTGTATCCACTGATCTGGCTCGAACCGCCGGGTGCGGGACTCGAATACTGCGGGTTCACCGACACCTGCTGCGTGGCGACGTCCTTGCGCTCCACTCCGGCCGCGACGACCGCGTCGGTGACCGCGGTGACCTTGGCGCTCGTCTCGTTCAGCGCGGTCGTCACATCGGACGCGGTCGCCTCCACGCCGATGTCGGCGCGCAGGGTGTCCGGGGTGCCGCTGACCTGGCCCGACCCGACGACGGTCACCGACCGTGGCTGCCCGCCGGTGTCGGTGCCGCACCCGGCCACCACCAGGACCACGGCGGCGAGCGCCGCGAGGACCGACGTCGCCCGGAGTGCGGGCCGCCGTGTGTCGGCGCCGCGTGCTCTCGTCATCGGTCGACCGGGTCGCGCATCAGCAGGGCCAGCAGCCACCCGACCACCGACACGACGATCGCTCCGAAGATCGCCGACCAGAAGAAGTCGTCGACCTCGAGCCCCCAGTGCGTGGTGTTGCGGGTGATCCACGCGGTGAGCTCGAGCATCAACGCGTTGATGACGATGTGGATCAGACCGAGCGTGAGGATGTAGAAGGGGATCGCGATGATCTGCACGATCGGCTTGATGATCGCGTTCAGAACACCGAAGATCACGGCGACCACCAGGGCGATACCGACCTTCTCGGCGGTCGTCGAACCGCCCACGAAGTCGATGCCCGGCACGATCAGCGTCGCGACCCACAGCGCCACCGCGGTGAGTACGGTGCGGACGAGGAAGGCAAGCATGGCGACAGTGTGCCAGCACCCTCACCTCAACCATCGATCTGATCGCGGCGGAACGTCATCATCGCGCGGATCGCATCGTCCGACGGAGGGGCGTCGGGCTGGAAACGCACGGTGCCCTTCTGCACGTCGAAACCCGCGAGGAACGGCCGCCCGGCGTCGACGGCCTCGGGGCTGAACGGGTACAGCCCGATGTGCTTCTTCGTGCGCATCACCGACAGGAGCGGGCTACCGCGATACGTCAGGGCCGGCATCCCGTAGCCCTTGCCCTGCGCGGTGCCGGGGACCGTGTCGCGGGAGACGTCATAGATCCGGGAGATGACCGCGCGGTCGTCCGGGTCCAGCCCGTCGAGATAGTCGTCGACCGTCCCCACCCGCTTCGGACCTCCTTGCGACGCGCGCACGCATTTGGCCTGGCCTGCCTGTTCGCGTAGCATGGACCGTCGGTGCGCATCGCGCGCCGGGCCTCGGCGTGTCAGCACGTGGGTCCGGTCGGCGCACACCGGGTGCAGGTCCTCGCGGACCGGTGCCCACACCCTAACGGACAAACACTGATTCAACCCGGCCAATGGGCCGCGACATCGCCCAGATGTCGTGGTCACGGCCAGGATCGCGGAGGACATGGCGAAGAAAGACGGGGCCATCGAGGTCGAGGGTCGAGTGATCGAACCCCTGCCCAATGCGATGTTTCGTATTGAGCTGGAGAACGGACACAAGGTTCTCGCCCACATCAGCGGCAAGATGCGGCAGCACTACATCCGCATCCTGCCCGAGGACCGGGTCGTCGTGGAACTCTCGCCCTACGACCTGGCTCGTGGGCGAATCGTGTACCGCTACAAGTAGGACTTTCCCGGCGTCGCCGGGGACAGACTTCCCGGACATCCGTTCGGGAGGAGACCGACACCCACGTGTACGGCCGTTTCGGCGTGCGCGCGGGCGAGCCGAGCAGGAGAGATTGACGTGAAGGTTCAGCCGAGCGTCAAGCCGATCTGCGAGAAGTGCAAGGTGATCCGTCGTAACGGTCGGGTCATGGTGATCTGCGAGAACCTGCGTCACAAGCAGCGTCAGGGCTGATCACGCGCACCCTCCGGGTCGCTTGAGTCAGAACAACTGAAGACCGACAACTGAATACAGAGCAACTGAATACAACAGGACCTCCCAACACCAGCGGCGACAGACGCGTCACCGCCCACCTCCGGATCAGAGGCCGGAGCCCACGAGGCCGGACACACGGTTCGGCACCAGCTCGCGGGACGGACTGGGAGCAGACCTCTGAGAATCGAAAAGGAAATCCGCCACATGGCACGTGTTGCTGGTGTGGATCTCCCCCGCGAGAAGCGGCTGGAGATCGCACTGACCTACATCTACGGAGTTGGGCGCACCACCTCCAAGGAGATCCTCGAGGGAACGGGCCTGAGCCCCGACCTCCGAGCGAAGGATCTCACCGACGCAGACGTCTCGAAGCTGCGTGAGTACATCGAAGCCTCGGTGAAGGTCGAGGGTGACCTCCGTCGCGAGGTGCAGGCCGACATCCGTCGCAAGATCGAGATCGGCTGCTACCAGGGTCTGCGCCACCGTCGTGGCCTGCCCGTTCGTGGACAGCGCACCAAGACCAATGCCCGCACTCGCAAGGGCCCGAAGAAGACCATCGCCGGGAAGAAGAAGTAATGCCTCCGAAGTCACGTAGCGCAGGCCCCAAGAAGGGCACCCGCCGTCGCGATAAGAAGAACGTCCCGCACGGCCACGCACATATCAAGTCGACGTTCAACAACACCATCGTGTCGATCAGCGATCCCAGCGGCAACATCATCAGCTGGGCATCGTCGGGCCACGTCGGTTTCAAGGGCTCGCGCAAGAGCACCCCGTTCGCGGCTCAGCTCGCGGCCGAGAACGCTGCGCGCAAGGCCCAGGAGCACGGCGTCAAGAAGGTCGACGTGTTCGTCAAGGGACCGGGTTCGGGTCGCGAGACCGCCATCCGCTCCCTGCAGGCAGCCGGCCTCGAGGTCGGCACCATTTCCGATGTCACCCCGCAGCCGCACAACGGTTGCCGTCCGCCCAAGCGGCGTCGGGTCTAGCGGGAAAGGGAGGAACAGAGAAACATGGCTCGTTATACCGGCCCCGCAACCAAGAAGTCTCGTCGTCTTCGCGTCGACCTGATCGGTGGAGACGCTGCCTTCGAGCGTCGCCCCTACCCGCCCGGCCAGCACGGCCGCTCGCGGATCAAGGAGAGCGAGTACCTGCTCCAGCTGCAGGAGAAGCAGAAGGCGCGCTTCACCTACGGCGTCCTGGAGAAGCAGTTCCGCCGCTACTACGAAGAGGCGAACCGTCGCACCGGCAAGACCGGTGACGAACTGCTGAAGATCCTCGAGACCCGTCTCGACAACGTGATCTACCGCTCCGGCATCGCGCGTACCCGTCGCCAGGCCCGCCAGCTGGTCAGCCACGGCCACTTCACCGTCAACGGTGTGAAGGTCGACGTGCCCAGCTACCGCGTCAGCCAGTACGACATCATCGATGTCCGCCCGAAGTCGCTGCAGACCGTCCCGTTCCAGATCGCCAAGGAGCTCGTCGGCGATCGTCCGGTTCCGGGTTGGCTCCAGGTCGTGCCGTCGACCCTGCGTGTTCTCGTGCACAGTGTGCCCGAGCGTGCCCAGATCGATGTCCCGCTGACCGAGCAGCTCATCGTCGAGTTCTACTCCAAGTAGTCCTTCGAGCAACACCCGCCCGACAGCAACAGCTGTTCGGTACACCCTCGAGGCCGTCATATAGCGGGCGGCCAAAGGAGAGATCCACAGAATGCTCATCTCACAGCGACCCACCCTCACCGAGGAAGTCCTCGCCGAGAACCGCTCGAAGTTCGTCATCGAGCCGCTCGAGCCGGGCTTCGGCTACACCCTCGGCAACTCGCTGCGTCGTACCCTGCTCAGCTCGATCCCGGGTGCAGCCATCACCAGCATCCGCATCGACGGTGTCCTCCACGAGTTCACCACCGTGGCCGGGGTCAAGGAAGATGTCACCGACATCATCCTGAACCTCAAGGGCCTCGTGGTCAGCTCGGACGAGGACGAGCCGGTCACCATGTACGTGCGCAAGCAGGGTCCGGGCACCGTCACCGGTGCCGACATCGTGCCTCCGGCCGGTGTCACCGTGCACAACCCCGATCTGCACATCGCCACCCTGAACGACAAGGGCAAGCTCGAGATCGAGCTCGTCGTCGAGCGGGGCCGCGGCTACGTCCCGGCCGTGCAGAACAAGGCGTCGGGTGCCGAGATCGGCCGCATCCCGGTCGACTCGATCTACTCGCCGGTGCTCAAGGTGACCTACAAGGTCGAGGCCACCCGTGTCGAACAGCGCACCGACTTCGATCGACTGGTGCTCGATGTGGAGACCAAGAACTCGATCAGTGCGCGTGACGCGCTGGCATCGGCGGGCAAGACCCTGGTGGAGCTGTTCGGGCTCGCCCGGGAGCTCAACGTCGAGGCCGAGGGCATCGAGATCGGGCCGTCGCCGGCCGAGGCCGACCACATCGCGTCGTTCAGCCTGCCGATCGAGGATCTCGAGCTGACCGTTCGTTCCTACAACTGCCTCAAGCGCGAGGGTGTGCACACCGTCGGCGAGCTGGTTGCACGGACCGAGTCGGATCTGCTCGACATCCGCAACTTCGGTCAGAAGTCGATCGACGAGGTCAAGGTCAAGCTGCACGCGCTCGGTCTGTCCCTCAAGGACAGCCCGGCCAGCTTCGATCCGTCGCAGGTCGCTGGTTACGACCCGGCCACCGGCACGTGGTCGGAAGACGCGTCCTTCGACGCCGATTCCGGTGAGGATTTCGCGGAGACCGAGCAGCTGTAGTCGCTACGACGCGGCGGTAGCTGTCACTGCCCAACCCTGACTTCCGCATCGAGTGATGCGGGGTCCTCCTAGGAGAAGACAATGCCCAAGCCCACCAAGGGTGCCCGCCTCGGCGGGTCGGCCAGCCACCAGAAGGCGATGCTGGCGAATCTCGCCACCTCGCTCTTCGAGCACGGCCGCATCACCACCACGGAAGCCAAGGCCAAGCGCCTGCGTCCGTACGCGGAGAAGATCATCACCCACGCCAAGGCCGGCAAGCTGGCCAACCGCCGTGAGGTGCTGAAGGACATCCGTGACAAGGACGTCGTGCACACGCTGTTCGACGAGATCGGCCCGTTCTTCGCCGATCGTCCCGGTGGCTACACCCGCATCATCAAGACGCTGCCGCGCAAGGGCGACAACGCCCCCATGGCCGTGATCGAGCTGGTGCGCGAATCCACCGCGTCGAGCGAGGCCAGCCGCGCGACCCGCGTCGCCGCCTCCAAGAAGGCCGCCGAGGACAAGCTCGACGCCACCGAAGAGGTTGTCGCTGATACCGATTCGGCTGACGCGAACGTGGTGGAGGCCGTCGAGGCCGACGCCACCGATGCCGAGGTCGCCAACGCCGAGGCTGTCGCCGAGGCCGTCGACGACGAGTCCACCGCCGCGACCGCTCCCGATGCCGAGGCAGCCGGAGCCGACGTCGACGGTGAGAAGAAGTAGTCGACTGAGTCGAGAACCGCAGACCGAACCCGTCGGCGCCGATTCCGGTGCCGGCGGGTTCTGTCGTCTCCGCTTCGACATCTCGTACGACGGCACCGACTTCGCCGGATGGGCACGGCAGGTCGGCCAGCGCAGCGTGTGCGAGGAACTCGAGACCAGGTTGTCGACGGTCCTGCGGGTGCCGGTGCGGCTGACCGTGGCGGGGCGCACCGACGCCGGTGTGCACGCCACTGGGCAGGTCGCGCACGCCGAGGTTCCGCGGTCGGTACTGGAGACCCGATCGATCGCCGGCGACCCCGCGACGCTCGTCGGGCGTCTCGCGAAGATGTGTCCCGATGACGTCCGGGTGACGGCCGTGCGCGTCGTCCCGGAGGAGTTCGACGCTCGGTTCTCGGCGCTGCGCCGGCATTACCGCTATCGGTTGACCGATGCACGGTGGGGTGCCGAACCGGTGGTCGCGCGGACGACCGCGACATGGCGTCGGCCGCTCGACGTCGACGCGTTGAACGCGGCATCGTCGGAGTTGCTCGGCCTGAACGACTTCGCGGCGTTCTGCCGTCGGCGGGAGGGTGCGACCACGATCCGGGAATTGCAGCGGTTCTCTTGGACACGGGACGCCGAAGGAGTCCTCGTCGGCGAGGTGAGCGCGGACGCGTTCTGCTGGTCGATGGTGCGGTCGCTGGTCGGCGCGGTCGCGAGTGTGGGCGACGGCAGGCGCGACATCGACTGGTGCCGTGGGCTTCTCGAGGAGCGAACCCGCAGCAGTCAGGTCCCCGTCGCCGAGGCCCGGGGTCTGTGCCTGGTCGGCGTCGACTATCCCGCCGACGACGAACTCGCCGCACGCAACACGGTGACCCGCGACGTGCGCGGGTCGACCGGTTGCTGTGGTGGGTGACCACCCGCCGTCTCGACGGAGACCCCGGAGTTGTTGTGACACAAGGAGGCCCCGGGGACAGATCCCCGGGGCCTCCTCGACCGCAGCCGTCAGTTGCCCAGCTTGAGGCCGTTCTTGTCCCGAACACTGCCGGTCAGCATCATGATGCCGTCGACCAGCGCCCAGATGGCGACACCGAAGATGATGACGAACCCGATCAGGAAGATCGCGGTGATGTAGCCGAGGATCGTCAGGCCGAGTTGGATCGCGCCGGTGGTGTTGTCGCCGATGTAGAAGCGGCCGACGCCCAGGCTGCCCAGGAAGATCTGCAGCAGGCCGGCAACCAGCTTCGACTTGTCGGACAGCGGTTCGCCGGTGGCCGGGTCGCGGCCATAGGGAGCAGTGGGGTCGGGAGCGCCGCCGTAGCCGTAACCGGGCGCCGCGGGATACCCGCCCTGCGGAGCCCCGTACTGCTGGGGTGCGCCGTACTGCTGCGGTGCCCCGAACTGCTGGCCACCGTACTGCTGGTCACCGTACTGCTGGGGTGCCCCGTACTGCTGGTTCCCGTATTGCTGGTCGCCGTATTGCTGGTCGCCGTATTGCTGGCTCCCGTACTGCTGGTCGCCATACTGAGGATTGCCGACGCCGGGCTGCGAGGGCCCCGCGGTGCCGAACTCCGAACCCACCGGCTGCTGGCCGGGGTCGGTGCCGTACGACGGCGAGGCGTCGGCCGGTGGCTGCTTGACGAACGGGTCGTGGGGCTTGTCGCCCGGGTTGTCTGGTGTGGTCATCGGGTGGTCCTCCTCGTGACTGGATGGAGCGGCGTGCTCATCTCGAACGTGCGGGCGGCTCAGGCGACGGTAGCCAGTTCGCGTGCGTAGTACACGCGACCGGACACATCGCTCATCGTCCAGGGCGACGTGGCGGGGATGTTGGTGACGTGCATCGCGCCGCCCGCGCCCCGGACCGGTACCTGGATGAAGCCCGTTGTGCGCCGTTCTTTCATCAGCAAGAACAGCAGACTCAGAAAGCAGATCAGAAAGAACCCGACGAGCGCCAGCACCAGGCCCGTCTGCGACATCTGTTCGGAGGACACGGACATGTCGGTGACCTCCCACTGCGAACCCGCGAGCGGGAACGTGCCCGACGGCGTGATCACGTAGTGCTGGGTGCACGTGATGTCACCGATGACCACGAGCGACGGCTCGGGTAATGCTGCGGCACCCGCGTCGAAGAACGGCCCGGGCGGCGCGTAACCCATGCCGGGGCCCGGGAATTGGGCGGGAGCGGGCACGAAGCCGGGACTGGAGTCGTAGGCGTTCGGCTGATGGGGCAACGGACGGGTGCCGTCATTGCCATTCCCCGGGTACGTCATCCCGCAATGGTGGCATACGCGTGTGTGTTTCGGGTCAGGTGGCGTTGCGCTCGTCTCCGAAGGCCTCGAGCACCTCGTCGACGGTCTCGTCGTCGCCGACGAACTGCTCCGGATGGGCGCCCTCGGACATCAGATGCCGCCAGTTGAGCGGGTCGAATTCCACCGGCGCGTGGCGCGCGATGAAGTCGATGACGATCCGGCAGAACCGTTCGGGGTCGTCGTGGAACGGGAAATGTCCTGAGCCGGAGAAGGTCTCGAACTCCGAGTGTGGGATCGCCGAGTGCGCCAGTTCGCCGTGGTGATGGGGGATCACGATGTCCCGGTCGCCCCACACGAGCAGGACCGGCAGGCGCTCGGTGAGGTAGCAGCGGTCGAGCATCGTGACGGACTGCCCGCGCCAGTCGACGACGGCGCGCAGGGTGCGGAGGAAGGCGGCCGACGCGGTGGGGTCGGCGAGCCCACCGAGGACCCGCATGAGGTCCTCGTGGTCGGCGAGTAGATGTTCGGGCGTGGCCGAGGACGGGAACAGGGGCGGCACCGGCGCGGCGACGATCGCTTTCGCGAGCGTCGTGAGACCAGGGATCACGCCGGGGACGCGGAGTACCGACAGCACCTGCGGGACGACGGGCAGCGAGAACAACCGCAGGGCGGGGTTGACGTCGCGGGTGACCCCGCCGGCCGCGACCAGCACCAGGCGCTCGACGAAGCGCGGGAACTGATAGCAGAACTGCATCGCGACGCCGCCGCCCAGGGAGTGGCCGACGACCGTCACCTTGCTGATCCCCAGGACGACGAGGAGGTCGCGCATGCCGTTGGCGAAGGCCGGCACCGAGTAGTCGGCGCGTGGCTTGTCCGATTCCCCGTGGCCGAGCAGGTCGGGTGCGATGACGGTGTAGTGCTGCGCGAGGATCGGGATGACCTCGTCCCACGTCGACGAGTTGTCACCGATGCCGTGGATGAGCAGCAGCGCCGGACCGCTGCCGGCGATCCGGTAGGCGCGCCGGTAGCCGTGGATGGTGTGGTACTCGATGCGGACGTCGGTGTCGGAGACCGGACGCAGCGTCGGACCGGACGTCGTGGTCGGGGACGGATCCCGGTGCTTGGTGGGCACTGTCTCTCCCCTCGGTGTCGCTCGGGCGGTGTCGGTCGCGTCCTCGCGACGGAGCGGTGGATGGTAACGGGCGTTGTCCCGCTAGGCGTCGAGTAAACCGCATCACCGGTCGTCGTGCGCGTCGGGTGCCGGGGTGCCGGCCGGACCTGGGTTGCCGGGATCTGAATGGTTGCCGACGCTTTGCCACGTCGCGACGGTCACCGGGCCCCGGCGGGTCACTGCGCCACTAGTGTTGGATTCGATGAACCCCTTCGACATCGAGTCCTTCGTGGCCACCGGTGGCCTCATCGGACTCTGCGTGCTGATCTTCGTGGAGACCGGCATCCTGGTCGGGTTCATCTTTCCCGGCGACTCGGTGCTCTTCACCGCCGGCGTGTTCGCTGCGCAACCCGATCCCTTCGCACCGCTGTGGCTGTTGTGCCTGGCTGTGCCGCTGGCGGCGATCATCGGCGACCAGTGCGGCTACTTCATCGGCCGCCGTGTGGGGCGCGGGGTGGTCGAGGGCAAACTGATGCGCACCATCGGACCCGAGTATCTGGCCAAGACGAACCACTACTTCGACCGCTTCGGGCCGCTCACCGTGTTCTTCGGCCGGTTCATCGGGATCGTCCGCACCCTGACGCCGCTGGTCGCCGGCTTCAGCGGCATGCCACATCGGACGTTCACCCTGTTCAGTGTGCTCGGCAGTTTCACCTGGGCGGCCGGGATCATCCTGCTCGGCTACTTCCTCGGCAACATCCCGGTCATCCGCGACAACATCGAGATCTTCATCATCGCCTCGGTGTGCACGATCGTCATACCGACGTTCATCCACTTCGGGCGGCGCTGGCGGATCGCGCGGCGCGATCGGCGCGCCGAGACGCCCTGAGGCGAACCGCCGGTCCCTGATCCGAAAGAACAACAAAACCGCTGGTCTGAGGGGTGCAAGCGACGCCCTCCCTCTGCTCCCCTGAGGAGCGCCCGGAGCTTGCGGAAAGGCGCGACCAACCGCCGCTCCCTGAGGAGCGCCCGGAGCCTGCGGAAAGGCGCGACCAACCACCGGTCCCTGAGGAGCGCCCGGAGCCTGCGGAAAGGCGCGACCAACCCACGCTCCCTGAGGAGCGCCCGGAGCCTGCGGAGGGCGCGTCACGAAGGGTCGGCCCCGCGTCTCACCAGGTCCCTTCCGCCGCCCGGGATCAGGGGTCGGTCAGCGGAGGAACGGCTCCTCCCGTTGTCCGGGACCTCCTGAGAAATCGTCGGCGATGGTCGCGGCTAGTTCGACGAACGACCGCTTCGTCGGCTTCGACATCAGTTCGAGGTCGACGTCCGCGCCTTCGGCGAGGTGGTCGTCGAACGGGATCTTGTGCACGGCGCGGCAACGCGTGAGGAAGTGCTGACCCAGCTGGTTGGTGTCGATGGTCGACGATCCGGGTCGCGACGAACTCAGGACGACCACGGCGCGCGAGACGAGGTGTCCGAAACCGTGCGCCTCCAGCCAGTCCAGGGTCGCGCCGGCGCTGCGGGCGCCGTCGAGAGCCGGGGAACTGACGAGGATGATCGTGTTCGCGAGGTCGAGGACCCCGTTCATCGCCGAGTGGCTCAGACCGGTGCCGCAGTCGGTGATGATGATGTTGTAGAAGCGCTGCAGCACGGTGATGACGCCGCGGTACTCCTCCTCGTTGAACGCCTCGGCCATCGCTGGATCTCGTTCGGAGGCAAGGACTTCGAGGCGACTCGGCGCCTGCGACGTGTGGGCCCGGACGTCTGAGTAGCGGTAGACGTTCTCATCGGCGAGCAGGTCGCGGACGGTCGACCGGGTCTGCTGCGGAATGCGTTGTGCCAGCGTACCGAGGTCGGGATTGGCATCGACGGCGATGACGCGGTCGCCGCGCAGGGAGGCGAACGTCGAGCCGAGGCCGACGGTGGTCGTGGTCTTGCCGACTCCGCCTTTCAGCGACAGCACGGCGATCCGATAGTCGCCCCGGACCGGCCGGTTCACCCGTTCGAGAAGCTGCTGATACTCGATGTCGCCCTGCGACTCACCGGGATTGATCGCACCGGCCGACAGCGTGTGCACCGCACGACGCCAGCCGCGACTCGGCGCTCGACGAGCCTTCCGGATGAGTGCCACCTCGTCGAGCGAGGGGCCTCCCGACGGCGGCCCGTACCCGTGCTGCATCGGCTGCCCGGGAAACGCGGGGGCGGGACCGGGGCCCATCGGAGCGGGGCCCGCGTACGGCGGAGGTTGATGGCCGGCGACCGGAGTCGGTGGCATCCCCGGCTGGGCGGACCACGCGGGAGCGGACTGGGGAGCCGGCGGGGCGGGCGGCACGATCTGCGGCGAGGCGGGGTGCGGCGGCATTCCGGATGACGGTGCCGGGCCGGTGACGTGCCCGGGTCCGAGGTTGTGGGGTCCGAAGTGGTCCGGCCCCGGGACGGGAGGGGCCTGCGGCGCCCACGGGGGAGCGACCGGGTTCTCGGTCGGTGAGATCTCGGGACGCAACTCCGGCGGAACGGGCCCGCCGTGAGGATGCGGATCGGCGGGCGCGGCCCCGGGGCGGTCGGCGGCGCCGGCGTGGTCGGCGGGCGGACGAGCGGCGCCGGCATGGTCGGGCGGTGGCGCCGACCGGTTTTCGAGGTCCGGCCGCGGGGGCATAGTCTCGCGGGCCGGTGATGCGCTGTCCGGGCGTGCGGACGGTCCCCGGGGTGCGGGCGGCGCGGGTGCTGCTGCCGGCGGCTGTTGTGGAGCGGCGGTCGGCGGGGCGAACTGCAGCCAGGGCGGCGGCGCCGGGGCGTCGGCATCAGGGCTGCCGGGCCCGGTTCCGTCCGGTCTCGTCGGGTTCTCGTACGTCATCGGGGAATCCTCTGGTCAAGCGGCCGGGCGCCGATCGCGTTGCGGCGAGTTCGGCGAGGCGTGCAGCGATCCACCCCGTTTTGTCGATCGACCCCGGCTGCGTCCTGCGGCAGTCTACCCAAGGTCCTCGACCTGGTCCGGACGACGTCCACAGGGCCGTCTCGAGGACACGCGTTCGGCATAGTGCATCTCTGGTGTGGTGGGGCCGAACCGAGTATGGCACTATGCAGGCACTCAACACATGTGCGCAGCGGGGTGCGCGGTTCCTCACGGATCCGTATGTGGGAGGTCTGGTTCCGTCGAACGAGAATTCGATGGAACCGGAAGGGGCCCCGGCTGCGTCATATTCGGCGTGAAGGGGGTGCAGCTTTCCATGACCTACTCCGACGATCCTCGGGATCTCGTCGACGGTGATCCCGACGACCCGTGGGCGGTGTTGCACGAGTTCGTGACCGCGCGGTCACGGTCGGGCGGGCTCGGCGTCCGGACCACCGCGCAAGGTCTTCCGGTGGCAGTTCGTATCGAGGCGTCCGAACTCGACAAGGATCCGGCTCTGCTCGCCGGGGACATCCTCCGACTCTGTCAGCAGGCGGCGATGTCCGCCGGTATCCGGCTCCGCGAGAACCTGCTCGCCGCCGGCATCGACCGGGACCTCGTGCAGGAGATGCAGTTGCCCCGCCCGGACGATCTCGCACGAGCCGAATGGCGCGACGACGAGGAAGCCGACGCGCCCGCGTCGTGGTTGCAGCGATGACCTGGGGAATGGACGAACTCGAGGCGCGCGCGCAACGGCAGCTCGACGGCCTGCACGGGTTTCAGGAGAAGCTACGCGCGATCTCGGTCCGGGAGACGTCGTCCGACGGGCTGGTCACCGCCGAGGTGGACGGCAAGGGCGCGCTCATCGACCTCGAATTCGCATATGGCGCCAACGAACTCGGCGCGAGCCGGTTGGCCGAGCAGGTCGTGACGACCGCCGCCCTGGCCGCCCAGAAGGTCTACGCCCGGATCGCCGCGGTGACCGAGGAGTTCAACGAGTCGTTCGGCGACATGCTGACCGCTCGTCCGGCCGAATGACGCACCCGGCCGACATGACACCGATCCATCAGACTGACACCCACGAGGGGGTTCGAGAATGACGAACGTCAAGGTGACGCCGGAGGTGCTCGAGGGCTTCGCCGCCACGAACGCCGCGATGGCGACCGCCGTCGGCACCGCCGGGTCGATCGACGCCGCGGCCAACACCGCGGCGATGGTCCCCGTCTTCGGGCTCATCGGGCAGGAGTTCCTCGCCGCGTTCATCGCTGCGCAGGCCAGTCACCTCATGTCGGTGGGGCAGCTCGCGGCCGTGCATGCCGCCACCGCGGCGTCGACTGCGGCGGGTCTCGCCGAGTTCGAGGGCACCGACGCCGCCAGCGCCGCAGCCATCCGTTCGGTGCTGTGACGGTTCCACCGCTACCGGGCATCCCGGATGTGCCTGCCCTGAACCACATGACGGTGCAGGAGATGATCGAGGCGACCCCGCTCGGCCCGATCCTCGACCGCACTGTCGCCGACGTCCTGGGCGGACTGGGTCTGCCTCCGCTGCCGGTGCTGCCCCCGCTGCCGCCGATGCCGGGACTGCCACCGCTGCAGCCACCGAACCTGGACATGTTCATCAAACCGATGACCGACCTGCTGGGCGGTTTCGGCACGGGTGACCTCTCGGGTGGCGGCTTCGACCCGACCGTCATCTTCGAGAGCCTCACCAAGGTGCTCGAGACGTCGATGACGATGGGGCAGAGCGCACTCAAACTCGCCGACCAGGTGTGGGCAGGGCAGGGCGCGGTGAGCGCCGGCGCCAAGACCGCCGAGGCGGGGGCGAACAGTTCGGCTCTGGCCACGCAGGGGTCGGGGATCTCGCTGGATACCAAGACGGCGGCCGCGATCGTGGCAAAGGGCTTGGCAGTGGTGCAGGGGATCATAGCGGCGACGGTCGCGAAGATCACCGGCTTCGCGGTACCGATGATGATGGGACCGGCGGTCGGCGCAGGCTTCGCAGCTGCGGCCGGGTTCGCCTCCGTCGGACTGTCGCAGGCGACCGCCGCGGTCGCGGTGACCCGGGCCGAACTACTCGGCCCGACGACGGCGATGGCCGTGAACGGTGCCCCGGTCGCCGTCACCGGTGCACCCACCGCGGGCGCGGGACAATCGCCGTTCACGCTGGCCAGTTCGATCCTCGACGTCGTGTCGCCGGCGATGTCGACGGCCACCGAACTGCCCACCTCGCTGATGCAACCGATCAGCAAGATGCTGAACGTCGAACACGGTTCACCTGCCGTCGTCCCGGCTGCGCTGTCGCCGAAGTCGAAGGGCGCGGGCGGCGGTGGTGGTGGCGGGGGAGGCGGCGGTGGCGGTGGCATCGGAGGCGTGGGCGGAATAGCGACGCCGCTGGGCGCTTCTCGACCGACCGTCCCGACGAACTTCAACCTCGGCGAACCCGCCCTCGGTGCATCGACGACCGCCAGGCCCGTGACGGCGCCCGCCGCTATGCCGATGGGTGGCGCACCGATGGGCGGTGCCCCGATGGGTGCCGCCGGTGCGCGCGGCGCGGGCGCCGCGGACGACCAGCATTCGATACCCGACTATCTCGTCACCGAGGACAACGGCCGTCGCGTGGTCGGTGAGTCGCCCGAGGTCGCACCAGCGGTCATCGGTCATGAGGAAGCCGCCGAAGCCGATCCCAGCCCGGACATCGAACTGCGACTGGGCGTGCCCGGTCCGAAACGAAACGAGGAAGTATGAGCAACTCGCAACTCCGCGTCGAACCCGCCGAACTGATCTCGGCGGCAAGCGACCTCGACCGGATCGCCGACCGCCTGGAACACGCGCTCACCGCCGCCGGTCGGGCGTTGCCCGTGGCCGCGCAGGGTCGCGATGAGGTCTCGACCGCAGCTGCCGAGAGTTTCACGACGGTGGCCGAGAAGTTCGAGACGGACACGGCGACGGGAGTTCTGGAGATGCGGAAGATCGCGGCCGTACTCCGCGCGCAGGCCGCCGGCTTCATCGAGGGCGATGCCGAGGCGTCGGACGCCTTCCGGGTGGCGCTGTAGGAGAGCGCGAACCCCCCTGCATAGCAACATCATTCCGCTCACACATCCACAACCCGCCGGCATCGAAGGGAGGCGCTCGTGATCGGCTTCACCGGAGTCAACTGGGACACCCGTCCGACCGAACAGCTCGCCGCCGACCTCGGCGCCGGACCCGGGCCCGCGCCGCTGGCGGAAGCGGGCCTGGCCTGGGCTGCTCTCGCCGCGGAGGTCGGGGAAGCCGGTGTCGAATACGCCGCCGTGCTGGCACGCCTGGGGGTGCATTGGCAGTCCGCCCACACCAGTGCGGTTTTCGAGAAGCTGACCCGGCTGGCCCCATGGTTCGCCGAAGTCGCAACCGAGGCGGCCGAGAATGCCACACGCGCGGAATCCCAGGCCGCGGCGATCACGGTCGCGCGGTTGAACATGCCCGACCTCGCCGAGGTCGACGTCGTCGAGAAACTGCACGAGATCGCAACCACCGCCACCGCGGTCGCACCGATCATCGCCGGTGCGGCCGCCCAGGCCGAGCGTGCGGTCGCGCACCAGCGAATGCGGGCTGCCCGTGTGATGCAGACGTACGAGAATGCCACCGAACCTGTTGCCGCGCCGTGGGAATCGGCGAAACCCGCACCGGGACTCGTGTCCGGTGACGCGCTCGCTGCCGAGCAGGCGGCGGCGGCCCGCGCGGCCGCGCCACCTCCGACCCCGGCGCCGGCCGCGCCTCTGGGTGCGGCGATGCCCGCGGGCATCGGGGGAGTGTTCCTGCCGCCGCCCGAGAAGCTGAAGTACGCACCGACGATCGTCGCGAGCGGACCATCGCAGGTCGCCGCCGCGACGTCCGGCGGCGGTCCGGGGACGTCGGCCCCCGGCATCGGCCCCGGCGTACCGCCGCCGGTGGCTCCGGGTGTCGCCACGGCGGACCGCGGTTCGGTCGTCCGCACCGTCGGCGCCGACGCCGCCGAACTGGACTCGTCCGACCCTCCGCCCTCGGTGGCGACCGAATCCACGGAACAGACGACCTGGGCCGAGCTGGCCACGTCGGATCGTCCTGCTGCGCATTATGTCTCGGCGCCAGACGGGCACGAAAGGCCCGACGTCGATCCGCGCTATCTGTCGGAGACGCTGATGCTCGGCAACCCGGGTGAACGCCGATGATGCCGATCGTGCACGACGCCGGGATGACGTTCGACGCCGCAGTCCTGTGTCGGCTCGGCGAACGTTTCGGAGTCCAGACCTGGCCGGTCGTCCTCGACCTCGGGAACGTTGCCGCGGAGTCCGGCACCGGGAATGACTCCGCCAACGTCACCCAGGCCGACCCCGACGCGGTGATCGCGGCGCTCGAACTCGTTGAGCACGGTGAGCCCACACCGTGGGCGTCGACGGTGCTACGGGTGCTGGCGCAACCGCAGCGCGAGATCGAGATCCGCTCCTACACCGACGACGCGGTTCGCCGAATCTGTGTGGCGCGCAACGGCCACGACCACGTACTCGTGACGCGGACGGGCCGTCGCGTCGACGTCACGGTCGTCGATGTCGCCGACGTCGAGGCCCTCGCCGCGGTCGTGCGGGCTCAGTTCGACGCTCTCGAATCCGGCGCGGCGCCAGCTGAATTCACGGCCTTCTCGGCTCCGTCCGACGAGGTCGTCGACCGGCTCGGCCGTTGTCGGGCCGGCACCGAGACGACCGACGCCCTGCACGCGCTCGGCGCCGCACCGGCCGATGCCGTCGTCGTCTCGGCAGGGTTCGCGTCGTGCCGGACGCGCACCGAGATCGTCGCCTCGATGAACGAGGACGGACGATTCGCTCAATCTTCTGGAGCTGTCGCGATTTTCGACACCGAACGGGGTCGAATCGTGTCCAGTCCCAGCAAGTCCCCGGACGGTCGGGTGTGGACCACCTTTTCGCCGGGAACGGGTCATCGAATCGCACAGGCGGTCAGCCTGTTGATAGAGACCCTGCCCGACGGGAAATGGATGCCATGATCCGCATCGGGGGATTCCGCGGAACAGACCGCCGCGGGAATCAACTGTCAGGGGTATCTGTGTCACGGATACCAACGGGGGCATCGCCAAACGGTGCCGTTACACAGGAGGAGCACTCATGCTGAACTTGCCCGGAGCAGGCGGCGGCGCCGGCGTCACCGTGAACGTCGCGGACGGACAGGCCACCGCAGCCAAGGTCGGCAGTCTCGTCGAGGACATGAAGACTGTCATCAACCAGATCGCCCAGCACGCCGGAAACGCCACACCCACGTGGCAGGGCTCGGCCGGTGTCGCGTTCGACGGCACGCATACCGACTGGAACAAGGCCGCGCTGACCATGAATCAGCTGCTGGAGCAGATCAAGACCCAGCTCACCAACGGCTTCGCCGGCTACGAGGACCAGGACGCGGCTGCCGCGCGCGGACTCAACACCAGCGTCTGACACCGGTCCGCATCCCGAACCTCACGTTCTGCGAAAGGAACCCACCATGAACGGCTCGATCAATTACGACTTCGCCGCTCTCGGCGATCTCAGTGGCGGCCTCCGGGCTGCCTTCACCCGGCTCGAGGACCTGAACTCGCAGCTCAAGGCGCAGGTCGCCGCCCTCGACGGGAACTGGAACTCCCAGCAGGCCAAGGCTGCGTACGTCGACGCGCAGGGTGCCTTCGATCGGATCTTCACCCAGTCCCGTGACTCGCTGACCGCGCTGGAGCAGGGTGTGAGCAACGCCAGCCGCGTCATGCAGGACACCGATGCAGCGATCGGAACGGGTTTCCGCGGTCTCGTCTGATCGCCGACCGATACGTAACCCGACGTCAGGACGGGGACCCCACGGCTGTGCGCCGGGGGTCCCCGTTCGCGTTCGGGCGCGCCGTCTGCCAACGCCCACGGGAGTCCCGCTTCGTGCGATAGCGTCGACGACTACAGACCTCGCGGCACCCGTGCTCCGAGGGCGCAGATTTCGACGAGGAGGTAAGCGGTGGCATCTGCCAAGACCGTCGGAGGTGGTCGGGAGCAGTTCACCCGGAACTCCGGCTTCATCTTCGCCGCAATCGGTTCCGCAGTGGGCCTCGGCAACATCTGGCGCTTCCCGGGCGTCGCGTACGAGAGCGGCGGCGGCGCGTTCCTCATCCCGTACCTGGTCGCCCTGCTGACCGCGGGCATTCCCGTGCTGTTCCTGGACTACGCGGTCGGGCACCGCTTCCGCGGCACCGCACCGTTGTCGTTCCGGCGCATCAAGAAGCCGGTCGAGACGCTCGGCTGGTTCCAGACCGGTCTGCTGTTCGTCATCGGCGTCTACTACGCGGCGGTCATCGCGTGGGCGGCCAGTTACTTCGTCTTCTCGTTCAACCAGAGCTGGGGCGACGACCCGGCTACCTTCTTCACGCAGGACTACCTCCAGGTCGGTGATCCGGGTGTCTCGACGACCATCGTCGGCGGCGTCGCACTGCCCCTGGTCATCGTGTGGCTCGCGGTGCTGGCCGTCCTGGCGCTCGGTGTCGCGAACGGCATCGAGAAGGTGAACATCGTGTTCATCCCGTTGCTGTTCATCGGGTTCACCGGTCTGGTGATCCGGGCGATCACCCTGCCCGGCGCCGCCGACGGGCTTAACGCCCTCTTCACCCCGCAGTGGGCCGCTCTGAAGGACCTCGACGTGTGGATCGCGGCCTACAGCCAGATCTTCTTCTCGTTGTCGATCGCGTTCGGCATCATGATCGCCTATGCGTCGTTCCAGCGACGCAGGGCCAACATGACCAGCTCGGGTCTGGTCGTCGCGTTCGCCAACTCCTCGTTCGAGATCCTCGCCGGCATCGGCGTGTTCTCGGCGCTCGGATTCCTGGCCTACCAGCAGCAGGTGGCCGTCTCGGATCTCGAGGGCCTGACCGGTCCGATCCTGTCCTTCGTCACGTTCCCGGCAGTCATCTCGGAGATGCCGGGCGCCGCGTTCTTCGGGGCCTTGTTCTTCGGCTCGCTCGTGATCGCGGGCTTCACCTCGCTCATCTCGCTGATGATCGGTGTGTCCGGTGCGCTCCAGGACAAGTGGGGCATCAGCCGCACCAAGGCGGCGGTCGGCGTCTCCGGCATCTGTGGCCTGATCTCGATCGCCCTGTTCTCCACGACCTCGGGCCTGATCGCCCTCGACACGGTGGACATGTTCGCCAACAACGTCGGCGTCGTCGCGTCGGCGATCATGATGACGGTCATCCTCATCTGGGTGCTCCGCCGCGGAGACATGCTGCGCCAGCACCTGAATGCCGTCTCGACGTTCAAGGTCGGCAAGATCTGGCTGGCGCTCGTCGGGGTCGTGGCGCCGATCTTCCTCACGATCATGCTGGTGCAGAAGGTGTGGTCGGTCATCGACGAGGGATACGAGGGATACCCGACGTGGTACCTCGGCGTCTTCGGCTGGGGCACGATCGCGCTGGTCGTCGTGGCTGCGGTGCTGCTCACCCTGCCGTCCTGGAAGGGCCGGGATCAACCGGACTTCCTACCGTGGCCACCGCTGGCCGACACCGGCCGCACTTCCGGCCCGTCCACGAAGGAGACCGTCCGATGAGCGGTATCGCCATCGTCATGCTCATCGTGTCGATCACCATCGTGTGGGGTGGGCTCGTCGCGAGCATCGTGTTCCTCCGTCGTCGGCCCGAGGTGGAGGACTTGGCAGAGGATCCGGACATGGTCCGGGAGGACGCCGACCGCGCGGCCCGGCCCCACCCCTCGCGCGACACCTGAGGCCCCGGAGCACCTGCCCCTCGGAACCGCCCGGTCGTTCGGTTAGCCTGGATCGAACGCATTCGCGCCCGCATCGACGGGCGCCCGACGCGAACGACAAGGGGATCAAGTGACGACTGCTCAGGACGAGCTGAAGGCCGACAGCCGCAACGGAATCGACTACAAGGTGGCCGACCTGTCCCTCGCGGACTTCGGCCGCAAGGAGATCGAGCTCGCCGAGCACGAGATGCCCGGACTCATGGCGCTTCGACGCGAATACGCGGACGTGTTGCCGCTCAAGGGAGCTCGTATCTCCGGCTCGCTGCACATGACCGTGCAGACCGCGGTCCTCATCGAGACCCTCACCGCGCTCGGCGCCGAGGTGCGATGGGCGTCGTGCAACATCTTCTCCACCCAGGATCACGCGGCCGCGGCGATCGTCGTCGGGCCCAACGGCACGCCGGACGAGCCGAAGGGTGTGCCGGTCTTCGCCTGGAAGGGCGAGACCCTGGAGGAGTACTGGTGGGCGGCCGAGGAGATGCTCACCTGGCCCGGTGAACCGGCCAACATGATCCTTGACGACGGTGGCGACGCCACGATGCTGGTGCTCCGCGGCGCCGAGTTCGAGAAGGCCGGCGTGGTCCCGCCCGCGGAGGACGATCACCCCGCCGAGTACAAGGTGTTCCTCGAACTGCTGCGCAACCGGTTCGAGACGGACAAGGGCAAGTGGACCGCGATCGCCGAGTCGGTCCAGGGCGTCACCGAGGAGACCACCACCGGTGTGCTGCGGCTGTACCAGTTCGCCGCCGCCGGCGACCTCGCGTTCCCGGCGATCAACGTCAACGACTCGGTCACCAAGTCGAAGTTCGACAACAAGTACGGGACCCGCCACTCGCTGATCGACGGCATCAACCGCGGCACCGATGTCCTCATCGGCGGCAAGAAGGTGCTGATCTGCGGCTACGGCGACGTGGGCAAGGGATGCGCGGAGTCGCTGGCCGGCCAGGGCGCCCGCGTCCAGGTCACCGAGATCGACCCGATCAACGCGCTGCAGGCGCTGATGGACGGCTTCGACGTCGTCACCGTCGAGGACGCGATCGGCAACGCCGACATCGTCATCACCTCGACCGGCAACCTAGGCATCATCACCCTCGAGCACATGCGGGCGATGAAGCACCAGGCGATCCTGGGCAACATCGGCCACTTCGACAACGAGATCGACATGGCCGGCCTCGAGCGGTCGGGTGCCAAGCGCATCACCGTCAAGCCGCAGGTCGACCAGTGGATCTTCGAGAACGGCAAGTCGATCATCGTGCTCTCCGAAGGCCGTCTGCTCAACCTCGGCAACGCGACCGGTCACCCCTCGTTCGTCATGAGCAACAGCTTCTCGAACCAGGTCATCGCGCAGATCGAACTCTGGACGAAGAACGACGAGTACGACAACGAGGTCTACCGCCTGCCCAAGCACCTCGACGAGAAGGTGGCCCGCATCCACGTGGAGGCGCTCGGCGGCAAGCTCACCAAGCTCACCAAGGAGCAGGCCGAGTACATCAACGTCGATGTCGAGGGGCCGTACAAGCCCGAGCACTACCGCTACTGATCGAACCCCCGGTCATAGAAAAGGAGCCCCACCTCGGTGGGGCTCCTTTTTCTATGACCGGGGGTTCGAAAGCCGGGTTCCCGAAGTCAGGTTCCGATGTCGGGTTCGGCGTCGGGGCAGTAGATCCACGAACCCTCCTCCTTGAGGAAGCGCTCGTTCGACTTCTCCGATGCCGTTCTCTCCGTGCCCTTCTCGAGGTGGGACACGACCTCGGACTGGGCGACGTCGCCGTCGAAGACCGTGTCGAGGAAGCCGTCGAGAACGATGTCTCCGCCGTCGGCAGGGGGCACGCCGGTGATCCGGTCGCGGGACTGGGTGCACACCGCGGCGCGCATTCGCGCGACGTCGCGCTCGTTGCGGGCGGTGATGTAGGCGAGCAACGCCGCCCGGATCTCGGAGAGGGCGGTGTAGTCGGTCGATCCCGGCTCCGACCCGCTCTCACTCGGCGACGGGTCGTCGGAGGCGGAGGTCGGGCCCGATGTCGCGCTCGACGAACCGGCGACCACGGTGTCGTCCGACGACGATCTGGTCACCACCACCGTGAGCACCAGGGCTATCACCGCGACGACCGCGACGCCGCCGAGCACCCAGGCGACGATCACCCCGGTGTTGCCACGCGGCGGCGGGCCGGGCGGGCCCCCGAAGCCGGGAGTCCCGGGCGCGGAGGGACCGTACTGTCCCGGGGCGAACGGGGGGCGGCCGTACGGGGCGGGCGGAGGGCCGTATCCCCCCGGGCGATGCGGACCGGGCACTGGTTGCCGACCCGGGCCGTACTGCTGACCGGGACCCTGTTGACCGGGGCCCTGCCTGCCGGGACCCGGCGGGCCCGAACCCTGAGGACCCCGGCCCGGCCGACCGGGGCCCGGCGGACCGTACGGCGGCGGTCCACCACCTGGTGGCGGTGGCTGATAGGTCATGAAACGCCCTTCACAATCGGTGGTCCAAGGCTATCGAAAGGGCGCCGCGAGGTCATCGGACGCGTCATTCGGTCGGTGCTGTTCGGTCGGTACGGAGGTCGTCGGCCAGGCCCGCGACATCCTCACCGTCGAACAGGTACCAGGGCGACATCCAACCGTCCTCGGCGAGTTCGCGGTAGACGGCGTCGACCCGGCGCTGCAGGGCGTCGTCGCGTTCGTAGGCGTCCCGGGCTCGCGCCGCGTCCTGTTCGGCGCGCGATGCCGCACGCTGCATCGCGACCTCCGGTGACACCCCGAGCAGGACATGGCGGTCGGGGACCGGCATGTCGAATCGGCCGAACTCCAGGTCGACGACCCACCGCACCATCGCACCGCCGGCGCCCTGCTCCAGACGTGCGGCGTTGTAGGCGGCGTTGGACGCGACATAACGGTCCAGGATCACGATGTCGTGGGCTTCGGTGGCAGCGTGGATGTCCTCGACCGCTCCGGCCCGGTCGAGCGCGAACAGCAGTGCCATCGCGTACACGCTGTCGCGTAGGTCACCGTGCGAACCGTGCAGCGCTTCGGCCGCGATGTCGGCGGTCGCCGACCGGCCGTAGCGGGGGAAGGTGAACGTCGCGACCCGGAGTCCGGCCGCTGACCATCGGTCGATCAGACCGGTGACCAAGGTGTTCTTGCCGGCGCCGTCGAGTCCTTCCACGGCTATCAATTGACCCACGCGGGGGAGTCTAGGCGGTGGAACCAAACGGGTCAGAACGTCCGTCCCGGCGCGTCGATCACCACGGTTTCATCACGGTGATGTCACCATTGACAACATGAAACCCCGCATCCTCGTCGTCGACGACGACGCCGCACTCGCCGAGATGCTGACGATCGTGTTGCGCGGCGAGGGTTTCGAGCCCTTCGTGGTGGGCGACGGCACACAGGCTCTGACCGCGGTCCGGGAGATCCGTCCCGATCTGGTGCTTCTCGACCTCATGCTGCCCGGCATGAACGGCATCGACGTCTGCCGTGTGCTGCGTGCCGATTCGGGTGTGCCCATCGTGATGCTGACGGCGAAGTCCGACACCGTCGATGTGGTGCTGGGCCTGGAATCCGGCGCCGATGACTACATGGTCAAACCGTTCAAGCCGAAGGAGCTGGTCGCCCGGGTGCGTGCGCGCCTGCGCCGGACCGACGAGGAACCGGCCGAGCTGCTCTCGATCGGCCCGGTGGAGATCGACGTGCCCGCCCACAAGGTCACCCGCGACGGTGTGCCGATCTCGCTGACCCCGCTCGAGTTCGACCTGCTGGTCGCGCTCGCGCGCAAGCCCCGTCAGGTGTTCACCCGCGACGTCCTCCTCGAACAGGTGTGGGGATACCGGCATCCGGCGGACACTAGACTCGTCAACGTGCATGTCCAGCGGTTACGCGCGAAGGTCGAAACCGACCCGGAGAATCCCGAGGTCGTCCTGACGGTGAGGGGGGTCGGCTACAAGGCCGGCCCGCCGTGATCGGTCGATCTCGACGACGGGTCAACAGCACTCTCGGACGCTTCACCCGCACCGCCGGCGCTGTCGGACGTGCCTTCGGGCACATCTGGCGGCGCTCGCTGCAGTTGCGGGTCGTGGTGTCCACGTTGGTGCTGTCGGTCGTCGTTCTCCTCATTCTCGGCTTCGTCCTCGTCACCCAGATCACCGACCGGTTGCTCGACGTCAAGCTGGCGGCGGCGACCGAGGAGATCGACCGCGCCCGCATCTCGGTGGAGCGCGATCTGTCGAGCGGCGCGGGCAACATGTCCGTCCAGAACCGTTTGCGTCAGACGCGGTCCCTGCTCACCGACCGGGACGCCGACACCGGGCAGGCGTCGGGTGCCGTCGGTGCCTTCGACACCGTCCTGCTGGTACCGGGCGGCTCCGACAACGGGGTCGCGAGCGGCGTCGGGCCGACGGCCGAGGTGCCGTCGAACCTGCGGGACATGGTCCGCGGCGGTCAGGTGGCCTACCAGTACACCCAGGTCCCCGACGGGACGGGGGGTCGGGCGCCGGCGCTGATCGTCGGCAGTCCCACGAACGCCTCGGTGCCCGGCCTCGAGTTGTACCTGGTGTTCCCGCTGACCGCGGAACAGAACACGCTCGACCTCGTCCGCGGCACGCTGCTGACGGGCAGCATCGTGCTACTCGGTCTGCTGGCCGCGATCGCGTGGCTCGTGTCGCGTCAGGTCGTCATCCCGGTGCGGTCGGCGTCGCGGATCGCGGTGCGGTTCGCCGACGGCCGACTGAAGGAGCGAATGCCGGTCCGCGGTGAGGACGACATGGCCCGGCTCGCGATGTCCTTCAACGACATGGCCGAGAGCCTGTCCAAGCAGATCACCCATCTCGAGGAGTTCGGCGGACTGCAGCGGCAGTTCACCTCTGACGTCAGCCACGAGCTGCGCACACCGCTGACCACCGTGCGGATGGCCTCCGACGTGCTCTACGAGGGCCGCGAGGATCTGGACCCGGTCCGCAAGCGGTCGGTGGAATTGCTGGACAAGGAACTCGACCGCTTCGAGACGTTGCTCAACGAGCTCCTGGAGATCTCGCGTCACGATGCCGGCATGGCCGAACTGGCCGCCGAGCGGATGGACATGGCCATCCCGATCGACGGTGCCCTGGCCACCGTCGGTCACCTCGCGGAGGAGACCGGCACCGAGCTCGTCCTCGATCTCCCGGCCGAACCCGTCCTGGCCGAGATCGATCCGCGTCGCGTCGAACGCATCCTGCGGAACCTGCTCGCCAACGCCATCGATCACGGCGAACGGAAACCGGTGACGCTCACCATGCGTTCGGATGGTGACGCGGTGGCCATCACCGTGCGCGATCAGGGCATCGGACTGCGGCCGGGGGAGGAGAAGCTGGTGTTCAACCGGTTCTGGCGATCCGACCCGTCGCGATTCCGGCGTTCGGGCGGTACCGGCCTCGGCCTGGCCATCAGCATCGAGGACGCCCGCCTGCACCAGGGGCGCCTCGAGGCGTGGGGTGAACCGGGCAAGGGCGCGTGCTTCCGGTTGACGTTGCCGCTCGTGCGCGGGCACAAGGTCCTCGGTTCGCCGCTGCCCCTGAAGTCGGTGGGCACCCTGCAGCGCACATCCGCGCCCAGGACGGGTGGGCGCGCCGCGGGCCCGGGAGCGGGTGCCGAATGATGCGGTCATCCCGGTCCGGCCGCGCCGTCCTGGCGCTGGCGCTCGGCATCGCGGCGCTGCTGCTGGTCACCGCGTGCGGGGCGATCCCCAACGACTCGTCTCCCCAGCCGATCAAATCGTTCGAACGGGAGGGCGCGACCAACGCCGTCCCGGTGCCCCAGGCCGACATGGATCCCGAGGCCCTGGTGCGGGCCTTCCTCAAGTCCACCGTCGATCCCGACTCGGCGCACCGCTCGGCGCGCGCCTTCCTGACCTCGGTCGCCTCGCAGCAGTGGGACGACCGCGGCGACGCGCTGATCGTCGACGAGATCAACACCTTCGTCGACCAGCGCAACGAGGACTCGGTGCGGATGCGGCTCATCGGCGACAACGTCGGGACCCTCAAGTCCGACGGTCAGCTGCTGCCGGCCTCGGGACGGGTCGAGACCAGCATCAGCCTCACCCGCTCGGGAGACCAGTGGCGCATCGACGGGCCCCTGCCGAACGGCACGATGATCGACCGGGACCAGTTCGACAGCACCTACCGGCCGGTCTCGCTGTACTACAGCGACCGCACCGGGCGTCGGCTCGTCCCCGACCCGCGCTGGCTCTACGCCGGACAGGCGACCGACCCGACCGTGCTGGTGAACCGGTTGATCGCGGGACCCGCGTCGGACCTCGCGGCG
Organism: Gordonia sp. NPDC127522; assembly: GCF_042672305.1. NCBI lineage: Bacteria > Bacillati > Actinomycetota > Actinomycetes > Mycobacteriales > Gordoniaceae > Gordonia > Gordonia sp. NPDC127522. Next base: position 126,973 of record NZ_JBHXVK010000013.1, read on the forward strand.
GCAGTGGACAGCGGCTTCCCCAACGGAGCCGCACTGCGGGGTCCGGTCGTCGGCCTCGCCGGCGGCGGCGTACGTGTGGATCTCGACGGCATCGGGAGCGCCCCCGCGCGGGATCGCAACCTGCTGGCGGCGCAGATCATCTGGACGCTCGACGGCGCCGACATATCCGGGCCCTACGTCATCGACGCCGACGGCGCGCCGCTGGCCGCCGAACGCGCCTCCGGATGGCAGACCACCGACGTGCGGGCCTTCGATCCGAACTCTGTGCCCACCACCGATGTCGGGCTCAACATCGTCACGGGCGGCGCGTTGCGAGCGGTGACCGACACCGCGACCGTGCCGGTGCAGGGGCCGCTCGGGTCGGCGCGCGATCTGCGGTCGGCGACCATCTCCGACAACGGGGCGCGGGTGGCCGCGGTCCGGAGTCTGTCCGGACCCGAGCGCAGGCTCGAACTGGTGATCGGCGACTACGGCGGCGACGTCGGACCGATCGTCGGCGGGTCGTCGATCACCCGGCCGTCGTTCGGCTCCGACGAGAACACCGTGTGGGTCGTCGTCGACGGCAAACCGATCCAATGGCAACGCGACGACGACGGCACCGCCACCGTGCCCGTCGAGGCTTCGGCGATACCTACGGTCGCGCGAGGCGCGATCACCGAGATGCAGGTGGCCCCGGACGGTGTGCGCACCGCACTGGTGGTCGGCGGACAGATCGTCTTCGCGGTGCTGTCGACCAACACCGAGGGCCAGGTCTCGCTGACGAGCCCGCGGATCGCGGCCTACAACATCGGCAACCGCGCGGTCTCGGTGGACTGGGCGTCGCCGACGACGCTGATGATCGCGCGCGAGGCACCCGAGTCGCCGGTCGTGCAACTGTCGATCGACGGCACCCCGGCGGTTGGCCTGCTGAGCGGCAACGTGTCACCGCCGGTGCGGGCGGTGGTCGCCAACGCCTCGACGATCTACGTGGGCGATCAGCGCGGTGTGCTGCGACTCGGCAGCAGCAACGGCCAACCCGACCAGTACTGGACCGAGGTCGAGCCGGCGATGATCGAGGGCGCGATCCCGGTCCTGCCCTGAAATCCGAGCCGCTACCGTCAGGCAGCTGCGAGCACGACGACCGCCGCGACGTCGACGCCGTTCTCGGCGAGCACGCGCACCGATTCGGTCACGGTCGCGCCGGTCGTCAGCACGTCGTCGACCAGGATCGCGCTCGCCCCGGGGGCCGGGACGGCGCCGGAGCGCAGCCGGACGGCGCCGCGTAGATTCCGGGCGCGGGCCCGGGCGTCGAGTCCGGCGGAGTCCCGTGCCGTCGCCGACGTCACCAGCAGCGGTGCGACCCGTACCCGTCGGCCCAGTGCGGGCGCCGCGTTCGCCGCCACCGCCGTGACGGGGTCCCCGCCGCGCCGCCGCGCCGTCATCCGGCGGGTCGGTGCCGGGATCAGCAGCATCCATTCGGCGTCGGGGAGCTCACCCCACCGGGCCAGCACGCGGACACCGAGCGCGAGAGCGGTGCCGAGGGGCCGGGCAAGATCGCGACGGTCGTGTTCCTTGAGCGCGATGATCGCCTGCCGATGCGGACCGCGGTACCGGCCCAGCGCCCAGACCGGGACACCGGGCGCGACCCGCGGGTGGGCCGCGATCGGGGCGTCGGACAGCGCGCGCTCGCATCGTCGGCACCACCGGGTCCCCGGGCGACCGCACCCGCCGCAGACCATCGGGAACATCAGATCGGCTCCCGCCTCGAAGACCTCCCGGCGCCACGTCACGCGCCGACGGTAGTGCACCTCGCACAGGTGTGCGGGGCGGTGGGCGAGGGTGTGCACAACCGGGGCACGGGTGCTCGCGGGAGGATCTCGTGCCCGTTCGTCCCGACATGCCGACGCCGCGCCGCAAAACGTGGCCGATACCGGAACTTGCGGCTACGGTCGGGGGTACAGCAGGTTGCCGGTGGCCGTCGAGGTGTGCCGGCCACGACCGCTTTTGCCGGGAGGTGATGCCCCTGTCTTTGAGTGTCAGCTGTCAGCTGACATGGACACATCCTCGGTGCCGTTCGAATCGCCAGTGCGACAACAGATCACGGCGATTCAACCGGCTTCGGGACAATTCAGGAGGTAGTTGAATGTCCACAGTCATCCACCGCAAAGGCCAGCGCGAACCGAAGACCGCCGACCCACGGCCGACCGTGGAGGAGGGTCCCGCGCCCGACCGCCGATCAACCGAGAACGATTCCTACGATCCGGAATTCGCCTTCGTCCGCCCACCGGGAACGGTGGACGCCGACGAGCCGGCCGAACCCACCGCGAAGGTCGTGTTCAGCGGCCGCAACGTCGAGATCCCCGACCACTACCGCATCTACGTCGGCGACAAACTCGCTCGTCTCGAGCGATTCGATCCGACCATCTACCGATTCGACGTCGAGCTGAACCACGAGCGCAACCGGAGACAGTCCAAGGTCTGTCAACAGGTGGAGATCACCGCGACGGGCAAGGGGCCGATCGTCCGGGCGCAGGCCTGCGGCGAGAACTTCTACGCCGCCCTCGAACACGCGCTCGACAAGGTCGAGTCCCGGCTGCGCCGCGTCAAGGACCGCCGCCGTGTCCATCACGGCAACCGTCGGCCGCTCTCGGTCGCCGAAGCCACCGAGATCGGTGCGCCGCCCCTCCGCGACAACCAGCTCTCCGTGGACGGTTTCGTCGGTGATCCGAACTCGACGGCGGCCGACTCCGCCGAACAGTGGGACGACGGCGTGGAGGAATACACACCCGGTCAGATCGTGCGCGTGAAGGAGCACACGGCGGTGCCGATGACCGTCGACGACGCGCTCTACGAGATGGAACTGGTCGGCCACGACTTCTTCCTGTTCCACGACAAGGAGACCGACAAGGCGTCCGTCGTCTATCGCCGGCACGCCTTCGACTACGGGCTCATCAGGTTGACCTGACGCCCGAGCGGGCCCCGCAGGCGGTCATCCGGTCGATGTCCGACGATCCGATCAGGGTCTGCTCAGCTCACCTCGGTACCATGGGATCCGGTCTGTGCGTTCGCGCGGGCCGGATTCCGTGTGTTTTCTACAGGTGAGGGACTCGATCCACGGTGCTGAACAAGCTGTTGCGTGTCGGCGAAGGCCGCATGGTCAAGCGACTCGATGCGATCGCATCGCACGTCGAGACGCTGTCCGATGACGTCGAGGCGTTGACCGACGCCGAGTTGCGTGCCAAGACAGACGAGTTCAAAGAGCGCATCGCCGACGGGGCGTCGCTCGACGAGCTGCTGCCCGAGGCGTTCGCGGTCGCCCGTGAAGCGGCGTGGCGAGTGCTCGACCAGAAGCACTTCCACGTGCAGATCATGGGCGGGGCGGCGCTGCACTACGGGAACATCGCCGAGATGAAGACCGGTGAGGGCAAGACGCTCACCTGTGTGCTCCCGGCCTACCTGAACGCACTCTCCGGCGACGGCGTGCACGTGGTCACCGTCAACGACTACCTGGCCAAGCGTGACTCCGAGTGGATGGGCCGTGTGCACCGGTTCCTCGGTCTCGACACCGCCGTGATCCTCACCGGCATGAGCTCGGCCGCGCGGCGTGAGGCCTACGCCGCCGACATCACCTACGGCACGAACAACGAATTCGGCTTCGACTACCTGCGCGACAACATGGCGCACTCGCTCGAGGACCTCGTCCAGCGCGGCCACTCGTACGCGATCGTCGACGAGGTCGACTCGATCCTCGTCGACGAGGCCCGTACCCCGCTGATCATCTCCGGTCCCGCCGAGGGATCGAGCAAGTGGTACACCGAGTTCGCGCGGATTGCCCCGCTACTCGAGCGCGACGTGCACTACGAGGTCGACATCAAGAAGAAGACCGTCGGTGTCCACGAGGCCGGCGTCGAGTTCGTCGAGGACCGCCTCGGCATCGACAACCTCTACGAGGCCGCCAACTCGCCCCTGGTCAGCTACCTGAACAACGCGATCAAGGTCAAGGAGCTGTTCCAGCGCGACAAGGACTACATCGTCCGCAACGGCAACGTCATGATCGTCGACGAGTTCACCGGTCGCGTGCTCGACGGGCGTCGCTTCAACGAGGGTCTGCACCAGGCCATCGAGGCGAAAGAGGGCGTCGAGATCAAGGCCGAGAACCAGACGCTCGCCACGATCACACTGCAGAACTACTTCCGCCTCTACGAGAAGCTGTCCGGGATGACCGGTACCGCCGAGACCGAGGCCGCCGAGTTCGACCAGATCTACAAGCTCGGGGTGCTGCCGATCCCGACCAACAAGCCGATGATCCGCAAGGACCAGGGCGACCTGATCTACAAGACCGAGGAGGCGAAGTTCGCCGCGGTCGTCGACGACGTCACCGAGCGCCATGCGACGGGACAGCCCGTCCTGATCGGCACGACCAGCGTCGAGCGTTCGGAATACCTCTCCCGCCAGCTCAAGAAGCGCGAGATCCCGCACAGCGTCCTGAACGCGAAGTTCCACGAGCAGGAAGCGCAGATCATCGCCGAGGCGGGCCGGCTCGGCGCGGTCACCGTGGCCACCAACATGGCCGGTCGCGGTACCGACGTCGTGCTCGGCGGCAACCCCGACATCATCGCCGACACCCGGCTGCGCAAGGCCGGTCTCGACCCGGTGCAGACCCCCGACGAGTACGAGGCCGCGTGGGACGAGGCCATCGAGGTCGCCCGCACCGACGCCGCGAAGGAGGCCGAGGAGGTCCGCGCGGCCGGCGGTCTGTACGTGCTGGGCACCGAACGCCACGAGTCCCGCCGTATCGACAACCAGCTGCGCGGCCGTTCCGGCCGCCAGGGCGACCCGGGTGAGTCGCGGTTCTACCTGTCGGTCGCCGACGAGCTCATGCGTCGATTCAACGGCGGAGCGCTCGAGGCGATCATGAACCGGCTGCCCGACGACGTCCCCATCGAGGCGAAGATGGTGACCAAGGCGATCCGCAGCGCGCAGACACAGGTCGAGCAGCAGAACTTCGAGATGCGCAAGAACGTGCTCAAGTACGACGAGGTGATGAACGAGCAGCGCAAGGTCATCTACGCCGAGCGCCGCACCATCCTCGAGGGCGAGGATCACCACGAGCAGGTCAAGCAGATGGTCGACGACGTCGTCGGGGCCTACGTCGACGGCGCGACCGCCGAGGGTTACGCCGAGGACTGGGATCTCGACGAGCTGTGGACCGCACTGCGTGCGCTGTACCCGATCGAGCTCGATCCGAAGGATGTCGTCGGTGAGTCCGAATACGGTGAGCGCGATGACATCTCGGCCGACGAGCTGCGCGAGAAGCTCGTCGCCGACGCGCGCGCCGCGTACGACACCCGCGAGAAGCAGATCGACGCGATCGCCGGCGAGGGCGCGATGCGACAGCTCGAACGGAGCGTGTTGCTGAGCGTGCTCGACCGCAAGTGGCGCGACCACCTGTACGAGATGGACTACCTGCGCGAGGGCATCCACCTGCGTTCGATGGCCCAGCGTGACCCGGTCGTCGAGTACCAGCGCGAGGGCTTCGACATGTTCCACGGCATGCTCGAGGGCTTGAAGGAAGAGACGCTGAGCATCCTGTTCAACGCGCAGGTGCAGACACAGCAGCCGGCGGCCGAGCAACCGCTCCCGAGTGCTGCCGACCTGCGCGCGGCCGTGGGTGCAGGTGCCCCGGCGCCGGTGCCCGCTCCCGCTCCGCCCGCCGACTCCGGTGCTCAGGCCCCGGCCGCCCTGCGGGCCCCGACTCAGTCGGCGGACGCGGCGGTCACGTACTCGGGCCCGGGCGAGGGCGGCGGTACGGTCGTGCACTCCGAGGAGGAGGAGCTCTCGGGCGCCGCGGAATCCGCCAGCCGTCGCGAGCGCCGCGCCGCGGCCCGCGCCACCACCAAGGGGTCCCGGCCGAAGCCGCCGAAGTCCAAGAAGCAGCGCCGCTGACCGGCGCCCCAAGCGGGTGCCGCCACCAGCAGTGACCGCCGACGGTCGGTCCCGGAGATGTCCGGGACC
>NZ_JBHXVK010000014.1:0-126159 GCF_042672305.1 Gordonia sp. NPDC127522
CGTCGCCTTGGTAGGCCATTACCCCACCAACAAGCTGATAGGCCGCGGGCCCATCCCACACCGCAAAAGCTTTCCACCAACCACCATGCGACAGTTGGTCATATCCGGTATTAGACCCAGTTTCCCAGGCTTATCCCAGAGTGCAGGGCAGATCACCCACGTGTTACTCACCCGTTCGCCACTCGAGTACCCAGCAAGCTGGGCCTTTCCGTTCGACTTGCATGTGTTAAGCACGCCGCCAGCGTTCGTCCTGAGCCAGGATCAAACTCTCCATGAAAAAATGCAGAAACCAAACCAGCCCGAAAGCCGACGTTTCAACACAAAATCTTCAACCAGGAAAGCAAAACCTGACCAAAATAATCCTCAAAAAAACTGGCATCAAAAAATAAACTCATCAGCATCACGCGACATCAAGGTCGCGGACACATCATCCAAGCAAACCATCTGACACCAAAATATGGCATCAAACAATCCACCAACACACTATCGAGTTCTCAAAGAACACACACCCACCAGACGCCTTCGATGTGAAGCCGGCTCCGATGAGCTCTCCCAGAGCGCAAAACTACTCGCGATCTTGTTCTCGGGAGTGGCCCGCACAGGCGGCCTGAGCGTGTGGCTCGGGCACTCTTACTTCCCCGGGGCTTGCGGCTCCGGGGGAGTTGCTCTCTGCGGTGCGTCGATTAAGTTACACAGGCGCGAACAACGCGTCAAATCGCCAGTTCAGAGGCCTACTCTGGCGCCGGCGAAGCTCTTCTTGCCGCGACGCACCACCAACCACCGCCCGTGGAGCAGATCGGCGTCGGCCGGCTGCCACTCCGGGTCGGTGATCTTGGTGTTGTTCACGTACGCGCCGCCCTCGGACACTGCACGGCGAGCAGCCTTGTTGGACTCCGACAGCTTCGTGTCGACCAGCAACTCGATGATCGTCGGACGGGTCTCGCCGTACTCGGCGATCGAGGTCTCCCCAACTGCAGCCGCGAGGGTCGCCTCGTCGAGTTCATCGAGCTCGGCCCGACCGAACAGTGCCTGGCTGGCCAGTTGGACCGCATCGGTGTTGGCCTGACCGTGGATGAGGGTCGTCATCTCGGCGGCGAGTGTGCGCTGTGCGCGCCGCAGGTGCGGGGTCTCGGCGGTGGCACGTTCGAGTTCGTCGATCTCCTCGCGCCCCAGGAAGGTGAACCAGCGCAGGTAACGGATGACATCGGCGTCCGCCGTGTTCACGAAGTACTGGTACCAGGAGTAGGGGCTCGTCAGTTCCGGGTCGAGCCACAGACTGCCCCCACCCGTGGACTTGCCGAACTTCTTGCCATCCGACGAGGTCACGAGCGGAACCGTCATCCCGTGCAGTGCCGAGCCGTCGAGTCGACGGGCCAGATCCACGCCGCCGACGATGTTGCCCCACTGGTCGGAACCACCGATCTGCAGCACACATCCGTACCGGCGGTTCAGTTCGACGAAGTCGTTCGATTGCAGGAGCAGGTAGCTGAACTCCGCGTAGCTCATGCCGTCGGCCTCGAGGCGTCGCTTCACCGTGTCGCGCGCGAGCATCACGTTCACCGAGAAGTGCTTACCCAGGTCGCGGAGGAACTCGACCGCTGACAGCTTGCCGGTCCAGTCCAGGTTGTTCACCACCACGGCGCCCGTAGGGGTGTCGTCGATGTCGACGAACCGCCGAAGCTGCGCATCGATACGTGCGGCCCACTCGGCGACGGTGTCCGCCGAGTTCATCGTCCGCTCCCCCACCTCGCGGGGATCACCGATCAGACCGGTGGCACCACCTGCGAGGACGATCGGACGATGACCCGCCAACTGGAAACGCTTGAGGGTCAGCAACGGGACGAGGTGGCCGGCGTGCAGACTCGCCGCCGTCGGGTCGAAGCCCGCGTACAACGTGACCGGTCCGTTCGCGAGCGCCTCCCCCAGTGCACCGAGATCGGTGGACTGGGCGATCAGCCCGCGCCATTGCAGTTCGTCGAGGATGTCGACGGTGGCGGGGACGGCAGTCGGCCGGGAGGACGCGGCCGGTCGGGGGGGTTCGACGTTGTCAGCACTCACCCCTCGATCTTGTCATCCGACGAGATCGAGGTGCGGTCGAGGTGACTCCCGTTGGCGGGCTACTCCGGCTGAGAACCGACGATGCGCTCGTGCTCGGCGTCGTCGACCGTGCGCGCCTCGTCGACGAGCATCACCGGGATGCCGTCGGAGTCGATGCGGTAGGCGACATGCAGCCTCGGGTTGTACAGCTCGTCGCCGGCGTCGATCAGCGGACCGTGGTCCTGCGGGCAGGCCAGGCGTTCGCGCACGATCGGGTCGATGGCCTCAGCGCGTGTCGTCACCCGCATCAGCCTAGGGCATTGCGCGTCGAGGACCCGGTCCAGTCCAGCTTCTCCGCCACGGTCCTCGTGTACCTGCGGTAGCGCCCTTCGTCGTCGCGGTACCAGACGCGCGCACCCGGTTTCGGAAGTCCGTCTTCGACCAGACCGGTGCTGAGCGGGCGGAACGACGCCGACTGCGGGATCTGGTCCACGACGTGGACGAGATGGGGGCGCTCTTCGGCCCGGTACTCCCCCAGCGCGATCCGCAGTTGTGTCACCGTGAGCGAGTCCGCCGTGACCCCGGGCCGGAGGGTCATCGCCGCGACGACGACCTGGTGGCCGGGTTCGCCGACCCCGTAGACGACGACCTGGTCGACGCTCTTCAGTCGGGACAGGGCGTGGGCGATCGGGGGGATGAACACCGGGCCGTCCGCGGTCCGGAGCACGCGGTCGGTCGCCCCGAGGAAATACAGGTCGCCGTCGGCGTCGCGCACGAACAGATGACCCGACACCTCCCACCGATCACGCGTCGTGAAGACGTCGCGGAGCACCGTCCCGTTGGTGTCGAACTTGTGCTTGGCCTTGGCCAGGAGCAGACCGGGCTCCCCCGTCTCCGCCCGGCGGACGAAGCCCGAGTCGTCGATGAGCAGCCGGTCGCCGACGATGTCGTAGGCCGCGACCTCGACGGGGTTCGTCTCCGGCAGTGGCCGTCCGACGGAGGACAGCTTGTCCCCGGAGACGTTCGCGAGGATCGCCGAGCCGTCGGCCGTCGCGAAGAACTCGAGAATGCGTGCGCGTGGGAAACTCGAGCACACGTCCTCCCAGAGTCCCGCCGACATGCCCGAGCCCATGAACAGCCGGATCGGGTTGTGCTGGTTGATGTGGAAGTCGGGGTCGCGCACGATCCCGCTGAGCATCGACCAGGTGTAGGACACGACCGTGATGCCGTAGCGCTGCACTTCGACGGCGAAGTTCGTGGGATCGATGCCGTTCGACAGCGCGATCCTCGACCGCCCGACCACCGTCGCCCCCAGGGTCGTGAGCAGCCCCGACGCATGGTGCAGGGGCGGCAGGCAGTACACGGTGTCGCGGTCGGTGAGCGCCGCCGCGGAAGCCGCGCCGAAGGCCGACATCGCGAACCGGTGGTTGGTCACCGGCCACGGGACGAGCTTGCCGTACGCGCGGCTGAACAGGATGAACGCGAGGTCGCCCGCGAGGCCGGGGTCGGGCCGGTACCAGGTCGGCATCGCGACTTCGTCGGGATCGATGCGTTCCATGTCGACGATCGACATGCCGTCCGCACCGTCGATCGCGCGGGAATCACCGCTGCCGCCGCCGAGTACCAGGACGCGGTCCGAGGCGGCGGTGGCGAGATCGAGATTGGTGGGATCGGTGACGATGACCGAGCTGTCGGCGAGCCGCATCATCTCGCGGACGTCGGCGTCCGCGGCGAGCAGCACCGCCACCGCGCCCAGACGCGAGAGCGCCGCGATGACGACCAGGGCGCTCGGCCGGGTGTCCATCAGGACGCCGATGTGCTGGCCGGGGCGGATGCAGCAGTCGACCAGCCCGGCGACCACGTTGTCGATACGCGTGTTCACCTGGGCGTGGGTGAGCACACGGTTCTCGAAGAGGAACAGTTCCTTGTCGCCGCCGCGCTTGGTGTTCTCGGCCATCAGCTTCGACAGGGAAATGCGCGTCCCGCTCTGGATCTGTCCCAGCCGGAACAATCGGGGGACGGTCCGCACCGACTCCGAGGCGACGGCTCGCGACGTGCGTTGCAGGGAGTTGGCCAGGCCGAGCAATTCGCGCGAGGCGGCGGTGCCGGCGTCGGCCACCGACCCCACCCCGTGCGTGAGTCGCGACGACAGGCTGACCCCGCCGCCGTGACCCGGCTCGACGAGCGACATCTCGGAGACGAGTTCGGGCCGCGGACCGTTGTCGGAGAGCCAGTTCACCCAATCGGAGGTCGTCGGCCAGGTGTGTTCACCGGCCGCGCTGCCGACCACGAGTCCGAAATGTCCGGCCGGCAAGGTGGATTCGTACACCTCCGCGTCGGGCGCGGCGCGGACGATGCCCCGTACCGCCGCCGGTTGCCCGATGTCGTCGGCATCGCCCACGAACGCGAGCACCGGGCAGGTGATCTCGGCGAGGGACACCAGATCGCCGTTGATCACGAAGCCGCCGGAGACCATGCGGTTGTGCGCCACGAACTGCCGGAGCAGCTCGGCGATCGCCGGGCCGGACCATGCGACCCAGCCGTCGGCCTCCAGGAAGCGGCGCTGGTCCTCCCGTGGGAGCAAAGCCTCGCGGTCGTGCAGACGGCGCAGGAAGTCGATGCGGCTGCGCACCGTCTTCACCGGATCCAGGAGCTGGAAGCCGGTGCGCGCCATCCAATCCCGCACCCAGAGGTTGCGTGAGAACGCCTTGTCGGCCAGGAACTCGGCCGCCGGGGCCACCAGTCCCGCGGGCAGCCCCAGGGGCAGTGCGGCGAGGACGTCGACCGGACTGCCGAACGTGATCAGACTCGCGATCCCCTTGGACCGGCGGTACGCCGCGGTCTGGTAGGCGAACATCCCGCCCTGCGAATACCCGGCGAGGTGGATGTCACGGCCGGTCGCCTCGACGATCAGGTCGATCGCGTGGCTGATCGCGACCACGTGGTCGGCGAGATTGCGTTCCATCCCGCCTTCTTCGGAGTCGGGTGACCCGAAGTCGACGACCCACGGCGTGATGCCGTTGCGGTGCAGAATCGACACCGCCCCGTTGTGCTCGGTGACGTCATAGACGTTGGCCGACACCATCATCGGCGGCACCAGGACGATGTTCGGGCCGGTCGACGGATCGTTCGGGAAATACCGACGCAGCCGGAACATCTTGTGTGTCTCGACGACCGCGAAAGGCGCCGGTTCGGTACCGGTCTCCAGTCCACCGAACCGCAGCACCTCGAGGCCGTTCTGCGCGGTGGCCAGCACCCTGCCGACCGCCCCCACGAGATCGGGGCCCCCGTCCCACACCGCCATCGTGTCGATCCTCCCGTCGTCGGTGTACCGGCCTCACCAGCGCGTTGAATGACGCGGCGTCGGTGACACAGGTCACTGTACCCAGTCGTGCGGGATCAGCGGCGCCCGCCGTGCCCAGCGGTCCAGCGTGTTCGGAGATCGGCCGTCTGGGCCGTGACGACGTCGATCTGCCGCCGGACCTGTCCGGGTGCGGTGCCGCCGTGCGCGTTGCGCGATTCGACCGAACCGTGGACGGTCAGGACGTCACGCACAGCCGGCGTCAGCGCGGGATGGACACCGGCCAGCGTCGCGTCGTCGAGTTCGTCCAGGCCGACGCCCCGGGACTCGGCCTCGCGGACACACGCACCCGCGGCCTCGTGCGCCACCCGGAACGGCACGCCCTGTCGGACCATCCATTCGGCGATGTCGGTGGCCAGGGTGAAACCGGCCGGCGCGAGTTCGGCCATGCGCTCGGTGTGGAACTCGAGCGTGGCGACCAGGCCGGTCACCGCGGGCAGCAACAGCTCCAGTTGGGCCACCGCGTCGAAGACCGGTTCCTTGTCCTCCTGCAGGTCCCGGTTGTACGCCAGCGGCTGCGCCTTCAGAGTGGCGAGTAGTCCGGTGAGGTCGCCGATGAGACGACCTGCCTTGCCGCGCATGAGTTCGGCGACGTCCGGGTTCTTCTTCTGCGGCATGATCGAGCTGCCGGTGGACCACGCGTCGGCCAGCGTCACGTAACCGAATTCCGGTGTGCTCCAGATGATCACCTCTTCGGACAACCGGGAGAGGTCGACTGCGATCATCGCGAAGACGAACGCGGCCTCCGCGGCGAAATCGCGCGATGAGGTGGCGTCGATCGAGTTCTCCGCGGGTGCGTCGAAGCCCAGGTCGGCGGCGATCGCTGCCGGATCGAGGCCCAGGGAGGAGCCGGCCAGGGCGCCGGAACCGTAGGGCGACACCGCGGTTCGACGATCCGCGTCGGCTAGCCGGTCGATGTCGCGCAGGAGTGGTTGCGCGTGCGCCAGCAGATGGTGCCCCAGCAGGACCGGCTGTGCGGCCTGCAGGTGCGTCTTGCCCGGCATGATCGCGTCGGGATGGGCCGCCGCCTGTGCGGTGAGCGCGTCGACGACGTCGAGCAGGCCCAACGCGACCCGCCGCATGGCGGCGCGCAGCCACATCCGGAACAGGGTCGCGACCTGGTCGTTGCGTGAGCGCCCCGCGCGTAACCGGCCCCCGAGTTCGGGACCGACGCGCTCGATCAGGCCGCGCTCGAGCGCGCCGTGGACGTCCTCGTCGGACTCGGCCGGCCCGAAGCTGCCGTCGGCGACATCGGCGGCGAGGCGATCGAGCCCGTCGAGCATGCCGGTGAGGTCCTCGGCGGTGAGCAGCCCGGCCTTGTTCAGCACCCGTGCATGCGCTTTGGACGCTTCGATGTCGAACGGGGCCAGGGCCCAGTCGAAGTGGGTCGACTTGCTCAGCGCGGCCATCGCCTCCGCCGGACCACCGGCGAAGCGACCGCCCCAGAGCGAACCCTGGTTGGTCGTCCCGCCGGTCTCCGGGCCGCTGCCGCCGCCGGTGCCCGCACTCACAGATTCAGGTCCCGCTTCGCGGCGATCTTCGACGACAGGCCGTGCAGCTCGACGAAGCCGCGGGCCGCGGACTGATCGAAGGTGTCGCCCTCGTCGTAGGTCGCGAGGTTGAAGTCGTAGAGCGACTCCGAGCTGCGGCGGCCGGTCGCGGCGATCGTGCCGCCGTGCAGGGTCAGCCGGATCTCGCCGGTCACGTGCTCCTGCGTGGAGGCGACGAACGCGTCCAGCGACCGCTTCAGCGGCGAGAACCAGAGACCGTCGTACACCAGCTCGGCCCACTTCTGGTCGGTGCCGCGCTTGTAGCGGCCGAGCTCGCGCTCGATGGTCACGTGCTCGAGTTCTTCGTGTGCGCGGATGAGAACCATGGCGCCGGGCGCCTCGTAGACCTCGCGGCTCTTGATGCCCACCAGGCGGTCCTCCACCACGTCGAGGCGTCCGACGCCCTGGGCGCCGGCCCGACGGTTGAGTTCCTGGATCGCCTCGAGGACGCTCACCGGGCGGCCGTCGATGCTGACCGGGCGGCCCTTGTCGAAGCCGATGATGACCTCGTCGGGCGAGTTCCAGTTGACGGTGGGGTCTTCGGTGTAGTCGTAGACGTCCTTCGTCGGCGCGTTCCACAGGTCCTCGAGGAAGCCGGTCTCGACCGCGCGTCCCCACACGTTCTGGTCGATCGAGAACGGCGACTTCTTGGTCACGTTGATCGGGATGTCGTTCTCCCCGGCGAAGGCGATCGCCTTCTCGCGGGTCCAGGCGTAGTCGCGGACCGGCGCGAGCACCTGCAGATCGGGCGCCAGGGTGGCGAAACCGACTTCGAAGCGGACCTGGTCGTTGCCCTTGCCGGTGCATCCGTGGGCGACGACGGTGCCGCCGTGATCACGGGCGGCGGTGACCAGGTGCTTGGCGATCAGCGGGCGCGACAGCGCCGAGACGAGCGGATAACGATCCATGTAGAGCGCATTCGAGGTGATCGCGCCGAGGCAGTACTCGTCGGCGAACTCGTCGCGGGCATCGACCACGACGGCCTCGACCGCGCCGCAGTCGAGTGCGCGCTGGCGGATGACCTCCATGTCCTCGCCGCCCTGACCGAGGTCGAGTGCCACGGCGACGACCTCTTTGCCGGTCTCCTTCTGGATCCAGCTGATCGCGACCGAGGTGTCCAGGCCGCCCGAGTATGCGAGTACGACACGTTCTGCCATGAGGTGAAGCTCCTGTTCTGCGCGATGACCGAGTCCATCATCGGCCCCGGTGTTCCGACGACACCGCCCGGGTATCCGGTTGGCGGCATCTCGGCTGTTCGTTTGGTGTGGTCTGCCGGTTCCGCGGAGGCGGAACCGAGAATGTCGATGCGGCGAGGGTTACACGAGGCCCTCGATCCGGCGGGCGAGTTCCGCTCCGTCGAGCGGCTCGCGCGCGACGACGAAGATCGTGTCGTCCCCGGCGATCGTCCCCACGACGTCGGGCAGGCGCGCCCGGTCGAGCGCAGCCGCCAAGTAGTGCGCGGCGCCCGGGGGCGTTCGCAACACCGCGAGGTTGCCACTGCTGTCGGTCGAGACCAGGAGGTCCGACACGAGCCGGCCGAGCCGGTCGGTGCCGCCGGACACCCCGCGGACGGGCGAACCGTCTTCGGGCACCACGTAGACCCCGGCGCCGCCGTCCGCGGCCCGAAGCTTCACGGCCCCGAGCTCGTCGAGGTCGCGTGACAGGGTGGCCTGGGTGGCGTCGACGCCCTCCTCGGCGAGCAACCGCTGCAGCTCCGACTGGCTGCGTACCTGATGCGTGGACAGGATCTCGATGATGCGCGCATGACGCCCCGCCCGGGTGGAGGCGAGGCGGCTCTCCGAGGGTTCGGCTCCGGCGGTCATCGTGGGTGTCCGCTCACTGGTGGTCCAACAGCCAGATCAGCAGGGCCTTCTGCGCGTGCAGGCGGTTCTCCGCCTCGTCGAACACGACGCTGCGGGGTCCGTCGATCACCGAGGCGGTGATCTCGTCGCCACGATGCGCGGGTAGGCAGTGCAGGACGATCGCATCGTCGGCGGCATGGGCGAGCAGTTCGTCGTTGATCTGGTACGGCCGGAACGGCGCCGTGCGGTCCTTGCCGTCATCCTCCTGCCCCATGGACACCCAGGTGTCGGTCACCAGGACGTCGGCACCCGTCGCGGCGGCAACGGGGTCGGTCTCGAGCGTCACCGAGCCGCCGGTCTGCGCGGCACGCTTCTCGGCGTCGGCGATCACCGCCGGGTCGGGCTGGAAACCGTCCGGCGAGCTGAGGACGACGTGCATGCCGGCCGTGACGCCGCCGAGCGCCAGCGAGTGCGCCATGTTGTTCGCACCGTCACCGAGGTACGTCATCGTCCGACCCGCCGGCGGACCCTTGTGCTCGGCGATCGTCTGCAGGTCGGCGAGCACCTGGCAAGGGTGGAACTCGTCGGACAGCGCGTTGACGACCGGCACCGTGGCGGTCGAGGACAGCGCTTCGAGCCGGTCCTGCCCGAACGTCCGCCACACGATGGCGTCGACGAAGCGGGACAGGACGAGGCCGGTGTCCTCCAGGGTCTCCTCGCGGCCGAGCTGTGTCGTCCGGCCGTCGACGACGACCGCATGACCGCCGAGCTGGGCGATGCCGACCTCGAACGAGAACCGGGTGCGGGTGGAGTTCTTGTCGAAGATCACCCCGACCCCGCGGGGGCCCTCCAGCGGCCGGAAGTCGAACGGCTTCGCCTTGACCTCGGCCGCGAGTGCGAGCACCTCGGCCTGCTCGGCCGGGGTCAGGTCGTCGTCGCGCAGGAAATGTCTGGTCATTGCTTGTCCCCCTCGTTCGATGTGGCGGCGGTGTCGAGCAGTGTCGGTAGCGCGCGCACGAAATCCTGTCCCTGCTCCTCGGTGAGGATCAGCGGCGGGGCCAGGCGCAGGACGTCGGGCGCGGGTGCGTTGATCAGGAACCCCGCGTCCCGGGCGGCGGCCTCGACGCGCTGCGAGAGCGGCTGCGTCAGCACGACACCGAGCAGCAGGCCGGATCCACGCACATGCGAGACCAGCGGATGCTGCAGGTCCTCGATGCCGGTCGCGATCGACTTCCCCACCGCGGCAACGGAATCGAGGAGACCGTCGGCTTCGATGACCCTCAGGACGGCCAGCGCGGCGGCCGCACTGACCGGATTGCCACCGAAGGTGGTGCCGTGCTGGCCCGGCCCGAACAGGTCGGCCGCCGGGCCGGTGGCGATGCACGCGCCGATGGGGAGGCCACCGCCCAATCCCTTCGCAAGCGTCATCACATCGGGGACCACGCCCACCTGCTGATGGGCGAAGAACGTACCGGTGCGAGCGACGCCGGTCTGCACCTCGTCGAGGATCAGCAGCGCGCCGCGCTCCTCGGTGATCCGGCGAGCGGCCGCCAGGTAGTCGGCCGGGGGCACGACGACGCCGGCCTCGCCGAGGATCGGTTCGAGGATCACCGCGGCGGTCTGGTCTGTGACCATGGCGTCGAGCGCGTCGACGTCACCGTAGGGAACGAACCGGACGCCCGGCGGCATCGGTTCGAACGGAGTGCGTTTGGCGGGCTGACCGGTCATCGCGAGCGCACCCATGGTGCGTCCGTGGAAGGCCTGCTCCGCCGCGACGATCTCGGGCCGGCCGGTCCGTCGGGCCAGTTTGAATGCGGCCTCGTTCGCCTCGGTGCCGGAGTTGCAGAAGAACACGCGACCCGGATGACCGAACCGGCCGAGCAATGCCTCGGCGAGTTCGACGACGGGCGGGGCGATGTACAGGTTCGACACGTGCCCGAGCGTCTGGAGCTGGTGGGTGACCGCGTCGACGATCGCCGGGTGGGCGTGGCCGAGGGCGTTCACCGCGATCCCGCCGAGCAGGTCGAGGTAGCGCTTGCCATCGGCGTCGGTGACATACGCTCCCGAGCCCTCCACCAGGGCGATCGGGGGTGTGCCGTAGTTGTTCATCAGCGACTGTGCCCAGCGCTGCTGCAGTGGCGCGGTCATGCGTCCTCCTCAGGCACGACGACGGTGGTGCCGGTCGAGCTCTCGGTCAACAGTTCGGCCAGTACGGAATGGGCGACACGCCCGTCGATCACGTGTGCGCGGTCGACGCCGCCGGTGACGGCGCGGAGGCAGGCCTCCATCTTGGGGACCATGCCGGAGTCCAGCGACGGCAACAGCTCGGTGAGTGTGTCGGTGTCGATCTGGGACACCAGGGATCCGCGGTCGGGCCAGTCCGTGTACAGGCCTTCGACATCGGTCAGCATCACCAGCCGGGACGCCCCCAACGCCTCGGCGAGAGCACCGGCCGCGGTGTCGGCGTTGATGTTGTGCACCACCCCGTCGCGGTCCGGCGCGATCGTCGAGACGACCGGGATGCGGCCGGCGGCAACCAGATCCAGCACCGCCGAGGTGTTGACCGACGCGATGTCGCCGACGAGGCCGATGTCGGTGGGAACACCCTCGACGAGCACCGTGCGCCGCGTCGCGGTGAACAGGTGGGCATCCTCACCGGTGATGCCGACGGCATACGGTCCGTGCGAGTTGATCAGCCCCACGAGCTCCCGCCCGACCTGACCGAAGAGAACCATGCGGGCGACGTCCATGACCTCGGGGGTCGTCACCCGGAATCCGCCCTTGAACTCACCCGAGAGTCCCAGTCGCTTGAGCATCGCCGAGATCTGCGGGCCACCTCCGTGAACCACCACGGGATGCATGCCGCAGGCGCGCAGGAAGACCATGTCCGCCGCGAACGCCTTCTTCAGCTCGTCGTCGATCATGGCGTTGCCGCCGTACTTGACGACGACGGTCGCACCGGCGAGTCGCTGCAGCGCGGGCAGGGCCTCGGCGAGGACCTTCGCCTTGGCCAGGCCGGCCGCGGGGTCGATCGGGTGGACGCCCGATGTCGTCTCGGTCATGACGAATACGCCGAGTTCTCTTCGACGTACGCATGGGAGAGGTCGGTGGTGCGGACACCGGCCGCCGACTCTCCCAGCTTCAGGTCGACGACGACGGCGATGTCGGGGCCTGACAGGTCCACATCCCGCGCGCCCTCGACCCCGAAACCGTTCTGACACACCGGGTTGCCGTTGAACGACACCGCAATCCGGTCGGGATCGACGGTGACCGGCGACGCGCCGACCGCGGCGAGTACCCGCCCCCAGTTCGGATCCGACCCGAACAGGGCGGTCTTCACCAGCGAATCTCGCGCGACGGCACGGGCGACGGTCAGCGCGTCGTCCTCGGTGTGCGCCCCGGTGACCGTGATGACGACCCGCTTCGTGACGCCCTCGGCGTCGGCCATCATCTGGGCGGCGAGATCGTCGCAGACGGCGAACACCGCGTCGTCGAGATCGGTCTGCTCGACCGGGATCTGGCTGGCGCCCGAACTCAGCAGCAGAACCGTGTCGTTCGTCGAACACGAGCCGTCGATGTCGAGCCGGTCGAAGGTGCGTGCCGTCGCCCTGCGCAAGGCGGTGTCGAGCTGCTCGGCGGTGGCCACCGCGTCGGTCGTGAGCACGACCAGCATCGTCGCCAGTGACGGCGCCAGCATGCCGGCGCCCTTGCCCATGCCGCCGACGTTCCACCCCTGCGGGTGGTGCAGCGCAGCCTGTTTGGGGACGGTGTCGGTGGTCATGATCGCGTGGGCCGCGTCGGTGCCGCCGGACAGGCCGCCGCCCATGTCCTGGACGATCTCGGTGACCCCGGCGAGGACCTTGTCCATCGGCAGCCGGTCGCCGATCAGTCCGGTGGAGCACACCGCGACCTCCACGGCGCCCGTGCTGGTCCCCCAGTTGCTGAGCGCGTCGGCCACCGCCTCCGCGGTCTTGTGGGTGTCCTGGAAGCCGCCCGGTCCGGTACAGGCGTTCGCGCCGCCCGAGTTGAGGATCACGGTGCGCAGCCGGCCGGTGGTGAGGACCTGCTGCGACCACATCACCGGTGCCGCCTTCACCTGGTTGCGGGTGAAGACGCCGGCGGCGGAATGGTCGGGGCCCTCGTTGAAGACGAGTGCGAGGTCGAGCGCACCGGATGCCTTGATGCCCGCCGCGATTCCGGCGGCCCGGAACCCCAGGGGCGCGGTGACGCCCTGGTTCCGCACGAGCCGCGGGTGATCGCCAGGGGCGCCGCCCTCGATCCGGTCCTGCTCTGTTTCCGCGCTGCCCTGCGATCCGGTCACGGTGCCACTCCCACGGTGCTCAGTCCCTCGTTCTCGGTCCAGCCCAGCGCCAGGTTCATCGATTGGACCGCGGCGCCGCCGGTCCCCTTGGTCAGGTTGTCGACTGCGCCGACGACCACGAGGGTCTGTGCGCGTTCGTCGACGGTCACGCCGAGCTGGACGGCGTTGGAGCCGATCACCGAACCGGTGGCAGGCAGCCGCCCCTCCGGCAGCACGTGCACGAATTCCTCGTCCGCATAGGCCTTCTCGTAGACCGCGCGGGCCTCCTCTGCGGTGGCCCCGGTGCGCGCGGTGCACGTCGCGAGGATGCCGCGGGCCATCGGGGCGAGGATGGGCGTGAAGGAGACGGTCACCGGCTGTTCCGCGGCGGCCGAGAGCGCCTGGGAGATCTCCGGCGTGTGCCGGTGGACCCCGCCCACGCCGTAGGCCCGCGCGGACCCGATGACCTCGGACGCCAGCAGGTCGACCTTGGGCGACCGTCCGGCACCCGATGCCCCGCTCACCGCGACGACGGTCACGTGCGGATCGGCGATGCCCGCGGCGATGGCCGGGAGCAACGACAGGATCGACACCGTCGGATAGCAACCGGGCACCGCGATCCGGCTCGCGTCCCGGAGCGTTTCCCGGTTGCCGGGCAACTCGGGCAGACCATACGGCCAGGTCCCGGCGTGGTCTCCGCCGTAGTACGACGTCCATTCACCGGCGTCGCGCAACCGGAAGTCGGCCCCGCAGTCGATGATCAGCGTCGTCGGCGGCAGGGCATCGGCGATCACCGCGGATGCGCCATGCGGCAGGCCCAGGAAGACGACGTCGTGTCCGGCGAGGGTCTCCGGTGTCGTGTCCTCCAGGACCCGGTCGGCCAGCGGGAGCAGATGGGGATGGTGCGCACCCAGGAGCGTCCCGGCATTGCCACCCGCGGTGAGCGCGCCGATCTCGAGTTCGCCGGATCGCAGACGGGGGTGTCCGCACAGCAACCGGAGTATCTCGCCACCCGCGTAGCCGCTCGCGCCGGCCACCGCCACCCTCACCTTGCTTGTCGAAGCCATGTGATCATTATGCAGCAGGCTGCAAATCAATTCACGGCGGGGTGACACGCCGATGGGGTCAGCGGAGACGGGCCCCCACTCGCGCGGCGGCTGCGTCGACGGCGGCCAGCTTGGCCACGTTGGCCTCGTCCTCGGTGAGGGTACGGTCCGGGGCGCGGAACCGCAGCGAGAACGTCAACGATTTGTTGCCCGCTCCGACCTGTTCACCGGTGAAGACGTCGAACAGTGCGATGTCCTCGAGCAGGTCGCCGGCCCCCTCACGAAGCGCCTTCTGGACGTCCGCTGCCGGGACCTCCCCTCCGACGACGACGTTGACGTCCTGCAGGACCGCGGGGAACACCGACACCGACGGCGCCGGGAGTCGCGCGTCCAAGGGCAGTGCGTCGATGTCGATCTCCACAGCGCAGGTCCGCTTCGGCAGATGGGCCCGCTCGAGCACTGCGGGGTGGAGTTCGCCGGCGTAACCGACCGTGCGGCCGTCGACCGTCAGCCGCGCGCAGCGGCCGGGATGCCATGGGCGCTGATCGTCGGCGGTGAGCTCGACGGTCACCCCCGCCGCGCGACCGATCGTGCGCGCCGCCTCGAAGGCATCGAGGTGGTCGGCGGCGCGTCCCGGCCCCCAGGGGCCCGCGGGATCGCGCAGTCCGGTGAGGACGACGCCGACGTGCAGCGGCTGATGGGGCAGCGAGGCGTCGAGCGCCGCGATCTCCTCGTCGGTCGGGCGGCGCGTGACGTCGAGCGCGTCCACCGCGGCGACGTGATCGCCGGCGATGACGACCTGACCGATGGTGAACAGCGACAGATCCCGCTGACCGCGTGCGATGTTGCGGGCCGCCATCTCGAGGAGACCCGGAAGCAACGTCGTGTTGAGCTCGGGGCGATCGGATTCGAGTGGGTTGAGGACCTTCACGGTGCGCCGGCGCTCATCGTCGGCGGGCAGGTCCCAGAGGTCGAACACGCCGGCCGGCATGAACGGATACGGCAGGACCTCGACGTAGCCGTCGAGCGCGAGGGTGCGTCCCACGCTGCGCCTGCGTCGCTGAACCGGGGTGAGTCCGGTGCCGCCGGGCGCGCGCGGAACCACGGCGGGGATGTCCTCCAAGCCCTCCAGACGCAGGACCTCCTCGACCAGGTCGGCGCGTTGCCGCAGATCGGGTCGCCACGAGGGCGGGAACACGTCCAGCTCGTCGGTCCCGGTCACCACGCAACCGACCTCGGTCAGCCGCGTCAGGGTGGTTCCCGGCGGATAGCTGACGCCCGCGACCCGGTCCGGTTCGTCGGCAGCGATGGCGATGGTCGACCGGATCGGGGTCTGGACATGGGTCTCGGACAGCGGTGAGGCGATGCGTCCGCCGGCGATCTCGACGATCAGCCGGGCGGCGCGGTCGGAGGCCACCGCGGTGATCTCGGGGTCCACGATCCGCTCGAACCGCTTACTGGCCTCGGAGGTCAGCTTGTGGCGCTTCGCGGTGCGGAAGACCCGAACCGGATCGAAGGTCGCCGACTCCAGCAGCACCGTCTTCGTCTCGGGACCCACCTCGGTGCTCGCGCCGCCCATGACACCAGCCAGGGCGATCGGTCCGGCCTCGTCGGCGATCAGCACATCCTCGGGGTCGAGGACGCGAACGGTGTCATCGAGGGTGGTGAGCTTCTCCCCCGGCTGGGCCGACCGGACCGTGACGGCTCCGGTGACACGGTCGGCGTCGAAGGCGTGCAGCGGCTGACCGAGTTCGATCATGACGTAGTTGGTGATGTCGACGATCGCGGAGATGGGGCGGATACCGGCGACCATGAGCCGCTTCTGCATCCACCACGGGGAGATCGCGGTCGGGTCCACACCGGTGATGACCCGAGCGGTGTAGCGCGTCGCGCCGGAGTTCTCGTCGATGGCGACCGGCCACGCCGGGGCCGACCCGTCGTCCGCCAGGTCCGCGGCCCGGAGTCCGGGATCGACGAACGGGACCCCGAAGCTGCCCGCGAGCTCGCGGCCCAGGCCGCGCACCGAGAACGCGTAGCCGCGGTCGGGGGTGACGTTGACGTCGATCGCCGCGTCGGCGAGTCCCAGGACCTCGCGGGCGTCCGCGCCCGGTTCGGCGGTCCCGGGCGCGAGCACGAGGATGCCGCTGTGATCGGTGCCGATACCCAGCTCGGAGACCGAGCAGATCATGCCGTCGGACACCCGGCCGTAGGTCTTGCGCGAGGCGATCTCGAAGGGACCGGGGAGCACGACCCCCGGCAGCGCGGCGACGATCAGGTCACCCTCGGCGAAGTTTCGTGCACCACAGACGATTCCGCGGGGCTCGTCCTCACCGACGGCGACCGTGCAGAACCGGATCGGCTTCTTGAACTCGGTGAGCTCCTCGATCGTCTCTACGCGACCGATCACCAGCGGTCCGGTGATCTCCGGGAACGCCTCGATGTCCTCGATCTCGAACCCGACACGGACGAAACCCGCGTCGATCTCATCGGTGGTCGCCGACCACTGCGGGTCGCCGGCGCGGAGGACCTCGGTGTACCAGGACTGTGGTGCACGCACTGTGTATCAACTACTTTCGTCGCGTCGTGAGGAGTCGTCGGGGCGGGATCTGCGCGGTGCCGGTCAGGCGGCCGGACCGAACGGGAGGGTGAACCGGATGTCCCCCTCGACCATGTCCCGCATGTCGGAGATGTCGTTGCGGAACTGCAGGGTGCGTTCCAGGCCCATCCCGAACGCGAATCCGGAGTACACATCCGGGTCGATACCGCTGGCGCGCAACACATTCGGGTTGACCATGCCGCAGCCGCCCCACTCGACCCAGCCGGGTCCCCCCTTCTTGGCGGGGAACCACACGTCGACCTCGGCGGAGGGTTCGGTGAACGGGAAGTAGCTCGCCCGCATGCGGGTCGTCGTCTCCGGGCCGAAGAGTGCCCGCGCGAAGGTCTCCAGGGTGCCCCGCAGGTTGGCGAGGGTGAGTCCCTTGTCGACGGCGAGTCCCTCGATTTGATGGAAGACCGGGGTGTGGGTGGCGTCGAGCTCGTCGGTCCGGAACGTCCGGCCCGGGCACGCCACGTAGATGGGCAGGTCGCGGCTCAGCATCGAGCGCACCTGCACCGGCGAGGTGTGCGTCCGCAGGACCTGCCGCGATCCCTCGGGCGCGATGTAGAAGGTGTCCTGCATCGACCGGGCGGGGTGGTCGGGCAGGAAGTTGAGCGCGTCGAAATTGTAGTGCTCGGTTTCGACCTCCGGGCCCTCCGCGATCTCCCAGCCCATACCGACGAACACGTCGGCCACCTGCTCGGCGATGACGGTGATGGGATGTCGCGCGCCCACCGGACGCCGGCCGCTCGGCAGGGTCACGTCGATCGATTCGGCGACGAGGACCGCCGCGTCCCGTTCGGCGTCGAGGACGGCGGTGCGCGCCTCCAGGGCCGCCGACACCCGGCCGCGCACCTGGTTGACCAGCTTGCCGGCTTCGGAACGCTTCTCTTTGGGGAGGGAACCCAGCGCGCGCCGGGCGAGTGCGATCGGCGAGCGGTCACCGAGGTGCGCCGACTTGGCCGCGGCGAGCTGATCGAGGTCGGCCGCCGCCTCGAAGTCCTCGATGGCCGACGTCGCGGCCGCCTCGAGGTCGTCGGGTCCCGGGAATGCCGTTGCGTCGGCGGAAGTGGCCACGGTGGGCGTGCTCCTCGTGCGTCGATCGATGGATGGTCGGCATCGTCGTCGCGCTGTGCACGCCGACCCAACGGGCCGGCGGACACCTCCGGCGCCGACGATGACTCCCGTCGAGGGTAGTCGACTACCGCGGGGCGCTGACCTGCAGGGAGGCGTCGTCACCGGGAAGCCCTGGCGCTGCCGTCGGACGACCGGCGGGAACCGCGAGGCAACGCGAGCAGGTGGCACAGGCGAGGCCCATGATCAGCCACCACACACCGCCGCCGGTCAGACCCCCGCGCGCGAGCATCAGGACCGCCACGCCGAGCCCGGCCAGCGCAGTCAGCAGGGCCGCGTTCCGCACCGGTCCGCTGCGCCGGGCGACCGGTTCGTCCCACCACGGCAGGGACCGGTTCTCGAGTGGGGACAGGATCGCGACGACCGGGACCATGCCCGCGAGGAGCAACACGGTCTGCGCCCCGACGATCATCGGGAAGGACGAAGCGCCGACGTCGGCGCGGTCGATGCCGGCCGCGGCGCACAGACCGATGATCGCCGCGAGCACCGGCAGATGCCAGAGATACAGCGTCATCGCGCCCCGGTTGCCCAGCACCACCCACCACCAGACGCGCGGACGGTCGGCGACGACCGCGAGGAACCGGCGCACCGCGATCGCGCCCGCGCACAACACGATCGCGTGGCCGGCGAGCAGCAGGCTCGGCGGACTCATGTTGGACAGGTGCTGGCCCGGAACCGTCACGAGGGAGACCTCGTAGGGTCCCCACGTGACGAGGACGAGGTCGGCTGCCAGCGCACCGGCGGCCGCGAGGAGGGCGTGCCCGGGCCGCAGGATCTTCTTGGCGTACGCGACCCCGAGGACCGCGGGGATCGTCCACACGGCGAGGAAGTTCAGGTAGCCGAGCGCTGCGGGGCCGTCCGTCAGTCGGACGGCGTCGACGAGCGCGGTGCTCCCCCAACACACCGCGAGGGCGGCCAGCACACCACCGACGGACCGGAGTCGCTGCAGGAACGGGACCACCGCCAGCACGAGCAGGTAGGCGCCGAGGAACCACAGCAACTGCACCCCGAGACGCGCGACCACGTCGGCCGCCGCCGTGGCACCGGTGCCGGACAGGACGGCGTACACGGCCGCGACGGCACCGAGGTACCAGAACACCGGGCGCATCAACCGTTGCGTTCGGGCGACGAGCCACTGCCCGGCGGTCGGTGTGTCACCGTCGCCGCGCGAGGTCCAGCCGCGGGTCGCCGCGGCTGCACCTGCGAAGAAGAACAGCGGCAGCACCTGCAGCAGCCAGGTCGC
Source organism: Gordonia sp. NPDC127522 (assembly GCF_042672305.1). Classification (NCBI taxonomy): domain Bacteria; kingdom Bacillati; phylum Actinomycetota; class Actinomycetes; order Mycobacteriales; family Gordoniaceae; genus Gordonia; species Gordonia sp. NPDC127522. The sequence continues at coordinate 19,070 of NZ_JBHXVK010000014.1, forward strand.
CGGCTGCAGTGCGGGCACGTCGCCGAGCGTGTTGCCGAGATGAACCGAGTCGTCGGTCACGTCGACGGTGAGCATGATCGAGTGGCCGGCGACCACGACCGCCAGCGACATGATGCGGATCAGGTCGATGACGCGGTCGCGGTCCCCGGTGAGGGTGGCGAGTTCACGGGGCGTGGGCAGACCGGTCGACGCCGGCCGTCCCGAGTCGATGCTGGGCATGGCGTCGAGTCTCGGCCGCGGCGACCGGCACGGCCTGAGGGAAACTACTCGGTCGGGGTCGGCAATCCCCGCACCCGCGAACACGCAACCGGCCCGCCCGGGCCGCGGATCCTACTTGCCGAAGCCGGCTCTCTTGAGCGCGTCGGCCATCGCCCCGCTGGGTGCCGGGCGTCGATCGTTCCGGTTCCCGCCTCGGTTACCCTGACCCTGAGCGCCCCGGCCCTGGCCGCCCGGGTTGCCCCGTCCGCCGCCACGCTGATCGTTCCTCCGCGGCTGATTGCCGCCGGCACGAGCACTGTCCTCCCGCCCTTGCCCGCGAGGCGCGCGGGAGGGTTTGCCGTCACTGCCCGGTTCGTCGTCGAGCCGCAGCGACAACCCGATGCGTTTGCGGTCGATGTCGACGTCCATGACCTTGACCTTCACGATGTCGCCGGACTTGACGACCTCGTGGGGGTCGGAGACGAAGCGGTGTGCCATCGCCGAGACGTGGACGAGGCCGTCCTGGTGCACGCCGACGTCGACGAACGCGCCGAAGGCGGCCACGTTGGTGACCTGACCTTCGAGGACCATCCCCGGGGTCAGGTCGGAGACCTTCTCGATGCCCGTGGCAAACGATGCGGTCTTGAACTCCGGCCGCGGGTCGCGCCCGGGCTTGTCGAGTTCGGCGATGATGTCGATGACGGTCGGACGACCGAACGTCTCGTCGACGAACTCCTCGGGCCGCAACTTGGTGAGGGTCGCGGTGTCGCCGATCAGCGACCGGACATCGGTGCCCACCTTCTCGAGGATGCGCGTGACGACCGGGTACGCCTCCGGGTGCACGCTCGACGCGTCGAGCGGATTGTCGCCGTCGGCGATGCGCAGGAAGCCGGCGCACTGCTCGAATGCCTTGGGGCCGAGCCTGGGCACCGCGGTGATCTGCTTGCGATCCCGGAACGCGCCATTGGTGTCACGGTGCGCGACAATCGATTCCGCGAGGCCCGCGGTGATGCCGGACACGCGGGACAGCAGCGGCACGGACGCGGTGTTCACGTCGACGCCGACCGCGTTCACCGCGTCTTCGACGACCGCCCCGAGTGAGCGCGCGAGCAGGGTCTCGGAGATGTCGTGCTGGTACTGCCCCACCCCGATCGACTTCGGATCGATCTTCACGAGCTCGGCGAGCGGATCCTGCAACCGGCGGGCGATCGAGACCGCGCCGCGGATGGAGACGTCGAGGTCCGGCAATTCCTTCGACGCGTACGCCGACGCGGAGTAGACCGAGGCACCCGCCTCGGACACGACGACGCTCGTCGGCGGCTTCTTGCCGGCCTCCTTGATCGCGGCCAGCAGCTCGCCGGCGAGCGCATCGGTCTCGCGTGAGGCGGTGCCGTTGCCGATGGCGATGAGTTCGACGCCGTGCTTCTCGACGAGTGCGCCGAGCACGGCGAGCGAGCCGGACTTGTCGCGCCGGGGCTCGTGCGGATAGATCGTCGCGTGGTCGACGACCCTGCCGGTCGCGTTCACCACTGCGACCTTCACGCCGGTGCGCAGACCGGGGTCGAGCCCCATCGTCGTACGGGACCCGGCGGGCGCGGCCAGCAGGAGGTCCTTGAGGTTCGTCGCGAACACCGCGACCGCGTCGGCCTCGGCGGCCTGACGCAGCCGCATCCGGACGTCGAGGGACAGCCCGACGAACAGCTTGGTCCGCCACGCCCAGCGCACCGTGTCGGTGAGCCAGCGGTCGGCCGGCCGCCCTTGATCGGCGATGCCGAACCGCGCGGCGATCCGCTGCTCGTACGGTCCGGGGCCGGCGGGCCGGTCGGCCGCTTCCGGATCGGCGTCGAGGGTGACCGACAGGATCTCCTCGCGCTCGCCGCGCAGCACGGCCAGCACCCGGTGCGACGGAAGCGACGTGAACGGCTCGGAGAACTCGAAGTAGTCGGCGAACTTGGCGCCGGCCGACTCCTTGCCGTCGCGAACCGCCGTACGCAGCACTCCGGTCTGCCACATCAGCTCACGGAGTTCGCCGACGAGGTCGGCGTCTTCGGCGAACCGCTCCACGGCGATCGCGCGGGCACCGTCGAGCTGCTCAGCGGTGAAGGTCGCCGGGTCCGTCGTCGGGTCCGAGAGCAGTGCATCGGCCACCGGCTCGTGTCCGGCCTCGCGTGCGATCTGGGCCTTGGTGCGGCGCTTCGGCTTGTAGGGCAGGTAGATGTCCTCCAGGCGCGCCTTGGTGTCGGCCTCGAGGATGCGCGCATCGAGTGCGGCGTCGAGTTTGCCCTGCGCGGCGATGGATTCACGGACGGCCTGGCGTCGGGCCTCGAGGTCGCGCAGGTAACCGAGACGCTCGTCGAGGGTACGCAGCTGCGCGTCGTCGAGGCCGCCGGTGGCCTCCTTGCGGTATCGGGCGACGAACGGAACCGTCGATCCGCCGTCGAGCAACTCGATCGCCGATCGCACCTGACCGGCGCCCACCCCGAGTTCGGTCGCGATCGACGAGGCGATGCGGGAGTTCACGACCGCGGGATCGGGCGCGGGCACCGTCTGGGGTGCAGCGGCCGGCGAGCCGGGGGTCGCGGGTGCGGGTTCGGGCGCGGAGTCGGGTGACACAGTTTCTGACACGATCGCCGACCCTACCGGCCGACTCGGACAGCGGTCAGACGCGACCCGCCGCGCCGTGCACACGGGCGCTCTCGTACAGACAGATGGCCGCCGCGGCAGCGACATTCAGGCTCTCGGCGCGGCCACGGATGGGGATGGACACGCGGTGGTCGGCGGAGCGCTGCACCTCGACCGACAGGCCGTGCGCCTCGTTGCCGAAGAGCCATGCGACGCGGCCGGAGAGGATGTCGCCCGCCGCGTCCAGGGCGACCTCGCCATCGGCCGCGGTCGCCAACAGGCTGACGCCGGACCCCCGGATGGCGTCGAGGGCGTCGTCGACGGCGCGCTCACGCACCACGGGCACCGTGAACACGCTTCCCGCGCTCGCACGGATGCACTTGCCGTTGTGGGGGTCGACGGCATCGCCGAGCAGGATCACCGCGTCGGCGCCCATCGCGTCGGCGCAGCGGATGAGCGTGCCCGCGTTCCCGGGCTCCCGCGGCTCGACCGCGACCGCGAGGAGTCGCGGCCGGGCGGTGAGGACGGCGTCGAGCGGCACGTCGAGCAACGGGCAGATCGCGAAGATGCCCGCGGGCGTGGACGTCTCGGCGAGCTTCGACGCGGCGCGGCCGGTGATCACCGACACCGGGACGCCGGCCGCCGCGGCGGTCTCGACGAGATCGCGATGACGGAACTGCTCGTCGTCGGCGACCAGGACCGCCTCGGCCCGTCCGACGGCCAGCGCCGAGGCGACGGCATTGGCACCTTCGGCGACGAAGCGACCCTGGTCGCGCCGCTCGGCGGCGCGATGCAGCTTCGCATACGACACGACCCGCGAGGACCGCTCGGACAGGACTTCCGTCATCGGAGGTTCGTCCGCGCGACTCGCGGGTCGTGGGTGCTGGTGCGCAATCAGGCAGCCGGCGCGTTGACGTCGGCCGGCAGTGCCTTGCGGGCGACCTCGACCAGACCGGTGAAGGCCTCGGGATCGGTCACGGCGATGTCGGCGAGCACCTTGCGGTCGACCTCGACACCCGCGGCCTTGAGGCCCTGGATGAGTCGGTTGTAGGTGATGTCGTTGGCGCGGGCCGCGGCGTTGATACGCGAGATCCACAGCTTGCGGAACTCACCCTTGCGCGCGCGACGGTCGCGGTAGGCGTAGTTCAGCGAGTGGAGCTGCTGCTCCTTCGCCTTGCGGTAGAGGCGCGACCGCTGTCCGCGGTAGCCCTTGGAGGCCTCGAGGGTGGACCGACGCTTCTTCTGGGCGTTGACGGCCCTTTTCACGCGTGCCATGTGTTAGATCCTTTTGCTTGTCAGATGTCTGGGGTCGCTGGCGTCAGCGGTTGAGCAGTCGCTTGATGCGCGGGGCGTCGTTCTCGCTGACGACGGTGGTGCCGTCGAGACGACGGGTGCGCCGGGACGACTTGTGCTCGAGCAGGTGGCGGCGGTTGGCCTTCTGGCGGACGATCTTTCCGCTGCCGGTCACCTTGAAGCGCTTCGCGGTGCCCTTGTGGGTCTTGCTCTTCGGCATGTTCTTCCTTTTCTCGGGCGAACTCGGGCACCGGACCCGGTGAGGTCCGGTGTGTACCCGTGTTCGCGTGTCGTGATCTCGGCCGGAGCGGTTCGGACTCTCGTCCGGCCGATCGACTCAGTTCTCGTCCGCTCAGTTCTCGCGGATCAGCTCGCGTCTGGGGCGGCCTTCGGGCCGCCGGAACGCTCACGGCTCTCTTGCGCCTTCTGGCGGGTCTTCGCACCCTTGTGCGGCGCGAGGACCATCGTCATGTTGCGGCCGTCCTGCTTGGCCGAGGTCTCGACGAAGCCGTAGTCGGCGACATCGTTGCCCAGGCGCTGCAACAGTCGGTAGCCGAGCTCGGGGCGGGACTGCTCGCGGCCGCGGAACATGATGGTGACCTTCACCTTGGATCCCGCTTCGAGGAACCGGATGACGTGACCTTTCTTGGTCTCGTAATCGTGGTCGTCGATCTTGGGACGGAGCTTTTGCTCCTTGATGACGGTCATCTGCTGGTTGCGACGCGATTCGCGCTGCTTCTGGGCCGCTTCGTACTTGAACTTGCCGTAGTCCATGATCTTGCAGACCGGCGGACGGGCGTCCGGGGCCACCTCGACCAGGTCGAGATCGGCCTCGTAGGCCAAGCGAAGCGCATCTTCAACACGCACGATGCCCACCTGCTCCGAGTTGGGTCCGACGAGTCGGACCTCAGGGACGCGGATGCGCTCGTTGATGCGGGTCTCAGTGCTGATGGGGCCTCCTTGTTCAATCCTGCAGTGGTAACCGTCGCGTCGTGGCGAGGGACGTATGCAAGAGAACCTGCGGGACACCTCAGCAAGGAAGCCCCGGGACTGATGTCCGCGGGGCTCCGATACCGACCGGTTCGTCCACGCGTGCCAGTGCTGACACACGCTGCCGACGACATACAGCTCAGCATCGAGAGATGCGATCTGCGACGATCGGCGTGAACCGGACCGTGCAACTGCGAGAACCTCGCGTCGAACGGTGGGAGCGGAACTCCACTTACGACCCCGGCGCATACCAGGGCGGTCGTGCTATGGGAGTCTAGCAGCCATGGCCGAGAACTCCTATTCGTCACCTGCACCGTTACCCCCGGAGGGTGCGACGGGCGATGGCGCCGACCTGGGAGATGCGGCGCACACCGATCCCGGCAACGTCCGTGACCTGGGCGATATTCCGGCCATCGAGGTCATCACCCGATCCATCGTCATGCTGATGAGCGCGGCGGCCGAGAAGCTCGGCCTGGCCGAGGGGACCCCGGCCGACCGGATCGACCTGCCCGAGGCCCGCACCCTGATCACCGCCCTGGCCGGCATCGTCGACGCGTCGAAAGCCGATCTCGGCATACACGCCGCACCGATCCGCGACGGCCTGAAGGGTCTGCAGCTGGCGTTCCGGGAGGCCAGTGCATACCCGGACGAGCCCGGCGAGGGCCCGGGCGAGAAGTACACCGGCCCGGTTCGCACGCCTCGGCGTTAGTGGCCTCGACACGCGGCGGCCTCGCTCCGCTCGGTCGGCGCTGCTCGACCAGCGGAGGGCCTACCCTGGACCCATGACGAATGCCGAGGAGCCCGGACGGTCCGACGAGATCATCGATGCGGAGATCGTGCCGACCGGCCCGGTGCCCGGAGCGGTTCCCGACCCGAATTACTCCGACAGCGGCGTCCCGACCTTCGACTTCGTGCGCGACAAGATCGAGAACCGCATCACCACCGCGATCGGGTCGCAGGAGCTGGCGGAGGCGAGCGCCGAAGGCCAGTCCGTCGACGAGATGATGCGCAAACGCGACGAGGCCGCGAAGAAGCGACTCGAGGAGATCCGCAAGTCGATGGGTTCGTAGCACACTCCCCCGCCGCGCATTCCCCCTCAGAACACGCAAATCGCCACTCCCGTCGACGTGTGCCGCCGAAACCGGCGCTCCTGCAACGGAAGTGGCGATTCGCGTTCGGTGGCTCAGCCGACCGACGCCACCGCGTGGTCGATGTCGACGATCTCGGCCAGGAATTTGCCGGTGTGGCTGCCCGGGGTCGAGGCGATGTCCTCCGGAGTACCTTCGCCGACCACGGTTCCACCACCCGCGCCACCCTCGGGTCCCATGTCGATGACCCAGTCGGCGGTCTTGATGACATCGAGGTTGTGCTCGATCACGATGACCGTGTTGCCCTTGTCGACCAGACCGTTGATCACGGCGAGCAGCTTCTTGATGTCCTCGAAGTGCAGACCGGTGGTCGGCTCGTCGAGGATGTAGACCGTCCGGCCCATCGACCGCTTCTGCAATTCGGCCGCCAGCTTCACGCGCTGTGCCTCACCGCCGGACAGCGTCGGCGCCGGCTGCCCGAGCCGGACATAGCCCAGACCGACGTCGACGAGTGTCTTCAGGTAGCGATGGATCGAGGTGACTGGCTCGAAGAAGTCGGCGGCCTCCTCGATCGGCATGTCGAGGACCTCGGAGATGGTCTTGCCCTTGTAGTGCACCTCGAGGGTCTCGCGGTTGTACCGCGCGCCGTGGCAGACCTCGCACGGGACGTACACGTCCGGCAAGAAGTTCATCTCGATCTTGATCGTGCCCTCACCGGTGCACGCCTCGCAGCGGCCGCCCTTGACGTTGAACGAGAACCGCCCCGGTTGATAGCCGCGGACCTTCGCCTCGGTCGTCGCCGCGAACAACGTGCGGATCTTGTCGAAGACACCGGTGTAGGTGGCCGGGTTCGACCGCGGGGTGCGCCCGATCGGCGACTGGTCGACCTGCACGAGCTTGTCCAGGTTGTCCAGACCCTTGATGCGGGTGTGACGCCCGGGCACCTGACGCGCGCCGTTGAGCTTGTTGGCGAGCACGGTGGCCAGGATGTCGTTGACGAGCGTCGACTTGCCCGACCCCGAGACACCGGTGACCGCGGTCATCACGCCGAGCGGGAACGACACGTCGATGCCACGGAGATTGTGTTCCCGTGCGCCGACGACCGTCAGCTGGCGCTTGCGATCGATCGGCCGCCGGATGTCCGGCACCGGCAGGGTGTCGCGACCGGCGAGGTAAGCACCGGTCAGCGACTTCCGGTTCTTCAGCAGGTCCTTGTAACTGCCGCTGTGCACCACGTGCCCGCCGTGCTCCCCGGCACGGGGCCCGATGTCGACGATCCAATCGGCGGCGCGGATGGTGTCCTCGTCGTGTTCGACGACGATCAGTGTGTTGCCCAGATCCCGAAGCCGCGTCAACGTGTCGATCAGCCGACGGTTGTCGCGCTGGTGCAGACCGATCGACGGCTCGTCGAGAACATAGAGGACGCCCGCGAGACCCGAACCGATCTGGGTGGCCAGGCGGATGCGCTGCGCCTCGCCGCCCGACAACGAACCCGCGGCGCGCTCGAGTGACAGGTACTCGAGTCCGACGTCGAGCAGGAAGCGGATGCGGGCCTGGACCTCCTTGAGGACCCGTCCCGCGATCGCGGCCTGCCGGGAGTCGAGCCGCAGTTGGTCGAGGAAATCGGCGCAGTCGGCGACCGACAGGGCGCACACCTCGGCGATCGACTTCGGCCCGAACTCCGGGTGGTCGAGCGTGACGGCGAGGATCTCCGGGCGCAAGCGCGCACCCTGACAGGCCGGACACGGCACGTCCCGCATGTAGCCCTCGTACCGCTCCTTCATCTGCTCGGACTCGGTCTGGTCCATGCGGCGCGCGAGGAACGAGAGCACGCCCTCGAACTCGGTGTAGTACGACCGCGTGCGGCCGTACCGGTTGCGGAACTTGACGTGGACCTGGTGGTCGCTGCCGTTCAGCAGGGCCCTGCGCGCCTTGATCGGCAGCTTTTTCCAGGGCGTGTTGATGTCGAACTTCATCTGATCGGCCAGACCCGACATCAACCGGAGGAAGTAATCGGCGTTGTGGCCGGTCGACCACGGCGCGATCGCACCCTCGGCGAGCGACATCTCCGGGTCGGGCACGACGAGCTCCTCGTCGACCTCCTTGCGGATGCCGAGCCCGTCGCATTCCGGGCAGGCGCCGTACGGCGAGTTGAACGAGAACGACCGCGGTTCGAGGTCGTCGATCGCGATCGGATGCGCATTCGGGCAGGCCATCCGCTCCGAGAAGCGGCGCTCGCGTTCCGGGTCGTCCTCCTCGAGGTCGACGAAGTCGAGCACGATGATGCCGTCGGCCAGGCGCAGACCGGTCTCGACCGAATCCGTCAGGCGCTGCTTGGCGCTGGCCTTGACGACCAGGCGGTCGACGACCACCTCGATGTCGTGCTTCTCCTGTTTCTTCAGCTTCGGCGGATCGGTCAGCTGATGGACGACGCCGTCGATGCGGGCGCGGGAGAAGCCCTGGGTCTGGAGCTCGGCGAAGAGGTCGACGAACTCGCCCTTGCGGGTACGCACGACCGGCGCGAGCACCTGGAAGCGCGTGCCCTCGTCCATCGCGAGCACCTGATCCACGATCTGCTGGGGTGTCTGCTTGGCGATGGGCTCGCCGCAGATCGGGCAGTGCGCCTTGCCGGCGCGGGCGTAGAGGAGACGGAGGTAGTCGTAGACCTCGGTGATGGTGCCGACGGTCGACCGGGGATTGCGGTTGGTCGACTTCTGATCGATGGACACCGCGGGCGAGAGGCCCTCGATGAAGTCGACATCAGGCTTGTCCATCTGCCCGAGGAACTGCCTCGCATAGGCGGACAGTGACTCCACGTAGCGCCGCTGCCCCTCCGCGAAGATCGTGTCGAAGGCGAGGGATGACTTGCCCGATCCCGACAACCCCGTGAAGACGATGAGGCTGTCCCGGGGCAGGTCGACATCGATGCCGCGCAGATTGTGTTCGCGGGCACCTCGGACGATCAGACGATCAACCACTGCAGTCCTTACATTCTCGAGTCACAGGGCGCACAGACGGCGCACGGGCACAGTACCGACGGCCACCGACAGAAACGTCGCCATGCACTCGCCCCGGGGAGATTCGGAGTCCGACGACCGGGCGATCGGTCTCGCCGCCCGCGTGTCATCGCCGAACCGATGGTCCAGGATACGCGCGCCACGCCGGGTTTCATGGTCGCGACCGTCACATTCCGGGTGCCCGCTGTCATAGCCTGTCGGCATGACCTCCCCAGCGACACCGATCAGCGACGACTACACCGGCGACCTCTCCGAGTCGAAGACCCCGCAGCGCCGCACGCTGTCGTCGGCCACCATCGTCAAGCTGTCCGTCGGCCCGATGGACAACAACGTCTACCTGGTGACCTCGCGTGCGACGGGCGATCAGCTGATCATCGACGCGGCCAACGACGCCGAGACGATCACCGAGGTCTTGTCGGCGGTCGGGGGCACACCGAAGCTCATCTTCACGACGCACCAGCATTTCGATCACTGGCAGGCCCTCGCCGCCGTCACCGAGTCCACCGGGGTGCCGACCGCGGCGGGGCGCCTCGACGCCGGCGAACTGCCCGTCACCCCCGACCGCCTCGTCGACGACGGTGATGTCCTCGAGGTCGGCGACCTCACGTTCGAGGCCATCCACCTCGTCGGGCACACCCCGGGATCGATCGCTCTCGCACTCACCGACGTCGACGACAGCGGCGAGCGAACCGTGCACCTGTTCACCGGTGACTGCCTCTTCCCCGGCGGGATCGGCAAGACCTGGAAGCCGGAGGACTTCGACACCCTCCTCGAGGACGTCTCGACGAAGCTGTTCGACCGCTTCGACGACTCGACCGTCGTGTACCCCGGCCACGGCAAGGACACGACCCTGGGCGCGGAGCGCGGGTCACTCCCCGAATGGCGTGAGCGCCGCTGGTGATCCGGAAGCGGGCGACGCCGGTCGACTCCGGAGTGTTTGGTCGCCGTCGCGGGCGGTTACCTGTTCCTCGGATCGTTCGGCGAGTCGTGATCCCAGATGCCCCGTAGGTACGCAAACCGGCCACGGCACGCCGAGTGACCTGCAGATTCGTTGTGACAGGGTAGCGTTGAACGGGCCAGAAACGCGCTTCACCCGACGGATCTCGATAGCCAAACCCGACTGAAGAAGGTTGTGACCGATGATTCTCCGCCGTATCGCCCGTCCGCTCCTCGCCTCGGCGTTCGTCGCCAGCGGCGTGGACGCCATCCGGAGCCCCAAACCGATCGCGCAGTCCGCGGAGCCGGTCGTGGACAAGGCCCGGTCGTCGCTCCCGCCCGAGGTGGCCGGCCGGATCCCGGAGAACACCGAGACCCTGGTGCAGATCAACGCCGCCGCCCAGATCGGCGGCGGAATCCTGCTCGCCACCGGCAAGTTCCCGCGCGTCGCGTCCGTCGTCCTGGCCGGCACCCTGATCCCGACGACCGCAGCCGGCACCGACTTCTGGAACGAGGCCGACCCGGTCAAGAAGGAAGCCCAGCGCAACGCGTTCATCAAGAACGTCGGCCTGCTCGGCGGAGTCCTGTTGGCGGCCGTCGACACCGAGGGCAAGCCGTCGCTCGCGTGGCGCGGCCGCCAGAAGGCATCCGCTGTCGCCGCGGCGCTGCCGATCGGTGCCGCCGCCGGGTCGTCGACCTGGGAGCACCTCGTCGAGCGCACCCACGACGGCGCCGAGATCGTCTCCGAGCGGTCCGCCGACGCCGCGGCGAAGTTCCGCGAGCATGCACCCGAGATCGCCGAAGCCGCGCAGAAGCGCTCCCTCGAGCTGGCCGGCAAGGCCGCCGAGACCGCCTCCGATGTCGCGGATCGCATCAAGGACCGCGCCCCGGTCGTCGCCGACGCGGCTCTCCACCGGTCGTCGGAGCTCGCCGACACGGCGCTCGCGCGTTCGTCTGATCTCGCCGAGACCGCGCGCAAGCGGGGCCCGAAGCTCGTGAAGGAAGCGCAGAAGCGAGCCGAGAAGGCCCAGAAACAGGCCGCGAAGGCGCAGAAGCAGGCGAAGAAGAAGGCTCCGAAGATCGCCGATTCGGCTCGCGACCGCGCATCCGATCTCGCCGACACCGCCCGCAAGCGCGCACCGGAGTTCGCCGACGTGGCACGCGATCGGTCGGCCGAACTCGCCGACGTCGCCCGCGCACGGTCGGCCGAGCTCGCCGAGACCGCACGCCAGCTCGCCGCAGCTGCCGAGGACTCCGCCGAGCAGAGTCGCAAGCGTCTGCGCAAGGCACGTCGCTGATCCCTCGGGGTCTCCACGCGCACGAGCAACAGATACGAGCACGACCCTGAGCACAACCGATCTCACGACCACGGACGCGGCGCACCCGCCAGAGGATTATCCCTGGGTGCCCGCGTCCGCGGCGCTGAGAGAGGCCTCGCTGCACGAGATGACGCTCGCGGGTCCGCCCTTCGGGACGGTCCCGTCGGCCGGCTCGCGGCTCGTGATCGCAGTCGGGTCGAATGCCGCGCCCGAGGTTCTGCTTCGCAAGCTCGCCCACGTTCCGTCAACGGACCGGATCTGCCTCCGCACGGTCCGCGTCACGAACATCACAGTCGGCCATTCCGCCCATGTCGCGGCCCGGGGATACATCCCGGCCGCGCCGATCTTCGCAGGTGAGGGCGCGATCACGACGACCGCGGCCTGGCTGGGTCCCACCCACATCGATGCCCTCGACGCCACCGAACCCAACTATCATCGACAGACAGTGACTACGCGCGACCACCCCGTTCTCGGCCGTCCCACTCCCCTCCTTCCGGACGAGTGGACCCCGCCTGCGACCTTCGACCTGTACGTGTCCCGGCACGGCGTCCTCGCCGACCCGGTCACCGGTGACCCCGTCCCCTTCGGTGCACAGACCGACGTTCTCGAGTGGCTGTCCGGCCGCCTCGACGACGAGACACTCGCCGGCAAGGCGTCGCAGGTCTGTAGCAGATTGGCCGCCGACCCCCGGGCGATGACCGCCCTCATCCGGGCCGCCGGACTGGCCCGGTCCTACGGGTCCCGCGCACCGCTGTCGATCGGGGACGGCCGATGACCGCCCTCTCGCCGGACACCGACCCCCGCGTGGACGAGGAACAACGGCACCTCGACCGCGTGTACGGCAGGCTGGACCGGATGCGGCGGACCACGCAGCGTCGGTTGTCGTCGACGCTCTCCGAACGCGGCGGCACACCGCAGGCGCTGTCCGAACGCGAGTCCTACGAGCGGATGTACAACGAGGATCTCGCCAAATTCGATGCGGCCGAACACAATCTGTATTTCGGTCGCCTCGACCTCGAGGACGGTGAGATCCGGCGCATCGGACGCATCGGTGTCCTCGACGACGGTTTCGCCGACGACGGCGAACTCGACGCCGCCGCCACCGACGCCACCCTGCTGCTGGACTGGCGCGCGCCCCTGGCCCGGCCGTTCTATCTGGCGACGCCCGCCGCGCCCGAGGACGTCGCGCGCCGTCGCCACATCCGGACCCGCAGCCGCAAGGTCCGCGGGGTGAGCGACGAGTCCCTGACCGCAGGCGATGCGCTGCTCGACGACTTCGGACACGGCGACGTCGTCAACGAGTCGGCTCTTGTCGCGGCCCTCAACGCCGCCCGTACCGGCGAGATGACCGACATCGTCGAGACGATCCAGCGCGAGCAGGACCTGATCATCCGGTCGACGCATCGCGGGGTCACCGTCATCCAGGGCGGCCCCGGTACCGGCAAGACCGCCGTGGCGCTGCACCGGGCCGCCTACCTGCTCTACACACATCGCGAGAACCTCTCGCGCAGCGGCATTCTCATCATCGGACCCAACGACGACTTCCTGAACTACATCGGCCAGGTGCTGCCCTCGCTGGGCGAGTCCGGCGTGCTCCTCTCGACCATCGGGGACCTGTTCCCCGGCGTCCGCGCGGGCACCGCCGACCCGCGGACGACCGCCGCGGTCAAGGGCGGACTGCGCATGGTCGACGTCCTCAAGCGGGCGGTGCGCGCCCAGCAGTCGCTGCCGTCCCGGCCCGAGGCAGTCGATTTCGACAGCTACACCGTCGAGATCGACTCGGCTCTGGTGAAGGCCGCACGCGCCAAGGCCCGCGCGACTCGACGCGCCCACAACCTCTCGCAAAACGCTTTCCTGAAGGCGGGACTCGCCGAACTCGCGGCACGGCACGCGGCGACCATCGGATCGAGCCTGCTCGACGGTTCGCAGTTGCTCAGCCCCGCCGACATCGCCGACATCCGCGACGACATGAGCCGCGATCCCGACATCCGTGCCGCGTTGCTGCGGTACTGGCCGACGCTGACCCCGCAGGCCCTGCTTCGCGACCTGCTCGGCGACGAACGCGCGATACGCAAGGCCACCCCGGGTTGGACGGACGCCGATCGTGCTGCGCTGCACCGTCCGTCGCGCCCGGCCACGACGTCGGGTGCGGACTTCTCACCTGCCGACGTCCCATTGCTGGACGAGCTCGCCGAGCTGATCGGTTACGGCACCGAGGACGCGGAGCGGGCCGAACGCGCACGCTGGCGTCGCCAGTTGGCCGAGGCGCAGGACGCCCTGGACATCCTGACCGGCTCGGCCCCTCAAGACCTCGAGGACGAACTCGATCCCGAGATCCTGATGGCCTACGACCTGATCGACGCCGAACAGCTGGCCTCCCGCCAGACCGAGACACGACGCGCCACGACGGCCGAGCGCGCCTACGGCGACCGGACCTGGACGTTCGGCCACGTCATCGTCGACGAGGCCCAAGAGCTCTCCGCCATGGCCTGGCGGATGGTGATGCGACGCATCCCGAATCGGTGGATGACGATCATCGGCGACACCGCTCAGACATCCGACGAGGCGGGCACGCGCTCGTGGGGCGAGGTCCTGGAGCCGTATGTCGCGAAGCGCTGGCAGTTCAAGGAGCTGTCGGTCAACTACCGGACCCCGAGCGAGATCATGGAGTACGCCGCGCGCGTCCTCGACGAGATCGGCAACGGCGAGAAGGCCCCGACCTCGTTGCGCAGCAACGGAATCGAGCCGGTGGCGCGGCGGGCGGACGGTGACTCGCCGAAGAGCGTCGCCGACGCCGTCCTCCGAGCCGCCGGGCTCGCCGAACCCGACGGCCTCACCGCCGTCGTGGTGCCCGATCACCTGCACGAAGCGATCGATGCGGCACTGGCGCCGGATCGCTTCACGCTCCCCGACCGGGAACCACCCCGGGTGTACACCGTGCGGAGCTGTAAGGGCCTGGAGTTCGACACGACGATCGTCGTCGAGCCCGCCGCGATCATCGACCAGTCACCACGCGGGCTCAGCGACCTGTACGTCGCCCTCACCCGGGCGACCCAGCGACTCGTCGTCGTCCATCGGGACGACCTCCCCGACGCCCTCGCGGATCTGCCGGCCGGCTGAGGGCGCACGACCCCCCTCCGCTCCTCAGGGAGCGGTTGTCTGGGCCGCCACCTGCGCGCCCCGCGTCTCAGGCGCTGTCGCCGCGCGACTCGGCCTCGCGGATCGCCGCGTCGATCCGCGGTCCGATCACCTCGAGCGCGACGGTACCGACGATCCCGAGGTGATCGGCATCGACGTCGACACGGGTGACCCGCCCGCCGAGGAACGGTGTCCAGCGTCCGGCGGTGGTGTCCGGGTCGGTCTCCCCCGCCGCCGCGACGACGAGCATCGCGTCGCCGTCGTAGGTTCGGGGTCGGTGGTCGACGGTGCGTCGGGCCGACGTCACCATCCGCTGGAGCATGCGGTCGAACGCGGGTCCGTCGAGGAGTCCGAGGCCGACGACCCGCTCGCGGACCGCCGCCGCCATCGCGGCCGGATCGTCGGAGGCGGTCACCGCGTCGACGTCGATGACTGCTCGCCACCCGCCGAGCAGGTCCGCGACCGTGGCCCGCGCATCCTCCGCGGACACCTCGGCACGCGCCGGCGCCCCGTCGGTCTCGAGTTCACCGCCGGCCTCGAGTTCGTCACCGGTCGCGGGATAACTGTCGAGGAGGCCGAGGAACCCGACTTCGGCACCCTGCGCACGCAATTCGGCCGCCATCTCCTGGGCGATGAGCCCGCCGAGGGACCAACCGACGAGGTGGTAGGGCCCCTGCGGGACGATCGCCCGGATCTCGGCCACATACCGCGCGGCGAGTTCGCGGATCGACGTGGCGGCCGTGTCGCCGGCCACCACGAAGGGGTCCTGCAGACCGAAAACCGGCCGGTCGTCGAGATACGGTGTGAGACCAGCGAACAGCCACGCCAACCCATCGGCGGGATGGACGCAGAAGACCGGTTCGCGGCTGCCGTCCGCCCGTAGCGGCACGACCACCTGGCCCCGCGGGTCAGCGGTGTCGGTGGATTCCTCGTGCGTCGCCTGAGCAGCGAGCCGGGCGCCGAGATCGCGCGGTGTGGGTCCGGCGAAGATCCATGCGACCTCGACGGGCAGTCCCGTCCGTCGCCGCAGCAGCGACACCAGCCGCACCGCCGACAGCGAGGTCCCGCCGAGGTCGAAGAAACCCTGGTCCGCGTTGGTCACCGCAGTCCCGGTGATCTCCGACATCGCTTCGGCGACCGTCACTTCCCAGCGGCCGGTCGGGGCCGCGGGCTCGGCGTCCTCGCGTCCCCCACCGGCTGCGGCCATGAGCGCCGCGACCTCGCGGCGTCCGGGTCGGCCGTCCGCGCCGACCGGGATGGCGTCGACGACGCTGATCACCGTCGGAATACAGTGTGCGGGCAGCACTCTCGACAGCTCGCGTCGGAGGTCGGGGGCGCCGGGGCCGTCGCGGTCGACCACGACCCAGGCCCCCGCCTCGACTCCGTCATCCGTCGGCTGACCGTCGGACGCCGACGCCACGACCGCCGCAGTGACGACGCCCGCCACCGCGTTGAGTGCCGCCTCCACCGCATCGAGATCCACTCGCCGCCCGCCGATCCGGGGGTGACGCTCGACCGGCCCGAGGATCTCGGGTCGTGTCATCGAGGCGTCGACCCACCGCGCCCGCATACCCGTCGCGAGCAGCGAACCGTCTCCCGTGCGCTCGTGCAACTCACCCGGCACCCGCGCCGGTACCGCCCTGCCCTCGCTGTCGAGGATCAGCGACGCACCGTCAACGGCACCGGTCACATCGACCTCATCGAGCACCATGTCGATGTCACCGGTCACGGCGTCGAGCATGCCTAGGAAGACGTCGCGTATCGATTCAACCGTCTCGATGTCGAACAGCGCTGCGGCGTAGTCGATCTCGCCGACCAACTCGACAGCCGCACCGACGGACCGCTCCGCGAGACCGAGGGTGAGGTCGACCTTCGCCGGCGGCGGCCCCGGTTCGACGGCCACGACCTCGAGACCGTCCACGATGAGCGGCTCGGCGTCCGCGCCGATACCAGGCACCGCCGGTGTCCCGGACGACTCGCCGAGATAGTTGATCATGACCTGCACGAGCGGCGCGTGGGCGGTGGACCGAACCGGGGTGAGGTGCTCGACGAGGGTCTCGAACGGGATGTCGGCGTGCGCGAAGGCCGCGAGATCGGCGTCGCGGACCCGGCGGAGCAGGTCCTCGACCGTGTCCTCGGAGTGCACCGATGTGCGGAGCACCACGGTGTTGACGAACATCCCGATGAGCCCCGCCGTGGCCGCGTGCCCGCGACCGGAGATGGCAGCGCCGACGCTGATGTCCCGCACATCGGCCACGCGGGCGAGTGCGGCGACGAAGGCGGCGTGACAGACCATGAACGGGGTCATCCCGTGCACGCGTGCGGTCGCCGCCACCGCCGCGCTGCGCTCCTCGCCGATCTCGAGGGGCAGCCGACCACCGGTGGGATCGGCGATCGGTGGACGCGGACGGTCACCGGGGATCTCCAGTGCGGCCGGAACGTCGGCCAGCGTCTCGGTCCAGAACGAGTACTGCGCCGCCATCGGTGAGGTCGGGTCGTCGAGGTCACCGAGCACATCGCGTTGCCACAGCGCGTGATCGGCGTATGCGATCTCCGGTACCTCGATCGACTCGTCTTCGGGGCGTCGACCGTTGCGGTACCCACCGAGGACCTCCGCGGCCAGGATCGCCAGAGACGCCGCATCGCCGGCTATGTGGTGCAGGACCAGCACGACTCGACACACCGGCGGCGACGCACCCTCCGCTGATACCAGCGATGTCACCACACGCAGCGGCAGCTGCGTCGTCACGTCGAATCCCTCCGCGCACAACGCCATCGCGTCCTCGGGCGTCCCGGCCGATTCCCAGCGCAGTCGGGCCGCCGCCACCGAAGGATCGAGGATGTGCTGTAGCGGCACCCCGTCGTCGCCGAGCGGGTGGACGGTCCGCAGCGGTTCGTGTCGCGTCATCACAGCCGCGACCGCGGCGCGTAGTGCGTCGACATCGAGGAATCCCCGGATGTCGAATGCCATCGGCATGTTGTACGTCGGGGACGTCACGTCGAACTGGTTGATGAACCACAGTCGTTGTTGCGCATACGACAACGGGATGCGCTCGGGCCGGGGCCGTGCGACGAGCGGATGGTCGGAGGCCCGACGACGCGTGACGAGTTGTGCGAGCTCGCGGACCGTCGGGGTGCGGAAGAGGTCGCGCACATCGAGGTCGGTCCCGAGCTGCTCGCCGATCCGGGCGACGACCCGCATCGCGGCGAGCGAGTTGCCGCCCAGATCGAAGAACGGCGTCGTCACCGAGATCTCGTCGAGTCCCAGCACGTCGGCGATGACGACGGCCACCGCCCGTTCGACGGCGTCGGCGGGCGGCACCATCTCGACCGGCTCGTTCCGCGGCGCGGGCAGGGCCCGGCGGTCGAGTTTGCCGGTCGCGGTCACCGGGACCGAATCGAGGACCACCCACTGCGTCGGGTGCATGTACTGCGGCAACGCCTGCCGCAGATGCTCACGGATCGCGTCGAGATCGACACGGCCGGCGAGGTATCCGACCAGTGCATCACCCGCCGGACCGCTCCGGACGGTGACCGCCGTGTGCGAGATGCCGTCGACACGGGCGAGGACGGTCTCGATCTCCCCGAGCTCGATGCGCTGTCCGCGCAACTTCACCTGGAAGTCTGCCCGGCCGAGGTATTCGAGCGCACCAGAGGCGTTCCAGCGCACCAGGTCACCGGTCCGGTAGAGGCGGCCTCCGTGCGGGCCGGTGGGGTCGGCCACGAACCGTTCGGCGGTGAGGTCGGGCCGGGCGGCATAACCGCGCGCAAGTTGATCGCCGCCGACGTACAGCTCGCCGACCACCCCGACCGGCGCCGGGCGCAACCCGTCGTCCAGCACCCACGTGGTGGTGTTCGCGTTCGGGCGTCCGATCGGCACGACCACGTCGCCGGGGGCGAAGCGGTACGCCGTCACCTCGACGGCCGCCTCGGTCGGCCCGTAGAGGTTGTCGAGGTCCGCCTGCGGCACGAGCGCCGCCATGGCGTCGGCGGTGGCCGCCGGCAGTGCCTCGCCCGACGCGTTGACCCGCCGCAACGACGACAGTGCCGCGCGCCGCTGCGGGTGGTCGCCGATGTACTCGACGAACGCCGCCATCATCGACGGCACGAAGTGCACCGAGGTGACCCGATGCCGCTCGATTTCGGCGAGGACGTGGGCCGGGTCGATGTGGCGGCCGTCCTCGACGATCACAAGGCGGGCCCCGGCCATCAGCGGTTCGAACAGTTCGGGGACGGACACGTCGAAGGTGACCGGCGTCTTGAGCAGAACGGCATCGTCGGGACGCAGCGGGGAACGCACCGCCATCCATGCGAGTCGGTTGAGTACGGCGCCGTGACTGACCGTGACTCCCTTCGGCGTTCCGGTCGAGCCGGACGTGAACAACGTGTAGAGGGCGTTGCCCGGACACGGGCGACGGAGTTCCGGCCGGGGACCCGAGCGGTCCTCCGGCGGGGCGTTTCCGTCGATGACGAGCGTCGGTACCGACAGACCGGACAGCGCGGACGGGGTCACCTCAGCGGTCAGGATGACCGCGATCGACGCGGCGTCGACCATCGCGGCGACTCGTTCGGGCGGAGTCGACGGGTCGATGCTGACATAGCTGCCGCCGGCCATCACCACCGCGTGGATCGCGAGTACCAGCTCCACCGACCGCGGGATACACACGCCCACGGCCACTTCGGGACCCACGCCGTGTGCGGACATCATCTCGGCCAGCTGGGTGATCCGTTCCATGAACTCGCGGTAGGTCACGGATCGCGCACCGGCCACCAGGGCCGTCGACTCCGGTGAGCGTCGCGCGGCCGCCTCGATCGCATCGGTGACCGTCGACCACGGCACCGACAGATCGGGGCCCGCGACCAGTTCGGCGATCTGCGCGCGCTCGGCCGCGTCGGTCGGGTCGATGGCACCGACAGCCAAGTCGTCGTCACCGACGACCGCCTCGAGGACCCTGATCAGACGGGTGATCGCGGTGCGCGCGGTCCGATCGTCGAACAGGTCGGTGGCATAGACGATCTCGACGTCCCACGCGCCTTCGGGACGGATCGTCACCGCCACGGTCAGGTCGAGCTGGGTGGTGCCGGTGGACGCCTCGATCGGTTCGAAGGTCAGATCCGCCGATATCGAGGGGTCGGTCCCGACCGTGCCGGTGTCCTGATCGTGCAGCACCGACAGCATCACCTGGCTGATCGGGGCGAACGCCTCCGACCGGACCGGGGACAGTCGGTCCACCAGGTACTCGAACGGGACATCGGCGCGTGCGAGGGCGTTGATGTCGTCGATGCGCACCCGTTCGAGGAACTCCCCGACCGGTGTCCGGGGGTCGACGTCGGTGCGCAGGACCACGGTGTTGACGAACATGCCCACGAGGTCGTCGACATGCGCATGGCCCCGTCCGGCAACCGGGGTGCTGATCACGATGTCGCGGGTCGCGGACAGCCTGGCCAGCACGATCGACAGCGCGGCGTGGACGACCATGAACTCGGTGGCGCCGTGGGCGCGGGCCGTGTCCGCGATCCGCTGTGTCAGTTCGGTCGGGATGCCCGCGGTGACGCGACCGCCCCGTTGCGACGCGAGCGCCGGTCGCGGCCGGTCCGTGGGCAGCGGGAGGAGGTCGGGGATCCCCGACAGTCGATTCACCCAGTAGCCCACCTGGCGACCGAGAACGGACTCCGGCGAGTCGATGTCCCCCAGCGTCTCTCGTTGCCACACTGCGTGATCGGCGAACTGGATCGCCGGTGCGGCCGCCGCTGGCGCATGCCCCTCGGTGCGCGCCAGATAGGCCCCCCACAGATCGGCGACGAGCGGCCTCATCGACTCACCGTCGGCGGCGATGTGATGCAGTACGACGACGAGGACGTGGTCGTCGGTGTCGATCCCACCGTCACCGACCGCGAACAGGCGAATACGCAGCGGCAGCTCGGACGTGATGTCGAAGGCGGCATCACCGACGAGTGCGGCCGGGTCGGCGAGCTCCCCCGGAGCCGTGATGTCCTCCCACCGCAGGCGGGCCCGGGCCTCGTCGATCGGCAAGATGTGCTGCCGCGGTTCACCGCCCGGCGCCGGGAACACGGTCCGCAGGATCTCGTGGCGGGTCAGCAGGTCGACGACGGCGGCGCGTAGCGCACCCCGGTCGAGCCGGCCGCGGAGTCGGACGGCCATCGGGATGGTGTAGGCCCCCGAATTCGGGTCCAACCGGTTCAGGAACCAGATCCGTTGCTGCGCATACGACAGTGGAATGTGCGCGGGCCGCGGATCGACACGGCGCAGCGGTGGCGGTCGCGACGCATCGTCGTAAGCGGCGTCGACGCGACGCGCGAGCAGGCGAACCGTCGGCGCCTCGAAGACGTCGCGGACACCGACGCGGACCCCGAAGGCGTCCCCCACGCGGGCACTCACACGCGTGGCCGACAACGAGTTGCCGCCGATGACGAAGAAGTCAGCGGTCACCGACACGTCATCGAGTCCGAGAACCTCGCCGACGATGGCCGCGAGTAACCGCTCGGTGTGCGTCGACGGCGGAACCCGTTCGGCGTCGACATTCGACGGCTCGATGGCGGGGAGGCCGGCCCGGTCGATCTTCCCGATCGGGCTGCGCGGCATGGAGTCGAGCACCGTGAGTGCCGCCGGGACCATGTGCGATGGCAGATGGGTCGCGAGATGTTCACGGAGGGCGGAGATCTCGACCGGCCGTTCGGGGTCGACGGGTTCGACGTAGCCGGCCAGGGAGGTCACCGGGTTCCCGACCCCGATGACCGCCGCCGTCCGCACCTGCGGGTGTGCGGTCAGGACGGCCTCGATCTCACCGAGTTCGAGCCGTTGCCCGCGCAATTTGACCTGGAAGTCGGCGCGGCCGACGTAGACCACTCCGCCGCTGCGGTCCCGGTGCACGAGATCCCCGGTCCGGTACATCCGCGTGCCCGGTGCCCCGTCGACGGCGGCGACGAAGCGCTCGGCGGTCAGCGCCGGCCGTCCGTGGTAACCGCGTGCGAGTTCGGGACCGGCGAGGTACAGCTCCCCGACGACCCCCGGCGGCACCGGATGCAGCCGCTCGTCCAGGACATGGGCGCTCGCGCCGGGGACCGGGCTGCCGAGGTGGACCGGCTCGTCGACGCCGATCGGGGCCGAGGTGACGCTGATGATCGTGGTCTCGGTGGGTCCGTAACCGTTGTGGAACCCCACGTGCGGGGCCCACCGGTCCTTCTCGGTGTCGGGGACGGCCTCGCCGCCGACGAGGACGTCGGTCATGGGCAGGCGACCGGGATCCGGCAACGACGCCGCCACCGACGTCACCAGGAAGGCGTGGGTGGTGCGGTGCGTCGTGATGAAGTCGGCCAGCTCGCGGCCCCCGTACACCTCGGGAGGCGCGACGACGAGCGTCGCAGCACTGCCGTAGGCACCGAGGACCTCGAGCATGGCGGCATCGAACGCGGGCGAGCTGATCGCCAGCCAGCGCGCATCGGGCCCGGATCGGTGCCGGTCGCGCAGCACCGTGCTGACACCCGCGAGGCCGCGGTGCGTCACGAGCACCCCCTTCGGCGTCCCGGTCGATCCGGAGGTGAAGATCATGTAGGCGCCGGAGTCGGGTGTCACCGGCCCGTTGCGACGCGGCGGGTCGAGCGCCGGGCGTCTGCGCAGGTCGGCGACGAGCGCCGCGTCGAGCAGCAGTCGCGGCGGCCACGTGGAGGTCGTGTCGGCGGCCGGCCCCTCGACACTCCCGTCGGTGAGCACCAGCACGGCGTTCGCGGCGTCCAGGACCCGAGCGATGCGTTCCGCGGGGTAGCGGGGGTCGATCGGGCAGTACACCGCACCGGTCTTGGCCACTGCCCACAAGGCGAGCTGCGCCGTCGCCGACCGCGGGAACGCACTGACGACCACGTCCTCCGGACCGATACCGCGGCCGATGAGGGCCGTCGCGAGATGCGAACTCGCCGAATCGAGTTCGGCATAGGTCCAGACGTGTTCGGGGTCCGCGGCGGCGGGGTCGACGACGGCCGGGTGGGTCGGGCGCATCCGCGCCGCGTCGACGAGCAGGTCCGAGAGGAGTCCCGGAACGGGATCGGGGTCGCCCGAGACGAGCGGGATCATCTCCTCGTCCGGGGTCAGCAGCTCGAGGTCCCCGACCGGCAGTGTGCTGTCGCCGACCGCGGACGTCAGTACGCCGACGAATCGGTCCGCGAGCCGACGCGCGGCGAAGTCGTCGAAGAGGTCCGTTGCGTAGGTGAGCGAACCGCGCCACGGAGCCCCCTCGGCCGGGTCCGTCAGAACACCGAGAGTCAGGTCGAGTTTTGCCGAGTTGTCCTCGACCGCAACGGGTTCGACGTCGAGGCCGGCGACCTGCCCATCGGGGGCGCCGGGAGCGGCGAGATCGGACGTGGTGAGCAGCACCTGGACCAGTGGCGCATGGGACGCGGTGCGGGCCACCCCGAGTTCGTCGACGACGTCGTCGAACGGCACGCCGGCGTGATCGAGGGCGTCGAGATCCACCTCGCGCACCACCCGCAGGAGGTCGGTGAACGGCTGTGCGGGGACGATCGGGGTCCGCAGCGCCACCGTGTTGACGAACATGCCGATCAAGTCGTCGGTGTCGCCGTCGCGGCCCGCGGCGGCGGTCCCGATGACGACGTCGCGGCTCCCCGACAGCCGACCCAGCACCGCGGCGAGTGCCGCGTGCAGCACCATGAATGCGGTGGCGTCGCCGGCGCGGGCGAGGATGCCGATCCCCCGCGCGACACGTCCCGGGATGACGAACTCGACGGTCGCGCCGCGCATCGTCGGCGTGGCCGGACGTGGGTAGCTGGTGGGCAGATCCATGAGGACCGGGGCGCCGTCGAGCCGGCGGACCCACCACTGCCGGTGCTCGTCCTGCTCGTCCGCTCGTTCGGCGGCCCGTAGGACGTGATCGGCGTACTGGAGCGGGAGCGGCGGCCAGTCCGGGCTCCGACCGTCGCGTCGTGCCGAGTACGCGGTGAGCAGATCGCGCGACAGCGCCCGGCCCGACTCGCCGTCGGCGGCGATGTGATGGATGCTGACGGCCAGCAGTGCACTTGTGCCGGGATCGACGTACACACGGGCGCGCACGGGCAGGTCACTGGTCAGGTCATATGGCTCGGCGGCGACGGCCAGCGCTTCGGACTCGGAATCCGCCACCGCCCAGTCGACTCCGGGATTCTCCGGATCGACGTCGTGGATTCGTTGCTCGGGGCGTCCGTCGCGGGACACCGGGTAGGTGGTCCGGAGAACCTCGTGACGCGCGACCACGTCCGCGAGCGCGCGACGGAGGTGTTCGACCTCGACCGTGCCGCGGAGTCGGAAGGCGAACGGGATGATGTACGACGCCACCGCCGGCTCGTACTGGTTGATGAACCACATGCGGCGCTGGGCGCTCGACAGAGGCAAGACCGACGGCCGGGCCGGTGCAGTCGACCGATCCGCGACTGTGGTTCCGGCCCCGGCGATCTCTGCCGCCTGGATTCGACGCGCGAGATCCCGGACCGTCGGGGCGTCGAAGACGTCTCGCACCCGTACCGGGACCCCGAGCATCCGGGAGACACGGGCCGCGAGTCGGGTCGCGGCCAGTGAGTTGCCGCCGAGATCGAAGAAGCTGTCGGTCACCGACACCGAGTCCGCGGCAGACAGCCCGAGCACGTCGGCGAAGACACCGGTGATCGCGACTTCGGCGTCGGTCTCGGGGAGCACGCGTTCGGCGGCGACGAAATCCGGTGCGGGCAGGGCTTTTCGGTCCACCTTGCCCGCGGTGTTCAACGGCAACGCGTCCAGGACGACCCAGGACGTGGGCCGCATGTACGCGGGTAGTTGCTCAGCCGTCGCGCGCAGATGCTCGACGTCGACATCCGCTCCGGTGACGTGAGCCACGAGTTGTTCTCCCGCAGCGCGTCCCATGACAGAGACCACCACCTGGGCGACACCCGGCGTGGTGCCGAGGACGGTTTCGATCTCCCCCAACTCGATCCGCTGCCCCCGCAACTTCACCTGAAAATCAACACGACCCACATACTCCAACTCACCCACACCACTCCACCGCACCCGATCACCCGTCCGATACAACCGCACACCCACCCCACCAAACGGATCCGCCACAAACCGCTCCGCAGTCAACCCCGCCCGCGACGCATACCCCCGAGCCACCTGCACACCACCCAGATACAACTCACCCACCACACCCACCGGCACCGGACGCAACCGCGAATCCAACACCCACACCGACACATTCGGCACCGCCCGACCAATCGGCACCACCACCTCACCACCCGACACCACATACGACGTCACATCCACCGCCGCCTCAGTCGGCCCATACAAATTCACCACCCGCACCCCCGGCACCAACCCCCGCAACCCCTCCACCGCACCCACACCCAACGCCTCACCCGAACAAAACACCTGACGCAACGACCCCAACCCCGAACCCAACCCGCCCGAAACCTGCCGGCCCGACTCCTGCGGCACCGACTCCCCGAGAGCATCCACAAACACCGACAACATCGACGGCACAAAATGACACACCGACACCCCGAACCGCTCCACCACCGACGCCACATACCACGGATCCCGATGACCACCCGGCTCCGCCACCACCACCGAAGCACCAACCATCAACGGCCAGAACAACTCCCACACCGACACATCAAACGACACCGGCGTCTTCCACAACACCACATCCCGCCCCTGCAACCCGAACAACGACTGCATCCACCCCAACCGATTCACCACCGCAGCCTGCGACACCGTCACACCCTTCGGCCGACCCGTCGACCCAGACGTGAACAACGTGTACACACCCGCACCACCCGGCACCACCCCCGCACCCGACACCACCTCACCCAACAACCCCACACCCAACCCCTCACCAACCACCACACCAACAACCGAAACACCCACCCCCTCACCACAATCCACCACCACACGCCGCACACCCCCAACACCCACAACCCCCGCAACAACACACCCCCCCCCCACATCCCCCGCCCGCACCAACACCACACCCACACCCGCCGTCGACAACATGAACCCCACCCGCTCCGCAGGCGCATCCACCTCCACCGGCACATACCGACCACCCACAGCCACCACCGCATGCACCGCCACCAACAACTCCAACGACCGCGACATCACCACACCCACAGCCGAATCCACACCCACACCCAACCCCGACAACTCCCGCGCAACACCCCCCACCAACCCACCGAACTCCCCATACGACACCACCCGACCACCCACCCGCACCGCCACCGAACCCACCGACAACCCCACCCGCTCAGCAACCACCGACCCCACCGAACGACCCGACCACCCCAACCCCACCTCCACACCACGCGACCAACCCTCGATGGCGGCGCGCTCGGTGGCATCGACGAGGTCGATGTCGCCGACGATCACGTCGGGATCGGCGAGGCCCGCGTCGAGGACGTCGACGATCCGCGCACCGATGCGTCGCACCGTGGGTTCGTCGAAGAGGTCAGTGGCGTACACGATCCGGCCGGCCAGCCCGGCGAGGGCACCGGCGTCGTCCCGATCGGCGGACATCCCGATCATGAGGTCGAACCGGGCAGCGGGCGCACCGGCCTCGACGGGCGTGATCGTCAGCCCCGGCGCGGACAACTCCCCCACGGAGGTCTGTTCGAGGGTCAACAGCACCTGGGTCAGCGGCGCGAACGCCTCGCTGCGCGCCGGGGCGAGGGCATCGACGAGGTACTCGAAGGGCACGTCGGCAGCGGCGAACGCATCGAGGTCGGTGTCGCGCACCAACCGGATCAGTTCCTCGAAGGTGGCCGAGGCGTCAACCTCCGTGCGTAGGACCAGAGTGTTGACGAACATGCCGATCAGGGCGTCGAGCTCGGTACGGCCACGGCCGGCCACCGGTGAACCGACCGCGATGTCCGACGTCCCCGACAACCGGGACAGGACAACCGCAACCGACGCGTGCAAGACCATGAACACGGTCACGCCGTGGGCGCGGGCGAACGACTCGATGCGGGGTGCGAGACCCGCGGGCAGGTCGAGGTCCACCACCGCCCCGCGGAGGGACGCCACCGGCGGACGGGGTCGGTCGGTGGGCAACTCGAGGACCTCGGGCAGGCCGGCGAGGCGATCGCGCCACCAGCGCGACTGCCTGCCGAGTTCGGAGTCAGGGTCGTCGATCGAGCCCAGGGCGCGCTCCTGCCAGAGCGCGACGTCCGCGTAGTGCACCGGGAGCGGAGGACGGACAGGCGCGCGACCCTCGACGCGGGACCGGTACGCGTGCAGGAGATCATCGACCAGGGGCGCCAGCGACTCGCCGTCGGCGGCGATGTGGTGCAGCACGACGACCAGCACGTGGTCGTGTGCACCGCGGTCGTCGGGATCGGATCCGAGGATGCCCGCACGGATCGGGAGGTCGCGGGTGACGTCGAACGGTTCCGCGGACAGCGTCTCCACCCCGGCGGTCCGCCACCACTGATCGACGGTGACGTCGTCAGCCGCTGCGATGTCCTGCCACGGTCGGCCATCCGCGCCCTGTGGGTAACGCGTCCTCAGCACCTCGTGCCGGTCGATCACATCGGCGAGTGCCGCGCGCAAGGCGACGACGTCGAGACGACCACGCACCCGTAGGGCGAACGAGATGTTGTAGGCCGGTGACCCCGGATCGAACTGGTTGATGAACCACATGCGTTGCTGCGCCGGCGACAACGGGAGGCGGGCAGGACGCGGGATCGAACCGAGGTCTGCTGTCTCGGTGGGTGAACCGCTGTTGTCGGTGCGACGGGTCGCGTCGACGAGAGCGGCCATCGCGCGCACGCTCGGCGCATCGAAGAGTTCACGAACGCCGAACGGCACACCGAACGCGTGGGCGACCCGCGCCGCCACCCGCGTGGCCGACAGTGAATGCCCACCGATGTCGAAGAAGCTGTCGGTCACCGAAATGGCCGTGGCGTCCCCACCGCGGCCGAGCACCTCGGCGACCATCGCGACGATCGTGTGTTCGGTGTCCGTGTCCGGTTCCACCCGTCGAGTGGAGAAGAGATCCGGTGCGGGCAGGGCTTTTCGGTCGACCTTACCCGCGGTGTTCAGCGGCAACGCGTCGAGCACCATGACGGTGTCGGGAACCATGTACGACGCGAGCCTGCGGGCGGCATGGTCTCGTAACCGCGACACCGCCGACTCGTCCGGTCCGGTGACGTACGCGACCAACCGGTCGTCGTGCACGACCGCGACTGCCGAGACCACGTCGTCGGCACTCGCGAGGACGGTTTCGATCTCCCCCAACTCGATCCGCTGCCCCCGCAACTTCACCTGAAAATCAACACGACCCACATACTCCAACTCACCCACACCACTCCACCGCACCCGATCACCCGTCCGATACAACCGCACACCCACCCCACCAAACGGATCCGCCACAAACCGCTCCGCAGTCAACCCCGCCCGCGACGCATACCCCCGAGCCACCTGCACACCACCCAGATACAACTCACCCACCACACCCACCGGCACCGGACGCAACCGCGAATCCAACACCCACACCGACACATTCGGCACCGCCCGACCAATCGGCACCACCACCTCACCACCCGACACCACATACGACGTCACATCCACCGCCGCCTCAGTCGGCCCATACAAATTCACCACCCGCACCCCCGGCACCAACCCCCGCAACCCCTCCACCGCACCCACACCCAACGCCTCACCCGAACAAAACACCTGACGCAACGACCCCAACCCCGAACCCAACCCGCCCGAAACCTGCCGGCCCGACTCCTGCGGCACCGACTCCCCGAGAGCATCCACAAACACCGACAACATCGACGGCACAAAATGACACACCGACACCCCGAACCGCTCCACCACCGACGCCACATACCACGGATCCCGATGACCACCCGGCTCCGCCACCACCACCGAAGCACCAACCATCAACGGCCAGAACAACTCCCACACCGACACATCAAACGACACCGGCGTCTTCCACAACACCACATCCCGCCCCTGCAACCCGAACAACGACTGCATCCACCCCAACCGATTCACCACCGCAGCCTGCGACACCGTCACACCCTTCGGCCGACCCGTCGACCCAGACGTGAACAACGTGTACACACCCGCACCACCCGGCACCTCCCCCCCACCCGGCACCACCTCACCCAACAACCCCACACCCAACCCCTCACCAACCACCACACCATCAACCGAAACACCCACCCCCTCACCACAATCCACCACCACACGCCGCACACCCCCAACACCCACAACCCCCGCCACAACACTCCCCCCACCCACATCCCCCGCCCGCACCAACACCACACCCACACCCGCCGTCGACAACATGAACCCCACCCGCTCCGCAGGCGCATCCACCTCCACCGGCACATACCGACCACCCACAGCCACCACCGCATGCACCGCCACCAACAACTCCAACGACCGCGACATCACCACACCCACAGCCGAATCCACACCCACACCCAACCCCGACAACTCCCGCGCAACACCCCCCACCAACCCACCGAACTCCCCATACGACACCACCCGACCACCCACCCGCACCGCCACCGAACCCACCGACAACCCCACCCGCTCAGCAACCACCGACCCCACCGAACGACCCGACCACCCCAACCCCACCTCCACACCACGCGACCAACCCTCGACCGTCGGGCGCAGGGCAGTCGGCATCGGGTCGAGCGCGGCCACCGGCAGGGACGGGTCGTCGATCACCGCGTCGAGCAGGTCGGTCAGCATGGCGGCGACCGTCTCGGCGACACCCTCGCCGACGACGGACAGATCCGTCTTGACCGTGAGGCAGAGGTCGTCGCTCTCCGGTGCGGCGATGAGCGCGAGCGGATAGTGCGTGGCGTCGGACGTGCTCACGTCGCGGATCTCGAGGCCCGAGGTCCGCGACCCCGCCACGACCGTGTCCACGTCGACCGGATACGACTCGAAGACCACGAGGGTGTCGAACAGGCGCGCATGCCCGGTCGCCGCGGTGATGTCGCCGAGTCCGACGAACTGGTGGTCGAGCATGCGGGCGCGGGCGTGGTGCAGTTCACCGATGAGAGCGGCCAGCGATCGACCCGGTGCGACGTCGGCAACGACCGGCACGGTGTTGATGAACAGGCCGATCATGCCGTCGGCACCGTCGAGGTCGGCGGGCCGCCCCGACACCGTCTCACCGAAGACGACTCGTTGCTCGCCGGTGAAGCGGGACAAGACGATCGACCACGCCGCATTCAGCACGGTGCTCGTCGTCGTGCCCAGCGTCCGCACCGTCCGTTCGAGGGCGCCCCGGGTGGTCGCGGACACCCGCGCCGTCACCTCGTGCCGCCGGGGCTCGCGGTCGGCACCGGGGTGCACCTGTGGACGGACCAGCGTCGGAACGATGTCGGCGAGATGCTCGCGCCAGGCGGTGATCGCGGTCGCGGCGTCGCGTCGGTCGAGCCAATCGAGGTAGGACTCGAAGTCACGTGCCGGCGTGATCGCCGGGCGGCCGAGGTGGGCCGCGAGGAGGTCGGCGACGAGAATCGGCCCCGACCATCCGTCCAGGATGATGTGGTGTGCGGTGATGACCAGTGTGTACGCCGGGCCCGTCACCGTGTCGTGGGACACCGCGGAGAACCGGATGAGCGGCGGGTCGTCCAGGACAAACGGGCGTCGTAGGTCCTCGTCGGCGATCTGCACGATCCGCGAGGCCGCGTCGGCCATGCTCAGACCGGTGAGGTCCACGCCGCGGAAGTCGGGTTCGGTCACCGCGGGATGATCGGCCGGGGGTACCACCACGACCAGCCGACCCGACGGTGTGCGGGTGAACCCCGAGCGCAGTACCCGTTGCCTGGTCAACAGCTCACGGACGGCCGGCAGGATCATGTCGGCGGGGTGAGCTCCGTCGAACTCGATGACCGACTGGGTCACATAGGGATCGACGCCGACCAGCCGCTGGGCCTCGTAGAACAGCCCCTGTTGGAGCGGCGTCGGCGGCCAGATCGCGTAGCGGCCGCGCGTCCGTGCTGCGCGTGTCCGGGCGGCGAGCACGTGGTCGATGTCCGTCTGGTCGAGCCCGCCGATCACGTCGGTCTCGCTCGGACCCGGGTCGCCCACGGCATCCACATACGCGGCGAGCGAGGACAGTGCAGATTCCCAGCGATCCGCAATCCCGCCCAGCGCGGACTCGTCGAACAACCCCTCGGGTGCGGTGAGGTCCACTCGCAACTCCCGACCACCCGCGGTCGCCACCGAGGCGGCCGTCACGGTCAGCGCCGCCAACGCGACCATGTCTCCCCGAACCGACGGCGGAAGCGGCGGCGCGTCACCGACCGGCACGAAATCCGTTGCCGTCGAATCGGTGTCGTCGATATCTCCGCCCCCGAGCAGACCCAAATAATTGACCGTGATCGGCGGGAGGGGCCGGTTTCGCAGCGGCGAGCCGGGACGCAACCATCGCAGCGGCCCGAACGCGATGCCGTTGTCCGGCATTCGAGACTGAGTGTCCTTGAGCGCCTTGACCATCGTCGCCAGACGATGACCGGGGGTGACGTCCGCGACGGTCTCACCCCGAGCGGCTGTGCTGGTCGCCTCCACCGGCCCCGGGACGTCGACGCTCACGGGTACGAACGAGGTGAACCACCCGACCGTCTCGGCCAGGTCGGCGCCGGGTGCGATGCCCTCTTCGCGGCCGTGGTTCTCGATCACCATCGACACCGGACCGGACGCCGTGACCGGATCCCGCAGCGCGAATGCCACGGCCGCGGCCACCACGGTGTCCGGGCGCGCACCGAACATCTCGGTGACCGTGCCCAGGACCCGCTCGGCCAGACCGGCGCCGACGGTGCGGGACACCGAGATCGTGGTCGCGAGACGGTCCCGGGCCCGGTCGATCTCCCACGCCGTCGGGGTCGGCGGCAGCTGGCGCGACCACCACTCGATCTCCTCCGCGCGGTCGGCGAGTCCGGCCAGCACACCCGACCAGCGCCGGAACGAGGTACCCGAGGCCGCGAGGCCCGGCGTCTCCCCGTTGCGGTACTGCCACCACGCGCGTCCCAGACCGGCCACGATGGTCGGCCACGACACGGCGTCGACGCCGAGATGATGGGCGGCGACGACGAGTCGCCCGGTGCCGTCGGCGAAGCGGACGCCGATCGCCGCGACCAGTCGTCCCTCGGCCGGCGACAAGGTCGCGAGGGCGCGCGCGTGGGCTGCCCGAACGGCGCCGTCGACGGAGCGCGCCGGCGTCGATGGCCGGCTCGATGTCGAGATGTCCGAGCGGTCGAGGATCTCGACCGTGATGTCACCCGGGTCGCCGTCGCCCGCCACGACAGTCGGTTCTCCGGCGGAGTCGGACCGCAGCGATGCGGTCAGCATCGGATGGGCCGCGACGACCGCGATCACCACCGCACGGACGGCGGCCTCGTCCGCCTCGACCGGGAGCGCGAGCACCGTGCTCTGCGAGAAGTCCGCGAGGTCGTCCGGGTCGTCGGCGAGGTCGAGCATCCACGCCAGGCCCGGGGTCATCCCGACCGAACCGATTGCCCCGCCCGGCATTTCGTCGAGTCCCCGGATCGCCTCCGTCTGTGCACGACGGGCCAGCTCACGGATGGTCGACGCCGCGAACACATCGCGCGGGGTCAGATGGAGCCCCGCGGCGCGCAGCATCGACGTGAGGCGGATGGAGGCGATGGAGTCCCCGCCGAGTTCGAAGAACGACCGGGTCACCGGGACGTCCTCGACCCCGAGCAGTGATGCAACGACTGCGGCGACGGTCCGTTCCGCGTCGTCGGCGGGTGCGGCGTCGTCGTGGACGGCTTCCGACAACGGGTCGAAGCGCGGCGCCGGGAGCGATTTCCGGTCCAGTTTCCCGGTGCTGCCGAGCGGCGCTTCGGTCAGCGGCACCCACAGTGTCGGCCGCATGTACGCCGGCAACGACGCGGCCACCGCCTCCCGCGCGCGTGCGATGAACCCGTCCCCGTCCGGTCCACCGCCGCCGGGTCCGAAGAGATATCCGACCAGGTGGTCCGAACCGCCCGGGGCGCGCGCGACGGTGACCACGGCCTGGCGTACGCCGTCGATCCCGGACAGGACCGCCTCGATCTCACCGAGTTCGATCCGCTGTCCGCGGAGTTTGACCTGGAAGTCGCTGCGTCCCAGGTACTCCAGGTCGCCCGCACGGTTACGCCGGACGAGGTCGCCGGTGCGGTACAGGCGTCGGCCGCCGCCTGCGGGATCGGCGACGAACCGTTCGGCGGTGAGGTCCGGCCGCGCCGCATACCCGCGGGCGAGCTGGACGCCTCCCAGATACAACTCGCCGGTGACGCCCGCCGGCACGGGACGCAACCGTGCGTCGAAGACGAACGTCTGGGTGTTCCACACCGGCCGCCCGATGGGCACCACGTCCGCGCCGGGGTCCGGAGTCGCGACGGCGACCTCGACGGCGGCTTCGGTGGGACCGAACAGGTTGGAGACGCGTACATGTGGGAGCGCCACGCGCGTCGCCCGCAGCGTCGCCGGTGGCAGGGCCTCACCGGAACAGTAGAGGTGTCGCAGGCTCGGCAGGGGCGAAGCAGCATCGTCGCGGATCTCACCGGCGCCGGGAGCGGAGCGAGCGGGCCGAATGTCACCGGCGCCGGCAGCGGAGCGAGCGGGCCGGATTTCATCGATGAAGACGGCGAGCAGCGACGGTACGAAGTGCACCGTGGTGATCTGCTCGGCGTCGATCAGCCGAGCCATCGAATGCGGATCGAGATGGGCGTCGTCGGGCGCGATGACCAACCGGGCGCCGGTCAGCGCCGGGGTCAGCAGTTCGGGCACCGACACGTCGAATGTGAAGGGCGTTTTCAGGAGGACCGAGTCGTGCGGTCCGATCCCGAATTCGTCGACTCCCCATCGCAATCGGTTGAGTACGGCACGATGGGACACCGTGACGCCCTTGGGGCGGCCGGTGGACCCCGACGTGAAGATGGTGTACGCCGCGTGGTCGGGGCGCAGTATCGACAGACGTTCGTCGTCGGCGACCGGGACGGTGTCGAGGTCGACCGGGCTCGCGGCGTCCACAACGATCGCGCGGGGGACAACGTGCGCCGCGGGCGCCCGGTCGTCGCAGATCAGCGCGATCCTCGCGTGCGCGGTGTCGACCATGTGGCGAACGCGGTCGGAGGGAGCGTCGGGTGCCACCGGCATGTACTGACCGCCGGCGGCGAGTACCGCGTGGACCGCGATGACCAGTTCGATCGACCGCGGCATGCACACCGCGACGCAGTCCTCCGGGCCGATCCCCAGCGCGATGAGTTCCCGCGCGAGGGTGGCCACCCGCGCGGCGAACTCGCCGTGGGTGAGAGTGCGGCCCCCGAAACGCACCGCAACCGCCTCCGACGCTCGCAGATGGTCGGCGGCCGCGATCGCCGCCGGGATCGTGAGGTCGGGCAGGACGACCGCGGGTCCGACCGAGAGCTGCTGTTGCGCATCAGCTTCGGCTGCGGTGAGGATGGGGAGATCGGCGACCGGTAGGTCGGCGTCGGCGGCGATCGAGCTGAGTGCCGCGGACAACGCCGCGGAGATCATCTCCGCGGTCGCCGGGTCGAACAGCGCAGTGGCATAGGCGATCGAGCCGGTCAGCCCACCGTCGGTGGTCTCGCGGAAACCGATGGTGAGGTCGAATTTCGCGGCGGTGTCCTCGATCTCGACGAACTCGGTGTCGAGATCGGCCAGTGTGCCGTGCGCCGGTCCGCCGCTTGTGGAGTGGACGAGCAGCACCTGGGCGAGCGGCTCCACGTTCTCGATGCGCTGCGGGTTCACCGCGTCGATCACCCGCTCGAACGGCACGTCGGCGTTGTCGAACGCCGCGAGGTCGGCGTGCTTGACTTGCTCGAGCAACGCGCCGACGGTGAGGTGCGGCTCGACGTCGACCGACAGGATGACGGTGTTGACGAACATGCCGATCAGCTGGTCGATCTCGCGTCGGCCTCGTCCTGCGACGGGCGTGGCCACGGCGATCCGGTTCGTCGACGTCAGGCGCGCGAGGACCGCGACGGTGGCCGTGTGCGCGACCATGAACAGGGTGGCACGGCGGGCGGCGGCACGTCGGCGCAGTCGCGACACCACGGCCGCGGGCAATGACCACCGCACGGTGGCCGCGCGTCCATCGGTGTCGGCGGGGCGCGGGCGGTCGATCGGCAGCGGGAGGATGTCGGGCAGGCCGGTCAACCGCTCGACCCAGAACCGCAACTGGCGCGCGATCAGGGAGTCGGCGTCCGCGGGGTCACCGAGCCGATGCCGTTGCCACACCGCGTAATCCGCGTACTGGAAGCGCAGGGCCGGCCAGTCCGGCGCGCGGCCCGACCGCCTGGCCGCGTACGCCCGCGCGATCTCGGCCGCAAGCACCGGTGCCGACTCACCGTCGGCGGCGATGTGGTGCAGCGCGATGACGAGTAGGTGGTGATCCGCCGACGCGGTGATGACGCGCACCCGTACCGGTAGGTCCGTCGTCACGTCGAACGTGGTCGTGACGAGTTCCTGGATCTCCTGGTCGACGACCTGGTCGGAGGATGCGGCGGCCCGCGGCGGGACCACGGTGTGCCCGATCGTGATGCGCCCGGCCCAGTCGTCGGGCGCATGCGCCACGGGTTCGACGGCGCGAGCGCCCGTTTCGGCCGACCCGGACCCGGCCGCGATGGATTCCGCGCCGGTGTCGCCGTCGGGCGTCGTCGTCGGGTAGATCGTGCGCAGCACCTCGTGGCGGTCGACGACGTCGAGGATCGCCGCCCGCATCGCGGACACGTCGAGGTCGCCGCGCAGACGGACCACGATGGGGATCACGTAGGCGGCGGAGTGCGGATCGAACTGGTTCAGGAACCACATCCGACGCTGGGCGTACGAGAGGGGTACCGGGTCCGGCCGGCTGATCGCCTCGAGCGCGGGCAGATCGGCACCGCGAGCGTGTTGCCCCGCATCGACGGCGGCGGCCAGCGCCCGGGCCGTCGGCGTCTCGAACAGCGCGCGGACTCCGATCTCCACGCCGAGCGGGCCACCCAGGCGGGCCACCACCCGGGTCGCCGACAGCGAGGTGCCGCCGAGATCGAAGAACGACGCCTCGGCCGACACCTCCTCCGCGGCATCGAGTCCGAGGACCTCGGCGTAGACCGCGGCGACCGCCTGCTCGGTTGCCGTCGACGGCCGGACGTGGACGTGTCCACCGAAACGCGGTGTGGGCAACGCCCTGCTGTCGAGCTTTCCGGTGGCCGTCAGCGGGATGTCGTCGATCGGCACGATCACGGTGGGCACCATGTGGGCGGGGAGCCGTCGAGCCGCGTGGGTCGCGACGTCTGCGGTGTCGGGCGCAGCGCCGGCGACACCATGGACCCAGGACACGAGGACCGTCTCACCCGAGGTCGGGTGTTCGATTCCGGCGGTCGTCGAGAAGTCCACCCCGGGGTGCTCGCCGAGAACCGCGTCGATCTCACCGAGTTCGATCCGGAAACCCCGTATCTTGACCTGGAAGTCGCTGCGGCCCAGGAAGTCCAACGTCCAGCGGCCGCTCCGTCGGCGCCATCGTACGAGATCACCGGTCCGGTACATCCGCTCGCCCGGCGCGCCGAACGGTGCCGCGACGAAGCGCTCGGCGGTCAGCGCGGTCTGGCCGACGTAGCCGGCGGCGAGGGCGGAACCCGCCAGATACAGTTCACCGGCCACGCCGGCGGGAACGGGATGCAGGCGGGAATCGAGAACTGCGGCGGTGACACCGGCGATCGGACCGCCGATGGTGACCGCGGAGTCGGGCCGCATCGGTGCCGACGATGTCGCCCAGATGGTGGTCTCGGTGGGACCGTAGAGATTGCGCATCGAGCGACCGGCGGACCATGCCCGGACCAGTTCCGGCGAACAGACGTCACCGGCGACGGAGATGACCTCGAGATCGGGGAACCCGGTGCCGGTCGCCGCGCCCGATTCGGTGACCGCCTCGGACACCGTGGCGAGGGCGGTCGGGGTGATCGTCGCGTGGGTGATGCGCTCCCGCCGCAGGATCGCCGCGAGTTCGGAGCCGCCCGTGACCCCGCCGGGCACCACGACCATGGTCGACGCGGCCGCCACCGCGACCAGTGTCTCGAACACCGCGGCGTCGAAACCCGGTGCCGCGAAGCGGAGTACGCGCGCCGCCGGCGTGAGTCCGAATCTCGCACGGGCATCGGCGACCAGATCGGCCAGCCCGCGGTGGGTGACCGCGACGCCTTTCGGCCGGCCGGTCGAGCCGGACGTGAAGATGACATAGGCCGTCTCGTCGGGGCGCGGACGTCGGGCGGACGCGACTCCGGTCTCGTCCGGACCGCCTAGCTGTTCGGCAACGACCCAGTCCACCGCCGCAGCCGCCGGTCGCAGCCCGGCGACGGCCTCGGACGAGGTGACCCCCAGACGCGCGTCGACGGTGGCCAGCATGTAGCGCAGGCGCTCCCCCGGCACACCGGGGTCGACGGGCGCCACCGCCGCACCCGTGCGCGCGATCGCCCAGAACCCGACCGTGCCTTCGAGAGATCTTGGTGCGGCGAGGGCGATCACGGTGTCCGGCGCGGCACCGCGCGCACGAAGCACGCCGACCAGCCGGCGCGTACGGAGGTCGAGCTCGGTGTACGTCAGGTGCTGCCCGTTCTCGGTGACCGCGATGCCGTCGGGGTTCACGGCGATTGCGGCGTCCAGCAGGTCGGCGAGCGTCGACCTCGCCGACGCGAGACCCGGTGCCGCGATCACCGCATCCGAGTGATCGTCTCCGGTGGACAGGTCGCCGACCGGCGCGTGCGGCTCGCTCACCACCGCTCGCGCGACGGCGGTCATCCGACGGACGAACGCGTCCACCGTGCCGGCGTCGAAGAGGGCGGTGGCATAGGTGACGATCACGCGCGTGTCGTCGGCCGGGCTGCGGCCCGGCTCGTCGAGGACGGTGATCTGCAGGTCGACCTTCGCGGTGGTGACCGGGGCCTCGATCTCGGAGACGACGACCCCCGGCAACTCGACGGTCGGCCGTGCGGCGTTCTGGAATGCCAGAGCGACCTGGACCAGCGGCGGATGCGCGGTGTCGCGTACCGCGACGACCTCGTCGACCACGGTCTCGAACGGTAGATCGGCGTGATCGAGTGCGGTCACATCGATCTCGCGGATGTCGTCCAGCAGATCGGTGAACGAGGCCGCTCGACGCACCCGGCTGCGCAGCGCCAGCGTGTTGACGAACATCCCGATCAATGGGTCCAGATCGCGCTCGCCCCGACCCGCGACCGGGGTCCCGATGACGACGTCCTCGTCGGCGCCGGACCGGACGAGAGTGACCGCGAGCAGGGCGTGGACGGCCATGAACATCGTCGCGCCGTGCCGACCGGCGAGGTCTCCCAGAGCGTTCCAGGTGGCGGCGTCGAACGTCGCCGACAGCTCGGCACCCGAGTCGTCCCGAACCGGGGTGCGCGGCCGGTCCACCGGCAACTCGATGAGTGCCGGCACCCCGGCGAGACGGGTTCGCCAGTGGTCGAGCTGACGTGCTGCGAGAGACGTGGGGTCGGCGGCGTCCCCGAGCCGATGGTGCTGCCACACCGAGTAGTCGACGTACTGGATCGGCAGTGGCGCCCAGCTGGGTTCGCGGCCGGCCGCGCGCGCCTCGTACGCGGTGACGAAGTCGGTGACCATCGGCGCGACCGAGCCACCGTCGCTGATGATGTGGTGCACCACCAGGACCAGGATCACGGCGTCGTCGGCGACGCGGATCAGGCGGGCCCGAACAGGCGCACCGGCTTCGAGATCGAATCCACGACTGGTGATCTCGGCGATGGTGGCCGTGACGTCGCCCTCGTCGGCGCCGCGCATGTCGATCGGGGGTGTCACCCGGACGTCGTGTCGAGGGTCTCCCGCGGGCGCGATGACCTGCTCGGGAACGCCGTCCACCGATACGAATCGCGTGCGCAGCACCTCATGTCGCGCAAGCAGATCCGCGAGAGCCGCGGCGACGACCGCAGGGTCCGGGGACCGGTCACCCGCCGCCTCCAGACCAGAACCCGATGCGGCATCGAGGCGGAGCACGGCCGGGATGAGATACCCGGCCCCGCCCGGATCCAGCGTCTCCAGAAACCAGATTCGACGCTGTGCGGGCGACAACGGGAGCACCCCGTCGCGGCCCACTCGGCGCAGGGGCACCCGGCGATCAGCTCCCCCGCGTCCGTCGTGGTCTCCGGGGTCGCGTCCGTCGATGACCGCTGCCAGACCCCGGACCGTCGGATCGGCGAACACATCTCGCGCGGAGACCGTCGTGCCGAATTGCTCGGCTGCCCGGGCGGCCACCCGGGTAGCGGTGAGCGAGTTGCCACCGAGATCGAACAACGACGTGGTGACCCCGACGTCGCTCACGCCCAAGATCTCGGCGACCAGTGCGGCCAGGGCCGCCTCGGTCGCGCCGGCGGGCGGCTCGGCGACCTCCGGGCCATCGCCGAACCCCGGATCAGGCAGCGCGCCGCGATCGAGCTTGCCG
Source organism: Gordonia sp. NPDC127522 (assembly GCF_042672305.1). Lineage (NCBI taxonomy): Bacteria > Bacillati > Actinomycetota > Actinomycetes > Mycobacteriales > Gordoniaceae > Gordonia > Gordonia sp. NPDC127522. Next base: position 58,156 of record NZ_JBHXVK010000014.1, read on the forward strand.
TTCACGGTGAGCGGCAGTCGCGGTAGCCGGACGAACCGGGTGGGCACCATGTACTCCGGCACCGCGGTCGCCAGGCGCGTACGGATCTCGCTGTCCGACAGCCCGACTGCGTCAACGGCCGACGAAGCGGCGCCGCCCGCGGCGACGAAGTAGCCGACGAGATGCTCGGTGTCGCCGAGCGTACGGATGTCCGCCCCCGCCGCGTCGACGCCGTCGAGCGCCGACATCGCCGACTCGACCTCTCCCAGCTCGATCCGGAAGCCGCGGAGTTTCACCTGGCCATCGCGTCGTCCCACGAATTCGATGGACCCGTTGCGGGACATCCCGATGTCGCCGGTCCGGTACATCCGACCGCCCGGCGGTCCGAACGGGTCGGCGACGTACCGCGTGGACGTCTGACCGTGCCGGTTCAGGAACCCGCGGGTGACCTGGGCGCCCGCGACGTACAGTTCACCGGGCACGCCGTCGGGCACGGCGGCGAGCCGACCGTCGAGGACGTACACCCGCGAACCGAGCAGGGGGGTCCCGATGTCGGAGGCGGTTGCCCGGTCGACGAAGGCGCGCGTCAGTTCCCGACGGGTCATGTAGACGGTGGTCTCGGTGGGACCGTACATGTTGTTCAATTGCGGGCCCGCGACATCGGCGCCGGGACGGGTCGCCGACCCGTCGGCCGCCCGGTCCGTCTGCCATGTCCGGACATGCTCGTAGTCGAGGAGTTCGCCCGAGAAGTGCAGGCGCCGAACGGACTCCGGCAATCGACGGCCGAGGGGCGGGCGGACGACCGCCGCGAACTGATAGAACGACGACGGGGTGAAGTTGACGATCGTGACCCCGTGCCGGTCGAATGCCTCGACCACGTCGTCCGGGGCGCGGGTCGTCGCATGGTCGAGCACGAGGAGACGACCGCCGACGCGCAGTGCGGCCCAGATCTCGCCGACCGAGACGTCGAACGCGTAGGAGTGGAACATCGACCACACGTCGGCGGGCGAACTCTCCACGACGGCGTCGAGCGCATCGAGCAGCGACACCACGTTGTCGTGGGTGACGACAACGCCTTTGGGGCGCCCGGTGGATCCGGAGGTGTACATCACGTAGGCGCTCGACTGCGCGGTCACCTGCTCCGGCAGCGGTGGGATCGAGACCGACCGGACATCGATGTCGTACTGCGCCAACAGGTCCTGCGGCGTGCACAGCGGCACGGGCATCGCAGCCCAGGCCCCGACCGTCTCGGCGTCGACCACGACGGCGACCGGCGACGCGTCCTCGACGATCCCGCGCAGGCGCGCAACCGGATGTGTCCGGTCGAGGGGTAGATAGGCCGCACCGGTCTTGAGAACCGCGAGCAACGCCACGATGAGGTCCACCGAGCGCGGGAGCGCGACCCCCACGAGTGTTTCGGGACCCGCACCACGATCGACGAGGGCGTGCGCCATCCGTTCGGAGCGCACGTCGAGTTCCCGGTAGGTGAGCGACGCCCCGTCGAGGTCGGCGAGAGCGACGGCGTCGGCACGTCGTCGTGCGGCGATCCGGAAGAGCCCCGGCAGCGTCTCGCGGTCACCGAGGCCCAGGATCTCGGTGATCCGCCGGTCGAGTTCATCGACGATTCCGGCCGCGGCGGAAGCGAGTTGCGATCCGCTCAGCCCCGCGCGCGGCATCAGCGCCGTCACCGTTGCGCGGAGGGCGGCGTCGGCCGCGACGCCCCGCTCTGCCAGGGTGATCGCCGAGGCCGAGACCCGGCGGTGCAGAGCACGGAAGGTCACCGGGCCGGCCGCCCCGGACATCGCCTCGTCGTCGCCCGCATGGGCGGCGGCGAGCGCCAGCAGCCGAATCGCGGACGGGCGGCGCAGCGACGACTGGGCATGCCCCGTCGAGGTGCGGGGAATCGAGGTGTCCGACGTCACGCGGGTTCCACTCGATTTCGCTGGACCGCGCCCGATCCGGCGCCCGTATGGCCGTGCACGACGGCATCGGCGGCGGTTCGCACGCTGTCGAAGACCTCGTCGATGGACCGGTCGGCGTCGGCGAGGAGCGTCGCCACGGCGATCGTCAACGCCTCCGCCGGGTCTTCGTCGGGAATCGACATCGACATGGCGACCGCGGTTGCCTCGAGATCGGCGAAGGTCACCTGTGGCGCCCCCGCGACGCCGATGACCGTGTCGGGCGCGACGGCCGCGACCTCCGACACCAGCTCGTGCAGCGGCCGGACGGCATCGTTCCCGCGCGCTTGCGGCGCGTTCTGCTCCGTCCAGACGGCGAGGTCCCCGATCGCAGTGTCCGGCCGTGACACGATGTCGGCCAACAGATTTCGGAACCTCTCGGCGAACAGGGCCACCGTGCCGGGGTCGAAGAGATCGGTGTCGAAGGCGATCTGCCCGCCCAGCGCGCCGTTCCGGTCGACGCCGTCGGGGTCGCCCGGGTAGAGCATGACCTCGAGGTCCACCTTGGCGGGAAAGGACTCGGGCAGACGCGGCCGGACATGCAGCCCGTCGAGTTCGATGTCCGGGAACTCGAGGTTCTGGTAGGAAAGCATCACCGAGAACAACGGGTTGCGGCGTCCGCGGCGGACCGACGCACGGGCGGTTCGGGCGAGATGATCGACGATCTCGTCGAAGGACACGTCGGCGTGACCCAGGTCGGCGAAATCGTCGGTGTGCACCCGTCGCAAGAGGTCCGCGAACGGCTCGTCGAGGCGAAGCCGCGTACGTAGTGGCACCGTGGTCGCGAGCATCCCCACCATGTCGGTCAGGGCGGGATCATCACGACCGGCGAACGGTGTGCCGATGACGATGTCGTCGCTTCCCGACAACCGCCCGAGCAGAACCGCGAGCGCCGCGTGCAGGACGGCGAACTGCGTCGTGTTACCCACCCGCGCCATCTGACGGAGCATCGTCGCGGTCGACGACGGGATGTCGAGATCGACGACTCCGCCCACATGGCGGGGCTCCACGGGCCGGGGCCGGTCGGTCGGGATCGTCGCCGACTCCCCCGCCCGATCCAGACGCCGCCCCCAGTACCGCAGTTGACGCTGCCGTTCCGTCTCCCCGTCGGGCCGCGTGGTCTGCAGGCGCTCGGCGTGCCAGATCGCATAGTCGGCGAACTGCACGCGCTGCCCCACCGCACTTCTCGATCCGGCTCGCCCCGAGATGCGTTCGGAGTAGAACTCGGCGAGGTCGCGGGCCAGCGGGCCGAGCGACCCACCGTCGGCGTTGATGTGGTGGACGACGAACACCAGCAAGTGCCGGTCCGGGCTCACCCGCAGGATCGTCGCGCGTACCGCCGGGGGGCCGGTCAGGTCGAAACCCGCTCCGACGACAGCGGCGACCTCGGCGCCCAACCGGTCCTCGGCGGGCATGTCGTGCCGGTCACCGGCGAGATCGACGAGCGGAATCCGCAACGCGTGCACCGCATCCGCAGCGGGGATGATGAGTTGCACCGGTGTGCCGTCGTGCAGCGGGTAACGGGTGCGCAGCGACTCATGCCGCGCGACGAGGTCACCCACCGCCCCCGTGAGGGCCGGGACGTCGAGCCGGCCGTCGAGTTCCAGGGTCAGGCCGACGTTATAGGCAGGCGAGGCCGGATCGGTCTGGTTGATCGACCACAGGCCGCGTTGCACTCCCGTGAGGTCGACGAGATGAGTGCGTTCGCGCGGCGTCAGCATGCGTCCCGAGACCGCCCGGTCGGCCGTTGCCACCGCCGCCACGAAGTCCGCGACGGTCGGGTTCTCGAAGAGCAGCGACATCGGCACGCGGCGTCCGACATGCTGTTCGACGCGATAGGCGACCTTGGTCGCCGACAGCGAGCTCCCGCCGAGTTCGAAAAACCCGTCGTACACGCTGACCTCCCGCAGCCCGAGCACGTCGGCGAAGATCTGGGCCACGACGCCCTCGAGCCGGCTGCGGGGGCCGACATATTCACGTGCGGGCGAGATCTCCACCGCGGGCAGGGCGCGGCGGTCGACCTTGCCGGTTCGGGTCATCGGCAACTCGTCGAGCACCACCACGGTGTGCGGTACGAGGTGCGACGGCAGGCGGGCGGCGGCGTGGTCGAGGATGTGCTCGGGTGCGGGGACCCGGTCGGCAGGGGCGGTCACATACGACACCAGCACCGTGTCCCCAGCGGGAGTCGTCGTTCCGACGGTGACCGCGATGTCCACGTCGGGATGACTTGCGAGCACGCCGTCGACCTCGCCGGGTTCGACCCGCATGCCGCGGATCTTGATCTGGAAGTCGTTGCGCCCGTGGTAGACGATGTCGCCGGACGGTGTGCGCGTGACGAGGTCACCGGTGCGGTACATCCGCCCCCCGGTCTCGAACGGATCGGCGACGAACCGGCCCGCCGTCAGTCCGGGACGACCGTGGTAGCCGCGCCCGAGTGCCCGTCCCGACAGGTACAGCTCACCCAGGACACCGTCCGGCACCGGACGCATGCAGGCGTCGAGGACCCGGACGCCGACTCCGGCGATCGGCCCACCGATCGTGACCGGTTCCGCAGGCCGGAGGGGCGCGGAGGCGGTGGCCCAAATCGTGGTCTCGCTGGGACCGTAGAGATTGAGCAGCGGGCGGCCGGCCGCATCCCACCTCGCGACCAACTCCGGAGGGCAGGCCTCGCCCGCCACCATCACGACCGAGAGTTCGGGCACCGCGGCAGGATCGAGAGTGGCGAGCGCGGTGGGCGTCATGATCGTGTGGGTGACCCGGTGACGAGCGATGATGGTCGCCAGCTCGGGACCGGCGAACACCTCGGGTGGGCTGATCGCCAGCTGGGCGCCCGAACACACCGCGAACACGATCTCCCAGACCGCGACATCGAATCCCGGTGCGGCGACATGGAGTATGCGCGAGTCCGGGCCCGCGCCCAAGCGATGCTGCTGCTCGCCGACCAGTTCGGCGAACCCGGCGTTGGTCACCGTGACGGCCTTGGGCCGGCCGGTGGACCCCGAGGTGAACTGGAGATAGGCCGCGTCGTCGAGGGCGATCGGCCGCACCCGCTCGGCGTCGGCCACCCGGTGCGTCGGCCGTCCCGCGATGCCCAGATCCACCTCGAGGTCATCGAGAACCAGCTGCGCGACCGTGGATCGGGTCACCGAGGACCCGGCGCCTTCTGCGGCAACGGAATCCGCCGTGATGACCAGAACCGCACCGCTGTCGGCGAGCATCGCCGAACGGCGGGCGGCGGGCAGACGGGAGTCGATCATCACGAAGGCGGCGCCGCTCATGGCCACGCCCAGTACGGCCAGGACCGACCGGGGCGAGCGCGGGATGCTCACCGCGACGACGTCGCCTGGGCCGATGCCGCGTTCGATCAGGACGCGGGCGATCTGATTGGTCGTGGTCGTCACCTCGGACCAGCGGACCGCGCTCTCCCCGAGCAGGGCAGGGGCGCCGGGGTCGGCGCTCGCGAGACCGCGCGTCAGCAGGGTTGCGAGGGTCTGCTCCGGACGCGATCCCCGGGCCGGCGCCGCCAGGGTACGCATCTCGTCCGGGCGGAGCAGGTCGATCGCACCGATGCTCCGCGACGACTCGTGCACCATCTGCTCCAGGACGAACTCCAGCCGCCGCGCCATGTCGCGCACCGTAGCGTCGTCGAAAAGATCGGTTGCATAGGCGAATTCGACGTCGTAACGGTCGGTGCGGTCAGTGACCGACACGGTCACGTCGTACTTCGCGGACGGTACCCGGGCATCGAGGACCTCTGCGGACCCGGCCCATCGGGCGAGCTCGGCCAACTGATCGGGTTGAACCGTCAGCGCGACCTGGAACAGCGGCGAGTGCGACGGCGACCGGTGTGGCGCGACAGCGTCCACGACCCGTTCGAACGGGACGTCGGCGCGGCTCATCGCGCGCGCGCAGCGGCGATGCGCGGCGGTGACGAAGTCGGCGACGGTGTCCCCGGGTTGCAGGGTCGTTCGCAGCACGACGGTGTTGACGAACATGCCGACGAGGTCGGCGAGCGCCGGATCGTCGCGGCCGGCGACCGCGGTCCCGATACTCACGTCGTCGGTGGCGGCCAGCCGACCCAAGGTGATCGCCAGGGCGGACTGGAACACCGCGAACGGGGTGACCGCCAACGATCTCGCGAGCTGCCGGATCCCCGCGGTCAGGCCCGTCCCGAGCACGGTGTCCACATGCGCTCCGCTACTCGACATCACCCGCGGACGCGGCCGATCGGTGGGCAACTGCAGCAGATCCGGCGCGCCGCGCAACTCCGCCCGCCAGAACTCCAGGCCCTCGACCAGAACCGACGACGGCGCATCCGGCGTTCCGAGCGTCTCGGCGCGCTCGACGGCGACATCGGCGTACTGCATCGGCAACGGTGAGAGATCCGGTTCCGCACCCGCGCGTCGACTGTCGTACGCGGTCATCAGATCTCGCAGCAGCGGCCGGAGCGAGTGCCCGTCGGCCGCGATGTGATGAAGGACCAGCACGACGATGTCGCCATCCGGATGTCCGGTCACCAGGCGGTACCGGAACGGGATCTCCTCGGCCAGATCGAAGCCCACGTCGGTGATGGCGGAGATCGCCACGTTCACATCGTCTCCGGCGTGGAGCTGGACGTGTGTCCCGCCCAGAAGATCGGCAGCCGTGCGCGTGTCCAGGATTCGCTGCTCGGGTTCGCCGTCGACGACCGGGAACACCGTGCGCAGGATCTCGTGCCGGTCGACGACGTCCAGGACCGCCCGGTGCATGGCATCGGTGTCCAGCGCGTGCGCCAGGCGCAGCGCGCCCGACATGTTATAGGTCGACTCGGCCGGCGACATCCGGTTGATGAACCACAACCGGGTCTGCGCTTGCGACAGCGGGGTTCGCGCCGGACGCGGTGGTTGCGACCGGGTCGCTGCGGACCGGTCGGACTGCGGGACGACCACGGCGCGTGACGCGAGATCGGCGAGGTCGACCGCGTCGAAGACGTCGGTCAGGGCAATCCCCAGGCCGTGGTCGACACGTGCGCGGGCCACCATCCGGGCGGCGAGCAACGAATCCGCCCCCAAAGCGAAGAGATTGTCCGAGACGCTGACCCCCTCACGGTCCAACGCCTCCTCCACCAGCGACACGATCGCCCGCTCGACCGGGGTCTGCGGCGTCCGGAAACTCGTTGCGGCGGAGCCGAGTACGGGAACCGGCAGCGCGCGTGTGTCCAGCTTGCCCGACCGGGTGGTGGGAAACGCATCGAGGAAGACAATCCCCGGCGGAACCATGTGTCCGGGGAGTCGCCGTCGGCAGTGCGCACGCACAGCGTCGGCATCGAGCAGTTGCCGGGTGACACCGGCATCATGATCGGCGCGGGATTCGGGCACGGACCCATCCCGGCGAGCACGGAGATAGGCGACGAGAACCGGTGCGGGCCCGAGATCGCGGCGGGCGACGACCGCTACCGCGTCGACGCCCGGGATCGCGGCGATCACCGCCTCCACCTCGCCGGGTTCCACGCGCTGACCCCGGATCTTGATCTGCTGATCGGTTCGTCCCAGATACTCCAGTTCACCGTCGGCAGTCCATCGGACCAGATCCCCGGTGCGGTACATCCGGGCACCCACGTCCCCCCGCGGATCGGCCGTGAACCTGCCTGATGTCAGTCCCGGCGCACCGACGTAGCACGATGCCAGCTGCGGCCCCACCAGATACAACTCGCCGGCGACCCCGACCGGAACCGGACGGAGTCGGCTGTCGAGGACCCGCACCTCGGTCCCCGGTACCGGGTGTCCGATCGGAACGACGGGACCATCCGTCGTGACCCGCTGGGCGGTCACGTCGATCGCGGCCTCGGTCGGCCCGTACAAGTTCACCAGTCCGGCTCGGGTGGTCGACCGTACGCGCCGGGCGAGCCGGGCCGGCAGCGCCTCGCCCGACGTGAACACCCATCGCACGTGATCGGGTAGGGAGAGCCGTTCGTGCGACACCGTGTCGGTTCCGCCGAAGTCGTCGACGGACTGAGTCGTCGAACCACCGGGGTCCGGTCCGAGCACCACGTCGAGATAGGCATCGAGCATCGACGGCACGAAATGCAGGACGGTGACGCCGGATCGCGCGATGAGGTCGCGGAGGTACGCGGGATCGCGGTGTCCGCCGGGCGCCGCGATCACCATCCGCGCCCCGACGCGCAACGGCCACAGCAACTCCCAGACCGACACGTCGAAGGTTGCCGGCGTCTTGTACAGCACGGCGTCCCCCGCGGCGATCGGGTGGTCGTGCTGCATCCACCCGAGGCGTTGCTCGATCGCCCGATGACCGATCTCGACACCTTTGGGGGTCCCGGTCGATCCCGACGTGAAGATGACGTAGGCGGCCAGATCAGCCGGAACCCGGGTCTCCCGATGCGGCCGTGCCGTCGGACCGGGAAGCGGGGAGTCGAGACCGGCGATGAAGTGTGCGTCGACGACCAGGGCGGGTTCGACCGCGGCGATGATCGCCTGTCGCCGCTCGTCCGGTTCGGCCGGATCGACGGGCACGTAGACCGCACCCAGCCCGATCGCGGCATACACGGCGCACACCTGGTCGATCGAGCGGTCCAGTGCCACGACGATGCGATCGCCGCGCCGCGCGCCCAGACTCGTGAACCGGTTCGCGAATGTGTCGCAGGCACGCGCGAAGTCGCGGTAGGTGAGGGTGGTGTCGCCGAACGTCACCGCGGGCGCGTCCGGCGTCGACTCGACCTGGCGATCGAAGGCGGCCAGCACGTGCTCACCGCCCACGCCGACGGCCGGCCCGCCGGAACCGAGGTGATCCAGGGTTGCCGACTCCCCGGCCATCAGCAGGTCGAGGTCGGTGACAGGCCGGTTCGGGTGCGCGACGAACTGTGTGAGCACGTTGAGCAGGCGATCGCGATGTGCCTCGAGTTCCGCCGACCCGTACAGCGTGGGATTCGCGTGCAGACCCACTTCCAGCGGGGCCTCCGGGCCGGCCGCGAAGACGTTCATCACCAGGTCTTCGACCAGACCGGCGGACAGCATGTGATAGCGCACGCGGGCGCCGTCGATGACGATCGGCTTGTCGAACAGCAACAGGTTGACCAACGGTCCGAACGACGTACCGCGGGCATCACCGAAACCGGCTGCCGCCCTGATGTCTTCGGATCGATACCGTTGATGACGCAGACCCGCGGTGATCTCCGCGCTGACCGCCGCGACGACGTCGGCGCACGTCGCCGAGGAGATTCCGTCCACGCGCAGCGGCAACATGTTGGAGACCATCCCGGCCGAGTGCCGGACGCGCGCCGTCGTCCGTGCGGTGACCGGCAGACTGAGGACGATGTCGTCGCTGCCGGACATGCGCGCGAGAAACGCGGCGAACGCGGCGGTGAGGATGGCGGCAACCGAGGCGTCGAGGTCCCGGGCGCACCGACGCAGCGCCTCATCCAGTTCGGGACCGAGCAGCCCGGCGGAGACGACGGTCTCGTTGCGGACGCCGGCGGTGGCCGGGTGTGCCGCGAGGCTGACCCGCTCGGGGAGCCCGGCGGCACGTTCCTGCCAGAACTCGCGGTCTTTCTCGAACCGCGTGCTCCGCCGGTAGGCCGCGTCGTCGGCGACGACCTCGGCGATGCTGGCGCGGCGGACCGGTCGGCGCCCGGTTCGCGGCGGCACCGTGACAGCGACCTCCGCCGAAGGATCCGGCTCGCGGTACTCGTTGTAGCGCGCCACCGCTTCGTGCAGGCACATCAGTGCGCCGTATCCGTCGAACGCGATGTGGTGACCGCGCATGTACCAGTACGTCCGGTCGTCGGCGATCCGGATGAAGGCCGCGACGGCGACCGGATCGGCCAGCAGGTCCACGGACCGCTGATGGTCGGCGCGCATCCAGTCGACGGCTGCCGCTTCGGGATCCGGATGCGTCCGCAGATCGACGTCGATCACGTCGAACGGAACGGAGAAGTCGATGTACTGCCGAGGCGTGCCATCGACCTCGACCACGCGCGTGTACGCCGTCTGCAGGTCGCGTGCCGCCTCCAGCACTCCCCGACGGAACAACTCCCGATCGAACGGGCGTCCGTCGTCGACGATGTCGAGGTAGTGCGCGACGGTGACCGAGTGGTCGTCGACCAGGTTCTCGGCAAACCACATGGCGCGCTGAGCCGCGGTCAGATCCAGTAGATCCGCCCCTCGAGGCGCGCGGGGTGCCCCCGGGCGCCAGTCTCCCCCAGTCCCATCTCGGTGGGACACAGTGTCATCCATGCGTCGTCCGACGTCGGTTTCGGCGATTGGGTCGCTCGACGATGACGCTCCCGCGTCCCCCCGCAGCCATCGTCGAACAGCAACGAATCATACGCGGTACATCGCATCCGCTTCCGAAAGTGATACATCCCGCACAACCGACTGCACGGGACGATGGGGTTAGTTCAGCAACTGGTGTGACAGATGAGATCACCTGAGTGCGGTGGAGCCACACCGGTCACTCTCGTACCGTCTGGCGTGGTTCCGGGACCGAAGGATTCGGTCGTTCGACCGACACCGGGGCAGAACGGCATGTCGGACATGGCATCGCCCGGCGCCGGGAGCGAAGCGAGCGGGCCGAATGAACACCGGCGCCGGGAGCGAAGCGAGCGGGCCGAATGGGCACCGGCGCCGGGAGCGAAGCGAGGGGGCCTCGATCGATGGAGTCGCAGCGCCGGACAAGGCAAGATCGGACTGGTGTCAGACGTGCAGTTGATCGAGGTGGGCCCGCGGGACGGGTTGCAGAACGAGCAGACCCTGCTCTCCGTCGAGGAGAAGATCGAGTTCATCGCCCGGGCCGTCGACGCCGGCGTGCGCCGGATCGAGGCGGTGAGTTTCGTGAACCCCAAACGCGTACCGCAGATGGCCGGCGCCGAGGAGGTCATGGCCGGGGTGCCCCGCGTGGACGGTGTCTCCTATATCGGGCTCGTCCTGAATCGTCGTGGTCTCGACCGCGCTCTCGCCTCCGCGGTCGACGAGGTGAACGCGGTCGTCGTGGCCACCGAGGCGTTCAGCCGCCGTAATCAGGGCTGCGGTGTCGAGGACACCGTTTCCGCGGCCGTCGATGTGGTGCGCGACGCGCGCGCGGCCGGCCTCGCGACGACGGTGACCATCGCGGTCGCGTTCGGCTGCCCGTTCACGGGCGAGGTCGACCCGCGCCGGATCTCCGACATCGTGGCGCGGTTGACCGATCAGGCCGCCCCGGACGAGATCGCTTTCGCCGACACGATCGGCGTCGGGGTTCCGGCGCAGGTCCGCGATCTCGCCGCCCGCACGGCGGAGCGTGCGCCCGGTATTCCACAGCGCTGGCATTTCCACAACACGCGGAACACCGGTTACGCGAATGCTCTCACCGCGCTCGATTCGGGGGCCGGCGCCATCGACGCCAGTGTCGGCGGATTCGGTGGGTGTCCGTTCGCGCCCGCGGCGACCGGCAACATCGCGTCCGAGGATCTCGTCTATGCACTCGATCGGTCCGAGGTCATCACGGGTGTCGACATGCAGGGGCTGATCGACGCCGCCGCGTGGCTGGGCCGGGCCCTCGACAAGAATGTCCCCGCACTCCTCGGACGTGCCGGAGCATTTCCGGCCGTCCGCGGAGACGGGGACATCTGAGCGGGACCCCATCGGTGCGAACGCACCGGTGGGAAACCCTTCGCCGACTATCCGGTGGTGTGGACGATGAGCACGTCGCACGCCGACTTGCGGGCGACGTCGGCGGGGACCGATCCGAGGAGCCGGCCGGCGATCGAATTCAGGCCGCGATTGCCCACGACGAGAAGATCGGCCTTGACGTCGCTCACCAACTGCAGGAGTGCGTCGACCGGAGCACCCTTGACCGGCCGCTGCACCACGTTCGACGCACCGGCCTTGGTGGCCCGTTCCTTTGCGGTTCGCAGGATCTCCTCGGTCGGCGTCGATCCGGTGACCTGGTACGCCTCGTCTTTCAGGACATCCGCGGCGTCGCCGGCTCCGCGCTCGTTCGGGAAGTACGCGCACGCGATCACCAACTGAGCGTCGCCCGCGAGTGCACCCGCACGCTCCACAGCCTTCATCGACGACTCGGAGCCGTCCGTTCCGACGACGACGGTTTCGTAAGAGCTCATCCCAACCTCTCGACATGAATTCGCCTCGCTGCCCATCAGCGAGGCGTCATCGCGTATACCCACAATGCAGGGGTCCTGCACGGGGACATTAGTGTGCCGCGGGCGCGTCTGTCCCCCGTTCGTGGTGATCGGCACATCGTGAACCCGACGCTGCCACCCCGAACAGACGTCACTTGATCCCGGCCGCGTCCATCCCTCGCATCTCCTTCTTCAGATCGGCGATCTCGTCGCGGAGTCGTCCGGCGAGTTCGAACTGCAGATCCCGAGCGGCACTCATCATCTGGTCGGTGAGTTGCGACACGAGGTCGGCGAGCTCGGCGCGGGGCATCATCGACACGTCACGCTTCTCGATGACCCCCGAACTACCGGCCTTCGACACCTCACCCTGTGCGCGGCGTCCGCGGCTGGAGTTGCGTCCGGAACCGCCGACCGCCACGGCCTCGTCCTCGGCTTCCTTGTAGACCTGGTCCAGGATGTCGGCGATCTTCTTGCGCAGCGGCTTCGGATCGATGCCGTTCGCCTTGTTGTACGCGATCTGCTTCTCGCGACGCCGCTCGGTCTCGTCGATGGCGTTGCGCATCGAATCGGTGATCTTGTCCGCATACATGTGGACCTCGCCGGACACGTTGCGGGCCGCGCGACCGATCGTCTGGATGAGCGACGTGGTGCTCCGCAGGAAGCCCTCCTTGTCGGCGTCGAGAATCGCGACGAGCGAGACCTCGGGCAGGTCGAGACCCTCGCGGAGCAGGTTGATGCCCACCAGGACGTCGTAATCACCGGAGCGCAGCTGGCGGAGCAGTTCGACACGACGCAGGGTGTCGACCTCCGAGTGGAGGTACCGGACGCGGATGCCGAGTTCGAGCAGGTAATCGGTGAGATCCTCGGCCATCTTCTTGGTCAGGGTGGTCACCAGGACGCGCTCGTCGCGATCGGTTCGCTCGCGGATCTCATGGACCAGATCGTCGATCTGGCCCTTAGTGGGCTTCACCACGACCTGCGGGTCCACGAGTCCCGTCGGACGGATCACCTGTTCGACGAACTCGCCGTTGGACTGGCCCAGTTCGTACGGCCCGGGAGTCGCGGACAGATACACGGTCTGTCCGATGCGGTCGACGAACTCGTCCCAGGTGAGCGGTCGGTTGTCGACCGCCGAAGGCAACCGGAATCCGTACTCGACGAGGTTGCGCTTGCGCGACATGTCGCCCTCGTACATGCCGCCGATCTGGGGCACCGTCACGTGCGACTCGTCGATGACGAGGAGGAAGTCGTCCGGGAAGTAGTCGATGAGCGTGGCCGGCGCGCTCCCCGCAGCTCGGCCGTCGATGTGGCGCGAGTAGTTCTCGATGCCCGAGCAGAACCCGACCTGACGCATCATCTCCAGGTCGTAGGTGGTGCGCATGCGCAGACGCTGGGCCTCCAGCAGCTTGCCCTTGCCCTCCAGCTCGGCGAGTCGTTCCTCGAGCTCGCGCTCGATGCTCGCCATCGCCTTCTCCATGCGCTCGGGTCCGGCGACGTAATGGGTGGCCGGGAAGATGCGCAGCGAGTCGACCTGGCGCACGACGTCACCGGTCAGCGGATGCAGGAAGTACAGCGACTCGACCTCGTCGCCGAAGAACTCGATGCGCACAGCCAGTTCCTCATAGGACGGGATGATCTCGACCGTGTCCCCGCGCACCCGGAAGCTGCCGCGGGTGAACGACATGTCATTGCGCGTGTACTGGACGTCGACGAGCAGACGCAGCAGGGCGTCGCGATCGATCTCCTGACCGACCTCGATCTCGACGGACCGGTCGAGATAGGACTGCGGCGTACCGAGGCCGTAGATGCAGGACACCGAGGCGACGACGACCACGTCGCGTCGCGACAGCAGGCTCGACGTCGCCGAGTGACGTAGGCGCTCGACGTCGTCGTTGATCGACGAGTCCTTCTCGATGTAGGTGTCGGTCTGCGCGATGTACGCCTCGGGTTGGTAGTAGTCGTAGTACGACACGAAGTACTCGACGGCGTTGTTGGGCAGCATCTCGCGCAGTTCGTTCGCGAGCTGCGCCGCAAGCGTCTTGTTCGGCGCCATCACGAGCGTCGGGCGCTGGACCTGCTCGATGAGCCAGGCCGTGGTCGCCGACTTTCCGGTGCCGGTCGCGCCGAGGAGGACGATGTCCTTCTCTCCGGCCTTGATCCGGCGGGTGAGGTCTTCGATGGCGGCGGGCTGGTCGCCGGCCGGTTCGTACTCGCTGACGACCTGCAGGCGGGCATCGGTCCGCTCGATCTCGCCGACCGGCCGGAACTCCGAGTGCGCGATGACGGGGCGTTCTGCTGCAAAAGCCATAGTGCCAGGGTAAACGCGACCTATGACATCGATGTTCCCGCGGACCGGCGTCCGAAGAGCGCGGCGACGAGCACGAGCGCCGAGCACAGCGGGATCGGCTGGCCGACGACGACGAACACTCCGACGTCGGCGAGGAGCGCGACGGGCGCCGCGACCCGGACCGCCGGGCCCGGAACCGGCGCCTTGCCGCGGGACCGGCGCGGCACGCGCGACCACGGTTTCGCGATCGACAGCCAGCCCTGGAACGCGATCAACGTGGCCATCAGGACCGTCGACACGAGCAGGCCGGCCGACGCGACTTCGCGGGCGCGCGCCGCCGAGTCGAGAGCTGGTGAGAGCACCGCGATCCCGACGACGAGCTGGCTCACCGTGATCGCGAACTTCACGAGGACCCACCAGTGGAGGAAGAAGCCCCACGGCGTCGTCGCGGACAGCAGGAATCCCGACATCGCGGACACGTTGGCAGAGACCACCAGGACCGTGGTGTCGAGGAGGTGCGCGGCAACCGCGCCCCCGTCCCCGGGACTCAGCATCAGAACCGCCATCGTGAGCGCCTGGCTCATCCAACAGACCGACGAGAGCACATGTATCCACAGCAGCACGTGCCGTGCGCGCTTGACGGTCGGCCGCGCTGTGATTCGTTCGCGGGCCACACCACGGCCCCGTTCGGCGACGAAAGTCCTCATGTCGTCGACCATCCCGCGGGCAGGCGGTCGGACGCATCGGTGAGAACTCGGGCTTTCACCCTGAGATCGTCGGTCGGGCTGTCTAGATTCGGAGCATGACGAGCGATGGCGGGCGCACCGCCGACCCCGGGTCAGCACCGCACCCGCTGCACCCGCCCAAACGCGAGACTTTCGACGTCCCGGCGATGACGAACACCGACAACAAGGGATTCGTCCGGGAGGTCGAGGAGTATCGCGTCACCGGCTTCGGGCTGTACATGTCGCGCCACGCTCCCGGGCACCCCAGATTCGACCACCTGGAGTCATGGCTGCTACCCGCTTTGGGATTGCGCGCCAACATCTTCCACTACCAGGGCGGCTACCGCGAAGGGCAGCGCCTGTACCTGGATGTCGGACGGTTCGCCGGCCCCGACGACGACGGCCGGTGGCATGCCGAGGACTGGTACCTCGATCTCGTCGACGTACCGGGCACCCCTCCCCTGCTGCTCGACACCGACGAGCTGCTCGAGGCCCACCGTGAGGGACTGCTCGACACCGCGCAGTGCGTCGAAGCCGTCGAGATCGCCACGCGTGCCCTCGTCGGGGCGGCGGAACACGGCAACGACATCCAGGCCTGGCTCGACGCCGCGGCGGGTGGCGCGGTGGCCTTTCGCGACCACGGCCACCGCCGTCACGGCGACGCCCGGTAGATCAGTAGGTCGGCAGCACGAAACAGGACCCGTTCCGGATGAAGTCCGGGAGCTGGACGCCGGTACCCACCGTGACCGCCCTCGACTTCTCGACCCCGTCGAGGGTCGCCTTCAGCAGGTACCGGCCCGGCGACGACGGCCGCCACGTGGGCCGGGTCTCGACACTCGTGGGCTTCTGGTCGTAGATCGTGACCGTGCGCCCGGCGCCCACCAGGGTGACCTTCAGATTCGACTTGGCCGAACGCGGGTCATTGACGAGCACGGACAGTTCGTAGGAGCATCCCGCGCCGTATACCCCGTAATTGAACGAGCCGTTGGCCGACGAGCCGTAACCCGGAAGAGTGTCCACCGCGATACCCTGCAGCGCCGCCTCCGCCGGCGCGGCCAGCGCTACGCTCGCGCATGCCACTGCACCAAACGCTATTGCGCCACCGGCAATCCGCGCGCTACTCCGACTTCCCCGACCGACCATGCTGTACTCCACTCCTAGGCTTCGTCTTCAGCGAACAACCCCCACCGCGGGGGCGTGCGACTCACAAGTTAGCAGCGGACGGGGCGGCATGTGCCGATTTTGGTAACGTTTGTAGTCAGTTCTTTGCCAACCGTCGGTCAGCGCGTGACGACCCGCACCGTGGCCGGCCGTCCGGGATCACAGGACCCGTACAGATCCGGTCCGGCCGGCGCGAATCCACCGTCGGCGAGACGATCCGCCAAGCCCTCCGCGGCGCCGGCGTCACGTGCGGTCACCCGCAAATCGACCGCCGCCGGGTCGACGATGTCGACCGCGGTGGCCAGTTCGCCGGCGAGCGCCCACAATCGGTTCACCAGACGCGCGGACGGGCCCTCGGGATTCGGTTCTGCTGCCACGAGTCCGGGCACCGACTCGGCGACGCGACGCTCGCGGACGTTCAGCTCGAGCGGCACGAGGCGCTCGTCCCAGACCCGGGCGGCCGATGCCGCCAGTTCCTCGGGGGCGCCCGAGTTGTCCAGCCATACGTCGGCCACGGCACGACGCTGCTCGTCGGTCGCCTGCGCGGCGATCCGGGCGCGGGCATCGGCCTCGGCGACACCCCGCATGGTCGTCAATCGGTGCAACCGCACGTCGGCCTCGGCGAACACGATCACGACCAGATGGAAGAACGGCGCCGTGTGGTTCTCGACGAGCAACGGGATGTCTTGCACCACAATCGCGTCGGCCGGCGCGTCGTCGAGCATGGCCTGTGTCCGCGCGCCGATGAGCGGGTGGGTGATGCCGTTGAGCGTCAGCCGCGACTCGTCGTCGACGAAGGCCTTCGCCGCGAGAGCCGGACGATCGAGACTCCCGTCGGCGGCCAGGATGTCCGGACCGAACGCCTCGACGAGCGCGGCCAGACCCTCGGATCCCGGCTCGACCACCTCCCGGGCGACCTTGTCCGCGTCGATGATGTACGCGCCCCGCTCGACGAACGTCTTTGCCACAGTCGATTTGCCGGCCCCGATGCCACCGGTCAGCCCAAGCCTGATCACGCCCACCAGTGTGACAAATTCCGTCTGCGACACGCTGGAAGGGCCCCGCCGAACACGAGAGACCCCGTCTCGCGCGATGATCCCCAGCGGGTCACGACGTCGAGACGAGGTCTCCTCGGGTTGAGGAATCAGCCGGTGACGGCCGCCAGTTCGATGGTCTCGTGCGGCAGGTCCGCCTCGCCGACCTTTTCGTTCTTGTTCAGATCGATGGCGACGATCTTCTTGGCGGCCGGGTCGCTGACGTAGGCGATGCCCTCCTGCACCACGACGTTCGGCATCGGGGACTGCCACTCGTCGGGTTCGGTCCATGCGCCGATGGCCGGGATCGTGGCGGTCTTCGCGGCAGTGTTGGCATCGAAGACGTGCAGGGCACCGTCGGTTCCCAGGATCACGGCGGACCCGCCGGGGCCGCGCTCGATGGAGCGGAAGCTGTAGGAGGTACCGAGGTCGACGAGCCGGAGCTGACCCGTGCGAGTATCGGTGAGCGAGAACCGGGTCGGCCGTTCGAGTTCGGCGTCCGGGTCGGACTTGTAGTCGCCGAGGATGATCGGGGACTCCTCACTACCGGCCTGGTTGCCGATGCGGCCGTACTCGTCGGGGCTCTCGACCTTGCGGATGTCGTTCCCGTCCACGATGAGCAGTCCGTCCTCGCAACCGAACGCGAGGACTCCGTCGGCGCCGGCGGCCTCGCCGTGCACACCCGGGCACTGGTCGTTGCGCACGATCTCCTTGCGCTCCGGGTCGAGGATCGCGATCCCGCTGCGCGAGTCCTCGTTCCCGACGGTGACGACGACCGTGCCGTCCTCTCGGAACACCGCGACCCCGTGATGCGGCTCGGGAAGGGTGAACGAGGTCGACGCCGGGTTGCCCCGCAGGAGCTCGGCGGGCTCGACGATGTCGACCTGGCCCGTACCGTCGGTGAAGAGCGCGATCCGGGAGTCATGCGGCACAACATGTCCCGGCTCTTCACCGCCGAACGTCATGTCGGTGAGCGCCGGTGTGGTCGTGTAGTAGTGACCATGGTCGCCGTGCTGACGCGTCCAGGTACCCATGTCGAGAACGCGGAACCCGTCCGACTCCGAGACGAACACATTGCGGCCGTTGTCGGCGCTGTTGAGCCGGATGAAGCCGTCGATCGGGAGGTCTTCGACCTGCTCCAACGACTCCGCGTCGAGGACCAGGATGCCGCCGTCGTAGCTGAGCGCGAGGCGCGGCGTGGCGCTCTGCTGCTCGACGGCCGCGGCCGAACTGGAGGAGGGCGCGGATGCGCTCGAATCCTCGCTCCCGCAGGCGACGAGCGCGAACGACGCGGCGGTGAGAAGCGCGAGAGAGCGGGGCAGATTTGTCCGTTGTGCAAACACCCGAACAGTGAACATGGATATGAAAACCATTGTCAACAACGCATGGGACGCAGTCGCCGCACGGGCGCCCCTCCACGAACACCCCCACCCTCAGCACAGCAACGGCCGCAACCCGTCGAGCACGCGGGCGAGTCCGAATTCGAAGGCGTCGTCGGGGGCGCCGGGCGCCTGATGGATCTCTCCGACCGCACTGCCGACCCGATCCGACAGGGGGTACGCACCATCGGGGATGACCGCCGCGAGTTCAGGACCGACGATCTCCCACCATCGCGCGTCGCTCATCCCGGATTCCTCGGCGGCCGTCCGCTCCCCGACCGCCTCGCGGGCGTTGCCGGCCACGAAGGCACCGAGCAGTGCGATGATGTGGTCCCGCTGCACATCCGAGATGTCGGTCGCCTCGAGCAGTTCGAGCTGCCGCTCGTACCGGGCCAGGCGGTGCGGGCCCAGCACCTGACGCCACGGCGAGGCCGCCAGCAGCCATGGGTGGTCGAGACACTCGGCACGCAGTGCGCGCGCGACTCCCGCCAGGGACTCGACGACGGTCGGTGCCGGCCCGGGCATCGGAGTCCGTGCTGTCACGTGATCGATCATGAGCGCCACCAGCACGTCACGGGTCGGCACGTAGGTGTACAGACTCATCGGCCCGACACCGAGTTCGGCGGCCAGGGCGCGCATCGAGACGGCAGCGAGCCCGCGCTCGTCCGCGAGGTCGATCGCCGCCGTCACGATGTCGTCGACCGACACCCGCTGCCGCGGCCCCCGCCGCGGGCCGACGTCCCCGGCCTCGGCTCGCCAGAGCAGTCGGACCAGCGTGCGTGCATCATCTGAGGTCGACACGGTGACGCCTTTCCCGTACGGTGTACCGAGTAACAATTCCGTACACCGTACCAAGAGGAGTGTCCGCTGCCCACTCAGGCCACGTATCTGCCGGACCTGCACCAGTTCGCGCTCTGGTCTTCCCACCAGTCCGACGCCGGAAAGCCATCGGACACCTGCCGTCTCGCGGTCCCTGACGGCCGCGACCTCGTCGTTCGCGACGTCCGCTGCGAACTCGTCGACCCCCCGGCACTCCTGGCCGCGTGCGACCAGGGTGATCCGAGCCGAGCCGCGGAGTCGGTCGAAGCGTGGCGACGCACACTCGCCGGCGACTCCGCGACACCGCTGCCGCTCGCCGCACACGCCGAGATCGATCCCACCGGGACGGCGATGACGACTGCGGACTTCGCCCGTGCAGCGCTGCAGGAGTGTCTCGCGGCCGAGGAAGTACTGCGAGACACTCTGCGAGCCCAGCTGCGGCCGTATCAGATTCGCGGTGTCGCCTGGCTGGCCCGCACCGCGGAGGTCACCGGCGGCGCCGTGCTGGCCGACGAGATGGGACTGGGCAAGACCGTCCAGGCGATCGGACTGCTGACGCTTCGGGCGCACGAGGGACCACAGCTGGTCGTCTGCCCGACCAGCCTCGTGACCAATTGGAGTCACGAGGTGGCCCGCTTCGCGCCCGATCTGAACGTGTACACCGGCCCCCTCGAGCACGCGCCGGACGGGCCCGGTTCGATCACCGTGATCTCCTACGCGAGACTGCGACTGAGCATCGCCGAGGGCCGTCGATTCGACTGGGCCACAGCCGTGTTCGACGAAGCGCAGGCCCTGAAGAACCCGCGCACCCAGGTGTCACGCGCGGCGCGCACCGTCGGCGCCCGGGCTCACATCGCGTTGACCGGCACTCCCATCGAGAACAGTCTCGACGACCTCTGGGCGATCCTCCGGGTCGTCGCGCCCGCACTGTTTCCTCACCGGGCGGTGTTCCGGCGGCGCTTCACCAAAGCCGTGGACGACGGCGACGCCGGCGCGCTGCGACGACTTCGGGTGGCGGTCGCGCCGGTGATGTTGGCGCGCACCAAGTCCCGCGTGGCGTCGGCGCTGCCGCCGAAGATCGTCAATCCGGTGCTCGTCGATCTGACCGACGAACAGGCGCAGCTCTACGACGCTCACCTCGCGCGCCTGGAAGACACCGGCTTCGGCGACGGATTCGAAAGACACGGACGGATTCTCGCCACACTCACCCGGCTGAAGCAGATCTGCAACCATCCCGGCCTCGTCACCGGCGACACCCGGGTGCTCGCGGGACGCTCGGGCAAGCTCGACGTGTGCACAGAGATCCTCGGTGACAACCTGCGTACCGGCTCCCCCACGCTCGTCTTCACCCAGTACCGAGAAACCGGTGAACTCCTCGTCCGGCACTTCGCCGAACAACTGGCGGTCGACGCACCGTTCTTCCACGGTGGTCTCTCGGCGAGCCGGCGCGACGAACTCGTCGCCGCCTTCCAGTCGGGCGATGGCCCCGGGCTGATGGTCATGAGCCTCAAAGCCGGCGGCGTCGGACTCACCCTCACGCGCGCCTGCGACGTCATCCACTTCGACCGCTGGTGGAATCCGGCGGTCGAGGCCCAGGCGTCCGACCGCGTGCACCGAATCGGCCAGGAACGTCCCGTCACCATCACCACCCTGACCTCGGCCACATCCCTCGAAGAGCACATCGATCGTCTGCACCGGCGCAAGTCCGCGCTCGGCGCGCACGCCGACGACACGTCCGCCCTCGCCGAGCTGACCGGCCTCGACGACGAGCGGTTGATGGACATCCTGCGGCGTCACCGGGAGGCGCGATGACCAGCTCACCTGCCGAATTCGGGTTCACCCGCTGGGGCGCCGAGATCGTCCGGCTCGCCGAGCCGATCTCGGCTCGTGGCCCCAACGCCTCGGCGCCACGAGCCCGCAGTGTCGCCCGCAACGGCGGCGTCACGCTCACCGTCGACGGACGTTCGGTCAGCGGTCTGGTGCAGCGTGGCGGGGAGGCGTCGATGGCACATCTCGAGTTCGATGCCATGACCCCGGCCACCGCGACGACGCTGCGGGAGGTGCTCGGCGAATCCACCGAACCGACCGACGTCATGCACCGTCGGCTCATCGAAGCGGCGTCGTGGTCGTCGCCGGTTCTCGACGTCGCCGACTGCTCCTGCCGCGCCCGCGGCGACCGGTGCCTGCACATCCTCGCCACGCTCTACGCCCTCGCCGCGGCCGTCGATCGAGAGCCCTCGCTGGCCCTCCGCCTACGCGACTTCGAAGCACGGCTCAGCGGAGTCGCCGGTGGCGCGGACCACCCGGACGGACCACCGCGCCGGATGCCGCTGCGGTGGGCGGCCCTGACGAACTTCGACGCCCGGGACTACTGGACGGTCGGGCGTGCAGCTGCTGCCCCGTTCGTGACTGATGACCCCCAGCGCCACCCCGCTCCCTGATCCGAAATAATTACACAACCTCTGTTCCCTGAGGTGTGAGGAGGCAGGCGACGAGCCGCGAAGGGTTTGCGACGCATCTCGCCAGGACCCTTCGTGACGGCCTCCGCAAGCTCCGGCCTCCTCTGGGAGCGGAGGTTCTTTCGTAGTCGACGGACGAGCCGTTGTGCGCGGTGCGAGCCCTTCTACCGCTCCCTGAGGAGCGAGCTTGCGAGCGTCACGAAGGGTCTTGGCGAGACGGGTTGCGAAGACCCTTCGTGACGCGCCCTCCGCAAGCTCCGGGCGCTCCTCAGGGAGCAGGTGGTGACGCTCGTAAGCTCCGGGCGCTCCTCAGGGAGCAGGTGGTGACGCTCGCAAGCTCCGGGCGCTCCCCAGGGAGCAGGGGGCAGGTCGTTCTTTTGGCTTGCAGAGCAGAGCGAGCCAAGTCAGCGGTTCTGGCTTGTCAGCGAGCAGCACAACACACGAGAGAAGCCCTCCCGGTTTCCCGGGAGGGCTTCTTCATCGTGCTCGGTGAGCGAGGCGTGTCAGGCGTTGCCCGACAGCTTCTCACGCAGTGCGGCGAGCTGCTCGTCGCTGGCCAGCGAACCGCCGGCCGACGATCCGCCGGTCGAGCTGCTGCTCGACGACGATCCGCCGCGGCTCTCCGACGCCGACGAGTAGTCGGTCGGGGCGTTGGCGGCCTCTGCGGCGGCAGCGGCGAACTTCTCCATCTGGGCGGTGTGCATCTTGTGACGACGCTCGGCCTCGGCGTACCGGGCCTCCCATGCCTCACGCTGCTTCTCGAAGCCTTCGAGCCATTCGTTGGTCTCGGCGTCGAAGCCCTCGGGGAAGATGTAGTTGCCCTGCTCGTCGTAGCTGTCGGCCATGCCGTACTTCGAGGGGTCGAATTCCTCGGTGTAGTCCTCGTTGGCCTGCTTCAGGCTCAGCGAGATCCGACGACGCTCCAGGTCGATGTCGATGACCTTGACCATCGCGTCGTCACCGACGGCGACGACCTGATCCGGCACCTCGACGTGGCGCTCGGCCAGCTCGGAGATGTGGACCAGACCCTCGATGCCCTCGTCGACCCGGACGAACGCACCGAACGGCACCAGCTTGGTGACCTTGCCCGGCACGATCTGGCCGATCGCGTGGGTGCGGGCGAACTGGCGCCAGGGATCTTCCTGAGTTGCCTTGAGCGACAGCGACACACGCTCGCGGTCCAGATCGACGTCGAGGACCTCGACGGTGACCTCGTCGCCGACGGCGACGACCTCGGACGGGTGATCGATGTGCTTCCAGGACAGCTCGGAGACGTGAACCAGACCGTCGACGCCGCCGAGATCGACGAACGCACCGAAGTTGACGATCGAGGACACGACGCCCTTGCGGACCTGGCCCTTCTGCAGCTGGTGCAGGAACTCGCTGCGGACCTCGGACTGGGTCTGCTCGAGCCATGCGCGACGCGACAGGACCACGTTGTTGCGGTTCTTGTCGAGTTCGATGATCTTGGCCTCGATCTCCTTGCCGATGTACGGCTGCAGATCGCGGACGCGGCGCATCTCCACGAGCGATGCCGGGAGGAAGCCGCGCAGGCCGATGTCCAGGATCAGGCCGCCCTTGACGACCTCGATGACGGTGCCCTTGACGGCCTCGTCCTTCTCCTTGAGCTCCTCGATGGTGCCCCAAGCCCGCTCGTACTGCGCACGCTTCTTGGAGAGGATCAGACGGCCTTCTTTGTCCTCCTTGGTGAGGACCAGGGCTTCGACCTCGTCACCGACGTTGACGACCTCATTGGGGTCGACGTCGTGCTTGATCGACAGTTCGCGAGAAGGGATGACGCCTTCGGTCTTGTAACCGATGTCGAGCAGAACCTCGTCCCGGTCGACCTTGACGATGGTGCCTTCCACGATGTCGCCATCGTTGAAGTACTTGATCGTGGAGTCGATGGCGGCGAGAAAGTCCTCGGCAGTGCCGATGTCATTGACGGCTACTTGCGGCGAGGTGATCGTGGGGGACGACATATGTTGAGTTGCTCCGGACAGGTGTGTAGTAGGTACGATTCTGCAAAGCTCTGTTGATCGACACCACCTGGACCGGCCTGTCACCGGTCAGGGCAGGTGCGAACCGCGCGTCATCGGGCACACGCGCGTGTAGAAGCCTACTCCAGCGGCATTGTGCTGGGCAAATGGCTCGTCTCACGAGGCCGCCAGGACGTGCGGCCCGACGGGAGATGAGACGATCCCCACGTGGCGCACTCACTCGAACTCCTCCTCGACGACTCGTCCGACCAGCAGGTTCGGGCCGAATGGGACGCCCTCGCCGCAGCCGGACTCCCCCATCAGGGTCGCGTCGCGTCGCCGACGAATCGGCCCCACGTGACGCTGGTGGCCGCGTCCGGGATCGACGGGAACGCCGATGCGGCACTGGCCGCGGTCGCCATGCGCCTGCCGGTGGGCATGCGGCTCGGCGCTCCGATCGTCTTCGGCGGCGGTCGACGATCCACGCTTGCGCGGCTCGTGGTGCCGTCGAGCGAACTACTGTCGGTCCACGCCCAGGTCTCGCGGCTGTCCGCCGAATTCGTCGACCCCGAGCCGGCCGACACGGCGACAGCCTCGACCGATGGTCGCCGAATGCCGTTCGCGCACACCGTTCCCGGGCAGTGGACCCCGCACGTCACCCTCGCGCGGCGGATGGACGCCGACCAGCTCGTCCGCGCCTTCGACATCCTCGACATCCGCGCCGAGATCGTCGGCGAGTTCACCGCACTGCGACGCTGGGATCCACATGCGGGAACCGACGTCGTGCTCGCGGGGCGGGCCTGCTGATCGCACTGCGGGTCAGACGGAGGAGCCGCCGTTTCCCCGTCGGCCCGGCAACGCGCCGAGTAGCCGACGAAGCCGGGAGTCCGGACGGAACCGCGGGCAGGACCGCTCGCCGCAGAGCGCGCAATCCGTACCCGTCCGGTAGTGCTCGTGAGCCGATCGGTCGTGACCGCATCGGCAAGTCTGGTCGCCCACGGCGCTCAGGTTACCCAAGCAGGGTCTTCGGACCGGGGTCGTCGAAGGTTGTGACCCACGTCGTCGCCACGGCGACGAGCGCGTCCCACCGGCACCGGGTGAAGAACTCCGAGATCACGATGAGAGTGACTTGAGAGCCCACGGCCCGATGATCTGGGCATGACCGAAACACTGAGATCCTCCACCGACCGACCAGCACCGAGCGCCGACGAGTTCGCCGAACGACTCTTCGGTTCGACGCTCGCCACCGCCGAGACCATGAGCGTGTACCTCGGCGAGCGCCTCGGGTGGTACCGATGCCTGGCCGAATCGGGACCCCTCACCGCCGACGGGTTGGCCGAACGAACCGACACCAACGCACGCTATGCCCGGGAATGGCTGGAGATGCAGAGCGCCTTCGGCATTCTCGACGCGGACCTGACCACCCGGCCGCACACCTTCGCGATCTCGCCGGGCGTCGCCGAGGTACTCACCGACACCACCAGCCTGTCGTACCTCGGCGCCCTCCCCCGCATGTTCGCAGCGTCGGCACGCCATCTGCCGGAGTTGCTCGATGCCTACCGGAACGGTGGGGGCGTGAGCTGGGAAACCCTGGGCGCCGACGCGCGAGAGTGCCAGGCCGATCTCAACCGGCCCTGGTTCGACGCGCGTCTCGCACCCGCGCTGGCCGGCGTCGAAACCCTGCACGAGCGGTTGTCGCGGCCCGGGGCGCGGATCGCCGACGTCGGGTTCGGAGCGGGCCACTCGACCATCGCACTCGCACGGGCCTACCCGGAGGCCACCTTCATCGGGCTCGACGTCGACGAGGCGTCGGTACGGATGGCCCGTGCGCATGCCGAGTCGGCGGGTGTCACCGACCGCGTGACGTTCCTCGTCGCCGACGGCGACGAGGCCGCGGCGCACGGCCCGTTCGACGCCGCCTTCGCGTTCGAGTGCCTACACGACATGCCGCGGCCGGTCGAGGTCCTCGCCGCGGTCCGGCGCGCACTGGCGCCCGGAGCTTCCCTGATCGTCATGGATGAAGCCGTATCCGACGAGTTCGACGGTCCTGCAGACGATCTCGACAAGATCATGTACGGGTTCTCGTTGCTGGTGTGTCTGCCGGACTCGATGAGTTCACCACCGTCCGCGGCCACCGGCACGGTGTTCCGACCGTCGACGCTGCGTCGGTACGCGCACGACGCGGGTTACGCGGGCGTGACGGTCCTACCCATCGAGGACTTCAGCTTCTTCCGCTTCTACGAGCTGACGACCTGACCTCGCCGGTGCGCGCCCGGCCCGCAACGAGGTGACGGCGACGTCGACGACATCGGACGGAGCCGTGGCGGCACCGGTCGCGACGAGATCGTCCGTCACCGCCTCGCCCAGCGCGGCTCGGATTCGATTCTCGACGGAACCAAGCCGCCCGATGTCGTTCCCGAACGGATCGGATCCGGCCGCCTCGTGGGCTCGCCGGGTGGCACCGAGGATCAGAGCCGCCTGTTCGCACCGCCCGAGATCGACCAGGACGTCGATCACCGAGCGCAGGGTCACCCACTGATTCGTCCAGTTTCCCGCTTGCCGAAAATGCTCGAGCACATCCACGTACGACCGGGCGGCGGCGTCGGTTGCGCCGGAACGGGCCTCGATCGACGCCCGCGACGCCATCGCCACCCCGAGCAGGTACCGGTCACCGTGCCGGCGCGCGGACTCGATGGCACCCTCGAGGAGTTGCCGCGCCCGCCCGGGGTCGGCGTCGAGCAGACACTCGCCGGACACGTAGCGACACCAGGCCGCGACAACGTCTTCACCCGCTGTGGCACAGGCGATCTCGAGGGACCGCGCAGCCGGGTACGCGTCCTCGCCGCGGTAGGCGCGGATGAGCAGTGCACTGATGTCGGCCATGTGCGCCGCACCCGGCATGCCGGCCGCCAGTGCGAGTTCGCGGAAGGTCCGCGCGTCGTCGAGCGCAATGTCGAGATCTCCCTGAAACAGGCCGATGTCCACGAGCATCATGTGGAGGTAGACGCGGACCGACGGGTCGGGGCCGGCGTCGAGGCCCCGACGCGTGCACCGCCGCGCGGTCGGCAGGTCGCCGTCGAAGCGGGCACCGCCGGCCGACACCGCCCACACCGCGGACCCGAGCGACGAGTCGTCGTGACGGTCGATGAGCATCCGCGCCCATGCGGTGACCTCCGGACTCATGGTCAGTTCGAGGAAGGGGATCGACCCCTGCAGGATGGTGTCGGCGAGAGCGGGGTCGTGAACACTCGCATGGCCGATCGCCTGCCGCACGTCATCGAGTCGTTCGCCGACCAGGCGCGCGGCGTCGAGGTGTCCGCGACCGTAGACCTCGCACCCCAACGGACCGAGCCAATCCGCGACCCACGCGGTGTGCGCGCACCGCGCACCGTCGAGGGCGTCCCGACTCGCCAGTGCATCGATACCGAAGGCACGCAACGTCTCCAAGAGGAGGTAACCCCCCGGATCGACCGACACCATGCACGCGTCGACCAGTTCGGCCATCGTATCGGCCACGTCTTCGCGGTCCAGCACTCCCGTCGCCGCGGCCAGGAACTCCGCATCGTCGAGGCCGAACCGGGAGGGGAAGATGCTGAGGACGTCGAACAGACCACGCGCCGGGTCGCTCAGCAGTCCATAGGACCAGTCGACGAGTGCGTGCAGGCTCCGGTGCCGGGGCGCGATCCCGCGCGGACCGCGCAGGACCCGGAAACGCCAGTGCAGTCGGTCGACGAGCACTGCCGGCGGTATCGCGCGCGCCTTCGTCGCCGCGAGCTCGACACCGAGCGGCAGGCCGTCGAGCCGTCGGCAGATCTCCGCGATCGCCGGCGCGGTTGCCTCGTTCAGCTCGAAGCGCGGATCGCGCGCCCGGGCACGGACACAGAACAGCCGGACGGCATCCGACGACTCGATGGCGGCGGCCGCCGCGTCCACGTCCGGCACCGGAAGTGGATCGAGGGAGATGATCTGTTCGGCGGCAATTCCCAGCGGCACCCGTGAGGTCGCGAGCACCGTGACATCGGGGCACCGATCCTGCAGCGCGACAACGAGTTCGACCGCCGCCTCGAGGACGTGCTCACAATTGTCGAGCACAAGCAGTCCGCGTCGACCGGTCAGCGCGCCGGTGAGTGCGTCCAGGGCCGCGACATCGCGACGCATCGACAGGCCTGTCGCCGACGCCACCAGGTGCACCACCGCGTCGCGGCTCGCGACCGCTGCCAGTTCGGCGAACCAGACGGGACGGTCACTCGCCGACCGGACATGGTGCCGGACGAGCGCCGTCTTGCCGACACCACCGGGGCCGAGGACCGTGACGACCCCGTGTCCCCGCACGGTGGCCGCCAGGCCCGTCAGGTCGGCATCCCGGCCTATAAATTGGCCCGAATCATGGTTCGCCGTATCGATTTCGGTATGTGGTAACGCGACTGTTCCGGCCGCCCGCCGATCCCCGCGGACGCGGCGCGGCGGCGGGTCCCCGTCGAGGATGCGGGCATGCAACTCGCGGACCGACGGGGCCGGGTCCGTGCCGAGATCCTCCGCAAGGCGTCGACGCAACCGTTGGTAGGCATCGAGCGCCTCGGCCGCACGATCCGTCCGCCACAACGCCGCCATGACCCTGAGGTGGAGCCCTTCGCGATAGGGATGATCATCGGCGAAGGGCAGCAACCGGACATAGGCGTCTTCCGGACGGCCGAGGGTGACCAGGGCATCGGCCGCCGTCTCCGCGGCCAGGACACGCCGTTCGAGGAGCGCCCCGACCTCCGGCTGCGCCCAGGCACAGTCGGCGAACTCGCCGTATGGCGTTCCATGCCACAGACTCTCGGCCTGGTCGAGCAGATCGACAGCCAGCTGGGGCTCCACATCCACGACGGCGACGGCACGTGCCACGGTGTCGTCGAAGAGCAGTGCGTCGACATCGGTCCGATCGACGAGGAGTGTGTACCCGGGCGCGGTCGTGACGACTCGCAGACGGCCGTCGACCTGACGTCGCCGCAAGGTGGTTCGCAGTCGGAAGACGAGGTTGTGCAGGGCCGACTCCGGGGTGGCCGGCGGCGCGTCGGCCCACAGGATGTCGGTCAGCCAGTCCACATCGGCCACCGCGTTCGCGCGCAATGCCAGTGCGGCGAGCAGACAGCGGAGGCGAGGCGTGCCGAACTGCGGTCGGGACACACCCGCGTCGTCCGGTGTGTCCACCGGACCCAGCAGAGTGAGACAGACCATGGCCTTATCATCGCAGGATGTCCCCCAACCAGGCGGAATCCGAACAAACCACATCGAACGGCCCGGGGTCGAGCCGTCCCCCGAGGATCCTCGGCGAGGTCGACTCCGCGACCAGTGACCGTGCCAGCCGGTGGTGGTGGGATCACGACGCGGAGAACTATCACGTCGAGCACGGCGACTTCCTCGGTGCCCATGCTGCGGGCGGAGATTTCGTGTGGTGTCCGGAGGGTTTGCGCGAGGCCGATGTACGGCTCCTGGGGGACATCGAGGACCAGGACATCCTCGAGATCGGCTGCGGTTCGGCGCCCTGCGCCCGATGGCTGGCCGCGCACGGCGCGCGCGCAGTCGGCGTCGACCTGTCGCGGCGGATGCTGGGCATCGGACTCGACGCGATGGCGGCGGAAGGCGTGCGTGTCCCGCTCGTCCAGGCGACCGCCGAGACCCTGCCCTTCGCGGCCGCGTCGTTCGACGCCGCGTGTTCGGCCTTCGGCGCGGTACCGTTCGTCGCCGACTCGGCCGGCGTGATGAGCGAAGTCGCACGAGTCCTGAAACCCGGTGGGCGTTGGGTTTTCGCCGTCAACCACCCGATGCGCTGGATGTTCCTCGACGATCCCGGGCCGGAGGGCCTGACCGTACGGATCCCCTATTTCAACCGCACGCCGTACACCGAGACCGATGCCGACGGAACGTTGACCTACGTCGAGCACCACCGCACCATCGGCGACCGTGTTCGCGAACTCCGGGCCGCCGGGTTCGTTCTCGACGACATCGTCGAACCCGAGTGGCCGGACGGTTTCGACCGCACCTGGGGGCAATGGAGCCCGTTGCGCGGCAGCTACTTTCCGGGAACAGCCATCTTCTGCAGCCACAAGGCCGACTAGCGGCGCTCACAGCAGCTTCGACAAGAACTCCCGGGTGCGCTGTTCTCTCGGATCGGCGAGGACCTGACGAGGGTTCCCCTTCTCCACGACGACGCCGCCGTCCATGAACACGAGCTGGTCGGCGACCTCCCGGGCGAAACCCATCTCGTGCGTGACGACCAGCATGGTCATGCCCGACGCAGCCAGCTCACGCATCACCTTCAGGACATCGCCGACGAGTTCGGGGTCGAGCGCCGAGGTGGGTTCGTCGAACAACATGAGTTTGGGGTCCATCGCGAGCGCACGCGCGATGGCGACACGCTGTTGCTGGCCACCCGACAGCTGGGCCGGATAGGCGTCGGCCCGGTCGGACAGGCCGACCCGGTCCAGCAGGTAGCGGGCTTTGTCGACCGCCTCCGAACGCGACTGACGCTTCACCTGCATCGGCGCCTCGATCACGTTCTCCAGGGCCGTGCGGTGCGGGAACAGATTGAAATGCTGGAACACCATGCCGATGTCGCGACGCTGGGTCGCCGCGTCCTTGGCGCTCATCTCGTGGAGCTTGCCGTTGCGCTCCCGGTAGCCGATCAGATCACCGTCGACGTAGAGCCGGCCGGCGTTGACGACCTCGAGGTGGTTCACACAGCGGAGAAATGTGGACTTCCCCGATCCCGACGGACCGATGAGACACAGCACCTCGCCGCGCGCCACCTCCAGCGAGATCCCCTTGAGGACCTGGACCGAACCGAAGCTCTTGCAGACCCGGTCGGCCACCACCATCGGCGGTGGCGATCCGCCGGCGGCCGGTGCGGCCGTGTCTTCTGCGGGACTCATGCCTTCTCTCCCCCTGCCGGCCCGGCGGCGCCGCCGGGCGCCGTGGCCGCGCCGTCGGCCATCGTCTTGAGTTGCCGCGCCGTGAGCTGCCGGGTCGCGCCCTTCGCGTAGTAGCGCTCCACGTAGTACTGGCCCACCATGAGGACGCTGGTGATGACGAGGTACCACGTGGACGCGACGAGAAGCAGCGGGATCGGCTCGAAGATCACGCCCGAGATGTCCCGCTGCCGTCCGTAGAGGTCGAGGGTGAGCGGCACCGCCGCCACCAGGCTCGTGGTCTTGAGCATGCTGATCAGCTCGTTGCCGGTGGGCGGGATGATCACCCGCATGGCCTGGGGCAGCACCGTGCGCCGCATGGTCTGCGCCCACGACATACCCAGTGCCACTGACGCTTCGGTCTGTCCTTCACCGACCGAGGAGACACCGGCGCGGACGATCTCGGCCATGTACGCGGCCTCGTTCAGGCCGAGTCCGATGACCGCGAACAGGAACGCGGCGTTGAGCGTCTGGATGTCGAGCGACACGAACTGGTGCACGAACGGGATGCCGAGGTCGATCTGCTTGTAGATCGCCGGGAACAGGCCCCAGAACACGAGCTGCACATACACGGGGGTGCCGCGGAAGATCCACAGATACACCCACGAGGTCCCGCGCAACACCGGGTTCGGGCTCAGCCGCATGATTGCGAGGACGACGCCGAGCACGATGGCGATGGTCATCGACAACAGGGTCAGCGCAAGCGTGTAACCGACCCCCGACAGGATCCGCGAGTCGAAGAGATAGTTGCCGTACGTGCCCCAGCTGTAGGCCTCGTTGGTGGCGGCACCGTAGACGAATAGTGCACCCAACACGACGATGATCACCGCCGCGACCCACTGTCCGGGACGACGGAGCGGCACCGCCTGGATCGGTTCGGGTTCGCCCGGCGGTGACGCGGCAGTGCTGTGCGGTGACGTCATGTCAGCTCACCGCGCCGTTGATGACGGAGACATCGATCATGCCCTCCTCCAGGCCCCAATTGGCCGCGATCTCTTCGTACTGTCCGTTGTCCATCAGGTACTGCACTGCCCGCTGCAGTGCGGGCGCGAGCGGTGAGCCCTTCCGCACCGGCCACCCGTACGGCGCGGAGTCGAAGACCCCGCCGGCGGGCTTCAGACGGTCATCGGTGCGCTTGATCGCGTACGCCGTGACCGGTGAGTCAGCCGACATCGCGTCCACCCGACCCAGGATCAGTGCGTTGACGGCCTCGTCCTGGCTGTCGAACCGGACCTTGTCGATCGCCGGCTTGCCCGCAGCGACGCACGCCGCGCTCTTGGCGGGAACCTCGTCGGTGTCCTCGTAGGTGGTGGTCTGCACCGCGACTCGGAGGCCGCAGGCGTTGTCGGGGTCGATCTCGTCGTCGTTGTCGCTCGCCTGCGCCCACTGCACGCCCGCGCTGTAGTAGGTCACGAAGTCGACCTGCTTCTCGCGCTCGAGGGTGTCGGTGAACGACGACATCCCCAGCTGGTAGGTCCCGGCCTGCACCGAGGGGATGATGGTGTCGAACTGGGACTCCTTGTAATCGGGTACGAGTCCGAGCACCTTGCCGACGGCGTTCATCAGGTCGACGTCATACCCGATGATCTTTCCCGATGCGTCCTTGAACTCATTCGGCTGGTACGGGATGTTGACCCCGACGATCAGACGTCCGGTGCGCGCGATCTCCGGTGGGACCAGCGCGGCGATCTCCGGCACCGTCGCGACGTCGACGTCGATCGGGACGACCTGACCGGCGCGCTCCCGCGCCTCGTTGTCCACGCAACCGGTCACGACGACCATGACGGCGAGCAGGACGCCGAGCCAACGAGCCACCCGCGTCACACCACTACCCTTCGTCCGGCCGATCGCACCAACTCACTGTAGTTCGCCCGCCCCACCCCGGCTCGCCACCCGCCGTTCACGCGTGTGCGCGCCTGTTTCCGCTCCCTCAATCCGAGAGTCCCGCAAACCAATGCTCCCCAAACCGAAAGAACAACAAACCGCTGGTCTATGTTGTGCAAGCGATACCCCCCTCTGCTCCCTGAGGTGCGAGGAGCGCTAGCGACGAGCCACGAAGGGTTGGCGACGCATCTCACCAAGACCCTTCGTGACGGCCTCCGCAAGCTCCGGCCTCCTCAGGGAGCAGTAATCGGACCCGCTCCGAGCACAACGAGTTCTTTCGTAGTCCATGACGGCCGCCGGGCCGCAGATACTGAGGAGTGGCCGGAGCTTGCGGAGGCTGCGTCACCACCTGCTCCCTGAGGAGCGGCCGGAGCTTGCGGAGGCTGCGTCACCACCTGCTCCCTGAGGAGCGGCCGGAGCTTGCGGAGGCTGCGTCACGAAGGGTCCTGGTGAGACGGGTTGCGGGACCCTTCGCGGCTCGTCGCTTGCGCTCCTCGCACCTCAGGGAGCAACGGGGGCGTCGCTTGCGCTCCTCGCACCTCAGGGAGCAACGGGGGCGTCGCTTGCGCTCCTCGCACCTGAGGGAGCAGAAGGCCCACGCGCTCGCACCCACAGCGAGCGGAGCTCACCCCTCGACGATCCGCCGGACCACCTTGTCGGCGAACTCGGCGGTCGTCGCATCGCCCCCCAGGTCTCGAGTCGCGGTGCGCGCGAGCGTCTCGGCGACCGCCGCGTCGATCCGGGCGCCGGCCGCGACAAGACCCGGGTCATCGGTCATCTGCCCGTACCTCTGGAATCCCATGGCCACCGAGACGATCATCGCGACCGGATTCGCGATGCCCCGTCCCGCGATGTCGGGCGCCGCGCCATGGGTCGCCTGCGCCATCACACGGGACTCCGAGCTGTTGACCGAACCGGCGACGCCCAGCGAACCGGCGAGCTCGCCGGCGAGGTCGGACAAGACGTCGCCGAAGAGGTTCTCCGTGACGAGGACGTCGAAGTCCGCGGGACGCCGAAC
Source organism: Gordonia sp. NPDC127522 (assembly GCF_042672305.1). Lineage (NCBI taxonomy): Bacteria > Bacillati > Actinomycetota > Actinomycetes > Mycobacteriales > Gordoniaceae > Gordonia > Gordonia sp. NPDC127522. The sequence goes on from NZ_JBHXVK010000014.1 coordinate 91,899, forward strand.
CAGGAGCGCCGCCATGGCATCGACGTGCTGCTCGGACACCTCGATCTCGGGGAACCCGGCGGCGACATCGAGGCACGTATCCCGGAACAGGCCGGTGGTCATGCGCAGGACGTTCGCCTTGTGCACGATGGTCAACCGCGGCTGCCGGTCGGAACCCGCACGCTCGATCGCGGCGGCGCATGCGACTCGCGCGATTCGCTCCGACGCCGCGCGTGTGACGAGCCCGACCGCCAGTGCCACGTCGGGTGTCGGCATGAACTCGCCGCTGCCGACCGCCATGTTGCGATCGGCGTAGAAGCCCTCGGAATTCTCCCGCACGACCAGGACGTCCATGTCCGGACGGAGCGCCGGAACACCCGGAAATGCCCGGGCGGGACGGAGATTGGCGAACAGGTCGTACCGGGTTCGCAGGACCGCTCCCGGCGTGCGGTCCCCATGACCCGGCGGGTACGCCGCCGAGTCGTGGGGACCGACGATCCAGAAGCCGAGCTCGTCGAGGGCCGTCAGCGTCTCCGCGGGCACCGGATCGCCGTGCGAGGTGATCGCAGACAGCCCGAAAGGTAGGTGCTGCCAACTGATCTCGATCGACTCCGCTTGAGCGGCAGCGTCGGCGACCGTCACCGCTGCCGGTACGATCTCGGGTCCGATCCCGTCCCCGACGAGGACTCCGAACTCTCTGTCCCGGTCACCCATCAGTGAGCTGCGTCGTCCCAGGAGCGTCCGAACCCGACCGACACCTCCAGCGGCACCGACAGGGTGATGGCGTTGCCCATCTCCTCGCGCACAACCGCTTCGACGGCCTCCCGCTCACCCGAGGCGACCTCGATCACGAGTTCGTCGTGGACCTGGAGAAGTGTTCGCGACGTGAGCCCTTCAGCCGCGAGGCGCTTGTGGACGTTGATCATCGCGACCTTGATGATGTCGGCGGCGGTGCCCTGGATGGGAGCGTTGAGCGCCATCCGTTCCGCGGACTGCCGGCGCTGCCAGTTGTCGCTGTTCAGATCGGGAAGATACCGCCGGCGACCGAACAGTGTTGCGGTGTACTCGTTTCGGCGGGCCTCGGCGACCACGTCGTGCAGATAATCGCGCACCCCGCCGAACCGCGCGAAGTACGCCTCCATCTGCTCCTTGGCCTCGTCGCGGCTGATCTTCAGCTGGGCGGCGAGCCCGAATGCGCTGAGCCCGTAAGCGAGTCCGTACGACATGGCCTTCACCCGGTGGCGCATCTCGGTGGTGACCTCGTCGATCGGCACCCCGAAAGCCCGTGACCCTACGAAGTTGTGGAGGTCTTCCCCGGTGTTGAAGGCCTCGATGAGGCCGGCGTCCTCCGACAGGTGGGCCATGATCCGCATCTCGATCTGGCTGTAGTCGGCGGTCATGAGGCAGTCGTAGGGCACACCGGTCGCGGTGTCGGCGCCGACGATGAAGCCGCGCCTGATCTCGCGGCCGGCCTCGGTACGCACCGGGATGTTCTGCAGATTCGGTTCGGTGGACGAGAGGCGTCCCGTCGCGGCGATCGTCTGATTGAACGTCGTGTGAATACGTCCGTCGTCCGCGACCGACTTCAGCAGCCCGTCGACAGTGACCTTCAGCCGCGTCGCGTCGCGATGTTCGAGAAGGTGCGCGAGAAAGGGGTGCTCGGTCTTCTCGTACAACGACTGCAACGCGTCGGCGTCGGTGGTGTAACCGGTCTTGGTCTTCTTCGTCTTCGGCATGTCCAGCTTGTCGAAGAGAATGGTCTGCAACTGCTTCGGCGAACCGAGGTTGATCTGTTCTCCGATGACCTCGTAGGCCGCCTCGGCCGCCGCGCGGATCCGGTCGGCGAACATCCGCTCGAGGGCACCGAAATGATCGACGTCGACGGCGATGCCTGCGGCCTCGGCATCGGCGAGCACGAACGACAGCGGCAGTTCCATCTCGGTGAGCAGCGGTTTGGAGTCGATCCGGTCCAGTTCCGTGTCGAGCGTGTCGGCGAGTTCCTGGACCGCCCGCGCCTCGAGCATGTGCTGCTCGGCCACCCGACCGTCGGAATCGTCGTCGAGCAACGACATCTGGCCGTCGCCCGGGCCGCCGTCGGCGCGCAGTTCACGACGCAGGTAGCGCAGCGCGAGGTCGTCGAGGTTGAACGTCCGTTGTCCCGGTCGGACCAGGTAGGCCGCGAGCGAGGTGTCGCTGGTGACACCGTCGAGCTTCCAGCCGCGTGAGCGCAGCGCGTGTACGGCCCACTTCGCCTCGTGAACCGCCTTCGGCGCGGACGGATCGGCGAACCAATCCCCCAGTGCCGCCTCGTCTTCGGGATTCAGCGCGGTCACATCGACATACGCCGACGTCCCGTCCGCGGCCGCGATCGCCACCCCGGTCGGGTCCGCACCGACCACGACATGCGGGGCGGTGACGGCGAGACCGACGCGACCGGTGCGCGCATGTTCGGTCAGCCACCCGGCGACCTCACCGGCACCCAGGACCGCACCGTCGAGATCGAAACCTGCTTCCGCCTCGGGTTCGACCGAACTCAACGTCGAGAAGAGACGGTCCCGCAACACCCGGAATTCCAGGTCGTCGAACAGCTGGTGGATACGGTCCCGGTCCCACCCGACCATGGCCAGGTCGTCGGGGGACGTCGGCAGCTGCATGTCCCGGACGAGCTCGGTGAGCTGCCGATTGGTCTGTACCGGCGCCAGATGAGCGCGCAATGCGTCGCCGACCTTGCCCTTGACCTCGTCGACGTGATCGACGAGGGCCGCGAGCGACCCGTACTCGCGGATCCACTTCGAGGCGGTCTTCTCCCCGACCCCGGGGATACCCGGCAGGTTGTCGCTGGGGTCACCGCGCAGCGCGGCGTAATCGGGGTACTGGGTGGGGGTGAGACCGTACTTCTTCTCGACCTCCTCGGGCGTGAACCGCGTGAGGTCCGAGACACCTTTGCGCGGATAGAGCACCGTGGTGGAGGCGTCGACGAGCTGCAGCGAGTCGCGGTCGCCGGTGACGATCAGGACCTTGTATCCGTCCTCCCGGGCCCGCGTCGCCAGGGTCGCGATGATGTCGTCGGCCTCGTAACCCTCGATGGCCAGCACCGAGACACCCAACGCGTCCAGGACCTCTTTGGTGAGATCGACCTGGCCGTTGAACTCGTCGGGGGACTTGGACCGCTGCGCCTTGTACTCGGGATACATCTCCGACCGGAATGTCTTCCGCGAGACGTCGAAGGCCGCGGCGATGTGCGTGGGCTCCTCATCGCGCAGCAGGTTGATCAGCATCGAGGTGAAGCCGTAGACGGCGTTGGTCGTCTGACCCGAATGGGTTTTGAAGTTCTCCGCCGGGAGCGCGAAGAACGCCCGGTACGCCAGGGAGTGCCCGTCGAGCAGCATCAACACCGGCTGCTTGGTCTTGCCCTTGGCGCCGGGTGCCGCCTTGCCCGTCGATCCGGTGGCCTTGGCTGGTGTCGTTGCCGGGGAACTCTGCGCTGGACTCACAATCGCCGATTCTAGTGACCGCCCCCGACACAGCCGGGCGGACTCCTCACACTCGGCCTCTCACGGGAGGGGCCGGTACATGGACCACACCTTGGGGCCGTCGAGCGGCAGTTCGAACTCCTCGGTCACGGTGAACCCGAAACGCTCGTAGAGGGGCACGTTGCGGACGTTCGAGCACTCGAGATAGGCGGGCGCGTCGATCTGCTCTAGTCGATGCCCCAGCAGGGAGGTGCCCACTCCTATCCCGTGGACCGGCGCCCCGATCTGACCGAGGTACCAGTGCGGCTCCTTGGGGCGTCGTTTGCCGAACTCCTCCTCGAGCTTCATCCCGCGGCTCATCCGCGAGCCCATCGCCCGGAAGAAGCCGACCATCGACACCATCTGCGACAGGGCCGAGACCTTGTGGCCCGGGGGATCCCAGGCGGCGGCACCGACCGGTTGCCCGTCACGCATCGCGAGGTCGAGCGTCGAGTTCGGGCCGTGGCTGTACTTGATCAAGGTGCGGAACATGATGAGGTGCCGCGAGGTGTCGGGCTGCATCCAGACCGTCACCGGGTCGTCGGCGAAGGCCTGTGCCAGTAACGAGGCGGCGAGTTCGACGTCTGTGGTGGTGGACACGCTGACCGGTACCATCGGACCAGCGTACGACCCGGATCGGGTCTCCGACAGCACATCGCGACTTCCGGACGTGGCCGCACCCGCGAGAAGTTACCTCCGGGAAACGTCGTTGTCGCCACGTGGTGACGACGCTGGCGCTAATGTCCCGCAGGGTGACATCGCAACGCGCCGGCACCGCGCCGCAGACGCCGCCACGATGCGCTCTCGACGACCGTCCCGATCACGAGAGCCATCCGTCTGGCCACCTTCCACCGATGCGCCGGTCGGCGATCGCGATGCTGGTGTTTCTCGCCGCGTCGATGCTGTTCGGGCTGTTCGGCGCCTCCCCGGCCGCGGCCGCGCCCGGCGACTCGGTCCGCGTCTTCGGCGTGCTGCGCAACGGTACGGACAAGGTCGCCGGCGTCGAACTCGAGGCCAAGGACGCATCCGGAACCGTTGTCGGCACCGCGACCTCGTCGGCCACGGGTGCGTGGTCCATCAACGTGCCACCCGGCCAGTACACGATCGTCATCAACACCGACTCACTCCCCGACGGCGTCGAGGTCCAGAAGGCGGAGCTGCCCGTCGACGTCAGTGGGGGCACCGCGCGACCGGTCATCTTCTCCTTCGGCGACGTCCGCACCGGCACCGAGGTGTCGGCGGTCTCCGAGCTGACACGGCTGGCCATCGACGGCATACGGTTCGGCTTGATCATCGCGATCACCGGCGTCGGTCTCAGCCTCATCTTCGGCACGACCGGGCTGACGAACTTCGCGCACGGCGAGTTGGTGACACTCGGCGCGGTGATCGCATGGGTGATCAACGTCAAGCTCGGCGTCCAGCTGATCCCGGCGACGATCCTGGCGGTGATCGTCGGTATCGGTATCGGCATCCTCAACGAGCTCGGTCTGTGGAGACCGTTGCGAAGACGACGAACCGGGCTGATCGCCATGCTCGTCGTGTCGATCGGCCTGTCGCTGGTGCTGCGCTACCTGATCCTGATCTTCTTCTCCGATCGCGCCGAACCGTTCGACGACTATCAGGCGCAGACCCAGATCGGCTCGGGCCCCTTCGCGATCACACCGGTCAATCTGGCCTGCATCATCATCAGCATCGTGGTCCTGCTCGGCGTCGCACTACTGTTGCAGCGCACCAGGATCGGCAAGGCCATGCGAGCGGTCGCCGACAACAAGGATCTCGCCGAGTCGTCGGGTATCGACGTCGACCGGGTCATCTTGTTCGTGTGGGCACTGGCCGGCGGTCTGGCGACACTCGGCGGCGTGATGTTCGCGCTCTCCGAGCTCGGCGGCCGAGTGCAGTGGGAGATGGGCTTCAAACTGCTCCTGCTGATGTTCGCCGGCATTACACTCGGCGGCCTCGGCACGGCCTACGGCGCACTGCTCGGATGTGTCATCGTCGGTCTGCTGGTCCAGTTGTCGACCTACATCCTCAGTCCGGACCTGAAGTACATCGGCGGGCTGCTGATCCTGATCATCATCCTGACCATCCGGCCCCAGGGCATTCTCGGATCTCGAGCGAGGATCGGCTGACCCATGGACATCATCTCAGCGCTCCAGATAGCGATCGCCCAGCTGATCGGCCCGTCGGCGATCTTCTACGCCCTGCTGGCCATCGGCCTGAACCTGCACTTCGGCTACGCCGGCCTGCTCAACTTCGGCCAGATCGCCTTCGCACTGCTCGGCGGATACGGCGTTGGCATCATGGCGGTGAACTACGACCAGCCCTTGTGGCTCGGCGCCATCATCGGCATCGCCGCGGCCGGCATGCTGGCCGTGGTGCTCGGCCTGCCGACCCTGCGTCTGCGCGCCGACTACCTGGCGATAGTCACCATCGCGGCATCGGAGATCCTGCGTCTGGTCTTCCGTTCGACGTCGACCGACGATTTCACCCGCTCCACCAACGGCATCTACGGATACGCGGGCAGTTTCTTCTCCATCAGCCCGTTCGACAACGGCAAGCAGTACTCGTTCCTCGGGGTCAAGTTCCTCGGCGGCGACCTGTGGTCGATGGTGGTCGGCTGGATCGTCGTCGGCCTGCTGTGTGTGATGGTGTACCTGCTCGTCCGCAGTCCGTGGGGCCGCGTCCTCAAGGCGGTGCGCGAAGACGAGGACGCCGCCCGCTCGCTGGGTAAGAACGCCTACTTCTACAAGATGCAGGCCCTGGTACTCGGCGGTTGCATCGGCGGCCTCGCGGGTGTCTTCAATGCCTTTGCGACGCAGTCGATCAATCCCGACTTCTATTCGACCGCACAGACCTTCTTCGCCTACGGCGCGCTGATCCTCGGCGGGGCGGCGACGGTGTTCGGTCCGGTGCTCGGTGCCATGTTGTTCTGGTTCCTCCTCGCCGTGCCCGACGCACTGCTGCGGCAGGCCACGTCCGGCGACGACCCGCTGTTGAATCTGTCCGCGCAGCAGGTCGGCGCATTCCGCTACGTCCTGCTCGGTCTGGCGATCATCCTGATGATGGTGTTCAGACCGCAGGGCCTGCTCGGGAACAAGAGGGAGGTGCAGCTCGATGCCTGACGACTCCGCCTACACGGGTACTGCGGCCATCCGGGCGACGCGCCGGGACCTCGCCGCGCTCTCGGCCGCGGAGCGTGCCCACCTGTTCGCCGGTGTGGCCGCCGAGGCGGGTTCGCCCAAACCCGATCCGATCATCATGGTGGACAACATCTCCCGTACTTTCGGCGGCATCAAGGCGGTGCAGGTCGATCATCTCGAGGTGCAGCGCGGCGCCATCACCGGCCTCATCGGCCCCAACGGCGCGGGCAAGACCACCTTCTTCAACCTGATCACCGGGTTCGACAAGCCCGACTCGGGCACGTGGTCGCTCAACGGCGACTCCCTGGGCCGGATGGTTCCGCATCAGGTGGCCCGCCGCGGCATGGTGCGCACCTTCCAGCTCACCAAGGCGCTCGCGAAACTGACTGTGCTGGACAATGTCCGGCTCGGCGCGACCGGGCAGCGGGGCGAGCATTTCCTCGCCGCACTCGCACCCTGGGTGTGGCGCAGACAGGAGGCCGAGGTCACCGAACGCGCACACGAGTTGCTCCGGCGCTTCAAGCTCGACGCCAAGGCCGACGACTTCGCCGGCTCCCTGTCGGGCGGGCAGCGCAAGCTGCTGGAGATGGCGCGCGCGCTGATGACCGACCCCGAGATCGTGATGCTCGACGAGCCCATGGCCGGCGTCAACCCGGCCCTCACCCAGAGTCTGCTCGAACACATCAAGTCGTTGCGGGACGAAGGGGTCACGGTCGTCTTCGTCGAACACGACATGGACGTCATCCGCGATATCAGCGACTGGGTGGTCGTGATGGCCCAGGGTCAGATCATCGCCGAGTCGCTCCCGGATCGGTTGGGCGACAACGACGCCGTCGTCGACGCGTACCTCGGCGGACACCACGACCAGGCGCTCGAGTTCGACGATCAGGGCCGGCCTGTCGGCGCCACCGCCGTACTCGCCGAGAAGGTCGAGGCGGCCATCGAGGCGACGTTGGAGGACGGCGGGGATCTCTCGGAGGTCACCGAACTGCCCCCCACGACCCCGGACACGAAGAAGGACGGACGATGAGCACCGACCCCGGTCCCGGACAGCTGACGCCCGCGCAACTCGCGGCAACCGCCGAGGAGCACCGCAAGCTGGCCGGCAACGCTCTGATGCGGGCCGACGACATCACCGCCGGCTACCTGCCCGGCATCAACATCCTCGAGGAATGCAACTTCTACCTCGGTGACGGGGAGATCGTCGGGATCATCGGCCCCAACGGTGCCGGGAAGTCGACGCTGTTGAAGACCCTGTTCGGACTGATCCCGGTGCGCAAGGGTTCGGTGACCCTCCGTGGCGACGACATCACCTCGGCCAAGGCCCATGTTCTCGTCGACAAGGGTGTCGGGTACGTCCCGCAGACACAGAATGTGTTCCCCGCGTTGACGATCGAGGAGAATCTCGAGATGGGCGTCTATCTGCGGCCCAAAACCTTCGCCAAGCGGTTCGATTTCGTGTCCGAACTCTTCCCGCTGCTCTCGGAACGGCGAAAGATCAAGGCGGGTGCGCTCTCCGGCGGCGAACGGCAGATGGTCGCGATGGGCCGTGCGCTGATGATGGACCCGGCGGTACTACTGCTCGACGAGCCGTCGGCCGGTCTGTCCCCGATGTTCCAGGACGAGGTGTTCATCCGCTGCAAGGCCATCAACGCGACCGGCGTCTCGATCATCATGGTCGAGCAGAACGCCCGGCGCTGCCTGCAGATCTGCGACCGCGGGTACGTCCTCGACCAGGGCCGCAACGCCTACACCGACACCGGCCGTAACCTGGCCACCGACCCCAAGATCATCGAGCTCTACCTCGGCACGCTCGCGGGCAGCTCCGAGAAGAACTGAGGTCATAGGGCCGTTCCGACGGCACTTCCCCCGCCGACCGCACCGACGACGAGACCCCCGGCCGAAGCCGGGGGTCTCGTCGTGTGCGGGTCCTACTGCGCCGCGACCGAGACGTACTTGCGCGTCGGGGTGAGCAGCTTGTTGGCGTCGTCGAACTCCAACACACCGTACGAGCCGACACTCGGCTCACCGGCTGCGTTGAACGCCAGGTTGCCGGTCTTGCCGACGTAGGCGACCGTCTTGCCACCGTTCAGCAGGTCCAGGCAGGCCTGGTAGGAGTCGCAGTTCTCCTCGCCGTTGGTCACCCCGATGATGTTTGCCGCGATCGCGCGGCCGTCGGTCGACTTGGCCGCGGTGGCCGCGAGTGCACTCAGCACCGTGGCGTCGTAACTCTCACCCGAGTAGTTGAAGTCGATGAGATCGCCGTCGACCTCCTTCAGGGCCGCCTGGAAGTCACCGCTGGTCTGGGTGAGTGGCGTGGTTCCCTTCATGCCGGCGAGCAGGCCCGGACCGACGGCCTCACCGAGGGCGTTGCCCATGTTGCCGTCGACACCGTAGACGAGCTTGCCGTCGCTCGGGCCGATGCCCACCTCGTGCATACGGGTGATGATCTTGGCGCTCTCCTCGAAACCGATGACCGCGATGCCGTCCGGGTTGAAGTTTTTCACCTGATCGACCTCGGCGTTGAACGACTGGGCGTTCGGGTCGTAGATGATCTTCTGGATCTGGTCGGCCGGGACACCCGCGGCCTCGAGATCGCGAACGGTGTTGTCGGCCAGGCCGGTTCCGTACGGGTCGTTGAGTGCGAGGATCGACACGCGCTGCACGCCGTCTTCGGCCATCGTCTGCGAGAGCGCCTGCGCCTGCAGGGTATCCGCCGGTGCGGTGCGGAAGTACTGCCCCTTGTCCTCGTAGCAGGTGAATTCGTCGGAGGTGTTGGCGGGCGAGAACATGACCGCACCCGCGTTGGCGACCTTGTCGATCACCTTCAACGACACCGACGACGACGCGGCACCGATGATCACCTGCGTTCCGGCGCTGAGTTCGCGGTCGACGGTGGCGTTGGCCGTGTCTGTCGTGGTGTCTCCGGAGTCACCGGTGACGAGCTCGACGGGTTGGTCGAGGACCCCGCCGGCGGCATTGATGTCCTTGATCGCGAGCTCCACGCCCGCCTCCATGGGCGGTCCGAGGAAGGCCAGCGAACCGGTCGCCGGAAGCAGGGTGCCGACCTTGAGTGCGGCCGTGCTCGCCGGGCCGGGGACGGCCTTGGGCGGGTTGCACGCCAGCTTCTGTGCGAGGCCGAGGCCCGGAGGTGCGGGTGTGGACTCGACGGCGGCGCTCGACGACGCCTCGGAACCTCCTTCGGAACCCGAGTCAGAGCTGCTGCAGCCCGCGACCACCAGCGTCGCCGCCGCGGTCACGACCACTGCCCCGCTCCTCAAAAAGCGTACGGACATCGATGCTCTCCTTGCGTCTGGCCTACGCGTCGGCGGTCGGCCGGTGCGATCGGCGTTTGTCACGAAGGCGGCGCATCGCCGGTACGGCGAACCGCGCCTCGCAGGAGAAAGCTAGCGCGATCTTGTTGCGGCTGCGTAAAGACAGTGAAACTGGTTTGCGCGCAGAGTCATTGCACCGTCGAGGGGTTCTGGGTCAGTCGCTGCCGAGCGTCTCGACGACAACCTGCGCAACGGCTTTCATGGTGGTCCGGCGGTCCATCGCCGCACGCTGTATCCATTTGAAGGCCTCCGGTTCGGACAGAGCCTGCTTCTCCATGAGAAGGCCCTTGGCCCGCTCCACGAGCTTGCGGGTCTCCAGCCGCTCATTCATGGTCGCGACCTCGCGCTCGAGCTGTTTGAGCTCCTGGTAGCGACTCACCGCCACCTCGATGGCCGGCACCAGATCGGCCTTCGTGAACGGCTTGACGAGATAGGCCATGGCGCCGGCGTCGCGCGCCTTGTCGATGAAGTCGCGTTGGCTGAACGCGGTCAGCATGACGACCGGGGCGAGTCGCTTCTCGGCGATCTCGGTCGCGGCATCGATACCGTCGCGCACCGGCATCTTGATGTCCATGATCACGAGGTCGGGAGCCAGCGACTCGGTCAACTCCACGGCGACCTGCCCGTTCGGCGCCTCGCCGACGACGTCGTAGCCCTCTTCGCGCAGCATCTCGATCAGATCCATCCGGATCAGCGAATCGTCCTCGGCCACCAGCACGCGGTGCGTTGTCGTGGCCTCACCGGCTGCGGTCGTCGCACTGTCGGTCACCGTCACCATCCCCTCCTCCGCGTCGCTGACGCCACGTCTGTGTGCACGCAGGATACCGGTTGGCAGGCCGCTCGGCCGATCATCTAGAGTTGGTTCCCGGCGCGGGCAACCGCGTACTGGCCCCCGTAGCCCAATTGGCAGAGGCAACGGATTCAAAACCCGTCCAGTGTCAGTTCGAGTCTGACCGGGGGCACCAAGCACAGCCGTGATCGGCCCGTTGCCATCTCGTACCGGTGGGCGACGCCGGTCCGACGTCCGACTCTCGCTCACCAGGACAACGAAGGTTCCCCATCGCCTACCGCGATCCCGACATCGCTCTGGTGCACCGTCCGCACCCCGAACAGCCGGTCGAGGAGCTCGTCGTCGCCCAGGCCGGTGTGCGCCGACCAACGTCGGGCCCGGTGCCGGGCGCGTGACGATGTGAGCGTCACCGACGCCGCCGGGGATCCGTCGAAGTCCACCGTCACCCGGCCGCACTCCCCCGGCGCGACGTGGGCCGTCAGCAGCGCGAGCGAGTCACCGGCGAAGATCACGAGCCCGTCGACCTCGACGACGAACCTGCACCGCGACAACGTCGATGCGTCCGGACCGCCGACCCGGATGCGCGAATCGTCCACGCCCAGTTGTGCGAGCATCGCGTCGGCGTGTGCGCCGACGAGCCAGACGGCGGTATCCATCCCGCGCATCGCACTGCCGACGGTGAGCATCAGCGACGCCGCGGTGTGACCGTCCGTCGACACCAGCACCACGACGTCCGGGATCGCATACCCCAGTCCGGCGGACCTGGCCGCCGGGTCGGTGATGAGCGGGGCGAGGGCCAACGCTTCGACATTCTTCGCCGAGACCCTTTCGGACACAGCGCGTCCTGCCCAGTCGGGTCCGTCGTGCCAGGCGACGGCGTCCGGTTCGTGAGCGAACACCGCACCCATCATGAAAGCCCGGTTCGCGAACTCCCAGTCCTCTCCCCCGTACTGGACGAACGAAGGGTCGAATCCTCCCACATCGTCGAACAGCTCCCGGCTGCAGCTCATCACCGCGCTGATCATGTACTTGTAGCCGTCCCAGCCCGGGAGCAGCAGGTTGGATGTGCGGTCATAGGCGTCGACCAGCCACTCGGGTTCGTGGTCGTGCGTGACCTCGAGATGCCGCTGGGCGGACAGCCATTCGACCACCGTCCGCGGCTCGACCTGGCTCAGGTCCCCGTGCTTGCGTCGGCCGACCACGAGTATGTCGGGCGCCGCGGCGGCCAGTCGGACCATGTGCGAGATGTAGCCGGTGGTCGGAACCGTATCCGCGTCGAGGAAACACAGCACCGAGCCGTTCGACGCCGCGACACCCAGGTTGCGGGCGGCGGCGGCTCGAAATCCCTTGTCCTCCTGCCTGACCACGGTGATGGCCAACCGGGAGGTCCACGCGCTAACATCCGGGGGAACTCTCGATCCGTCGTCGGCGACCACCACCTCCAGTCGATTCGTCGGGTAGGTCTGCGCCGTCAACGCCTCGAGGACCAATGAGAGTTGGTGTGGCTGCTCGTAGTACGGGATCACGATGCTCACCAAGGGTCTCGACGAAGTACTCCCGGCCAGGTCCCAGCGATTGTCGGGCACGATGGTCCGGCCATCGTCGAGTCCGACGATCGTCACGCAGTCCACCGCCGCAGCAACACTTCGTGACTCCGACCGACATCGGCGACGGTCGGCGACGGCGACACCGCCGCATCGATCCACGTGGATTCCGGATGCGCGAACGCACTCTCGATGGCGGCCCGAAGCGCCGCGTCGTTGTTGTCGTGCATCGTGAGCACGCCCGGCGACCGAGCGGCGAGTTCCTCGGTGTAGGCGGTCCGCGGAACCAGTGGACGACGTCCGGCCGAGATCCAGGAATTGATCGAACCGGATGCCGACATGTGCCGGTGGTAGGCGACCGGAACCGTGACGTCGGCCGACGCCCGGCGGAGTTCGTCGTCGGTCAGGTAGCCGGTGATCGTGCATCGCCTCCCCGTGTCCGCGGCGAGCTTCGCGAGGTCGTCGGCGAGATCGTCGTGGCCGGGCGACGGAGTTCCGAGCGCCACGAAGCCGACCGACGGATCGAGACCGGCCATCGCTCTGAGTGTCTCGATGTGACCCTTTCCCGGATACAGGTAGCCGAGCACACCGACGGTCAATTCGGCTGAGTCCGAGGGCTTGTGGGCACGGACGGCGTCGAACATCAGCGGCACGACCTCCACCTCGATCGACGCGTCGACATACTCGGCGAAGAGCGACGCCTCGTGTCGGCTGGACACGATCACGCCCGCCGAAGACCGGGCCACCGCCCGGAAGAACTCGATGCGGGCCGGCATCGCCCGTCCATCCGAGGGCTGCGGCAAATCGTGCAACGTCACCGAGACCGGGCGTCGGAGCCCCGCAACCATGGCGAGCAGATTGTCGCGCGCTCGCAACGGAGTGTGTCCGAACAGACGGTCGGTCACGTGCATGTGCACGTGTGCGCACTCGGCCAGGACCGAGGACACGCCGGCACAGCGCGTGCGGAGGTGCACCAGTCGATGATCGCCACCCTGGGCCATCACCGCGTCGAAGACAGACTGGGCATACCGCACCACACCGTGCGAGCGGGGTCCGACGAGGAGGTGCCCCACCGGTCTCGTCATGACATTCCCAGGATCTCGATGAGATCGCCGTACCGGTCCAGCACGGCGTCGATGAACTCGGGATGCTCGGCGTACCACCGCATCTGACTGCGGTGCACCTCCTCCTCGGTCAGCACCGCACCGTCGACGGCCCAGGACGCCCGCGGGGTCGCCTGGATACCGAGCGCGTCGATCACCCGTCGTTCCAGCGGCGCCCGGATGTTGCCGAGCAGGTCGCGTGACGGCGGGACCGGCGCCGATGCCCCGAGCGCCTCGAGAATCCGGCCGCCGAGGGTCAGTAATACGCGGTTGCCGGGATGGTTGATCGTGTGTGCGGCATCGGCCCCGACGTCGAGCAGGATGTCGGAGATCCCGACGTCGCAGTGCCGCCGCTCGCGGACCTCGAGCTGGGCCACACTCCACTGTGCGGCGTGCCGGAAGCGGTCGGCGGAGACCTCGACATCCCATTCGTCGAAGCGGGTCCGGCCGGCTCTGACCGCCAGGACGGTCCGGAGATCGTGGTAGGGAACAGCAGCGGGTACCGCGGACGGTTGCGCGGGATGTCGGGCGATGACCTGAAACGGGAACAATCCGCCGTAGCGGATGACCGGCCACACCACGACGGCCGCGGCCGGCGCCATCTCCGCGAGGTCGGGTCCACCGATCGGGAGCCCCCGGTATCGGGCACGAACCGGCTGAGAGACGATGACCGCGGCCCGGCGGACGAGGCGTTCGACATGGGGGATGTCGGCGGACTCGAGTTCGTGCACCGGTGGGACTCGAATGGTGCGATACGGAAGGTCCGGGGAGCTGGACAGCACGATCCGCATCGCTTCGGCCTGGCAGTTTCCCCAGACGACGAGTAGCTGCTCGTCATCGTTCATCGGCGCTTCGGTGACGCCGTAGAACTCGCCGTAGTGTCGGGTCCGCCCGTCCACCAGCACGGTGTCACTCGACGTCATACGCGCTTCGCTGTGGTCGAGCGACCTGGTGGTGTGCTGTCATCGTGTGTATCGACTCCCCTCGCGGACAACCGGCCGACCCCAGCTCCTCATATAACCGTTCGGCTCGCTGACGAATCATCGGCTTGGTCACACTGCCTCGGTTCCCCAGACATTCGGAACGCACCGGAAACCGGACGGGTGAGCGACGGCCCCGGTGATCAGATCACCGGGGCCGTCTCTGCCGTATGAGAGGTGGCGTCACAACGTCCGGGCGATGATCTCCTTCATGATCTCGTTGGTGCCCGCGTAGATCTTCTGGACGCGGTTGTCGGCCCACAGACGCGCGATCGGGTACTCGTTCATGTAGCCGTACCCGCCGAACAGCTGCAGGCACTCGTCGGCGACCACCATGGCCCGGTCACTGGTCCACCACTTCGCCATGGCGACGGTCGGGATGTCGAGCTCGCCCTTGATGTGCTTGGTGATGCAGTCGTCGACGAACACGCGCGCGATCCGTGCCTCGGTCGCCGCCTCGGCGAGTTTGAACTTCGTGTTCTGGAAGCTGAAGATCGGCCGGCCGAATGCCGTGCGATCCTTGGTGTAGGCGATGGTCTCGGAGACGGCCTTCTCCATGCCGGCCACCGAGGCCAGCGCGATGATCAGCCGTTCCTGCGGGAGCTGCATCATCAGCTGGACGAAGCCCTGGCCTTCTTCGGGGCCGAGGAGGTTCGAGGTGGGGACGCGCACACCATCGAAGAACAGCTCGGAGGTGTCCTGCCCTCGCTGGCCGATCTTGTCGAGTACCCGGCCGCGTCGGAAACCTTCGCGCTCGGCCTCGACCAGGATGAGCGAGATGCCCTTGGCTCCCTCGGAGACGTCGGTCTTGGCGACGACGATGATGATGTCGGCCTGACCACCGTTGGTGATGAAGGTCTTGGAGCCGTCGATGACGTACTCGTCGCCCTGCTTGATCGCCTTCGTCTTCACGTTCTGCAGATCCGACCCGGTACCCGGTTCGGTCATCGCGATGGCGCCCACCGCCTCGCCACTGGCCATCTTGGGCAACCAGGTCTTCTTCTGCTCCTCCGAGCCGTACTCGAGGATGTAGTGCGCGACGATGCCGTTGTGCAGGCTGACGCCCCACGAGCTGTCGGCGACGCGCGCCTGCTCCTCGATGAGCACGGCCTCGTGCGCGAAGGTGCCACCGCCGCCGCCGTACTCTTCGGGAATCGACATGCAGAGCAGGCCGAGGTCACCGGCTTTGTTCCACAGGTCGCGGTCGACGTGGTGCTGCTCGATGAACTTCTCGGTGTTCGGCTGGATCTCCTTCTCACAGAAGCTACGTGCGAGATCCCGCAGCGCGGTGAGATCGTCGTCTTCCCAGGAGGACCGTTCGGTCATGGTGTGCGTACCTATCCACGATTGACAGTGTCAACGGTGAGCGTAACAGTCACCGTTGGCACTATCATGACGGCGTCGTCATCCTTGACTGCGGAGCACGTTCTTCTGGATCTTGCCCGTCGAGGTCTTGGGGAGCTCGGCGAACACGATCTCCTTCGGCACCTTGAACCGGGCGAGAGTGCTCCGCGCGAACTCGATCAGGTCGTCGGCGGACACTGCGGAACCGGGCCGCACCGAGACGTAGGCGATCGGGACCTCACCCCACCGTTCGTCGGTGCGGCCGACCACCGCCGACTCGACGACGTCGGGGTGGCTGTCCAGGACCCGCTCGACTTCGACCGAGGCGATGTTCTCACCGCCGGAGATGATGACGTCCTTGCTGCGGTCGCGGATCTCGACGTACCCGTCGGCGTGCATGACCGCGAGATCGCCGGTTCGCAACCATCCGTCGACGGTGGCCGCGGCGGTCGCGGCGGGGTCGCGGTAGTAACCGAGCATCACGTTGTTGCCGCGGACCACCAATTCACCGATGGTCTCGCCGTCGGACAGGACATCTCGTCCCTCGTCGGACACCACCCGAACCCGCCCTGCCACGATGTTCCCGATCCCCTGCCGTGCCTTGCGTACGGCGCGTTCGTCGTCCGTGGCGTCGTCCCACTGAGGCTGCCACTCGTTCACGACGATCGGGCCGAACGTCTCGGTCATCCCGTAGAGATGGGTGATCTCGATGCCGAGCCCGGCCATCCGCGAGAGCAGTGCGGGAGATGGCGGTGCACCTCCCGTCGCAGCCTGGACGACGCGGTCGAGCCGTGCCGCGGACGGGTCCTCGGCGATCATGGTGAGCACCGTGGGAGCCGCGCTGAAATGGGTCACCCCGTCCTCGGTGAGGTGGCGCCAGATCCGTCTGGTGTCGATGCTGCGCAGGCAGAGGTTCGTACCACCCGCGGCGATGACGGCCCAGGTGAAACACCAACCGTCGCAATGGAACATGGGTAGGGTCCACAGGTATGTCGAGCCCGGTCCGAGACCGGAGTGGTAGGCCATCGCCACGGACTGCAGGTACGCGCCGCGGTGGTGGTACATCACGCCCTTCGGACGGCCCGTCGTCCCGGAGGTGTAGTTGATCGCCAGCAACCCCCGCTCGTCGGTCTCTCGCCGAACCGGCGCCCCGGCCTGCGCGAGCAGCGACTCGTACTCGTCCGCGCCGTCCGCTGAACCGCCCACGACGACCCGGATCCCCACCGATTCGGCGACGGCCCGTGCACGGTCGGCGAACTCGACGGTCGCGACAAGTAGCGTCGCACCGCTGTGCTCCAGGATGTAGACGAGCTCGGGTTCGGAGAGCCGGATGTTGAGCGGCACCAACACCGAACCGTGCGCGGGCACGGCGCTGTGCAGTTCGAGCATGACCGCGCTGTTCGCACAGAGGGCGGCCACGCGGTCACCCGGCCTGACGCCGAGCGCCTCCAGCGCGGCGGTGAGGTGCCCGACCCGCCGATGCAGGTCGGCGTAGGTGAGGCGGCGCGCACCGTCGACGACGGCCACCCGGTCGGCGAAAGCCGACGCGGCGCGATCGAGGAACGACGCGGGGCTCAGCTCGGTGAACGTGAAGTCCGCCGATGTCCCATGGGATTCCGGGCGCCGATGCTCCGCGGGCAGGTCCGCCACCGCACCTCGTTCTACCGTCATCGATCCTTCGCCTCCTCCTCGACCCTGGTGATGGCCGCGATGATACTGGCGACCGAGGCGTCGACCCACGTGTTGGCGACGTGCGGGGCCGACGCCGCTGCCACGGCGAGTGCTTCGATCTCGGCAGCGGAGGGCTCGGGCATGTCGAGATCGGCCAGCCGGGTCGGCAGACCGACCGCCTCGAGGAAGTCCCGGATCTCCGTGCGGTCAACTTCGGGATCGTCCTCGAGCGCCAACTGGACCAACAGTCCGTAGGCGACGTGATATCCGTGGAGACGCCCCGACGACCCGCGCCCGACCTGCAGACCGCGGGTCATACAGTGCGCGATCGAGAGTCCGCCGTTCTCGTAACCGATGCCCGACAACAGGATCACGGCTTCGACGACCGCTTCGAGCTCGGGGGTGATCCGCGCGGCGGCGGCATCCCGCACAGCGCTCTCCCCGTCGCGCAGGAGGATGAGCGAACAGCCGGTGGCCACCACCTCGCCGATCATCAACGGCCGGGTTCCCTGCGTCGTGACACCGGTGCCGCGCGCACACGATCGGGCCTCGAATTTCTTCGCGAGCGCATCTCCGATCCCGGAGACGAGGAACTCGATCGGGGCGCCCGCGATGACCTCGGTGTCCACGAGCACGGCGGCCGGGTTCGCCGGCAGCCGGCCCAGTTCCGAGAGCCGCCCGAACTCGTCGTACAGCGCGAACACACTCGCCGTCGGCCCGTCGTTGGACGCCACCGTGGGCACTGAGATCATCGGCCGATCCAGCTGCTCGGCAACACCTTTGGCGAGATCGAGGGCCTTCCCTCCGCCGATCCCGACGACGACGTCACCGTCTTGGGTGATCCGGTCGACCGTGGCGGCGATCGCGGCGCGGGTCACCGGTCCGGACACCGGCAGGATCTGGGCGCACAACTCGGTGATCGCCAGCGATGCCTGCACCCGCGTCCCGAGCATCTCGGCGACCGCCGCATCGATCACGACGACCGGTGCGGTACCGACCTCGGCGACCACCGCGCCGAGGTCGTCGAGTACACCGGGACCCTGGAGGTACTGCTGCGGGGCCGCGAACCGACGCGCCGAACGGACGACGCCGAGCCCGTCGAGCACGGCACTCATGCGTACTGCCAGTCGCCGGTGACGACCGCTCGAGTGATCGCGGGCTCGTCGAGCCCGAACAGCGCTTCGTTGTAACCCTGAGAACCGCAGGGGTGGAACCGATCACCGAGACCGATCCGGGTAATCGGCACCGAGATCCCACGGTCGGAGAGCGTTTCGACCACGGCGGTACCGAGACCACCCGACCGCAACCCGTTCTCGACGGTCACGATCCGCCCGACGTCGGCGGCCACGGCGGCAATGGCCTCGGTGTCGAGGGGCTTGATGGTCGGCACGTGCAGAACTGCGGTCGACACCCCGGACGCCTCCGCGGACTCGGCGGCCTTCAATGCGCGTGCGGTCATGAAACCGGTTCCGATGACCGCGACATCACGCCCCGGTCGCAGCATGCGGGCACGCCCGATCTCGAATTCGAAGTCGGCCTCGTCGAACACAACCGGAACCTTGCCGCGCAGGTTGCGGATGTAGAACGTGCCCGGTGTCGCCGCAGCCGCCCGGATGACATGACGGAGTTCCACCGCATCGCATGGATCGATGACCGTCAGATCCGGGATGGACCGCATCACGACCAGGTCCTCGAGCGACTGGTGGGTCGCCCCATAAGGATTCACGAGTCCCGGCGATCCGGCCACGATCTTCACATCAGCTTTGCTGTGCGCACACGACACGGCGATGAAGTCGAGAGCACGGCGGGTGAGGAAGGCCGCATATGTCGCGCAGAACGCGATCTTGCCGACCTTGGCCAGACCCGCCGCCATCATGACCGCGTTCTGCTCGGCCATCCCGGCGTTGAAATAGCGCTCGGGGAAGCGATCTCGGAAGGGGATGATGTCGGAGTACTTGGACATGTCGGCACTGAGCCCGACGATCCGGTCGTCGCGTGCCCCTAGTTCGGCGAGTTCGGTTCCGAACGGTGCCCGCTCGTACGGGCCCTCGACGTCGGCGATCTCTCCCATCCCGCCCGCGCGGTTCTTGAGCTCAGCCACGATTCTCCTCCAGTTCCGCGATCAGCCCGGCCCACTCGGTGTCGTGGACGCGGACGAAATGTGCTCGTTCACGGGCGACCAGCGTCGGTACGCCCGTTCCCGGTGTGGTGCGCGCGATCAGCACGCGGGGCATGTTCTCTGGAGCCGCAGCGAGTGCATCGAAGGCCGCCACGATCGCACCGAGGTCGTTGCCGTCGACTTCCTCGACCGCCCATCCGAACGCCGCCCACTTCGCGGCGATGGGTTCCATGTCCAGCACGATCGGCCCGTCGGCCTGAATACCGTTGCAGTCGACGACCGCTGTGATCGAGCCGAGCCCGAAGCTGGCGGCCGACATCGCCGATTCCCAGGTGGACCCCTCCTGTAGTTCGCCGTCGGACAGTTCGACGATGATCTTCTGGTCGCCGCCGTCGAGTCGAAGGCCGAGGGCCATGCCGACCGCCTGTCCCAGACCGTGGCCCAGTGAACCACCGGTGATCTCGACACCCGGAGTCTCGTCGAAGGTGCTCATCGGCAGCTCGCTGCCGTTGAGACCGTAGTCGGCGATCTGATCCTCGGTCAGGATGCCCAGCTCGGCGAGCACCGCGTACAACGCGATGGAGTAATGGCCGGTCGACATGAGGAAACGGTCGCGGGCAGGCGAGTCGGGATCGGCCGCATCGAAGCGCAGCTGTCGGAAGTAGATCACCGCGAGGAGGTCGGCTATGCCCAGCCCCTGCGCGATGTACCCTTCCCCCTTGTCCGCAGCCATCCGCATCATCGTCGAGCGCAATCGGTGTGCGGTATCGCCCAGTTCGGTCAGCGATGGCTGGTCGACACTGTTGTCTACGAGCATGTGTCAGGTGCCCTCTCTGGTCAGCTCGGCGTCGGCCGAGTGAAAGGTGCCGTCGATCGTGATCCCCCCGTCGACCCGCAGCACGGTGCCGGTGACGAAGGATGCATCGGTCGAGGCGAGAAATGATGCGGCGGCGGCTATCTCATCCGGAGATCCGAAGCGCCGCAACGGAGTCCGGCTCAGCAACCGGGATTCGTCGAGGGTTCCGGACTCGATGCCGGACCGCATCATCCCGGTGTCGATGTAACCGGGCGCCACCGCGTTCACCCGGATGCCGTGGGGTCCCCACTCGGCCGCCAGCGTCCGCGTGATCCCGAGAACCCCGGACTTGGCTGCGGTGTAGGCCAATCGGTGTGGCAGGCCGAATGTCGACCCCACCGATGCCAGATTGATGATCGAGGCGGTCGGCGACTCACGCAGCAGGTCGAACGCTTCCCGGCTGCATCTCATCGTGCCGCCGAGATGGACGTCGAGCTCGGCCTGCCAACGCCCGGAATCGATCTCCTCGGCATTGGTGCGGGAGATGATACCGGCGTTGTTGATCAGTATGTCGAGGCGACCGTGGACTCGCCGCATCGACTCGACACCTCGACGAACCGAGCCGTCGTCGGTCACATCCACCACCAGTGCGGTTCCCGACACGTCCGCGGCGGCCTGGTCGGCGCGACCGGCATCGATGTCGGCGACGACCACATGATGGCCGTCGGCATGCAGCCGCCGCGCCATCGCGAGGCCGAGGCCTTGCCCGCCGCCGGTGATCAGCGCGACCGAACCATCCGCGGCGGTGCGGTGCCCGCCGTTTCGCCCGCCACTCATCGTCCCGACACCTCGCGCACGATCATGTCGCCTTCGGCCGCGGCGATCTCGTTGGCGTCGTGCGTGGTGTCGAACGGCTCCCAGCGGATCAGCATGCAGATGGCCGCGCCGATCAGCGGCACCGCGACGAAGATGGTGATGGTGGTCGACAGCCCCAGCGACTCCGACATCCGCGGGAACGCGTACAGGCCGACGATTCCGCCGATGCTCTGCGAAATGGTGGCCAGCTGTCCGCCGCGACCACGCAGATCGGACGGGTAGGCCATCGCCGCCATGGTCAGACCTGACACACCGGGGCCCGCCGAGTGGAAGAAGATGAACATCGCCGGGACGATGAACGCCAGGAGCACGGGGAGCGAGTCGAAGAAGACGCCGAGGATCAGGATCATCGCGGCGACTGCCAGGAAGCCGTATTTCGCGGCGCCGTTCGCACCGAGTTTGGAGGCCACCCAGATCGACGCGATTCCGCCGACGATGCCGAACACGTTGAAGACGATGGAACCGAAGGTCGCCTCGCCGAAATTCTCACCGAACAGGCTGAGCGCGATGACCGGCAGGTAGTAGGCGACGGCGTAGTACTGCAACGCCTGCATCATGGTGACCACGTTCGCCAGGATCGTTCGTGCGCGGAATCGCGTGCTGAACAGTTCGGTGAAACGTCGCTCCTTCTTCGGCTCCTCGATGGCCGCGTCGAGATGACCGGTGGGATAGGTGGCCTCGATCCCGTACATCGCCTTCAACGACTTGGTCAGCTCCGGGAGTCTGCCCTTCTTGGCGAGCCAGCGCGGACTGTCCGGCATCAGCGCGAACTGCGCGATGGCGACGACGAAGGCGAACACGGCGGCGGTGACGAGTCCCCAGCGCCAGATGCTCAGTCCGACTTCGAGGTGGTACAGGCCCAGGACGATGGCCAGCGCGACGACGGTCGAGATGTACCACTGGGCCTGCCAGAAGTTGAGCAGGTACTGCCGCTTCTTGGGCAGGTTCTCCGACAGGTAGGCCATGGCGACGCCCAGGTCCACGCCGTAAGCGGCGCCGGCGATGCAGCGCGCGAGGACCAGCATCGCGAAACTCGGTGCCGCGGCCATCATCAGTGCGGCGATGACCGCGACGATCTTGGCCACCACCATGATTCGCACTCGTCCGTAGCGGTCGGCGAGCAGACCACAGGTCGCGGCCGCGAGGAGGGTCGCGACGTATCCGTACGCACTGACCAGCCCCACGCCATTGGCGTCGAGATTGAGCTGCTCACTCATCGGCGCAGTACCGGAGCTGAGTACCGCGAGGAAATACGCCTCGAAAGCAATGCCGGCGAGCCCGAGCACCAGCATGAGCTTGTGTCTACGGGTCTTGATGTCCTCCGTGTCGACCAGGTCGTCGACCTCGGCGACCGAGGTGAATGCCCGATTCCGGGCAGGGAGTAGTTGGGTCATGAGGAATCCGTTCAGGAGCGCCCGCAGTACCGACGGCGGGCGTGTCAACAGGTCACTGAATCGAGAAGTGTTGCGATCCAGCGTTTCAGGGACGGTCCAGCGCCACGTGGCGCCGGAACCGGGAGCGGTGAACTAGAGGTGCTTCAGCAGGTCGCCCAGTCTGTCGAGGAGATGGTCGGGTTCGTGATCGGCGAGTGTGTCGTGTCCGTAATATCCGTAGGCGGCACCCATCGTGCGGGTGCCCGCGGCGGCCCCGGAACGTATGTCCTGAGGGCCGTCACCGATGTACCAGGTATGGGCCGGGTCCAGCCCGGTCCGCTCCAGTCCGAGCAGGACGGGGGCTGGATGTGGCTTGCGTTCTCGGGTGTCGTCGGCGGTGACGATGGTTGCGAAGAGGTCGATATCGATGTCGAGGTACTCGAAATCCTTCTGCACCCGACTCAGTCGCTTGTTCGTGACGATGCCGACGGTGATGTCGCGGTCGGCGAGCGCGGCCAGTGTCTCGTGCAGTCCCGGGTAGGCCGCCACCCGTTGATACGCACTCGAGATGTAGTGCGCCCCATAGGCGCTTTCCAGATCGACCGGATCCCCGTCCGACCACCGGGCGAAGATCTCGGGCGGCCGTGGCGCCATCAGTACGCTCGGGTCCTCCAGTTCCCCGGGCAGCGGCCGGTCGAGCTCGTTCTCGAATGTCGCCCGATAGGCCTCGACGATCGCGAACCTGGAGTCGATGAGGGTGCCGTCGAGATCGAACAGCACCCCGTTCGTTGTAATGGGAACACCGGTGTCCGCGCGGGCGGAATCGGTCTCTGCGATGCTTGTCTGGGAACTCATGCCTGCCCCTCCCGGGGGGTGAAGGCGAAGAACTCGCGCGGATTGTCCACGAACACCCGCTCCGCGATATCGGCGGGCAGGCGATCGCGAATCTGCTTGAGCAGACCGGCGAATCCCGGCCCACCTCCGTGGTGGGGCTGATAGGAGGGTCGGCCGAGATCACCGGAGACCATGATCTTGGTGTAACCCTCGTCGAAAAGGCGTCGCACATAGTCGACCCGTAGCTCGTCCGATGGGTATTTCGGCTTGGTCCAGTGATCGAAACCCAGCCAGACCCCGGTCCGCGCGACCTCGCGTAGGTAGCCGAAGTCGAGGTTTCGATCCAGGTGCCCGATGAGGACGTGGTCCGGATCGACGCCCAGATCGGCGAAGCCGTTCGCCTGTAGGTCGCCGAGCGTGCCGGCCTGACAGTGCGTGGAGATCGGTGCACCGGTCATGAGATGCGCTCTGGCGACTGCCTGCTGGACCTTGCGCTCGTCGTCACGGATCTCGTCCGTCCGGCAGGTGCCGAACTTGATCACGCCGGCCGGTGCCGAGGTGTTGTCGATCCCGGCGGTGACATCGGCAACGAACCGCGCGGCGATCTCGTCGATCGATTCCGTGGCAACCGAGTCCGGATAGTAGATCCCCTTCTGATAGCCACTCGCGCTGACGATGTGCACGTTCGAGGCTTGGGCGACCGCCAGCAGTCCGGTTGCATTGCGCCCGTAATCGGCGGTTGTCATCTCGATGAGCGCGCCGCCGCCCAACCCATCGAAGTCCGCGACCTCGGCGATGGCCGCGTCGACGCGATCGAGGACCATGTCGGGGTCCTGGTCCTGCGCCCACTTGGGCGGGTTCGTGAAGAGGTGCTCATGGCACAGGGTCACTCCGAGATTCTCCGGGGCGATGTCGCCGAGCACGGTTCTGATGACGGGCACGAGTTCTCCGTTTCGGGGTCGAGAAGGGTGAAGGCCGGTCAGGCCGGGGACAGTTGGTCGATGTCGGCAGTGGCGGCCCACACCTCGCGCAACGGCTCGAGAACGGCACGATAGACCGCGAACGCGTCGTCGTACAGGGCAGCGGTCGACGGATCGGGCTCATGCACTCGTCCGGGCCGGACCAGACAGGTGGTCACGCTGTCGAGGTCGGGATACTGCCCGGTGGCCACGGCCGCGAGCATGGCCGCTCCGAGCGCGCCGGACTCCGGGACATCGGGAGCCACGATCGTTTTCTGCAGGACGTCTGCAATGATCTGGCTCCACTCGACGCTGCGAGCTCCGCCGCCGGTCAGCCGGATTTCGTTGATCTGCACCGGCATCGCCGCATAACAGTCGCGCACCGACAACGCGGTGCCCTCCATGACCGCCCGCACCAGTTCGGCGGGTGTGGTGTCGCCGCGCAGATCGACGAAGCTGCCGCGCGCATTCACATCCAGGAACGGGGCCGTGGCGCCGGCTGTGTTGAGGTATGGGTGGAACACCAGTCCACGGCACCCCGGTTCGGCGGTACGGGCGAAGTCCCGCACCACGTCCCCGAGGGTCGTCGCACCGCGGGTGATGCGATCGACCTCGGCCGGACAGAACGTGTTGATCACCCAGTCCAGGCACAGCGTCCCGCCCCCGGAATTGGTGATCTGGCGCTGCCAGCGGTTCTCGGGCATGAGGAAGCCAAACCCGACTCCTGCCGGTTCGAGCAGCGGGTGATCGGTGGACGTGCCGTTCATCAGGCTCGTGCCGATGGTCGTGACGGCCTGACCGTCGTGCGCCGCACCGATTCCGATCATGTTCGCCGTCGCGTCGCCGGTGCCGGCACACACCGGTGTCCCGACCGGGAGACCGGTCTCGGCGGACGCTTCGGCGGACACGGTGCCGAGAAGCCCGTCGCTGACCCCGACCGTCGGCAAGCGGGTCGACATCTCTTCGATGCCGAAGGCGGTGAAGAACTCCTCGGACTTGCGCCGGCCACGGAAGTCGCAGGGCGCGAACGAGAGATCGGACTCTTCGGTGGCCACCACGCCGGTGAGCCGATAGTTCACGTAGTCCTTGGCCATGAAGAAGTGGCGGATGGCGTGGTAACGGTCCGGTTCGGCGCGCTTCATCCAGGCCAGCAGCGGGTATGGGGTTCCCGGGATCAACGCGTTCCCGCTGATCGCGAAGAGCGCGTCGAGATGCCCTCGGTCACCGGCTTCGTCGAGGATGCCCGCGGCGCGGGCATCGGGCCAGCAGATCGCACGGCCCACGGGTTCGCCGTCGGCACCCAGGGCCCAGAGACCGCCCATGTGCCCGGTGACGCCGATCGCCACGATCGAGGTCGACGGTTCGAGTTCTCCGACCACGGCCCTGATCGTGGAAGCCACTGTCGCCCAGGTCTTCTCCGGGTCCTCCTCGTGACGCCCAGCGGTCGGGTAGAAACTGGGCGTGCGCGCACCGCATTCGGCGACGAGCTCGCCCGTGGCCAGGTCGACGGCAATCGACTTCAGCGAACTCGTCCCCTTGTCGACACCGATCACGACTGAGCGACTCATCGGGACACCCCTGCGGCGACAGCCGCCACGCGGAGCGCGAGGCGGTCGACTTCGAGCAGCTGATCAGTTGCCGTGTGTCGAACCTGTTCCCCCGCAGCTTCGATCACTCGCACCCCGGAGGCTTGCAGGCGGTGGGCCAGTACCTGCGCCCCGGGATGGTCCGACTCGATCCGAATCTGCAGTTCGCGACCAGCACCGGCCAGGATACGAACCAACGATGTACACAGGCCGCGCCAGACTGCACCGAGCACCTCCTCGGGCGAGGTCTGATACGACAGGCCGACCAGGACGTCGCGGCCGTCGACAGCCGCGTAGGTGACGCGGGTCGGGGTCGCCTCCCACTCGGCCACCGTCTCGGCGAACCGGGTCGTCAGGTCGGCGGCCACGTCGGGCGCGAACCGCTCCACGAAGGAGTCCAGCAGGTCCCAGCCGGGACTCGCCAGGGTCTCGACCGATCCGTTCGAACCCCGCACCACCACACGAGCAGGCTGGCCGGCGGCCAAGATCACCAGAGCGTCGGGAGAATCCGTGTCGTTTACGAGGACCTCCGAGCCTTGACTCGGTGTCCGGAATCCGGATAGCGTGTGCGCCATACGGAACGATTGCACGGCTAAGTATTTGTGTCAACCATCACATCATGGTCCACATGTGTCTCATGGCTCGGAAGAGTCGTTCCGACCAGGAGCCCAGATGCGATACCCGCCACCACGAGAACCGAATTGATCAGTCCCACATAATCATTCGCGAGGAGATCAGCATGACAACACAGCGCGACCGGTCGGCCGAGATCGACCCGAAGAATCACATCGCGTCCATCATCAAGGCGGTCGATGTCCTCGAGGCCTTCAAAGGTGACCGTGCCGAGCTGTCGCTGGCGGATCTGATGAAGAAGTGCGGGTACAGCCGAACGACGATGTATCGAATCCTCAGCACCCTGGAAGTCGCTGGCTGGATCGAACGAACCCGATCCGCGGATTACCGACTCACCCTCCGCGTCTTCGAACTCGCATCGGCGGTCCTGGGCAGCTTCGACCTACGAACCGAGGCCAGCCATGTGATGTCGGAACTGGCGGCGCGGTTCGACGAGCACGTGTACCTCCTCGTCCCGGATGGTGCCCGTGCCGTGTGCCTCGACATGATCGAGAGCAGCCAGCCGATCCGGGTGATGGTCCTGACCGTCGGCCGGTCGCTGCCGCTGTACCTGGGCGGGGCACCCGTCGCGATGCTGGCCGAACTCGAGGACACCGCCCTACCCCAGGTGCTGGACTCAGGTCCGATGTTCACGCCGGCCGGTGACGAGATCACCGAGGAGGAACTGCGCGACCGGCTCGACGAGACCCGCCGGCGGGGCTACTCGATCAGCGTCGGGGACGTGACGCCCGGTGTCGCCGCCCTGGGTGCCTGCATCCGCGACCGAAAAGGAAATGTGGTCGCGGCGTTGAGTATCGGCGGACTTTCCGCGGACATGTCGGACGAGCGTCAGGACGAGATTGCCGCCGCCCTCATGGAGGGTGCGCTCACCGTTTCGCGCCGCCTGGGGTACGCCGGCTGATCGTGACAGTGTCCGTCACCGTCGGAAGAGCTTGTTGCCCAACCACACCAGCGGGTCGTAGGTGCGGTCGACGACTCGCTCCTTCATGGGGATCAACGCGTTGT
Organism: Gordonia sp. NPDC127522; assembly: GCF_042672305.1. NCBI lineage: Bacteria > Bacillati > Actinomycetota > Actinomycetes > Mycobacteriales > Gordoniaceae > Gordonia > Gordonia sp. NPDC127522. The sequence goes on from NZ_JBHXVK010000014.1 coordinate 119,478, forward strand.
CGGTGATCTTGATCTGCTCGGGACAAACGTCGGTACAGCACTTGGTGATGTTGCAGAGGCCCAGTCCGTGCTCGGTGCGCGCCGAGTCGCGGCGTTCGGCCACGTCCAGGGGGTGCATGTCGAGTTCGGCGACGCGCATCAGGAAACGCGGCCCGGAGAAGTTCTGTTTGTTGTCCTCGTGATCGCGCACGACATGGCAGGTGTCCTGGCACAGGAAGCACTCGATGCACTTGCGGAACTCCTGCGAACGCTGCACGTCGACCTGCTTCATCCGGTACTCCCCCGGCGCCAGACCCGGTGGCGGTGTGAACGATTGCACTTCACGGGCTTTGGCGTAGTTGAACGAGACATCGGTGACCAGGTCGCGGATCACCGGGAACGTGCGCATCGGGGTCACCGTCACGACCTCGTCCTCGGTGAACGTCGACATCCTGGTCATGCACAGCAGTTTGGGACGCCCGTTCACCTCCGCCGAACACGATCCGCACTTGCCCGCCTTGCAGTTCCAGCGCACCGCGAGATCCGGAGCCTGCGTCGCCTGTAGGCGGTGGATGATGTCCAGCACCACCTCGCCCTCGTTGACGGTCACCGTGTAGTCCTCGAGACCGCCGGCGTCGGTGTCGCCGCGCCAGATCCGGAACTTCGCGTCGTATCCCATGTCAGTCCTCCGAATGCCCCTCGGCTCGCTCGCCACCGGCGCCGGGATGACCGGCTATCTCGGCCGCCGTGTAGTACTTCTCGATCTCGGGGAACTCGAACAGCTCCAGGAGGTCCGGCCGCATCGGCGTCTGTTCAGTGCGCACGACGCTGACCTCCGGCACCGCGGCGTCGTCCCCGTCGAGGTCCGCGGTGCACACCAGCAGCGCATTGCGCCAGTTCGAGTCCATGGACGGATGGTCATCGCGGGTGTGACCACCGCGGCTCTCGGTGCGCATGAGTGCGGCCTTCGCGACGCACTCGCAGACCAGCAGCATGTTGCGTAGGTCGACTGCGAGATGCCAGCCCGGATTGAACTGACGATGTCCCTCGACCTGCATGCCGCCCAGACGCTTTCGCAGGTCCACGAGCACGCCGATCGCTTCCTGCATCTCGTCCTCTTTGCGGATGATCCCGACCAGATCGTTCATGGCCTGCTGGAGGTCGGTGTGCAGCGTGTAGGGGTTCTCCGGTTTGCCCTCGGCCGGCGGATCGAAGGGTGCCAGCACGGACGCCGCCGCCCGGTCGATGTCGTCGGCGGAGACCGCGGGACGGGTCGTCAGCGATTCGACGTACGCCGCCGCGCCGAGGCCGGCCCGCCGTCCGAAGACCAGCAGGTCCGACAACGAGTTGCCGCCGAGCCGGTTCGAACCGTGCATCCCGCCGGAACACTCGCCGGCCGCGAACAGGCCCGGAACCCGTGACGCGGCCGTGTCCGGATCCACCTCGATCCCGCCCATCACGTAGTGACAGGTCGGCCCCACCTCCATCGGTTCGGCGGTGATGTCGACGTCGGCGAGTTCCTTGAACTGGTGGTGCATCGACGGCAGCCTGCGCATGATCTCCTCGGCGGGCATGCGGGACGCGATGTCGAGGTAGACGCCGCCGTGCTCGGTGCCGCGTCCGGCCTTGACCTCCTCGTTGATCGCCCGCGCGACCTCATCCCGCGGCAGCAGGTCCGGTGTTCGCCGGGCGCTGTCGTTGTCCGCCAGCCATTCGTCGGCTTCCTCTTCGGTCTCGGCGTACTGACCTTTGAAGACCGGTGGGATGTAATCGAACATGAAGCGCTTGCCCTCGGTGTTCTTGAGAACTCCACCGTCGCCGCGAACGCCCTCGGTCACGAGGATGCCCTTGACGCTGGGCGGCCACACCATCCCGGTCGGATGGAACTGGACGAACTCCATGTTGATCAGGCTCGCGCCGGCTCGCAGTGCCAAAGCGTGCCCGTCGCCGGTGTATTCCCACGAATTCGACGTCACCTTGAACGACTTGCCGATGCCGCCGGTGGCGACGACCACCGCGGGCGCCTCGAACACGATGAACCGGCCGGACTCCCGCCAGTACCCGAACGCACCGGCGATCGCGTCGCCGTCCTTCAGCAGTTCGGTGATAGTGCATTCGGCGAACACCTTGATGCGCGACTCGTAGTCACCGGTGGCGGCGTAGTCCTCCTGCTGCAGCGAGACGATCTTCTGTTGCATCGTCCGGATGAGTTCCAGCCCGGTGCGGTCGCCGACATGAGCGAGGCGAGGATAGGTGTGGCCGCCGAAGTTGCGCTGCGAAATCCGCCCGTCCGCGGTTCGATCGAACAGGGCGCCATAGGTTTCGAGTTCCCAGACGCGATCCGGGGCCTCCTTGGCGTGCAACTCGGCCATGCGCCAGTTGTTCAGGAACTTGCCACCTCGCATCGTGTCCTGGAAGTGCGTCTGCCAGTTGTCTTTCGAGTTGGCGTTGCCCATCGAGGCGGCACATCCGCCTTCGGCCATGACCGTGTGGGCCTTGCCGAACAGCGATTTGCACACCACGGCCACCGAGTAGCCGCGCTCGCGGGCCTCGATGACCGCCCGCAACCCGGCACCGCCCGCACCGATGACAACGACGTCGTACTCGTAGCGTTCCGGCTCGGTCATCTAGCGGGACTCCCAACGTTGAGAACGGCTGCACCACAGGCGTTGTGTTGTCAATCGGTCAACCCACGAACCTCAGGTCCGAGATGGTGTTGCTGGCGACCAGCATGATGTAGAAGTCGGTGAGCACCAAAGTCCCGAGCGTGATCCAGGCGAATTGCATATGCCGGGTGTTGAGCTTGGACACCTGACTCCAGACCCAGTACCGCACCGGATGTTTCGAGAAGTGCTTGAGCCGGCCGCCGGTCACGTGGCGACACGAGTGGCACGACACCGTGTAGGTCCACAGCAGGAGCACGTTCACGACGAGGATGACGTTGCCCAGCCCGAAGCCGAAACCGCCGCCTTCACCGTGGAAGGCGACGATCGCGTCGTAGGTGTTGATCACCGAGATGACCACGGCCACGTAGAAGAAGTACCGGTGCGAATTCTGGATGATGAGCGGTAGTCGCGTCTCGCCGGTGTACCGACTGTGGGGTTCGGCGACGGCGCAGGCAGGCGGCGACAGCCAGACCGACCGGTAATAGGCCTTGCGGTAGTAGTAGCAGGTCAGTCGGAACCCGAGCAGGAACGGCAGCGAGAGGAATGCCAGCGGAATGAACATCGGGAGTTCGGGGAAGGGGGTACCGAAATGACTCGCCCCGGGCACGCACGACTCGCTGAGGCACGGTGAATAGAACGGCGAGAGGTAGTGATAGTCCGCGGCGTAATAGGCGGTGCGCACGAAGGACCGGATCGTCGCGTAGATGACGAAGGCCGCGAGACCCACGACTGTCAGCAGCGGCGACAGCCACCACCTGTCCTGGCGGAGAGTTCGGGCCAGGATTCGCGCGCGGCCCGGAGAGAAGACCCCGACTGTGTCCCGCTCAGTCGCGGGGGCGCTCACTTCGTGCGCTCACGCGAATGAAAGCCCAGCCCTTCGTCCTGCGCACCCAGCCAGGCCGACTCGTCCGACTTGCAGTCAGGCACATAGATCACCTGGTCTCGCCCGACTTTCGTCTGCAGCAGCGGTGGCGGCGCGTGCTCGAAGTCGTGAAGGTCGATCTCCAGCCGATCCAGATCGTTGGACATTCGCCGAACCGCGTCTACATCGCCGTACTGCGTCTGCAGCGTGGTCATGTGATGCCGTAGCGCACCTATACTCCGATGCAGCTCCTTCATCTCGGTCGGTATCATGGCACATCCCTTCCTGCCTATGTGATGAAGAACACAGTACCGGCCGGGCCCGCTGAGTCAACGATGTTGGCGGAACGTGTCGGCTCCCCCGACCGGAGGCCGCCAGATGAACGACGACGACCACGTTCCCGCGCAGAACCTGCCCCGAGCTGAGCAGCGTTGGACCGCATCGGCGTTCGTACTGGTCGCGATGGCGATCCCGTTCCTCTTGCCCGCGCGTTACGCCGCCGGTACCGCTTGGCTGCTCCCCGCGATCGAGGGGCTGGTCCTGCTGACACTGATCGTGGTCGACCCCGGTCGCATCGACCGGCCCGGCCGGTGGGTCCGCAGCCTCTCCGTGGGGCTGGTCGTCGCCATCGCCGCAGGTGCGGCGTGGGGAGCGGGACGACTCGTGTGGGACCTGCTGCACGGAGATCCGCAGACCGCGGCGGCGAACCAGTTGCTGGTCGCCGGGGCTCTCGTCTGGCTGCAGACCGTCATCGCGTTCGCATTCCTCTACTGGGAGCTCGACGGCGGCGGTCCGGTGAACCGGCACCTGCGTCCGGCCGCATACCCGGACCTCGCCTTTCCGCAACACCTCGAGCCCCGACTGGCACCGCCGGGATGGCGTCCTGTGTTCTTCGACTACCTCTATCTGGCCCTGACCAACGCGACTGCCTTCAGCCCCACCGACGTGATGCCGCTGTCGCGTCGTGCGAAGCTGGCGATGGCGTCGCAGTCGCTGTTGTCGATCGTCATCCTCAGCCTGGTGGTGGCCAACGCGGTCAACCTTCTCGATTGAAGCCCTGCACCGATCGCACACCGGAATAGGGTCGGCGACGTGACGGTTGTGCCGGCGGGGTCCGGAGGACCAGATCGGAGTCGACGATGAGCGAGCCATTCATCGGGACCGTGCCGTCGCGGCAGGTCATCCCGGGTACCGAGCGGCACATCTTCCGGAGCGAGTGGCTCGATTCCCGCCAGTCCTTCCCCGTCACGGGCAACTTCGATCTCGCGGCGAACGCCCACGGAGTCCTGCTGGTGCACAACGACGACCGCGTCGATGCCGGTGAAGGTTTCGACGCCCACTTCCACCGGGACGCCGAAATCGTCACATGGGTGCTCGAAGGTGCTGTCGCTCATCGTGATTCGTTCGGCAACACCGGTGTGATCACGCCTGGCGTCGCGCAGCGGATGAGCGCGGGCCGCGGGATCACCCACACCGAGGCGAATGCTTCACGGCGCAGCGAGAACCGGGACCTGCGCGTTGTGCAGATGTGGGTGGCGCCCGAGCACAGCGGAGGTGAACCCGGCTACGCCGAACGCGACTTCAGCGCCGATCTCGCGACCGGCGGGCTGGTCACGGTGGTCTCCGGCAGGCCCGAACACGCGAGCACCGATGCGATTTCGATCGGCAACCCCTTCGCGGCACTGCACGTGGCCCGGATCGGTTCCGGGCAGTCGATCACGCTGCCCTCGGCACCGTACGGACATCTCTACGTGACCCGCGGTGGAGTCACCCTGGAGGACGGCGCGCGCCTGGTCGAGGGCGACGCGCTGCGCACCACCGATCAGGGCGAGGTCACCGTGTCCGCGAGGTCTGAGGCCGAGATCCTGTTCTGGGAGATGCACACGACGTTTCGCCGTTGACCGGCACCGGTTCAGGCCGTGGTCACTCCTTCTTCACTGACCTGCACACGATTTGCCATAACGCTGCCGGTTTCCGGCGGCCCGGCTACTGTGTGAGCCATTCGAAGGGCGAGGCACTTCGCGCGCCTCGACGGTCAGGTCACCGAGCGAAAGGACGTCCATGCCTTCCCCGTCGCCCGCAGCACGACTCGCGGCTGAGTTCTTCGGAACATTCTGGTTGGTCTTCGGCGGATGCGGTAGCGCGATCTACGCCGCCAAGCAGATCGCCCAGTCCGAGGACGGTCAGGACACCTTTCAGGTCGGGATCGGATTCCTCGGTGTCTCTTTGGCTTTCGGCCTCACCGTGGTGACGATGGCCTACGCGGTCGGGCACGTCTCGGGAGCACATTTCAATCCCGCGATCACGCTGGGTGCCGCCGTCAGCGGCCGGCTCTCCTGGAAAGAGCTGCCCACCTACTGGGTCGCGCAGGTCGTGGGGGGCCTGTTGGCCGGACTCATGCTCTTCCTCATCGCCAAGGGGCAACCCGGGTTCGAGGCCGAGGGCAACATGGCCGCCAACGGGTTCGGCGAACACTCCCCCAGCAACTACTCGCTCACCGCGGTCCTCATCGCGGAGATCCTGCTGACGGCGTTCTTCCTCATCGTGGTCCTGGGTGCGACAGACGGACGCGCTCCCGCGGGCTTCGGCCCGCTCGCCATCGGCTTGTGCCTCACGCTCATCCACCTGATCTCGATCCCGATCAGCAACACATCGGTCAACCCGGCGCGTTCGACGGCGGTCGCCTTCTTCAACGGCAACGGCGCACCCGGTCAGTTGTGGGCCTTCTGGCTGGCGCCGCTGATCGGCGGACTGATCGGCGGTCTCCTCTACCCGCTGCTGTTCCAGAACGGGAAGCGCGCAGCAGCCGAGCCGGCACGGACCGAGACCGCCGACGCCTGATCGTGGCGATGGGCCGGATCGAGGACGGACATGCCGTGCGACTGGTGAACCCGAACTCGACTGATGGACTTCGATCGAAGTCCATCAGTCGAGTTGGGGTTCATCAGTCAGAGTAGGACGCGGTCTCGCGGCCGACGGAGGACCACGAAAGAACTCGTTGTGCTCGGAGCGGGCCCAACTACTGCTCCCTGAGGAGGCCGGAGCTTGCGGAGGCCGTCACGAAGGGCCATGGTGAGATGGGCGAATTCTAGGGGTCCTCGCAACACCGGTTGGTTAGACTGGCACAAGTAAATCACGCAGACGTTCGGCTGGGTTTCTCCAGTCGAGCGTTTTG